>JBIOVX010000138.1:0-3221 GCA_044868005.1 Thermoanaerobaculia bacterium | reverse complement strand
TGACGGGCGAGGGGGGACGAATCACAGCCGTCTTGCCGATAGGAGGCCACCTTTTTTGGCAAAACCCTTCGTCCGCGTCCCCCCTCGCCCGTCAGGGAGAGGGGGACAGGGGGTGAGGCTTCGAAGGGCAAACCGGTACAATATGCATTCCGCCCCAAATCCGAGGTATATTACGCCTCATGAGCGCCCGTCCCTTCGCCTCCGGCAACATCGCCTTCGGTCTCGTAACCATACCCGTCAAGCTCTATTCCACCGGTGAAACCTCGGTCGGAATTCAATTCAACATGCTGCACAAGAAGTGCGGCTCGCGCCTCAAGCAGCAGTACATCTGCCCGGTGGACAACGAGGTGGTGGAGAAGGACGACATCGCCAAAGGGTACGAGTACTCCAAAGGACAATACGTCCTGTTCTCCGATCAGGAATTAAAAGCCCTGCAGCCCGAAGCCACGAACGCCATCGAGATCTCGGAGTTCATCCCCAGCGCCCAGGTCGATCCGATCTACTTCGAGAAGTCGTGGTACCTGGGAGCGGACAAGGGAGGCGATCGGCCCTACCGGCTGCTGACCGAGGCGATGAAGGAGACCGGCCGCGTGGCGCTCGCCCGCTACGTGGCCCGCGGCAAGGACCAGCTCGTACTCCTGCGGCCGTACCAGAACGGCCTGGTGATGCAGCAGCTCCGCTACGCCGACGAGCTGCGCGACTTCTCCGAGGTTCCCGTCGGCCCGGCGGAGGTCAAGGAGCCGGAGCTCAAGCTGGCCATCCAGCTCATCGAGCAGGTCGCCGCCGAGGAGTTCCATCCCGAGAACTACGAGGACAAGCAGCGCCAGCAGACGCGGGACCTCATCGAGCGCAAGGTCCAGGGCGAGGAGATCACCGCCGCGCCGGTCGAAGAACCGAAAGCGCAGGTCATCGATCTCATGGCGGCCCTCAAGGCGAGCCTGGCCAGCGCCAAATCCTCGACCTCCGAGAAGCCGGTCTCGCTCAGCGACCGCAAGCCGGCCAAGCGGTCCTCCGGCTCTCTCTCCGCCTTGCCCGGCGGCGCCGGGGAGACCAAGAAGAAGAGCTCGCGGCGCTAGGCCGAGCCATGACGACGCTCGCCGCGATCGCGGTAGGTCTGGTGGCCGCCCTCCACCTCTACTTCCTCGTCCTCGAGATGTTCCTCTGGAAGAAGCCGTTCGGCCGCCGCACCTTCGGCCTCTCTCGCGAGATGGCGGAAGCCACGGCGTCCCTCGCCGCCAACCAGGGCCTCTACAACGGCTTTCTCGCCGCCGGCCTGATCTGGGGTCTCAGCCTCGGCGCGGCGGGCCTCTCCGTCAAGGTGTTCTTCCTCGTCTGTGTGATCGTCGCCGGCATCTTCGGCGCTGTCACGGCGAACCGGAAGATCCTTTGGGTCCAGGCCGTTCCCGGCGCCGTCGCGCTGGCGCTCGTGCTGCTGGCTCGCTGAGCGATGGCGAGCGCGGCCGAGGAGTATTTCGCCAAGGAATTCCCGAATGCCTCGAGATCGCCCTGTGGGAGCCGGCATGAAGATCGAGCCGTTCGAGATCCGCATCCCGCAGGCCGCTCTCGACGATCTCCGCGAACGGCTGGCGCGGACGCGCTGGCCGGATGCGATTCCCGGCAGCGGCTGGGAGTACGGCGCCGATCTCGCCTTCATGCAGGAGCTCGTCGCCGACTGGCGGGACGACTTCGATTGGCGCGCACAGGAAGAGCGACTCAACCGGTCCCCTCACTTCCGGGCGGAGATCGGCGGCTTCGGCGTCCACTTCCTGCACGAGCGAGGCCGGGGTCCGGAGCCGATTCCGCTGATCCTCACCCATGGTTGGCCGGGCTCGTTCCTGGAATTCCTCGAGGTGATTCCCCGCCTCACCGATCCGGCGCGGTTCGGCGGCGATCCCGCCGTCTCGTTCGACGTCGTGGTGCCGTCGCTCCCCGGCTATGCGTTTTCGGACCGGCCCGCCGCCGCGGGGATGAACGTCTTCCGCATCGCCGAGCTATGGGCGCGCCTGATGGAAGGGCTCGGCTACAAGCGCTTCGGCGCTCAGGGAGGGGATTGGGGAGCGAGCATCTCCACGGCGCTGGGGCTCGCGGTGCCGGAGCGCCTGATCGGGATCCATCTCAACTACATTCCCGGCTCGCTCCGACCCTGGTTGGGAGAAGGAACACGCCCGCTATCCGAGACCGAGCGCGATTTCCTCGCCGGCGCGGAGCGCTGGTACGACACCGAGGGAGCCTACGCCCACGTCCAGCGCTTCGAGCCGCAGACGCTGGCCTATGCGCTGAACGATTCACCGGCCGGCCTCGCCGCCTGGATCGTCGAGAAGTTCCGCGACTGGAGCGACTGTGACGGCGACGTGCTCGGGCGTTTCGGACGCGATCTCCTGCTCACCAACGTCAGCCTCTACTGGCTGACGAAGACCGCGCATTCCGCCTCGCGAATCTACTTCGAGACCCGCAAGGCGCCGCTCGTTCTCGGGCCGGATCAGCGCGTCAGGGTGCCCTGCGGCATCGTGCGCTTCGCCAAGGAGAGCCCCTTCCCGCCGCGCGAATGGATCGAGCGTTGCTACGACGTGGCGCGCTGGACCGAGATGCCCCGCGGCGGCCACTTCGCGGCCCTGGAGGAACCGGAACTGTTTGCGGGAGACGTCAAGGAGCTCTTCGCTGGATTGGCCTGACGCTCGTTTTTGTCGTTGCTGTCCTTGACGTCCCTTTCGTCCTGTCTTTCCCCTCAGACCCCCTTCAACGCCCGCACGTTGATCTGGTAATGGCTGGCGTGCCAGGCCGCGCGGGCGTCGCGCAGCAGGAGGACCTGCGGCGATTGATGCAGGACGCCGGTGCGCTGCGCCAGAGCCGTCGAGACGGCGCGGGCCGTCTGCACCTCGATCAGCGCGAAGACGGCGCCGTCCCCGGAGGGATCCGCGGCGAAGCGCTGGAACTCGGCCCACGCGGCGCTCGAGGTGCCGCAGGTCAGGCTGTGCTTGAAGATCCACACCGGCCGCTGTTTCGAAGTTTCGAGCAACGCTTCGAGCGCGGCGATGCTGTCGAGATGCTGAATGTCCGCCATGATGTCCTTCCTGGAGAGCGCGTGCTTGAGCGCTGTGAGTCTAACATGCGTGCGGCGCCTGATCTTCCCGAGCCCTCCGAAGCCTTCACCACCCCGGCCCTCCTCTCCCAGCGTTTTTTCTTGTTCCCCTCTCTCCCGTCCGGGAGAGAGGGGTTAGGGG
>JBIOVX010000137.1:0-18744 GCA_044868005.1 Thermoanaerobaculia bacterium | reverse complement strand
AACCTGAAAGCGTCTATCTGAAGTCCTCCCGTGCAAGTCGCTCCGAAGTCCTCGGACGGTGCTGGGAGGATTTCAGATAGACGCAGGTTGAACGAAGCCGCGGGCGAGTCCGAGCAGCCCGCTATGGAGATTGAATCTTCCGCACGGGCTTCGCGCGAGGTCCTTCCCGCTGCCACTCACGCCCCGAAAGCCGCTGGCCGGCGTTGGCAACCGCGTCCGGCTTCAGAAATGGCCCCGAGCTACGTCTCTCTGCCAGCGGTTTCGCGCCTGCCATTATACCGCAGGGGCCTCGCGAGCGACACAGGTTCCGATCTCCGAAGGGAGCAGCGAGAGAAAGAGAATTAGAGCCATGCATCTTCATGGCGCGGGCGGAGCCCTGCCGCGGACTGGCGCGAGCGGTTCGATGCAACGCATAGCGGGCTGGCCGCAGGTGCTACAGAGGAGCGGATCGATGCCAGTGAGTCGATGCAGGCGCGCCTGCCAGTCCTCGACCTCGAGCTTCGGCGGCGGTGGTCCAGGAAGCAGACTCCTGCACAGGGCCACTTTCTGCTCGCGATGGCGGTTGGCAAAGAGTCCAAAGTAGCGGATGCGGACGAAGCGCTCCGGCAGGACGTGGAGTAGAAAGCGGCGGAGGAACTCCTCACCGGCAAGCGTCATCTGCCGCTGCATCTCGGCGTCGGCGTAATCCTTCCAGGTGAAGGTGACCTCCTCATCGGTGATCTTGACGAGGCGTTGATTCGTCAGCGCCACCCGGTGGATGTAGCGGGCTAAGTAGGCCAGAACCTGCTTCGGACTGCCAAACGGCGGTTTGCTGTATACCATCCACGGCTTGCGGTACAGCGGATCGAGCGCCGGCAGGTGGGCGGGCGGCAGGTCGCCTTTCTCCACGGCCGCTTGGAGAGCTGCCAGGAATTTGCCGCGATAGAGCTTGGAGAGGATCCGCACGGGCAGGAAGAAGCGACGCCGGCAGCGCACCCACCAGTCGCCGTCGATCGACAATCCGCCGGCCGGCACCAAGCAATGGAGGTGAGGATGAAGCGTGAGCTTCTGGCTCCAGGTATGTAGGATGGCGAGCAGGCCGATCCGAGCACCCAAGTGCTGGGGATCGGCGGCGATCTCGAGCAAGCTTTCCGCGGCGCAACGAAACAGCAGGTCGTACAGCAGCCGGGGATGGCTCAACGCCAGTGGGTTGAGCTCCTCGGGCAACGTGAAGACGACGTGGAAGTACGGCACCGGCAGTAGCTCGGCGCAGCGCTGCTCCAGCCAACGCTCCTTGTCCAAACCCTGACACTTCGGGCAATGCCGGTTGCGGCAGGAGTTGTAGACGATCTTGCGCGCCCCGCACTGGGCACACTCGTAGACGTGCCCGCCCAGAGTGGCGGTGCGACAGGCTTCAATGGCTCCCAAGGTCCGAAGCTGGGACCGGTTCAGGTGGCCGCGATGCGTCTCTCGGAAGGCCGGGCCAAAGCGCCGGACGATGTCGGCCACCTCCAAGCCGCTGGAGGAGGCCATCCTGCAGCCGGGCTACGCGAGCAGCTCCGTGGCGCCGGCGGCCAGCCAGTCGAGCGGACTGGCCACCTTGGTCAAGGCCTGTCGGCTGACGTGGGTGTAGATCATCGTGGTCCGAATACTGCTGTGGCCCAGAAGCTCCTGGATGTAGCGCAGGTTGGTACCTCGGTCGAGCAGATGGGTGGCGAAGCTGTGACGCAGAGTGTGCGTGGTGACCGGCTTGCCAATTCCCGCCGCCCGGGCTGCCTTGGCGATGATCCGTTGCACGGTACGCGCCTCGATCGGCTGCGCCTTGGTCTGACCGTAAAACAGCCACTGCTCCGGCCGATACTGCTTGAAGTAGCGGCGTAGCGCTTCGAGCAGAGTCGCCGCGAGCATGACGTATCGCTCCTTGCCTCCCTTACCGGCCCGGATGCGGATCCTCATCCCTGGACTGTCGATGTCGGCGGGTTGCAACTGGATGGCTTCGCGCAATCTCAGCCCGCCGGAGTACATGGTCATGAGAATGGTACGGTGCTTTAGATTCGACTCGCCGGCCAACAAGGCCGCGACTTCGCGCTCGCTGAGGGCGAAAGGCAACCTCCGCTTTCTCTTCTGGTAGGGAATCATCTCGACTTCAAAGGGCCGGCGCAGGACCTGGCCGTAATAGAACCGCAGAGCACATACTGCCTGGTTGACAGTCGACCACGCCAAGTTCCTCTCCTCGATCAGGTGTAGCAGGTATGCACGCGCCTCTGTACTGCCCATGGTCTCGGCGGGACGCTTGTGGTGCCGAACGAAGTTGTGGACGACTCGCAGGTAGGCATTGATCGTTCTCGGGCTATACCCCCGCAGCTTCAACTCCTTCTCCATCCGATCGCGCATCTCTCCCATAACAAGGTCTCCTTTCGGGAAGTTCGCCGAAAGGCTACGCCAACCTGGAACTGAAGGCCGAAACGATCTACAATAGAAAGATTTTAGAAGAGAGCTACCGCGGAGCGGTTTTGTTCAACAGTACAGTTGATCTTCTCCGCTGTGCCCTTCTTACCCCAGCCAGCGCATCCTCTCGAAAGTGAGATGTGAATGGCCAAAAGTCTATCCTGCTCAGCCGTAAGCACTTGCATCATGGTAGGCCACCGGCGGCATTCCGTCAACGGTTCGGCTGGCCGGAATATGGCGGCAGATTGGAGCGCTTATGGCCTCGCCTCAGTTGATAAGGCTGCAGGCTTCGAACCTGCCCGGCGGAGAGGTAAGCTTCTAAATCCAAGGAGCTTAGTACTCCGCTCCGTAATTAGGATCACGTATTCTGAGGCTCCAGTGGCGCGAGAGAGACGGCTATGTCCAAGGGGCTTGAAGCACCGCGATCCTCCTCTGCAGAGAGGAAGGGTGGTGGAGGACGACGCCCCGAAGGGGAGGCCATTTGAATAGCCCGGCGGCGCCAGCCCCGGGAAGCGGCGCCCCAATAAACACCGGTAGCCCTGAAGGGGCGGCATCTCCGGCGTCCGCGTGTCGCCCCTTCGGGGCTCTCGGATTGAATCGACTCGCGTACCCGGGGCTGGCGCCGCCGGGCTATTCAAATGGCCTCCCCTTCGGGGCGTCTCTTCAAAGGAGAGAAAGATCAGCAGCGGCGTGGCGCTACCTAGTCTGGGGACCCAGAATACGTAATCGAATTTACGGTGCGGCCCATAGGGGCCAAAGGGTTGAAGCAGGCCGGACACGAGGACGTTCGTGTCCAGGACGATCTTCATCGTGAAGGATGACGCTGCTGCCGGCGGGCTCGCCGGACGCCGGCGATCTCGGCATCGATTTCCGTCGGGGCGATGGTGTGTTTACCCCTCTGGACCGATTGCCGCTGCATCTCGGAGACCGCAGCGACCGCCCTGGACCTGCGAATCGCCGCCAAGGTCTCCTCCAGGGTCTCTTCCGTGACAAGCGAGAGGATGGCGATGGGCCGGCCATTGGAGGTCACGACCATCTCCCGTTCCGACCTAAGCCCTTTCCAGACATCAGCCGACTTGCTTCGCAGATCGCGGACGGAGAGGAACTTCATCGTAGGACCTCCTGTGCTGCTCAAATGTAAACGATTGTCACACGGCGGTCCAGCGCCGCCGCGCGGACAGGCTGAAGCGCGAGATCGGCCTCACACGTCCACCGGCTGGTGTGCCACTGCCTGCGCACCGTCGACCAACACCCGCGCCGACGCTTTGTTGCGCTTGGTTCTCATCCTGCGCCATGACCGTTCTCATCTATCGTTGCCGCTGCCGTGCGCGGAGCATCCGCCTTCAGGATCGCCCCGAGCCTCGCGTTTCTGTCAGGTGTTTCGCGGCTTCGTATTGTAGCCGGAAATCCGGGGACGGAGGAGACCCTTGACGAGCCACCGCTTGGTATGCCATCTTGCCATAGCAAGCCGCTGATTTTCTTATCGAGGAGGCGCCAATGTTCCGCTCCATGATGGCTTCCGTCGCCGGGTGCGCCCTGCTGCTCGCCGCCGCCTCTCCATGCCTGGCCCTGGAGTTGAGCGTGCTGCCGGCCCAGCCGCACGAAGGGATGCCCTTCACTTTGGTGATCGCTCTCGAGGGTAGCTGCCCGCAGGTAGAGGGCCGTACGTTCACGGCGGCCAATCCGAGGATGATCACCTTTCAGCTCATCGATAGCTGTCTCTCGCCAGGCAGTCCGCAACTCCTGGAGGTCCCGATCGAGCCACTCGCCAGCGGGACATGGTATCTCCGCGCCCAGATCGGCAAAGAGCAGGAGACGCTGCGGGTGGATATCAAACCGCTCCCTTATGCGGTCGAGCTCGACCCTCCGAACCCCCAGGTGAACCAACCGTTCACCGTGCGCTTCACGGGCAGCGGTGTCTGTGAGGGTCTCCGTCTCCTCGAGCAGGACGGCCGGATGATCACCTTCCTTTTCACTGAAACCTGCGCCTTCGAGCCGCTGACACCGGGGCCGTTCGAGCTCGAGGAGAAGACCGAGCTGTCCTTCGGCGGGGACTTCGTCGTGCAGGTGGTCGACATCTTTGAGCGCACGCTGGCGTCACGCCGTTTCCATGCCTCCTCCCCCTCCGATTGTGCTCCCTCGGAGACCGCTCTTTGCCTGCTGCAGGGGCGCTACCGCGTCGAGGCGACCTGGCGTACGGCCACGGCTCAGGGCATCGCCCGGGCGCACCCCGAGGCCGCCAACTTCGGGGCGTTCTCGCTGGCGGATCCCGAGCATCTCGAGCTGTTCGTCGGGATGCGCGACGCTTGCGCGACCGAGTTTCAGATGGTTTGGGTCTATACCGCCGGGCTCACCGACGCCGAAGTTGAATTCATCGTCACCGAAGTGGCGACCGGCGAGGTCCGCCGCTATCCCAATCAGCTCGGCATGCAGTTCGTGCCGATGCTGGACGCCATGGCGTTCGTCTGTCCTTGACCGTCTAGGCAGGCTCGATCCGGATCACCTCCAGATCGGGCGCGGCTGCGAACAGCCGCTCGACGTCGGCGCTCCGACGTTCGAGCGCCAGCCGCTGATTGATGTAGCCCTTGTCGGTGATCTCGTTGGCGTCGATCGAGGGCGCGTCGGGCAACAGCAGGACACGCTCGATGCGATGAGAGGCGCCGGTCGCCTTCGCGTTCCACCGCGCGATGGCGTCGCGGACGTGCGCGCGCACCCGCGGGTGGACCGCGAGCTGCGCGAGGTCCTGCGGCGCCTCGGAGCCGATCACCTGTTGACATCCCCCCGCGTTGAGCCAGGCGAGTAGACCGATGAAATCGCGGTTCTCGCCGGCGACGATCGCGTCCTGGAGCACCGGCGACGCCGCGGCGAGCACGCCCACCCGCAGCTCCCCCACCGGCACCCAGGTACCCGTCGTCAGCTTGAACTCCTCGGCGAGGCGGCCGTCGAAGACGATGCCTTTCGCCGGATCGTCGGGATCGGCGAGGCGCACGGCGTCGCCGATGCGGTAGAAGCCGTCCTCGTCGAAGGCTTCCGCCGTGAGGTCCGACCGCTTCCAGTAGCCCGGCGTCACATTGGGTCCGCGCACGCGTGCTTCCAGCTTGCCGGCGCTGGACACGAGCTTCAGCTCGACGCCGGGCACGGGTACACCGATGACGCCGGCGCGCTCGATGAGGAAATGGGCGGCGGTGGCGAGTGGCGACGTTTCCGTCGAACCCCAGGAGGAGGTCATGGGGATGCGCTGGCCGGTGGCGCGGATCGCCGCCTCCTCCAGCCTCTCCCAGAGATCCTGCGGCAGCGCCGCGCCGGCATAGAAGATCAGGCGCAGACCGGCGAAGAACGACCGTGCTAGGGCCTCGTCCCGTTCGAGGAACGGCAGCAGCGCCGCATAGCCGGCCGGGACGTTGAAGTAGACCGTGGGCGAGACCGCGGCGAGGTTGCGCGCCGTCTGCTCGACGAGGCCTGGCAGCGGCTTACCGCCGTCGATATAGAGGGTTCCCGCGTGCCGCAGCACGAGGTTGAAATTGTGATTGCCGCCGAAGGTGTGATTCCACGGCAGCCAGTCCACCAGCACGAGCGGCTGCTCGGCGAGGAACGGCCAGACCTGCGCCAGCGACTGCTGGTTGGCGGTGAGCATGCCGTGGGTGTTGACGACTCCCTTCGGCAGGCCGGTGGAGCCTGACGTGAAGAGGATCTTGGCGATCGTCGAGGCGCCGGTCGCGGCAACCGCCTGCTCCACGGCACCGCCGGGCCGGCTGTGCGCGAGATCCTCGAACGCCGTCACGCCTGGCAGGTTGGCCCCGTTGCGGCTCGCCACGATCTCGGCGCCATCCAAATCCAGCGCACCGAGCGCCTTGGCGAACGGCGCCGTATCGGCCACATAGACCAGCCCCGGCGCAAGCAGCGAAGCGATGTGCTCGAGCTTGGCGTGATCCTGGCTCTGCAGCGAGTAAGCGACCGAAATCGGCGCCACCGGCACGCCCGCCGTGAAGCAAGCCAGCATCAGCAGCGCGTGATCGATGGCGTTGCCGGAGAGAATCATCACCGGCCGCTCGGCGCCGAGGCCGCGGTCGAGCAAGGCCTGCGCGATCGAGTCCACGGTGCGCCGGGCATCCTCATAGCTCAGTTTTCGCCAGCCGCCGCTCTCGTCGCGTTCCGCCAGGAAGCAGCGAGCCGGAGCCGTTTCGACGGCGGCGCGGAACAGTCGCATCAGGCTCGGTTCGTAAGGCGCGAGAGGAGTCGCGGACCGCAGGAGCAGGCCGCCGTCAGGAAATGGCTCACAGAGGATTTTCGGCGGCGCGTAGGCGATCGGCCGGAAGGGTGGTTTGGCGACCGGAGGGTGGAATTCCATCGCGCGCGAGCTTGGCAGGCTGCATGGAAAAAAGAAAGCTCGTCCGTCTCCTTCTGGCGAAAGGAGAACGCAATGATCTGCGCCCACCCGATTATTGGTAGTCCTGGAGCAATATTCCGCTTTCAGATCACAGGTGTCCAGAACGTACTGGCTTGTGAGGGCCGGCTTCGGATTACCGGCCCTAATACCGGTCACACTGACGTCTTCATGCTCGGCGCGCTCCAGGCCGGAATCCAATGGCCGCTCCAAGCGCACATGAGCTACAACCTGAAGATCCTGGTCCAGCCCCACAACTCTACGCAAGCCATCCAGATCTCGACCCAATCCAGCGATGGTCCGGACATCTGCAGCCGAGCCGACGCAGGTCAGATCGGCGAGTGGACGATCGATGTCTTATAGGAGAGTGCGATGAGCGCGAAACCACTGATCGTAGGTTGCCTGCTGAATTCGGTCCTCGCCCTTGGCGCGAGCGCCACCTGGGCACAGACTGCACCATCGGCGGACCCAGACGAGATCGTGCCGGGCCCAGACGATACAATCGAGAGTTTTCTCCGAAGGGCCCAGGAGATTGCCGAAGACAGAGATAAGAAGGCGAAGGAGGGTACCGAGAAAGCGGTTGTCCAGGCTATTGAAAGCTCGACGGCCCAGGCCATCACCGAAAAGCCCACGACCGCAACGACTTCTCCGGCTTTCGCCGACCGAGTCAACGCGGCCATCGCCGACTTTCTGCCCTGGTTCCAATTCGCGGTCAACGAGATCACCTCGAGCGAAGACAAGATGTCGGTGACGGCCAAGTTCAACCCGATTCCGGTCGGCACATACGGCAACCTCTCATTGACCGCGACCGCGGCCCAGCCCCAGGTTTTCAAAGCCCTCGAAGAGAAAATCGAAGAACCCGCGCGCGAAGCCCAGCGCAAGATCCTGCTCGGCAAGGTGGACGACTTCAGCGACCTGACTATCGCCGCCTCCTACGGATTGCAGTGGCCCGCCGGGAACTGGGACAATACGCGCAAGCTCTTCGGCAGGAACTACGAGCTCTACAAGAATCTGGCGAGTGCTCTCCTACTCGAGGCATTGGCGGAACCTCTAAAGGAGGTCGATTCAGCGACGGATCGCATTGCCCGAGTGCGTATCAAGCTCCTCAGCGATTACAAATCAGTTTTTGAGGCTGCGGCCGTGCAAGAGAAGCTGGCTGAGCCTACGGATAAGGATGAAGACAAGCTGAAGCGGTACCGCGAAATCCATCTCGAAACGGTGAAGTCTTTGAATCCGGCGGTCTATGTGCAGTTCGTCGACGTGCTGCGCCAGCAAGCCCTGCTCTCCGCCAACGTGACAGCGAGAGTACAAAAAGCCATCGAGGACAACAAGCTGGACGCTCTCCCCGCAATGATCGACAACCAGCCCCAGATCGTCATCCAGGGCTCCTATCGGGCGAGCGACAAGATCATTGGCCAGAACGCCTGGGCGATCACCGCCAACTACGAGATGGGCTCGCGCAATTTCAACGCGGCGCTACGCGAATATCGCCAGATACGGCGGGAGAGGCCGGAGGGCTCGCCGCCGCCCTCCGTCCTGGAGGCCTATCGCCGAGGGGTTACCAGCAGGAGCTACCAGAACGAGGACAAAGTGATCTTCAGTGCGAGCTTCCGCCGTAACAAAAGCTACAGCTTCACCTACCCTTACAAGGAGTCCGTCACCGTCCCGGGCTCCGACACGCCCGTCGAGATCGATCGCACGGCCGTCCTCGACTTGCCCCGCTCGGATGATTCGCGCGCCAGCCTGAGTTGGACCCGCTTGTGGCCGCGGCGCCCGGAGAAGCCAGGGACCTTCCTTGCGGATCAGCCGACAGGCCTGGGCCTGCCTCAGCTCCCACAAGTGACCGGACGCCAAGACCCTCGTTCGACGCTCTCGATCGAGTGGATCAACGCCGACCAGAACATCAAGCTCAACGGCAAACCGCTCGAGAACGACCGCTTCGTCGCCAAGCTCTCGCTGGTGGTACCGGTCCAGGGAGGGATGACCTTGCCGCTGACCGTCGTCTACTCCGACAATCCCGAGTTCCTCAAGGACCAGGACCGGATCCTGAGCGCCCACGTGGGGATCAGCTACAAGATCGGCGCGAAGGGCGCCGCCGCTAGTCAGTAGCCGGGGACCTGGATCTCTCTTGGCCGGCCGCCCTCAGTACGAAGGCGGCCGTTTCTCTCTTTCACTTGGTGGGCCGTGAGGGAATCGAGCCTTCCGACTCGCAGATCCTCGCCTCTCGCGCCCTGAGGGTGGCCGGGGGCGCTGCACAAGGTTGCCACCATGGCCAGGCCGACGATGGCGTAGAGCGCGCGGTAACGTGCTTGCAGGCGGCGGATGCTCGCGTAGGTGAGGCCCTCGGCCAGAGCCTTGAGCGACCAGCGCAGGTGAAGGGGATAGAGGGCGACGAGGGCTGCCAGGGAACGGGGGATGGTGCCCTGGAGGGCCAGAAGGAGAAGGAGGGCGTGGGCCAGGGTGAAGAGGGCCAGGCTGGCGGCGAAGGTGCGGCGCTGGCCGAAGATCACCGCGTTGGTCCTGATGGCGTTGAGGACGTCGCCTTGGTGGTCGCGGACCTCTTGAGTCAGGTGGCCGGCGGTGAAGATCAGGGCAAAGAAGGTGGCCGTGGCGAGGCCGCGAAGGTCGATGGCGTTCCCTACGGAGTAGCCGAGGAGGAAGTGGAGGACGCCGCCGGCCAGGTGGGCCGCCGAGCTGAGGAGCGGTCTGCCTTTCCAATTGAATCGGGGCAGGGAGTAGAGGGCGCTGAGGGTGGCGATCGCCAGTGACAGGCAGAGGGTGCTCGGGCCGAGGCGGCTGAAGAGGAGGAGGCTCGCGGCCAGCAGGATGGCCGCCAGACCGCCGATCTCCTTGCGGCCAACACCTCTGGCCGTGAAGACGCCGGCGGCCTTGTTGGGGTCGGTGAGGTCGGTGGTCAGGCCGGACCAGTCGTTGAGCATGAAGATGTGCGCCACCAGGCAGACGTTGGCGACGATGAGGATCGCCAGCGGCCCCACGCTTTCCGCCGCCGGGCGGCCGATCGCGAAGGCGGCGCCGAGCAGGGGCGAACCCTGGAGAACGAGGATCTCTTCCAGCCGCAGGCAGGAGAGGTAGCGCACCGCAGCAGCTTTAGCCGCGGAGATGGGCGCCGGGATGGGGATGACCGAGGTGCGCATGTTCGTCATAGAGCCTTAGCCAGAGCGCGTAGCCGACGTCCTCCGACCAGTAGTACCGAGGGACCGTCGCGGTGAGATCGTTGTGGTAAAGGAGCGGCGGACTCTTTCGCAACAGGGCGAAGTCGTCTTTGGCAAGCTGGCGCAGCACCGCCTTGATCTCTGCCGCGTCGGCCGGTGGACTTCCGGGGGTCCGCGCGCGCGCCAGCAGCCGGACGACGGACACCCAGATCTCCTGGCCTGGCACCGTCGTCCGCATCCGTGACTCGGGCAGCTCCAGCTTGCAGCCGGCGCGCTGCAGGTCGGCCAGGCGCAGGATCGGGACCAGCGGCGCCATTCGATAGTAGACCCAGACCCGATCCTGGTCGACAACCGGGCGGAGAGCCTCGCAGAGCGCATGGCCGGCCGGCGGCTGCACCTTGGCCAGCAGCAGCAGCAGGTGCATCTGGATGGCAATGTCGGCAGGGTTCGGATCGCTGCCCGGGTTGAGGCACTGGTAGGCCTCAGGCGGCGCGAGCCAGGTGCGGTAGAGGCCCTCGCGGGTGCGATATTGATGGATGGTCGCCAGGGCGGCCGGCAGCCGCCGGCGGTCGCGGTCGGGAGCGAGCCTCCAGACGAGCGCCGTGTCGTCGGTATCGGGTGTGATCGCGCACCCCAGGGTGCCGATGCCGGGACCGTCCGGCAGGCCATGGTAGCGCACCAGTCCGCCGGCCTCGATCTGGCCGGTGAGGTGCCGGCGGGCGCGCTGCAGGCTGTCGCCGAGACCGCCGGTGGCCGCCAGCGGATCGAGCAGGTCGAGCAGGAGAGCGGTGAGGAAGGTGTTCATCTCCTGGTGCGGCTCCTGGAAGCGCGCCGCGGTCGTGTGGGCGGTGAGCCAGTAACCCGGCCCCTGCTGGTGCGCACGCAGTCGCGCTACCGCCGTCCTGAAGCCGTTGTTGAGGTCCTCGCCGGCGGCCAGCTCCGCTTCCGCCGCCGGTGCCGTCCGCACGGTCAGCGTGCGCTCCGCCAGGTAAAATCGCTCCCCGTTCTCGGAAGCCCAGGCGAAGGCGGCCAGATGGTGCTCCCCGGGAGCGAGGCCGGCGGTGCCGAACGGGATGCGCCAGCCGGCGGGGCTCGCCTCGTGCAGCGTATCGCGGACGTCGGGCCGGTCGAAGAAGGTGCGGGAAGCGGCGGTCAGCCGGCCGTCGATGACGACGGCCACCTGCCAGGGCGTGGCGTGGCCGGCCAGCGCCCAGCCGGCGGCGGCGACCTCCTGGCCGGCGGTGACTATGGAGGTCGCGCCTTCAGCGGTCTCGATGGCGTCGAAACTGCCGCGCATCCGCACGGTCAGCTTGCGCTCCGCCAGGTAATAGGGCGCTCCATTCTCGGAGGCCCAGGCGATGGCGGCCAGATGGTGCTCCCCGGGAGCGAGGCCGGCCGTGTCGAGGGGGATGCGCCAGCCGGCGGGGCTCGCCTCGTGCAGCGCATCGCGGACGTCGGGCCGGTCGAAGAAGGTGCGGGAGGTGGCGGTCTGCCGGCCGTCGATGGCGACTGCCACCTGCCAGGGCGTTGCACGGCCGGCCAGCGCCCAGCCGGCAGCGACGACCTCCTGGCCGGCGGTGACCGCGGAGGTCGCGAGGCCGCCGGCCTCGAGGGTGTCGAGATTGCCGCGCATCTCGATCGTCAGCTCCGCCGGGGCGAGGCCATGCTTCAAGGAAGCGACGAAGGGTGCGTTCCGCCAATCCCACGCGGCCCGCATCTGGTGGGAACCGCTGGCAACGGCGAAGATCTCGTTGTCGGTCGCGCCGGTGTACCAGAAGGCGCCGATGGCTTCGATGGCGACCGCGACGCCGACCGCAAGCAGGAAGCACACCCGGCCGACCCCGCGCAGGGCGGCGACCACCGGCACCAGCATCCACACGAGCAGCGGCAGGAGATCGGTCAGGAAGCGCGGCCCCCAGGAGATGCCGGCCCGCCAGTCGGCCTTGGCATAGAGCAAGACCTGGAGGACGACGCCGGCGCACATCGCCAGGGTAAGGCCGCGCTCGCCACGGTCGCCAGTACCGCGCGGCAGGTGCCGCCAGGCCAGGACGAGGAAGAGCAGGAAGGGTGAGAAGACAAACAATCCGCGCGTCGGGCTGAACAGCAATCCGCCGAGGCCGGAAAGCAGGTCGTGCTGTAAGAAGCTGGCCTTGCCAGCCAGCCCGTAACCGCCGGCGAGGTGGCCGGCCACGCCGAGGTTATAGAGCAGCACCAGGCCCATCGGCACAGCCGCCGCCGCGGCGAGCAGCGCCGCCCGGCGGCCGGCCCAAAACAGCCCATAAACGCCCAGCGCCGCCGCGAGGATGGCATCCGGAGGGCGGATGCCGGCGATGAGCCCGAGCAGCAACCCCGCCGCAAGCGCCCGCGGCGCGGTGCACGGCGCGGTGAGGAGCAGCAGGGCGCCGATCACCAAGAGCTGAGCCATCCCGTGCTGCCACAGAGCCTGGCTGCTGATCACCCAGGTGGTGGTGCCGAAGGCATAAGCCAGGGTGAGCAGCAGTGCGATCGGCGCCGCAGCCCGGCGCCGCAGCAGCAGGTAGAGGAGCGAAGCGGAAAGCGCTGCCACGAGCGAGGCGGCGAGCTTCTCCATGACCCTCGCCGTGTGGTCCAGCCGCCCATCCGTCCAACCCCGCAGGTTCAGGGTACCGACCGCGGGGAGGTAGAGCGGCGCGATGAGCACCGGCAACACCACGGGGTACAGCGAGATGATGTGGCCGTCGGGCAGAGGCACCATCCAGAACGCCGTATCGGCTCGCCCCTGGGCGGTGAGCGGCGCGACCGGATCGAGAAGGAGGCTGTGGTGCTGCCAGATCGCGAACGGCAGGTAGCGCGCCGGGTAGGTGTCGCCGGCGCTGATCGCCCGCCGGTTGGCGTTGTAGACCAGCAGGCAGCAGAGCCCGATGAGCAGGCTCGCCCGCAGCTCGCGCCGGCCGAAACGTTGGGCTTGCCCACGCTCCTCATCGGGCGGTTTCATGCTCACTCGCGCTGGCTTCCCACGGGCTCCTGGCTCCACTACAAGGTTGGCGAGAGGCGAGGCCGGGAGGCTACCACAAGGCGCCACCAGCGCCAAGCCCAGAGCGCTTTCGAGCTCTCCGGACTGGCTGGTTTTATTAGGGTTACCTCTGGTGGGCCGTGAGGGAATCGAACCCCCGACCCGCTGATTAAAAGTCAGCTGCTCTACCAACTGAGCTAACGGCCCCGGCGCGGGAGTATAGCCGAAAGAGCACCGCCGCGCCGCGAAGCAGTTATAGAACATTCAAAATTACCTTGACAGTCTCCGCCCTCGGCGATAACCTTTTCGATTAATCCGCATCTGGAAGCCAGGCTTTCCGGCGTGTCGAAGGGGGAAAGATGAAGACCCGCTCCAAAGGCTTCGTCCTCGGCGCTGTCGTTTCTCTGCTCGTCGTCCTTCCCTGGAACGGCTGCAAGCGTGCATCGGAGTCACCACCGAGCTACGACTTCAAAGAGGTTGGCTTCGATCCGTTCCCCGGCATGGACTTCCAGGGGCGCGACGTGAAGCTCAGCGAGAACGGCATCAAGGGGCGCGTGGTCTGGAACCTGTGGTCGGGCGACAACGCCGCGTTCTGGGACTGGCTCGCGAACCACGGCTTCGGCACCGCCGACCTGCTTAAAGTCGTCAACTCCCCGCGCGGCCAGCGCTTCGAGAAGTACGGACTCTTCAACCAGCCCGGCTTCATGCGGCCGGCGCAGCCCGATGAGCACGGCCTCTACATCGACGTGCCGCGCGAGGCGAAGTACGACCTCGACAGCAAGATCGACACCAAAACCTACGGCCGCTCCAGCGGCATCATGGGCCTCCGCGTCTTCCCGAACCCGAAGTTCGACGCCGCGGCCAAGGCGAAGTGGAACGCAAAGCGCTACTACGAGGATGCCGCTTATTACAGCGATCCCAAGCTGGTACGCCCCTATATCGTCGGCATGGCCTGCTCGTTCTGCCACATCGGCGCCGATCCGACGAATCCACCCGCGAATCCGAACGAGCCGGAGCACGGCAATCTGAGCGACTACGTCGGACAACACTACTTCAAGGTATGGGAGGTCTTCGGCAACGAGCTCGGCGAGGACAATTTCATCTGGCAACTGCTGCACAGCAACCGGGCGGGAACTCTCGACACCTCTTTCATCGCCACCGACTATCTCAACAATCCCGGCACGATGAACGGCATCTTCAATGTCACCGGCCGTCTGCAGGTGGCGGTCAAGGAGCACGTCACCGGCGGCGCGCTGCATCTGCTCGACGTCAGCGATCCGCAGCTCACGCCGCGCGTGCTGAAGGAGGGGGCGGACTCCGTCGGTTTCAACGCCGCGCTGAGCCGCGTCTACGTGAACATCGGGGAGTACTGGGAAGAGTGGCTCCGGCATTTCAACCCGCTCATCGGCATCAAGAAGCAGTCGCCGATCCAGGTGCAGGAGGCGCAGAAGAATTCGCCCTACTGGAACTGGAGCGAGTCGCACTCGCCGGCGTTGGCCGAGTACTTCATCGATGTCGCCAAGCCGCTGAAGCTCGCCGACGCGCCGGGCGGAGCGCGGTACCTGCAGGCCAGCGAGAAGACTCTCGCCCGGGGCAAGCGCGTCTTCGCCCAGAACTGCGCCGGCTGCCATTCGAGCAAGCAGCCGCCGCCGCCCATCGATCCGCGATCGCCGGAAGGGAAGAAGTGGTTCGAGCAGGAAGTGATGAAGCCCGACTTCCTCGACAACAACTTCCTCAGCGCCGAGATCCGCGTACCGGTGACCGACGTCAAGACCAACGCGACGCGCGCCGTGGCCTCGAACGCGATCCGCGGCCACGTCTGGGACAACTTTTCGTCGGAGACGTACAAGACGCTGCCGAAGGTAGGCGCCATCGAGGTGTGGGATCCTTTCACCGGCAAAAGCTCTTCCTGGGACGTGCCGGGCGGCGGCCGCGGTTACTACCGTCCGCCCTCGCTCGTCTCCCTCTGGTGCTGCGCGCCCTTCTTCCACAACAACGCGTTGGGCGATCACGTGCACGCGGTGGACGTCGACTCGCGCATGAAAGCGTTCGACGACGCGATCAGAAAGCTGCTATGGAGCGAGAACCGCCTCGGCAAGGACTCCATCTGGCGCACCACCGCGGAAAGCTCGATCAAGATCCCGAAATCCTATGCGCCGTGGCTCGGCAAGCTGGCCGGCCCCGACGGGTTCATCCGCGTCGGACCGATCCCCAAGGGAACACCGATCAATCTCATCGCCAACGCCAACCTCGAGCTCGGAGGGCTGCGCAAGGATGCCGACCTCGTCGGCCTGCTTACCAACAGCGTCCGCGCGCTCAAGGACATCAAGCGCCAAGGCCTCACCCACGACGCGGCGACGCAGCGCCTGCTGACCTTGGTCCCCGATTTCTACCGCCTCAATTCGTGTCCCGACTTCATCGAGGACAAGGGCCACTACTTCGGCACGGTCCTGCCCGACATCGACAAACGCGCGCTGATCGAGTTCCTGAAAACGTTCTGAGGGAAGACGCGAAATGCCGAACGATCCGCAGAAGCCCGATTTCGACTACATCGTCATCGGCTCCGGCGCCGGCGGCGGACCGGTCGCCTGCAACCTCGCCAAAGCCGGCTACAAGGTCGGCATCATCGAGGCCGGGCAGGAGCCCAACACGACATCCTATCCGGTGCCGATCTTCAACGCCTTCGCCAGCGAAGACCCGGAGATGTCGTGGGAATTCTTCGTCAAGCACTACAGCCAGAACCCGCAGCGCGACAAGAAGTACCGCGCGGAGAAAGGTGGCATCTTCTATCCCCGCGCCGGGACCCTCGGCGGCTGTACGGCGCACAATGCGATGATCACCGTCTACGGCCACGGCAGCGACTGGGACCACATCGCGCAGCTCACCGGCGATCCCTCGTGGGCGGCGGACAAGATGCGCTCGTATTTCGAGCGCCTCGAGCGTTGCGGCTACGTTCCGAAGCCCGGCCCCGGGCAGCCGAATCCAACGCGCCACGGATGGGAGGGCTGGCTCGACACCACCGGCGTCGATCTCTCGCTGGTCTTCGGCGACAAGGCGCTGCTACAGACCATCCTCGACGCGATCTTCGGGGCGTGGAAGGATGGCATCGGCGGTCCGCTGCCGCAGCTCATTCCGCAGGATCCGAACGACTGGCGGACGCCGAAGCTCGAAGGGGTCTGCTTCGCACCGCTGGCGACGCTCAAGGGGCGCCGCGCGAGCACGCGCGAGCTGATCGACGCCACGCGCGCCGTGCATCCGCAGCGGCTCGTCGTCAAGATGAGCAACCTGGCGACGAAGATCCTCTTCGACGCCGGCAAACGCGCCATCGGCGTCGAGTGCTGGGAAGGCCAGCATCTCTACAGGGCCGATCCGCAGGCCGTTGCCGATCCGCAGCCCGATGAGGACTACGAGGTCAAACGGTACTACTGCTCGCGCGAGGTCATCCTCGCCGGCGGCGCGTTCAACTCGCCGCAGCTCCTGATGCTGTCCGGCATCGGGCCGCAGGCGCACCTCCAATCCGTCGGCATCCAGTGCCTCGTCCACAGGCCGGGAGTGGGGACGAACCTGCAGGACCGCTACGAGATCGGCGTCGTTACCGAGATGAAGCAGGACTGGAAGGTGCTCGCCGGCGCGACGTTCGCGCCGCCGCTGCCGAATCAGAAGGGGGATCCCTGCTACGTCGACTGGCAGAACGGCAAGGGGGTCTACACGACCAGCGGCAACGTCCTCGGCATCATCAAGAAGTCGAAGCCGGAGCTCGCCGATCCCGATCTCTTCATCTTCGCCCTCCCCGGCAAGTTCTACGGCTATTTCCCCGGCTATTCCAAAGAGGTGGAGCGCACGAAGAACTTCCTCACCTGGCTCGTCCTCAAGGCGCACACCAACAACACCACCGGCACTGTGAGGCTGCGCTCGAAAAATCCGCTTCAGGTTCCGGAGATCCATTTCAAGTACTTCGACGAAGGCAACGACGCGCAGAAGGCCGACGTCGAGGCGGTGGCGAAAGGCGTCGAGTTCGTGCGCGCGATCTCGAAGAAGAACACCGCCATCAAGCGGGAGGTGATCCCCGGGCCGGAGGTGAAGGATGACCGCGCCCAGATCATCGAGTTCGTGAAGAACAACGCCTGGGGGCACCACGCGTCGTGCACCAATCCGATGGGCCCGGCGAACGATCCGAATGCCGTCGTCGACAGCAGGTTCCGCGTCATCGGCACGCAGAACCTACGCATCGTGGACGCCTCGGTCTTCCCGCGCATTCCCGGTTTCTTCATCGTCACGCCGATCTACATGATCGCGGAGAAGGCGAGCGAGACGATCCTCGCCGACGCGAAGAAGTGAGGACGGCTCTGTAACGATCTCAGCGCTCCTCGAGCACCCGCCCCAGCCGCCCCGCCGTGAGCCGCTCGAGGTCCGGATGGCTGCGTACGATCGTCTCCTCGCGGCGGGGACCGGTGGAGACGAGGGTGACCGGAGCCTCGATCTCCTGCTCGATGAAATCGATGTAGTCGCGGGCTTCCTGGGGAAGGTCCCGCCATTCGAGGATGCCGACGGTCGGACGCTTCCAGCCCTTGAACGTGCGGAGGACCGGCTCGGCGGTCTCCAGCGAGCGGCGGTCCGGCGGGAAGTCGCGCATCGGCTCGCCGCCCAGGCGGTAGGCGACGCAGACGGGGATCTCGTCGAGCTCGTCGAGCACGTCGAGCTTGGTGAGCGCCACGGTCCCCACGCCGTTCAAGAGCTGGGCGTAGCGGGCCGCCACGGTGTCGAGCCAGCCGCAGCGGCGCGGCCGGCCGGTGACGGTGCCGAACTCGTTGCCGCGACTGCGCAGGAACTCGCCGGTAGCGTCGGTGAGCTCGCTGGGGAACGGCCCTCCTCCCACGCGCGTGGTGTAGGCCTTGAGCACGCCGATGGCGCCGTCGATCTTCGTCGGCGGCACGCCGGTGCCGGTGCAGGCGCCGCCCGTCGTCGAGTTGGAGCTGGTGACGAAGGGATAGGTGCCGTGGTCGATGTCGAGCAGCGAGCCCTGGGCACCCTCGAAAAGGAGGCTCTTGCCTTCCTTGATCCAGCCGTTCAAGAGCTGCTCGGTGTCGCGCAGGCTGGGCTTGAGCCGATCGCCCCAGTCGCGGCAGAGGTCGGCGTAATAGGTGGGCGAGGGCAGCGCTTCCCCACCCAGGCTCGTCAGCTCGGTTTGCACGCGCGCGAGCAGCACGCGCAGGCGGTCCTCCAGGTCGCCGGCGAAGAGATCCACCATGCGCAGGCCGTAGCGCGCCGCCTTGTTCTCGTAGGCGGGACCGATGCCGCGCGAGGTGGTGCCGATGCGGCCGGCGCCGCGCGCCTCTTCCCGCGCCTGATCGAGCGCCGCGTGGCAAGGCAGCAGCACGTGAGCGCGGTTGGAGACGAACAGCCGGCCGTCGAAGCGCACGCCGGCTTCGTAGAGGCGGGCGAGCTCGCTGAGCATGGCGTCCGGCGCCACCACCATGCCGTTGCCGAGCACGCAGAGCATGCCGGGATGCAGGATGCCGGACGGGATGAGCTGCAGGGAGAAGTGGCGATCCCGGAACTTGACGGTATGGCCGGCGTTGTGGCCGCCTTGATAACGGACGACGCCGTCGAAGGCCGGGCAGAGGAGATCGACGATCTTCCCCTTCCCCTCGTCCCCCCACTGCATGCCCACGATGACGACGTTGGCCATGATTGCTCCGGACTCTGAATTAGCCCACCCCGCGAGGTTTTCGTAGGGGCGGGGCTTGTCCCCGCCCAGTAGCGTCGCG
>JBIOVX010000136.1:0-26463 GCA_044868005.1 Thermoanaerobaculia bacterium | reverse complement strand
GGTCCCGCCGGGGCCTCCATAACAGGGCGGCCACACAGGGCCGCCCCTACATCGGCTCAACCTATCTCCAACAACCTTTCCACCCTCTCCAGATCCTCCGCCGTGTCCACGCCGAACGACCCCTTGTCAACGACGAGCACCCGGATGGGAATTCCGTTCTCCAGCGCCCGGAGCTGCTCCAGCGCCTCGCTGCGCTCGAGCGGCGAAGGCGGCAGGCCGGCGAGATCCAGCAGGGCCTGCCGCTGATAGCCGTAGATGCCGAGGTGCTTGAGCGGCGCCGCACCGCCCTCCTGCCGTGGGTACGGGATCGGGGAGCGGCTGAAGTACAGCGCCGCACCGTCGCGGGCGAGCACCACCTTGACGGCGCTTGGGGTCTCCATTTCCTCCAGCGCGGCCGGCGTCGCCAGCGTCACGACGGGATCGCCGGGGCACGCCGCCAGGTGCTCGGCCACACGCGACACGACTTCCGGATCCATCAGCGGCTCGTCCCCCTGGATGTTGATCACCGCCGCCTCCTCCCAGCGCCGCGCCGCCCAGGCGATGCGGTCCGTGCCGCTGGCGCAGTCGGCCGGGGTCATTTCCCACTCGCCGCCGAAGCTCTCGACGGCGCGCGCGATGCGCTCGTCGTCCGTCAGCACCACCACGCGGGTGAGCCCCCGTGCCCGCGCCACCCGCGCGTAGACGTGCTCGATCATCGGCCGTCCGGCGATCGGCAGCAGCGGCTTTCCGGGGAGTCGCGTCGACCCGAAGCGGGCCGGAATGGCGCCCACGATACCCGTGCCTCCGGTCGAGGCAGATGGGGCAGGGGACGCGTTGGGGTGCACGACCTAATCTAAAGCGAAGGGGCGGGGGGTGTCAACGATGCCTAGGGAGAAACAAAGAACAAAGTTGTCTTTTCGCTGTGCTCGTCCGTTTTTGTCCGTGTCTTGTTTCCCCTCTCCCGGTGTGGGCGGGAGGGAGGGGGCGGGAGAGGGGCCAGGGGTGAGGGTTCGGGCGGGGGAAGTCCACAGTGTTAGCATTCGCCACAGCCGTGCGTCTGGCACGGCTCGTGATTATGGATTCCTACCTGTGAAACGAATCCGCCCAGTTCTCGTCGGGGCTCTCCTCTGTGCCCTGGCCGGCTGCGCCAAGGAGCCGGAGCTGCGCCTGCTGCTCGACGGCAATCACGCTCCCGACGTGCTGACCGAGCAGCGGCGGATCGCCGAACCGCCGTCGCTCAGCGGCAACCGCTTCCTCACCGGCTGGTGGCCGTGGCTGCTCGAAGACCGGCTCGTGCTCTCGCCGCCGCGGCCGCTGGCCCGGGTGAGGATGGAGGTGGCCAACGTCGCCGGCAGCGCGCGGTCGCTGCTGCTCGATCTCGTCCAGGCGGCTCCCGGCCGCAGCGTGCGGGTGCACGCCGCCGGCCGCGACCTCGGCTCCTTCCCTCTCACCGATCCGCTGCAAATCTCATTGCCGGCCGGCCTGCCGCTCGGGCGCGTGCCGGTGGACCTCGAGTTCGATTGGGGCTCGCGCGGCGTCTTCGCCGCGGGGATGCGGCCGACCGGCCCGACGGGCAGGGTGCGTCTCGACAAGGCGGACGTGGTGCAGTCCGGCGACTCGCTCGTCGACTTCGTGCGCCGCGTCTCCGGCGGCGAGACGCTGGTGGGGACGTTCGAGCCGCCCGACTCGCCGCGCCGGGGCCAGCGCTTCGAGCTGATCGTCGAACGTGAGCCCGACCGTCCTCTCCAGCGTCTCTCGTGGGCGGCGACGGAGCGGCGCGAAAAGCGGATCGCCCTCTCGCTCGGCCCTGAACCAGGCTTCGTCCGCATCCGCTTGCTCGCCCGCGGCCAGGGTCCGGCCGGGCGCTGGCACCGGCTGGGGTTCGCCGGAGCACGCGAGGACGCCGAGCCGCCGGCGGTGATCGCCGCCTCTCCCGCGCCGCCGCCACGGCCGCCGCGCCTCGTCATCCTCTACGTCATGGACGCTCTGCGGGCCGATGCGGTGGGCTTCCTCGGCGGCCGTTCCGGCGCCTCGCCCACCTACGACCGGCTGGCGCGCGCGGGAGTCACCTTCAAGCACCACCGCAGCGTCGCGCCCAACACGATTCCCTCGACCAAGGCGCTGTTCACCGGCCGCGCCTTCGTCACCGGCGGCGACTTGAGCCTCGCGCCCGACGAGGGGACGACGCTCGCCGAGCGCTTCCGCGACGCCGGCTACCGCACGGGCCTGTTCTCGGGCAACGTCTACGTGAGCCCCTCCTACGGCACCGACCGCGGCTTCGAGCACGTGGCGAGCGAGGTGCTGATGGACGCCGACGCCGCCGGCCGCCACTCGCTCAACGACAACGCCGCCCGCGCCCACGCCGCCGCCCTCGCCTGGCTCGCGACGCTGCCGCGCGAAGAGCCGGCCTTCCTCTACCTCCATACCATCCACCCGCACAACCCGTACTCGCCGCCGAGCCCTTACCGCACGCGTTTCACGCGCGGCATCCGCTCGTCGATCGACGGCAGCACCGAGACGCTCGTCGCGGTGCGCAAGGGCGAGATCGCCACCGGCCCGGCCGACCGCGAGCGCCTGCGGGGCCTCTACGCCGGCTCCTTCGCCTTCAACGACGCCGAGCTGGGAACCTTCCTCAAGCGCGTTTCCCACTGGGCGCCGCCGGGAGAGACGCTCGTCGTCCTCACCTCGGACCACGGCGAGGAGCTGTTCGACCACGGCGGCGTGCTCCACGGCTACACGCTGTACGAGGAGCTGCTCGACATCCCGCTGGTGGTCTGGTGGCCGGGCCACCTGCGGCCGGGAGTGGTGGAGGAGCCCACCGACACGCTCGACCTGCACGCCACCCTCGTGGAGCTTTGCGGCCTCGGCGAGCCGGAGGGCGACGGCCGGCCTCTGCTGCCGCAGCCGCCGCGCGCCGACCGGTACATCCATATGGCGGCGGCCTCCAGCGTCGTCGGCGGTATCTACTCCGCGCAGGCCGGGCGCTTCAAGCTGGTCTGGGCGCCGCGCTTCGGCCATTTCTGGGGGATGGGAGACGGCAAAGGCCGCACGCACGATCCGGAGTACCTCTTCGATCTCGCGGCGGATCCCCGCGAGCACGCCAACCTGGCGGGAGACCGCAGGCTCGAAGCGGCCTGGCTGCGCTCGCGCCTCCTCGCCTGGATCCAGCGCAACCGTTCCCAGGAGCCGCCGCGCAAACAGGTGCCCATCGACGCCGAGACGGAACGCCGGCTGCGGGCGCTGGGGTACGGGAATGTGCGGTAGGCGCGTCTGCCCCCCGCCCTGGGCGGGAGAGGCCCCGACTTCGTATACAGTCCCATCGTGCCCCGCCTCCTGCCCCGACGCCTCTGGCTGAGGCGCTCGCTCCTCGCCACCCTCGCCGTCTTCCTCCTGGCTCTCGCGACGCGGGCCCTGCCGGAACGGCGGGCGCGGACCTCCATGCCCACGGGGCGCGCGCAATGGATCTGGAAGGAGATCGGCCGCAAAGATCACGATCCGACCGCCTTCTACGCCATCCGCGACTTCGATCTCGAGGCGCCGCCCGCCCGCGCCCGGCTGCTGGTCACCGCGGACGAGGAGTACGTCCTCACCCTCAACGGCAAGCGCATCGGCGCCGGCGCCTACGAGCCGGGCGCGCTCCTCGACGTCTACGAGGTGGGACCTCTGCTGCTGCCGGGCGGCAACCGGCTGGTGGCCGAGCTGCGCAGCGGCCGCGGCGCTGGCGGCTTCCTCGCCAGCCTGCAGGATGAGAAGGGCCGCCAGCTCCTCGCCACGGACAAGCAGTGGCGGATCTTCCCGCGCCACGAGCTCGGACTGGTGCGCGGCTGGCTGCCCATCGGCGGCGGCGAGCCGGCCCTCTGCTGGGGTTATCCGCCGGTCGGCCGGTGGGGGAGCCCACGGCCGGGCAGGGCGGAGCCGTTGCTCGCCCGCCGGCCCCTCCTGCCCGCGCTCTCGGTGCGTCCGTTGACGCTCGCTCTCGGTTCCTTCGAGAAGGGCCGGCCGCCGGGCTCCCCCGTCCTTTACGACTGGGGCCGCGAGGTCGAGGGCCGCCTGGCGCTCGACGTGCGGCCCGGCAGCGTGCTCGGTGCAGCCCTGCTGTTCACCGGCGCCGCGCCCCCCGATCCCTTGCAGGCGGAGCCTTCCGGCTCGGTCCTCATCCTGCCGGGCCGTCACGACTGGCTCGACGCCCGCCCGCGGCGCTTCCGCTACGTCGTGCTGGTAGGTCTGGTGCGGCCGGCCGCGGCGGCGGTGCTGCCGGCGCCGGCACGGCCCGTGCGCGCCGAGGCGATGCGGGTCTTCGGCCTGCCGGGGCCGCCCCTACGAACGCCGGTGGAGGAGGAAGTCTGGAGCAAACTCCAGCGCTTCACGCGCGTCGCCCGGCGGGAAGAACTCTAGCTCGCGCTTGGCTTCGGCCGCGTACTGCTCGGCCATGGCCGCGACCTCCTCGACTGTTCCCTCCGCGCGCACGAGATCGAGGATCTCCTGCGGCTCCACGCGGCCGAACCCGCGGTCCTCGAGCACCCATTCGATGCGCTGCCGCTGCGCCGACGGCACGCGGGGCAGCAGCAGGAGGATCGGCAGCGTCATCTTGCCTTCCTTGAGGTCCGAGAGCACGGGCTTCCCCATCTCGCTTTCGCGGGCCGTGAAGTCGAGCAGGTCGTCGACGAGCTGGAAGCAGATGCCGAGCGCCCGGCCGTAGCGGGCGAGCACCTGCCCGGCCTCCGGGCGCTGCGGCGGGATGAGGGCCGGGATCGAGCAGGCGGCGGCGAAGAGGTGGGCCGTCTTGCGGTCGATGATCTCGAAGTACTCGTCGACGGAGAGGTCCGGCGCGCCCAGGCGCTGCAGCGCGAGCAGCTCGCCCTCGGTCATCTTGAGCGTCGCGTGGCAGAGGCGTTGGATGATCTCGACCTGGCCGTGCGAGAGGGCCATCTGCATGGCCTTGGTATAGATCCAGTCCCCCAGCAGCACCGTGAGGTTGTTCCCCCACAGGTGGTTGAGCGTCGTCTGGCCGCGGCGCAGGAGCGCGTGGTCGATGACGTCGTCGTGGATCAGCGTCGCGGTGTGGATGAGCTCCACCACGGCCGCGTAGGTGATCTCCTCCTCGCCGTCGTGCCCCAGCAGGCGCGCGGAGAGCAGCAGCAGGGCCGGCCGCACCCGCTTGCCGCCGCCGCGGGCGATGTAGTCGCCCGCCTGCTGGATGAAGGGGACGTCCGAGCCCAGGTGATAGCGGAAGATCTCCTCCGTGGCGAGCAGCTTGCCGGCCACCAGGTCGACGAAGCGGCTGGCGAGGGCCGCGCGGGCGGCCCGCTCCTCCACGGCGGAACGGGACGTCTGCGGGTCGGCGAGCGGTGGGTTGTGCATCGGATTCACCGTCCGCGCACCGGATCGAAGGGAACCACCTGCTCGAGGCGCCCGTCGCGGAAGCGGTACACCCGGCCGCTCTCGAAGTACCACCACGAGGACTCCAGATAGCCGGGATACTGGACGTTGCGGATGCGGTCCGGCTTGCCCATCTCCTGGTAGACCTTGCGCTGGTCCTCGGTCTGAATCGAGGTCAGGAACTGCCGGAAGGCGTCGAGGAACTTGCGGTTCTCCACCGTCACCGCCACCACGGCGGGGCTGCCCGCCGTCACCCGGCGGGTGACGTCCTGGCGCGCCAGCTCCTCCAGCCGCTCGCCGCCCGCCTTGATGCGCACCGGCACGCCGGCCACCAGCTCGAAATGGTTGAAGTAGCTGTCCCACGGCCACACCAGCGTGTACTCGCCGGCGGCGCTGGTGGTGGCGGAGACGCGCCGGACCTCCTGGTCCGACGTGCGCCGCAATTGCCGCATGCTGAAGTAGGTGCGGGTGGCCTCGAAGGTGACGCGCACCTCCGGCAGCGGCTGACCCTGGGCGTCGGCGACGATGCCGGTGATCTGCACGCGCTCGCCCTGGGCATAGCGCGCCGCGGCGGCCGGAGCGAAGGCGCCGGCCACGAACAGGCCGAGCAGCCAGAGCGAGAGGAGCTTGGAAGGTTGGATTTTCACTGGGAGCGGTAGTTGGTGAAAGTGAGCGGAACGTCGAGGTCCATGGCCTTGAGCGCCGCGATGACCTGCTGCAGGTCGTCGCGGTTCTTGCCGGAGACGCGCACGGTGTCTCCCTGGATGGCGGCCTGGACCTTCAGCTTCTGCGATTTGATCTCGGCCACCAGCTTCTTGGCCGTCTCCTGGGGAATCCCCTGCTGCAGCGTGATCTTCTGCCGCGCCCGCCCGCCGCTCGCCGGCTCGACCTTGCCGTAGCGCAGCGACTTCAGGTTGACCCCGCGCTTGACCAGCTTCGACTGCAGGACGTCGCGCGCCTGCTGCACCGAGAACTCGTCCGCCGCCTCGAGCTGGATCTCCTCGCCCTCCAGTCTCAGCACCGCCGCCGCCTTCTTCAGGTCGTAGCGGTTGACGATCTCCTTCTCCGCCTGATGCACCCCGTTGCGGACCTCCTGGAGATCCACGTTGGAGACGACGTCGAACGAGTTCTCGGCGGCGGCCATGCGGGGATTATATAGAAGGCCCCAGTCTTTCCCCCTCTCCCGGTGAGGTGGGGAGGGAGGGGGCGGGAGAGGGGGCAGGGGTGAGGGTTTACTGGCTTCCCTCCACCCACCGGATATTCGCCGGCGGCGAGAAGCCCGCCTGGCGGGAGAGCTCCTGGTAGCCGGTGATCTCGAAGCGGGTGAGGTTCCCCTCGTTGTCGTGGTAGGACACCGCGACCACCCGCTGGCTGGCGGGATCGACGGTCAGCGTCGCGTCCTTGAGCTCGGCGAGCCGCTTCTCCTTCGGCGACAGCGCGATCTCGATGCGCCCGCCGTCGGCCGCCTTCGCCGTCGCCCGGTAGCGCTCCTTGAGCTGGTCGACGCCGAGCAGCAGCAGGTCGAGACCCGGCTCGTTCTTGCGGTCCACGCGGTAGCGGTGGCCGGTCGGGTCCCCCTCGTTCCAGGCGTGGACGGTGCCGCCGCAGAGCAGGAAGCTCTTGGGGAAGGGATTGAGGTAATCCCAGCGCATGCAGTCCGGCAGCGCCAGCGCCAGCCGTCCGGACTCCTTGTCGCCTGACGAGAACCCCGCCGCGATGAAGGTCTGGACGAAGCTCGCCCCCGTCGGCCCGGCCTCGACCAGGCTCCGCCGCACGTTGTTCAGCACCGTCCAGGGGTCCACGTCCGCCGCCGCCGGGAAGGCTGCCAGCAGCGCGAGGGCGGTCAGGTAAGCAAGGTTGGGTCGTCTCATGGTGGTCTCCTCTACAGTCCCGTGGTTTCAACAACGGGAGAGGAGAGAAGCTTCCCCTTACTCCGGCACCACCATCAGCGCCGTCGGAGTCTCGGGGTCCGCGAGGCGCAGGTAGAACCAGCCGATCCCCGCGAGGCCCAGCATGAGCCCGGGAACCTCCACGCTGCCATAAGTGCCGCAGGGCCAGGGGACCTTCTGCGCCTGATAGGTCTCGATCCCCCGCCGGCCGACCTCCTCGGCGCGGCGCCGCCAGTCGGCGTTGCCGAGCACCCGCCAGCCCTCGAGGAGCGCGTCGGCGTTGCCGCCGAGGCCGTGGCAGAGGCAGTAATTGGTCTGGCTCATCTCGGTGCCGCCCGCGAGCACGTGGTCGAAGGTGCCGGCGAGGGCGGCCTCGGCTTCGGCGCGGTAGACCTCGTCGCCGGTGATCCGCCACACCCGCAGGCGCGCCAGGCCGATGCCCGCCGCGCCGTGGCACCAGGCGGTCATGAAGGAGGGTTCGTCGGTGGCCGGCGCGCCCGAGAGCTCCGGGTCCCGCAGGTCCGGCCAGTTGCGGCGCTGCGGGTCGTACCAGTGCCGCTCGTAGCGGAAGGCCTCTTCGGCGGCGTGGCGGAAGCGCTCCTCCCGCGAGACGTTCCACAGCTCCATCAGGCTCCAGCCCACCCCGCCGGCGCCGTGGGAGAAGCCGAGGAGGTCCCCCTTCTGCTTCGAGCCCGGCGCGATCTCTCCCCAGGACCAGCCGGCGTCCGAGCGGTTCGCCATCTCGATCAGGTGGTCGCCCAGGCGGACGGCGGCGTCGAGGAAGGAGGCGGGGCCGCCCAGGCTGCGGTGGGCGCGCAGCAGGAAGGGGATGGCTCCGGCCGGGCCGGCCAGCACGTCGAAGCCGGAGCCCGGCTCGCCGCCGGCGATCCGCCCGAGCAGCGCCAGCGCCGGCTCGCGCAAGGAGTCCTCGCCCAGCAGCGCCGCGGCTTCGAGCACCGCGCCGCCGAGGCCGCTCCAGCCGGCCCAGCCGCCCAGGCGGGATGGCGGCTCCACGTCCTCGGCGCGGGCGAGGGCGTTGCGCAGCGCGCCGAGCGCCGTGCGCCGGAAGGCCCGCTCGCCGGTGGCGAGGTGAAGGCGGGCCAGGAAGAGGCCGATGCCGCTGGTGCCCGAGTAGGGCTCCGGACCGTAGGCCCGATGCGTATGCCGCCAGCGGCCGTCGAGCGCCTCCATGGAGAAGCCGGTCCAGTTGCAGCGGCCGTCCGCCCACAGGGCGTCCCGGCAGATGCGCGCGCCCAGAGAGGCGGCGGTGGCGAGGAAATCGTCCGCCACTGCGGGCGCCGCCGCCGCCGCCGCGGCGCCCTTGCGCTCCAGGCCCGGCGGCGGCGCGTAGACGTCGAGAGATTCGGCGTTGAGGTAGAGCCGGTCGGGATCCACTCCCTCGTCGTCGAGCCTCTCCCGCAGCTCGGCGAGGAGGCTTTCCGCATCCTGAGCGCCGCGCAGGAAGCAGCTCCAGGAAGCCTCGGCCAGCACCCGGCAGCGGTGCTGGCCGAAGCTCTCGCCGTTGCCCGGGTCCTCGGCGACGCCCACGCCGGCGGCGAAGCGGTGCGCGAAGAGAGGCACTTCCTCGCCCAGGTGCGGCCGCAGCTCCGGGTAGATGTCCTGCAGGAGATCCGCGAAGGCGGGGAACATCCGCTTCGTCACGTAGAGCACGGCGACGTCCGTGCGCTCGTACTCGCCGCGCAGCGTTGCGCACTTGAGACGGAAGGGCACCTGGAACTCGTTGAGGCGCCGCGAGAGCAGGCGCACGAGCTGCGGCGCGCCTTCGGCCGAGACGTTCCAATAGGCGCGGGCGATGCCGAAGCCGTTGCCGGCGTCCTCGGGCGTCTCGCCGAAGCAGTAGTAGAAGCCCGGTTGCAGCGACGTCGACTCGCGGGGATAGAAGAGGCTGATGCGGGCGCCGGGGCGCGGCCGCGCGCCCGGTCCGTCCTTGCTCAGGAACTGCCCCGGCCAGACGTTGCGCGTGGCGCCTCCCCGCTGCGCCGTCACCTCCCCCGAGGAGTGGATCTGGCTGATCGACCAGCCGTCTTCCCAGCGGTCGCGGCTGGTGTTGGCGGCCGAAAGCTCGGCGGCCAGGGCTTCGTCGATCATGCCCATGGGCGGCGGATCCTCCGCCGGCAGCGGCGGGCGGAACGGTCGGGTGTAGGCGTAGCGGTAGAGGATGGCGCTCATCCATTCGACGAGGGGTGGCTTCTGCTCTGGCGCCGCCGCCGCCGGCACCGGCGCCGCCGCCACGGGCGGCATGGGAAACCGCCGGCCGCCGAGGACGAAGGCCTGCGGCGATTCGACGTGGAGGGCCTTCAGGATCTCCGCCAGGGGAGTCTTGGCTCCCCTCACGTCCGGACCCCTCCCAGGCCGGCGATCTCCTGGGCGGCTGCCGCCGGCTGGCGCAGGATGTTCATGCTCATCTGGAGCTGGCAGAGACCCTGCGGCGTCATCTGCTGCGATTGCTGGATGGCCTCGTAGGCGGTCTGGATCATGCGCGCCGCGGCGCAGGCCATGGTGCGCTCGAGCAGCCGGCGCTCGCTGCGGCCGGTGATGACGCGCGCCCGCGCATAGCTGCGCCAGAACGCGGCGAGCGCCGCCTGCATGTCGTCCTCGCGGTAGGAGGACATCTCAGCCGCCTGCGCCAGCGACACGCCGGGCCCGAGGGGCAAGTTGAAGATCCAGAAGCTGAAGTAGGCCTGGAAGATGGCGCCCACGTCCCAGCACTCGTCGCCGAGGTCCGCCATCTCCCAGTCGATCATGCGCAGCTCCAGCGGCGCGTCGTCGCTCGTCCGGCAGAGGATCAGGTTCTCCCACTTGACGTCCCCGTGGACGAGCATGCGCGGCCCCCAGGTGCGGCGCAGGGCGTCGAGGGCCGCGGTGAACTCGGGGTATCCCTGGAGGATCTGCAGGAGCTGGGCGTTGCCCTGGCTCATCTGGCTCAGGTACTGCGGCTGCGTCTGGTGGATGGAGAGGATCCACGGCACCTGGCGGTCGAAGAGTCCCTGCGCTTCGAGCTGCGGCTGGAAGCGCTCGGCCTGGCGCTGAAAGGCGCCGAGCCGCTCGCCCTGCAGCTCGGCGATGGCGAGAGGAAAGCCGCGCAGGCGCTGGTGGTGCTCCCACAGGTTCTCCGCCCGGGGCAGCATCTCCAGCACGAGCAGGCCGTTGTCCTCGTCGTAGTGATGGAGCTTCGGCATCAGCCCCGAGAGGCCCGCGAGCTCCGGATGGCGGGTGGCGAGGCCGTAGCAGGCCGCCTCCCGCTCCAGGGTGCGCAGGAAGGCGGGATTGCGGTGGCGTGCCTGCTTGAGGAAGTAGCCCGGAGCGCGCCGGCGGAGGACCTTCAGGTTGCGGTTGCGGCTCGATTGATCCACCACCATGAAGTCGCCGTCCACCGCCGACTCGACGGTCATCAGCCGGCGTTCGGCCAGGTAATGCAGGACATTGTCGACACTGAGAGACAGCATGCGTGATTCCGCGGGGAAAGGGGGCCCGGCCCCCATCTTACAGGGAGCCGGGCCTGGAGACATCAGGACTTGGGCTTCTTGGCAGCCCGCTTACGTCTCGGCTTGCCGCCGCCGGTGCCCCCTTCAGCAGGACACCCTGGACCGCAGGTCTGGATGCCGGGACACACCGTCGGACCGCCCGAGGTCGGTGGGCAGCCTGGACCGCAGGTCTGAATACCGGGACAGACCGTCGGACCGCCCACGGTAACCCCTCCCTCACCCGGAGGGCAGCCTGGACCGCAGGTTTGGATGCCGGGACAGACCGTCGGTCCGCCCACGGTGACTGCTCCCGCGACTCCCTCGACGAGGGGGCCTGGGTCGACGCCGCCGCACCCGAATCCGCCCGAGACGCCGCCGCAGACGATGGCGACGCAGGTGTTGAGGTTGCAGTGCGAGGCACCGCCGCCACCACAGGTGAGGACGCCGCCGCATTGCGTCTGTCCGCCGCCGCAGGTGATGAGGAGGCAGGTCGCGCCGCAGGTTTGGATGCCGCCGCAGGTCGGCCCGCAAGTGAGAAGTTGAGCGCAGGTGTGGACCGCGCAGGTATGGACGCCGGCGCAGTGGGTCGGTCCGCCACAGGTGATCAGGCAGGTCGGACCGCAGGTCTGGATGCCGGCGCAGTGGGTCGGCCCGCCGCAGGTGATCATGCAGGTCGCGCCGCAGGTGCGGATGCCGCCGCAGTGTGTCGGCCCGCCGCAGGTCGGCTGGCAGGTCGCGCCGCAGGTATAGACGCCGGCGCAGTGGGTCGGCCCGCCGCAGGTCGGCTGGCAGGTCGCGCCGCAGGTGTGGATGCCGCCGCAGTGTGTCGGCCCGCCGCAGGTCGGCATGCAGGTCCTGCCGCAGGTGTGGACGCCCGCACACTGGGTCGGCCCGCCGCAGGTGATCAGGCAGGTCTGGCCGCAGGTCTGGATGCCGCCGCATTCGCTGATGGCGACGCCGAAAGTGATGGGCTGGATCGGGGCGGCATCACCGCCCCCGGTACATTCGGGCCCAGCCGTTTCCATCTGGCAGAGATGTTGGGTCAGTGGACCTTCGATGAACTTCGAAAAACTCACAGTTGGCCCTCCCGGGTGTCATTGCGGTTTCGGGGACCGCCGCCCACGGTGGGTGACGGCCGGGTACCGTGGAACCACAGGGATCTCCCCGCACCGCTTCGGCGGCGACCGTCCGCCATGACACCTGGGAAACTGCTTCAGGCAGAACACCCGTCCCTCCCACTCCGTGGTATGACGGACTTCCTTTAAAAGCTACCAGAATTTGACCGGGCACAACTAGAAACAGGGAATGAAAAAAGATTCAGGCGCGGCAGGGATCAATGCCGGAAGTGCCGCACCCCGGTGAGCACCATCGCCATCCCTGCCTCGTCGGCGGCGGCGATCACCTCGTCGTCGCGCTTGCTGCCGCCCGGCTGGATCACCGCGGTAACGCCGGCGCGGGCGAGCACGTCCAGCCCGTCGCGGAAGGGGAAGAAGGCGTCCGAGGCGGCCACGCAGCCGGCCACCGGGAGCTGTGCCTTCTCCACCGCCAGCCGGCAGGAGTCCACCCGGCTCATCTGGCCGGCGCCGATGCCCACCGTCTGATCGCCGTTGGCCACCACGATGGCGTTCGACTTGACGTAACGCACCACCTTCCAGGCGAGCTCCAGGGCGCGGCGCTCCTCGGCGGTGGGCGGCCGGCGTGTCGGCGAGCTCCAGGCGGCTTCGTCGTCGGGGAAGGCGTCCGGCGGCTGGGCGAGGAAGCCGCCGTCGAGGGCGCGCAGCTCGACGTCGCCGGCGAAGGAGCGATAGAGGGGCGCGTCGATCAGCCGCAGGTTCTTCTTCGCCGCGAAGCGCTCGCGGGACGCCGCGTCGAAGCCCGGAGCGAGCAGCACCTCCACGAAGAGATCCGCCAGGGCTTCGGCCAGCGCGCCGTCCGCCGGCCGGTTGACGGCGATCACCGAGCCGAAGGCCGACACCGGATCGGTGGCGAGGGCCCGCCGGTACGCCGCCGCCAGATCCGCACCGCGGCCGATGCCGCAGGGATTGTTGTGCTTGACGATGACCACCGCCGGCTCGGTCCACAGCGCCGCCATCTTGCGCGCCGCGTCCGCGTCCAGCAGGTTGTTCCACGACAGCTCCTTGCCTTGCAGCGCCTGGAAGCCGCCGAAGACGCCGGGGCCGCCCGCGAGCGAGTAGACGGCCCCGCCCTGGTGCGGATTCTCGCCGTAGCGCAGCACCATCTCACGCCGCAACGTGAGGGTCTTCGTCTGCGGAAACTCCTCCTGGGCGGGGACAAGCCCCGCCCCTACACTGGAATCGATCATGGGGACGGGCGGGGCGGCCAGCCACTCGGAGATCGCAGCATCGTACTGCGCCGTCGCCTGGAACGCCTTCAACGCCAACCGCCGCCGCAGCGGCTCGGACACGGCGCCCTGCCCTTCCTCCAGGGCCGCCAGCACCGCCGGATAATCCGCCGGGTCCACCACCACGGCCACGCCGCCGAAGTTTTTCGCCGCCGCCCGCACCATGGTCGGGCCGCCGACGTCGATCATCTCCAGCGTCTCGGCGAACGAGGCGCCGCGCGCCGCCGTCTCGCGGAACGGATAGAGGTTCACCACCACCAGGTCGATGCGGCCGATGCCGTGCTCGTCCAACGCCTCCAGGTGAGCCGGCACCGAGCGGTTCGCCAGGATGCCGCCATGGATGTGCGGATGGAGCGTCTTCACCCGGCCGTCGAGGATCTCCGGAAAGCCCGTGACCGCGGAGACGGCCGTCACCGGCACGCCTTTTTCTTCAAGGAACTTCAGGGTGCCGCCGGTCGAGACGATCTCGATACCCAGGCGCGAGAGGCCGCGGGCCAGCTCCTCGAGGCCCGTCTTGTCGAACACCGAGATCAGGGCGCGGCGGGTGGGAAGCATGCGGGGAAGATTACGGCGCGGCCCGCGGCAGCACCGTCAGCCGCGACCCGCCGGCCGGCAGGTGGGCGCGGTCGTCGATGCCGCCGGCCGTGATCCAAATATAGCGCAGGGCGAGCGTCACGTCCGTCACCGCGTGGCTGAAGGCGAGCGAGGCGGCGCCGAACGCCGACGAGCGGTCGTCGAAGACGCCAAGGCCGGAGATGAAGCCGATCCGCCGGTACTCGCGGCCGATCATGGGATAGATCTCGCGCCCGCGGCGCAGGGCGGCGGCGATCAGGGGCGAGAGGTCCCGCTTCGCCTCCAGCCCCGGCTGCACGCCGTAGAACACCAGCGGGAACCGCGGCTCGGCCGTCTCCACGTAGCGCAGATAGTCGGCGAAGTAGCGCCCCTCCTCGGCGTCCGCGCCCGAGGCGGCGAGGGGATCGTTGGCGTCCGCCACGAAGTGGGCGACGACGCCCAGCCGGCGCACGATCTCCTCGAACGGTTGATGCTCGCGGATGGCCGCGACCGCCGCCGCCGCCGCGTCGAGAGCGGCGCGGTCGAGCTGGCCCGAGCCGTCCGGGTTCTTCATGTGCCGTCCGGCATCGGATTCAGAGAAGGGAGCCTTGACCCCCTCCTCGAAGGCGCGGCGGTGCTTCTCGATCTGGCGGGCGAGGTCCGGCGGCGAGAGGCGAGCGGCCTCGCGGGCGATGGTCGCCTGCGTGCCGGGGGTCCAGGCGGCCGCCGGCAGGGCCGCTCCGGAGAGGTAGACCAGGGCCAGGGCGAGACGGATATACAATCGTTGCAGCATTTCCGGCCTATTGTACGCGCAACTCCGGCCCGCCGCGCGCGGCGAGGAAGGAAGGATCTCGTGCCCCATCGCCTCGACGTCCTCGGCGCCCTCTGCCCGCTGCCCATCCTCCTCGCCGCGAGAGAGATGCGCAAGCTCCAGCCGGGCGACCTCCTGGAGATCGTCGGCGACGATCCCGGCATCCGCGAGGACATGCCCGTCTGGTGCGAGCGCGCCGGCCATCGCCTCGTGGAGATGGAAGAGGAGGACGGCCGCATCCGTTCCCTGGTGGAGAAGGGGGAGCCGCGGAGACCGGCCGCGGAGCCGTGAATCCGGTCAGCCGGGCGGCGCGACCAGCCACAACTGACCGTCGACCTCGGCGCCCAAGTGGTGGGTCTTGAGGATCACGTAGAGCGCGAGGTCCCAAGGCACGTCCTTGAGCTCCACCGTGACGGGTTCCGAGGGGACTCTGGGGTCGAGGACCAGGTTGAAGCCGGCGAGTTGCGCGAACGAGCGTAGGACCTCCGGCAATGGTGCGCCGCGCAGGCTGAGGCTGATCGGCGCTCCCCGCCACGGTCCCTGGCCCGCCGGCCCCTGACCGAGGCTGACATGACCGCTGGAACCAATGTTTATGGCGCGAGGGTGCCGGCCGGCGCCCGTCTCCTGCGCGGAGAGCGAGACGGCGGCGAGGCAGAGGACCGCGAAGAGGATCGGCAGCAGGCGGCTCATGATGTGGGCTCCAAGGTCGAGATCAGCGCTTGTGGATCCCATTGTACGCCGCCAGGAGTGAATAGGCGCCGCCGAGGTCCGGCCTTGACTTCGGCCCCTCCCGGCTGCTACAAATCTCCCCCCTCGGAGCCGTCCGGCTCCCCAGTGCCCAGGTAGCTCAGTTGGTAGAGCACGTGACTGAAAATCACGGTGTCGTTGGTTCAATTCCGACCCTGGGCACCATTCAACTCACTCCAGCACAGACTTAGAGGCGAGCCTTGGCACGGTCGCAGGACCTGGGCCGCACAGGGGGAACGCTCAAACGCAGTGATGCCCGCCGCAGCAGCATTTGGGGAGGGCCACCCAGGAATTCGTCATCACGAGATGGCCCCTCGCGTTGGCACGCACCGCGCCGAACACTACGACGCGATGCCGTCCTTCGTCGGCGTAGCGAAGGCTCAGATGGTCTCGCAGTCGTTCGTTGATCCAGAACGACGAGAACGCTTCGGGGGAATTCATGAGCATCACCTGATCGATCACCCCGTCCTCACCGACCTCGGCCCGGAACCACGCCTCCTGGCCGGCTGCGCTCACCGGCAGCCCCGCGTCGAAGTCGATCGGTGCCACCCCCGGGACGGGGATCTCGCGGCTGTTGTGGGGATGCTCCGCGTCCTCGATCACGAGAACGGTGGAGGTGCCCTTCCCGCGTGGCCGAAAGCGCTCGGCCACGTCCTGGACACGGTTCGCGAACTCGACGGTCGAGGCGTTCAGCACCGTGGCCTTGTCGCCCGCTGACGACACCAGCGCCCATTCCTCGAAGTTGAAGGACCCCTCCCGCCGGGCTCCCGGATGCAGGAGGCCGAATCGAAGCTGGTGGTCGGCGAGTTCCTCCTCCGCTTCCGATGCATCTGGCCGGGACCTTGCCCCAGAGGCTCCGCCCCACTTGCCAAACGTCTCGCGGCGGTCGCGCCCAACGTTCTCGGCTCGGTCCGAGCCGATCACGAGCGTACGGGAGCTGAGCCTCTTACAGCCGCCGTCGTCGGGCCAATAGTCGGGGTTGTCCACGCACGTGCAGCCGCAGTGGACGGGCGGACCGGGGTATTCCTGGCAGAGGGCAAACTGATCGACGTAGCAGCATTCCGAGCAAGCCGGAGTGCCGGTGATTGGGCAGCGACAGCATTCGCCCTGCGCTGAGTCCGGTAGCAGGATGGCCAGCGCCACCATAATGACCAGCGCCACCAGAACGGATGGGATCGGTAGGCCACGGCCCGAGGTCATGAGATGCCCTCCTTTTTTGCGGTTAAAGCCAACCGCGGCCGTAGCGATCTGCCAAGGCGAGTACGTCTTCATGGAACCTCCTTTTCGTCGGTGACTTTCCCCAGTCGGATCGTCGGAAGTGCACGCCCTGTACCAGAGGAGAGAATTTCGCAAGCGCTTGAAAACAAACGCTCGGCCTCACGCGGGATCGGTTGCGGGTCTCATTCTTGAAACCGTCCATGGCCTGGGAGGTTCCAAATCTGGAACGGCTCGGCACCGTCCAGAGGTCGCGAGGCTGTCGCACAACCTGCAGCACAATCTGTGGTCGTGCTGACCGCCCGTTAGCCGGGTCCGTTGCTGCTCTCCGGAGAAGCGGGAGTCATGGGATTCGCCGAGTCAGGTGTCTGGAAGCGCGCCAACAGGCGCCGAAAGCCCGGATCGAGCCGCAAGGCCGCGAATTCCGGCGCTTCGAGAGCCAGGGTGCGAAACCGCGGATCGAGGTCGAACGCGGCGGCGAGGTCGGCCAAGGTTTCCTCATTGTGCCCTTGGCGGACGTGGACCCTCGCCAGGTTGTAGCGGCTGCCGCCATAAGCGGGATCGAGGGCGGCAGCCTCGCGGATGAGCTCCAACCCCTCCTCCGATTTGCCCAACAGGTAAAGGCTGTAGCCCTTGTGGCTGAGCGCCGCGGCTGATTGGGAGTTGATGGCCAGGGCGCGGTCGGCCGCGGCAATGGCGTCCTCGTGGCGGCCCAGCTCGGCCAGCGCGTAGGCGCGGTTGGTGTACAGGCCGTCGTTGGCTCGATCGAGCCGTAGGGCATCGTCGAGCACGGCCACCGCCTCGTCGTATCGGCCGATCCGGTTGAAGACGAAGGCCTTGGCGTTGAGCGCAAGGACCGACTTGGGATCGAGCTTGAGTACGGCGTCGAGCTCTGCCAAGGCCGCCGGGTATTCCTCCAGCCGGGCGAGGACCGTGGCGATGCGGACACGGGTCTCGAGATTTATCCTGTCGGCACGGACCCGGGCGAGCAGCGCGCGCGCTTCCGGCGCGCGGTTCATCTGGGTCAGGAGGTTGGCTTTGTTCAGCAGGGTGGTGGCACTCTCCGGCTGGAGCTGGAGCGCCGCGTCGTAGGCCTTCAGCGCTTCGTCGCGCCGGCCGAGCCTGGCCAGCGCAAAAGCGCGGTTGTGGAACACCGGAGCGGTGCCGAGCCCCGCGCGCTCCGCCTCCTCCGTGACGCGAACGGCTTCTTCGTAGCGCTGAGTCTCGGTGAAAATCAGGGCGAGCCGCGCGTAGCCGAGGGCGGAAGGGCTCAAGTCCTGGGCTTCTCGCAGCAGCTTCAAGGCTGCATCGAAGTCGCGCTTGACGATCGACGGGGCGGCCTGTGCCACCAGCACCTCGCTCAAGCCCAGCCGGGCTTCGCGTGAGTCCGGCTTCGCCGCCAAAGCCAGGCGGTACTCCTCAGCCGCCCGCTCGGCATTTCCGGACGAGCGCAGCACGTTGGCCATGGCCACGTGGACGTCCGCGGCGGGCGCGCCTTTCTCGGCGGCCGTCCCCAGCACCGCGAGAGCCTCCGCGTACTTGCCATCGAGCTGGAGGGCGACGCCCAACTTGAGCGGGTATTCATAGACGTTCGGCGCCAGGTCCGCGGCCTGGCGGTAGGCCTTCAGGGCGTCGTCGAGGCGGTTGAGCTTGAGGTAGACGTCGCCGAGGAGCTGGCGGACGTCGGCGCGCTCGGGCGCGATCTCAGCCGCCCGCGACAGCTCGCGCAGCGCCTGGCCGTAGCGGCCGCCGGCCAGGCGGCAGGCGCCCACGCCGGCATGGCCGCGCGGATCGTCAGGCGCCAGCTCCTTGACGCGGTGAAACAGCCAGAGCGCCAGGGGCAGGTCCTCGCCGCGCTGCAGCAGCGCGGTGGCGCGGGCCGCGGCCTCCTCCAGCCCGATCTCCCCGGCGAAAGGCTCGAGACGCCACGTCTTTCCCTGCAGCAGGATTCTCAGCAGGGCCTGCGCGTCCTCGGTCACGAGATCTTCGAGATCTTCCATGCGGAAGACCGAGCCGGTGACAGCCGGGAAGGAGAGGCGGATCCCGCCGTCCGCCAGCGTCAGCTCGGGGAAGACGGTGACCTCCTGGCCGGAAATCTCGAAGCGGCCGAGCAGCAGGGCGTCGGCGGCCAACTCGGCGAAAAGCGCCCGCGGCCGGCGTGGCGAGCCGTTGTCCGAGCAACCCTGCTTCGTCTCGTCCCAGGGCAGCACCGTCACGTCCTCGCCCGCGAGCAGGTTCGTGCTCAGATATTTCCCCAGGCTGGCGCCGATCCACCCCTGCTGCTCTGTCTTGGGCTCGGTGGCATTGGCGAAGCAGGAGACGGCGATGCGCTTGGCGCCGCTGTTCCGGCGCAGCTCCGGCAGGTTCTTCCTGAGGTCCGCGGCGAGCTCGCCGACCGCGGCGTACAGGTCTTCCAGCGCCACGACGCTCGAAGACAGGCTCGCCTTGCCGCTGCCGCGCAGATCGCGCACCTCGGCGTCGAGGCGGATGCTGCCTTCGTAGTAGAAGAAGCTCCCCTCCAGGAGGAAGTCGGCGCCGCGCGCCATGGCCTCCTCCGGGCTCAGCGGTCCGCCCACCGGCGCGGTGCCTTCGACGAAGGCGATCCCCGGCTGCGCCAGGAGAGACACGCGCAACAGCGTGGGCAGGGCGCCGCGGAGGAAGCCCAGCTCCTCGGCCGAGCCGTTGCCCGCGAACTCCGGCACGGCGAGCCGGAGAGCTTCCGACGGGCCGGGCCGCTCGTGCGGCACCGAGGCGTTGGGTGCGAGCGGCTGGGCCCCCGGCTGGGCGGCGCCCGCCGCGGCGAAGAGGACGGCGGCCACAGCGCCGCAAAGGGTGGAAAGCCGCGAGAGGCGAATTCGTTTTGCCATGACGGGGACCCTCACTTTGCAATCACTTTGGGCCAACGGGCGACGATGATCTTTCCCACCTCGCCGACGATCCAAGGGAAGTCCTTCTCGCTGGTCAGCTCCTCCCGCAGCTTGGCCTTGCCTCTCGTCCGCACCTTGAAGCCGATCGTCATCTTGCCGGGCAGGTTCGACTGCACGTCGCCGGAGATGACGTAGTCGTAGAGATTGAGGTAGTCGCCGACGTCCTTGCTGGGGTTGCAGACCTGGATCACGGCGGTCCGCTCCTTGAAGCCGAGGACCTGATATTTCGGCCCGAGGCCGCCGCCGAACTCCAAGCGATCCGGCAGCTCGACGGCGAGGTACTCCGCCAGCTTCTTGATCTTCTCCTCCTCCGAATACCATGCGAAGCAGTACGTGAACACCGCCTGCCGCAAGGGCCGTTCCCACGCCACATTGGCGATCACCGCCGAGAGATACTTGAACCATGGAATCAACACGTACGACGCCAGTTCCTTGGGCACACGCGCCTCCCACGCAGGGAGCACTTCTCGCAGCGGGCCCTTGCCCTGCCGGCGCGACAGCACCACCGAGACGGCAAACTGGTTGTCGACGAAGGTGAGCGTCCCCTTGAGGATGAAATCCGATTGCGACGAGCGTGCGTACTCGGCCTCATCGCGGATGAAGCTTTGCTTTGCGTACGTCACTTTCGTGACCTGCAGACCCTCGCGGGTCAGATTCTTCGAGAGGTTCTCTTCGAGGTAATTTTTGACCTCGAGCTCTTTCTTCTCGAGGTTCTGCGCCGCGAGCTCGAAGAGCGCAATGCGTGGCGCGCGCAACGCTGGCGGCTTCGGCGCGCCCTCGCCGGCGGCGGCAAGGCCCAGGATGATCGCCACGGAGAGGAGGACCGTGATCTTCGGCGAACCCTGCATGATCAACTCTCCTTTGGACAGGCGCCGCCGGCGAGCCGCCGGCAGGCCTCATCGATCAAGCCCGTGAGGATGCCGTCCGTCCCTCCCTTGGCGGTGACGCGCCGTTGCAACTGCGCGAGCAGCGCGAGGGAGCCTTCCTTGTCCTCCGCGCCGAGTTTGCCCAGGGCGGTCACGAAGTTGGCCGCCTCTACTTCGTCGATCTCGGGCCGATCGAAGGCGTGGCGCGCCTCGGCTTGGAGCTCCCGCGCCACCGTTCCGGCCTCGACGCTCGGCTTGCGCTGAATGCGCTCGAGGGCATCCAGGATGGGCTGCTGGCCCTCCTTGGTCGATGAGCGCAGGTGCTCGAAGAGGACCGGCAGGGCGTCCTCCTCGAACGTGGAGAGGAGTACCGCATACGTGTTCCTCTTCAACGGATCCGGGGCCGCCGCGAGCTTCTCGGCGATGTCGATGACATCCTTGCCCGCCTTGACCTCGTACTCCCGCCCTCGCTCGTCGATATATTGATAGAGCTGCTTGCCGAGGGCGCCGGCGCTGACCGCTACGGTTGCAGCCGACAGCAGAATCGGCAACCAGACCTTCCAGTCCACACCGTGTCCGGGGGACCGTTCCCGCTCGAGCTTCTCCCGCTCCGCCCGGTTCCGCAGCTCGAGGCTCTCGACCTCGGCAGCCAGCTTCCGCCGCTCCAGGCTGTCGCGGTCCGCGGGCTGCGGCCGCTCCTCCGGGGCTCGGAATTCCACCAGCTCTTTCCTGCGCATGGCTCTTCACCTCCAGAACACTGGACTGAGACGGACGCGAGCGGCGAATTCCTGGGCTTCGAGGACTTTCTATATGTCTATCCTTGGCTTCTTTTTTCCTGCGCTCTTTGCAGGAAGGTGGCGCGAGGTGGAAAAACGTTTCAAAAGAGCCACGGGGACGGGGGCGTCTCCCAGCCGTCGGCCCGCCGCTACGATCGTCTTTCCGTGTTGCTCGCCCGCGACCCGTAATAGAACCCATCGCCGAGCCGAGGAGGGCGGTCTGCGCGGGGAGGAGGATCTGCAGGATCTGCTTCAAGTGATCGAAGGGCCGGTCCGCCAGGGCTAGGACCAGCTCGCGGTCCTTCTCGCCGGCCAGACGGAGGAGGGCTCCGGCGTCGGGCTCGCGGCGCAACAGCACCGCCGCGAGGCTGAGCCCGGAGGTCGCGACAAACGCCCACAGCAGCAGCACCAGACCCCACTTGCGCGCCCGGTCCGCGAGCGTGATGACGGTGTCGCGTCCTGGTCGATGTGTTCGAGGGAACCGAGACGGTCAAATGAGGATCTGGCGCAGGAGGTCTTGGTAACAGTGCTCGTTCCGACCAAGGAGGCTTTCCACTCGGATCTGTAGCAGAGGGGCGCTTTCGCGCTCCTTGGATTCCCTGAGATCCTTCACTAGGCGTGTCACACACGGCATCAGCTCGCGGGTGCTCACACTGGTGAAGTGGTCGGTTTCGATGGCCCACTCGCCACGGAGCCACAACTGCAGCCGCTCGGGATAGTGAGCGAAGTACCAAAGCGTCATGAAGTTGCCGTCCTCGAGTCCGCGCGCGCAGAGCTGAGTGGCAAAATGGCGGTCGAACGCATCGGCGCCGAGCGGCTCGAGCCGGTCCTCGATCACCAGCGACGCCGGCACGTTGAGCCGCAGAGGCCTCGGCAACACCATGGCCCCGGTACCGTCGCGGCCGTCGGCATCGACCCAGAAGTACCGCTCGTCGCCGTCGAGAGAACCGACGAAGGACAGACCGAGAAGGATATTGTCGTTCCAGACGCTGCCGACGCGTCCGAACATCGGCTCCCATTCGACGCTCTCCATTCCGACGAGTTGGTACATCAGGATCTGCCGGCATAGCACCACCGCACGCGACGCCAGGAACTTGCGCAACGCGACGTCGCGGCGTTCCGGCGGCAGGTCGTGATAGTGATGCAGAAGGATCGAAACCCCGCGCAGGATCTCCTGGTCGCGCTCCGGAAGCCGGACGTCGTAGAACTTCGAGAAACTATCGCGCGCTTCGTCGCTGATGCGGCTCGACCGCCATGCGGGCGTGTCCCGAAATGCGCGGGCTATGCGGATCGCCTCGGAGACACCGCGCGGCAGGCGGAGCTCGATGGGGATGGAGCTGATCTTCGACTCGGCCCAACCTTCGAATCGTGCAAACGTTGCGCGGAACATATCCATGTCGGGCTCGATTACGGACCGGTAGCGGACGACGCACGCCTCGGAATCGATCGGCGCACCCTCGCTCATTACGCCGCCGTCCTCCATGCGCAACAGTTTCAAGACGACCAACTCCGCCAGCGCTTCGGGTGTCTTCTTGGGAGTGTGAGCGAGATCCGCGAGCAGTCCCGGTAAAGGCGTGTCGTCGAGACATACGGGAACGATGTAGGGCTCCTTCGTCTCGAGGGCGGTCGCCTCCGCCGCCTGCCGCTCGAGGCGGGGGTACTTCTTCTGCGTGGACGCCGCGGAAATGAAGACGACGCAGAGCCGCGCATTGGATCTGAACACGTTCACCAGGTGTTCGATGAGATTCCGGCCGACGATGTCCGCCTCTTCGAAGAGGTCGTAAAACACTTCCAGCCCGCGGGTGCGCAACGCGCGCGCCACGGCGTTCACGTACTCGCCGTCTTCGCGCGCATAGGAAAGAGCGACGTCGTATTTCTTCGGCGGCTCGAGCTGATGCATGGTCAGGTTTTCCTGGCGGAGTCATGACACAGGCGCCTGGTACCTTGCCGGCCCGCCCCCCGCGGGCAAAAAAGAATATCTCAATGGGAGTCCGGGGCCAGGCGCGCGTCCGGGCTCGCCGCGCGGGCCTGATCTGCGGAAGCTGCTGGTGGAGAACTACGAAAAGCTCGATGCGGAGACCCGCGCCCTGGTGCCGCTCAAGCGGCTGTACTGGCCGCTGTCGTAGCCTTGAGCTGGTAACGCCCCGGCCGCACTCTTACTGGCCCCGGTGCGCGGCCCGCCAGCGGCTCGGCGTGCTCCGCGGCGGCAGCGGGGGAGACACGCGACGCGTAACAGACCGCCGTCGAAAAGGAGCCGCGGCAGAAGGCGGCGGCGGAACGTGAGGCGGCAGCAACGGCCTTAGCAGCCATGCCGGCAGGAACTCTTCTCTCACCTTCACGTCCCAAGCTTAACACCACACCCCTGCGCCAGCGTCGCCCCTGACCTGATGCCGTAGACCTGGGATAAACGCCAGAGACGCCGGGTAGGCTGAGCGCCATCCCTCCCCGATCGACCGCGCTCCCGGCGCCCCGAAGGAGCCAAGGCATGGAGCCCGGGGTCGTAGGGATTACCCGCCGGCTTTTTCTTGTTCTCGGCGGTGAACCCGGCTTTCCGAGCCTGGAAACATCCCTTATGCTGTGAGGTCATGACGATGCCGAGCCTCTCCCGTCCGCTCCGTTCCCGGCGCTCTGTCCTGGTGGCCGCCGCCGTGGCTTCGTTCCTCCTGATGAGTTGCCAGGAGGGGACCGCCGCCGGTCCGAAGTCGAAGGCCGGCAAGAAGGTCGATTTCGAGCTCACCACGGTGGACGGCCGCGCCCTGGGTCCGAAGAACTTCCCCGGCCAGGTGGTGGTGGTCGACTTCTGGGCGACCTGGTGCGGTCCCTGCCATCTGCAGGCGCAGATCCTCGAGCCGATCTACCGCGACTTCAAGGGGCGCGGCGTCCAGTTCCTCGCCGCCAACGTGGGGGAGGATCCGGAGACGGTGAAGAGCTTCCTCAAGAACAAGCCGTTCCCCTATCCCGTGCTGCTCGATCCCGAGGATTCGGTGGCCAGCAAGCTCGGAGTGGTCGCCCTGCCCACCTTGCTCGTGGTGGACACCAAGGGGAACCTGGCCTTCTTCCAGCCCGGCCTCGCCGACGCCGATACCCTGCGCGCGGCCATCAAGAAGGCGGGCGCGCCTTCTGCGGCGGCGACACCCTCCACTCGTTAAATTTCTCTCTTTGGAGTAGGGGCGGGGACAAGTCCCCGCCCTGAAACGGTGAGGGCGGGGACAAGCCCCGCCCCTACGAAGATCTGTCTCCTACTGCAGCACCACCAGGGCGACGCGGCGGTTCTGGGCGCGGCCGTCGCGATTGGTGTTTTCCGCCACGGCGGCGGTCTCACCGTAGGAGATGACGTTGATGCGGTGCAGCGGGAAACCGTGCTTCTGGTTCAGGTAGCGGCGCACGGCCTCGGCCCGCAGCAGCCCGAGCTCCTCGTTGTACTTCTCCGAGCCGACGTTGTCGGTGTGGCCCTGGATCTCGATGTAGACGTTCTTGTTGTCGGCCTTGAGCTGCGCGGCGAACTCGTCGAGGGCCGCCTGCGCCTCGGGCGAGAGGTCCGAGGTGTCGAAGCCGAACTTCACCTTGTCGTCGGAGAGCACGGTCTCGTAGAGGAACTTGCCCTCGGCGAGCTTGCCGGCCGCCTGGGCGCGCTCCAGCGCCTGCTGCGCGGTGGTGGAGATTTCGCCGATCCGCTGCTCGTGGGTGTTGAGGCGGGTCTGCGCCTGCTCGACCTGGCCCTGGACGTCGTCGACGCGGGTGTTGACCGCGCCGGTTTCCTGCTTGACGTATTTCTTGGTCGCGCAGCCGGTCGTGCCGACGAAAATGGCGGCCAGCGCGAGGGCGACGATCCACAGTTTCGATCTGCTCATTGGATTCTCCCTTGAAGAGCGGGGACGTTCCCTGGGGAACGGGCCCCGGGTTTGATTTAGCCTCCCGCGCGGGATCCCGCGGGAGGTGTTCCCTTGTAACCACGGCGGAAAACGATGGTACGAAGGTTCTTCTCCTGCTCCTTCACCTCGACCTTCAGCGTACGGAACTTCACGGCCCCGTCTCCGGTGTCGAAGCCCAGCACGTACTGGTGACGGACGTCGTCGAGGATGGCCGTCAAGGCCGTCTGCAGCTCCTCGGGACCGGAGATCGAGTAGTAGCGCCCGCCGGTGCCCAAGGCGAGCATGTTCAACACGTCCGCGTAGCGGTAGATCCTCTTGCCTTCGGTCGACAGCTCGTAAGGATCGCCGGAGCGCATGCCCAGCACATAGGTAGGGAGCTGGGCCTGCTGGACGACGAGGCGCGCCTGCTCGGGGGTGAGGCGGCTGGCGTTGTCCACGCCGTCGCTGACGAGGACGGCGAACCGCTTCGGGTTGCGGCCTTCGAGCGAGATCTGCGGCACGTGGGCTACCGCGTCATGGAGCGCCGTGGTGCCGTACGCCTCCCAACGGGAGACCGCCTCGCGCAGCGTCCCGAGCTGGGTGGTGAACGGCACCTCCACCTGGAGCTGATCGCCGGCGAAGGTGGCGATCGAGAACTCGTCTCCGGGAAGCGACTTGTCGAAGAAGAAGCGGGCCACCTCGCGGCTCAGCTCAAGGTTGCCGCCGGTCGCCATGCTCCCCGAGAGGTCCTGCAGCAGGACGACGCTGGCCGGCGCATCGCTCCGCCGCTCGAAGCTCTCGATGGTCACCGGCTTGCCCTCCACCAGCAGGCGGAAGTCCTCGCGGTCGAGGTCCTTCGCATAGTCGCCGCCGGAGCGTACGACGACCGGAACGAGGACGAGCCCGACCGAGACCTCGTCCTGGAACGACGAGGCCGGCGGCTCCTGGGGGACGGTGGTCGGGGCCGCTCCCGCCTCGGACAACGCCGCGAGGACGGGGAGCAACGCCCCGAGGGCACGAAAAACGGGTGCTGCTCGCATTCCGACTTGGATGGGTGCAAGAGCCGAGCCACCGTGGCAAGATGTCGGCGCGGAAGTTTTCAAGGAGGTCCCGATGGCCGAGGAGATCAACATTCGGAACATTTCAGTCAAGTGCGGCAACTGCAACACTTACCAGACCCTTTCCGGCTTCAGCCGGCGCGAGGAGTGGAACGTCTATACCTACGAGTGCGAGAACGACGTCTGCGATCCCAATGTGACGCGCACCCTGGTGGAAGTGCCAAGGGAGATCGACAGCTTCGCCCGCCGCGACCCGGAATGGCGCGGCGGCGGCAAGCACGGGGAGATCGGGGACGGTAAGCCGGTGGACTGAGGGGGCGTCCATATAGAGACTTTACAATATGTGGGGTACAGAGGTTCAAGCCCGGAGCCTCGACGGAATGACTGTCGTCGCGTTCGAGCTGTCCCATGTCGTAGCCCTCGGCAGCGAGCGCTTCCTCGTCGAACTCGATACTGCTTCTCTCGATGCGGCTCTGCTCAAGCCACGTGTAGAAGGTGTTGCGCACGATTGCCAGCAGCCACGCACGACCGCTGCGACCGTCGTAGCTGTCGATGAATCGATACGC
>JBIOVX010000135.1:0-5648 GCA_044868005.1 Thermoanaerobaculia bacterium | reverse complement strand
ACCCCCCGCCCCTACGAAGAAACCGCACGGCGGACCCGCAGGCCCACCGTACGGCTCAACACCTCAGTTGCAGTGGCGCTTGCCCCGGCCACGACCGTTCTGGGCGTAGTAGGGCGCGTTGGTGAGGGGGCCGCTGTAGCGGAGGTTGCGAGCCCGGACGGCGCGGCCGTTGCCGTAGTAGGCGCGGTTGTTACCGTACTGGTAGTAGTCGGCCTGGCGTTCCGCTTTCTCGCGGGCGCTCTTCTCCTGCGTGTAGTCGCTGTAGGCGCCGACGCCGGCACCGATGACGCCGCCGAGCGCGGCTCCCTTGAGGATCTCCTTGCCCGTGGTGCGGCCGCGGACGACCTGGGTGACGGTGCCGATGGCGGCTCCGGCCACGGCCCCCTTCAGGGTGCGGTCCGCGCCATGCGTGCTGGCGGCCTCGGCCGCCACCGCGCCGCAGACCAGGAAGGTCATCAGGCAGAGGACGATGAGCGCTTGTCGTCTTACGATGCTGAACATGTTTCGTCTCCTTTCAACTTTTCCCATCGAAGCGGGAAACCCCGTTAACCCTGACGCAGCGGGCCGGACTTGGCCTTGAGAAGGACGTCCACCCGGCGGTTCCTCTGGCGCCCTTGAGCGCTGGAGTTGCTGGCCACCGGTGCGCTCTCGCCGAAGCCCAAGGCGCTGATGCGCCCGGCGTCGACGCCGCGCCTCGTCAGATATCTTTCAACCGCCCGGGCACGGCGCTCGGACAGAGACTGGTTGGACTCCTCGCTGCCCAGCGCGTCGGTGTGGCCTTGCACCACGACGGCGGTCTTGCGGTAGTCGTTGATGACGTCCGCCGCCTGATCGAGCATGGCGCGGCCCCTGGAGTCGAGGTCGGCCGAGCCCGAGCCGAAGAGGACGTCGGAGTTGAAGTGGACGAGGAGCGTGTCGTCGCTCAGCCGCTCCAGGTCGGTGCCGGGGATGTGGGCCAGGCGTTCCTGCTGGCGGTCCATGTAGGCGCCGAGGGCGCCGCCCACCACGCCGCCGATGGCCGCGCCGGCCAGGATCTCGTCCGCTTCCCGCTTGCCCTTGACGTAGGCGCCGGCCGCGCCGATGGCGGCGCCGATTCCGGCGCCCTTCCACATGCGGTCGCGCTTGGTGTAGCGCTGGGCCTCCGCCGCGGTGCCTGCCAGCAGGGAGGCCATCAGGAAAAGGACAATGAGTAGAGGGTGTCGTCTCATGGTGAACATCTCCGCAGGCCCTTAGTACAAGGGGTATGCCACGGATGCTTATCGAAGGGTATGCATAGCTGGAAGTTGCCTGGAAAGAGTTGGTTAGGAGGATTTTCGGTAGGGCAGGGGGAGCTCGTCCTTGGGGTCCTTGGGGTCCCTTTTGTCCTTTTCGGAGGACAGGTCTGCCCTTCGAAGCCTCACCCCCTGGCCCCCTCTCCCGAACGGGAGAGGGGGAAACAAGAAAAAAGACGCAGCTCCTTGTTGTTTTCCCCCTCTCCGGTCACGGAGAGGGGGCCAGGGGGTGAGGCTTCGAAGGGCAGACCCGTCCGTAGGCTCCGGCCAAACTGAACCACTACGCACCGCTTTTGCTAGCATCGCTGCCGGGAGGTGACGGATGGGCCTGCTCGAGATGCTTTCGCGGTGGCCGGTGGTGCGGCAGATCCGCAACGGGGACTTCACGGCGCTGGGCGAGACCGCCCGCTCGCCGCGCAGCGAGGCGCTGCAGCCGCGCACCGAGACGGCCGACCGGGTGGTGCAGTCCGTCTGTCCGTATTGCGCCGTCGGCTGCGGGCAGCTCGTCTTCGTCAAGGACGAGAAGATCACCGACATCGAAGGCGATCCCGACTCCCCCATCTCCCGTGGCTGCCTGTGCCCCAAGGGAGCGGCCACCTTCCAGCTCGTCACCGGCTCGCACCGGGTGCGGCAGGTGCTCCACCGCAGGCCTTTCGCGGCGGAGTGGGAGGCGGTGCCGCTCGACTGGGCCATGGACCGGGTGGCCGAGCTGGTGCGCCGGACGCGCGAGGAGACGTGGGAGGAGAAGACGGAAGAGGGCCACGCCGTCAACCGCACGCTGGGCATCGCGCATCTCGGCGGCGCGACGCTGGACAACGAGGAGAACTACCTCATCAAGAAGCTGTTCACGGCGCTCGGAGTCGTCCAGATCGAGAACCAGGCCCGCATATGACATAGCTCCACGGTCCCCAGTCTGGGGACCTCCTTCGGCCGCGGCGGCGCCACGACCTTCCAGCAGGACCTGCAGAACGCGGACTGCATCGTGATCCAGGGCTCCAACATGGCCGAGTGCCATCCGGTGGGGTTCCGCTGGGTGATGGAGGCGAAGAACCGGGGGGCGAAGATCGTCCACGTCGATCCGCGCTTCACCCGCACCAGCGCCGTGGCGGACCTGCACGTGCCCATCCGCGCCGGCAGCGACATCGCGTTCCTCGGCGGCCTCGTGCGCTACGTGATCGAGAACGAGCGCTGGTTTCCGGAGTACCTCCTCCACTACACGAACGCGCCGGCCCTCATCAAGGAGGGCTTCCAGGACACCGAGGACCTGGACGGCCTGTTCTCCGGCTGGGACGCGGAGACGGGTAAGTACGATCCTTCCTCGTGGGGGTATGAAGGAGCGGAGGTGGGTCCGGCGGCCGGCCAGCGCGAGCACTTCACCGGCGAGCCGCACTCCGAGCGCGGCACGCAGAAGGAAGCCGAGCGCTTCGACTTCACGCTGCGGCACCCGCGCTGCGTTTTCCAGATCTTGAAGCGCCACTTCTCCCGCTACACGCCGGAGGCGGTGGAAGAGATCTGCGGCGTGCCGCGCGGCCTCTTCCTCAAGGTGGCGGAGGCGGTGTGCGCCAATTCGGGCCGCGAGCGTACGACGGCGTTCTGCTACGCGGTGGGCTGGACGCAGCACTCGGTGGGCGTGCAGTACATCCGTACGGCCGCCATCCTGCAGCTCCTGCTGGGCAACATCGGCCGGCCGGGCGGCGGCATCCTGGCGCTGCGCGGCCACGCCTCGATCCAGGGCTCGACGGACATCCCGACGCTCTACAACATCCTGCCGGGCTACCTGCCGATGCCCAAGGACCAGCACGACACGAGCTTCGAGAAGTACCTGCAGCTCAACGGCTCGACCTCCGGATGGTGGAGCGAGTTTCCGAAATACGTCGTCTCGCTGCTCAAGGCGTGGTTCGGCGAGGCGGCCACGCAGGAGAACGGCTGGCTGTTCGACGCCCTGCCGCGCCTCTCGGGGGACCACTCGCACATGACGACCGTCAGCGCCATGGCGGACGGCGCCGTCAAGGGCTATTTCCTCATGGGCGAGAACCCCACGGTGGGCTCGATGCACGGCGCCTTGCACCGCGCCGCCCAGCGCAAGCTCGACTGGCTGGTGGTGCGCGACTTCGCGGTGACGGAGTCGGCGGACTTCTGGCGCGACGCGCCGGAGATCGAGCGCGGCGAGGTGCGGCCGGAGGAGATCGGCACCGAGGTCTTCTTCTTCCCCTGCGCCGCGCACACCGAGAAGGACGGCGCCTTCACCAACACGCAGCGTCTCCTGCAATGGCACCACAAGGCCGTGGAGCCGCCGGGGGACTGCCGCAGCGAGCTGCACTTCATTTACCACCTGGGAAGAAGGCTGAAAGGTCTGTACGCCGGATCGTCGGCGCCCAAGGATCGCGGCCTCCTCGCGCTGACCTGGGACTACCCGGTGGAGGGAGAGATCGCGGAGCCCGCGGCCGAGGCGGTGCTGGCCGAGATCAGCGGCTACCGGGTGGCGGACGGCAAACCGGTCGGCGGCTTCACCGAGCTCGCGGACGACGGCTCGACGGCGTGCGGCTGCTGGATCTACTCGGGGAGCTACAGGGACGGCGCCAACCAGCCGGCGCGGCGCAAGCCGGCGGAGGAGCAGTCGTGGGTGGCGCCGGAGTGGGGATGGGCCTGGCCGGCGAACCGGCGCCTGCTCTACAACCGCGCCTCGGCGGACCCGGAGGGAAGGCCCTGGTCGGAGCGCAAGCGCTACGTCTGGTGGGACGAGGAGAAGCAGCGCTGGACGGGTCACGACGTGCCGGACTTCATCGCCGACCGGCCGCCCTCCTACCGGCCCAAGGAGGGCGCCAAGGGCACGGCAACCATCGCCGGCGACAATCCCTTCATCATGCAGGCGGACGGCCGCGGCTGGATCTTCGCTCCCAACGGGCTGCTCGACGGGCCGCTGCCCACGCACTATGAGCCGCAGGAAGGGATCATCAGGAACCCGCTCTACGGCCAGCAGTGCAATCCCAGCCGGATGGAGTGGAAGCGGAAGGACAACCCCTACCACCGCGCGTGGGACGACCCGCGCTTCCCGTACGTCATCACCACCTACCGCCTGACGGAGCACCACACGGCGGGAGCGATGACGCGCTGGCTCTCCTGGCTCTCGGAGCTGCAGCCGGAGATGTTCTGCGAGGTGTCGCCGGAGCTGGCGCGGGAGAAGGGCCTCACCAACGGCGGCTGGGCGACGATCACCACGGCGCGCGGCGAGATCGAGGCGCGGGTGCTGGTGACGGAGCGCATCCCGCCGCTGCGCATCAAGGGGCGCGTCATCCATCAGATCGGCCTGCCCTATCACTGGGGATCGAAGGGGCGCGCGCGCGGCGACGCCGCCAACGAGCTGATCTCCTTCGTGGCGGACCCCAACGTGTCGATCCAGGAGTCCAAGGCTTTGACGGGCAACATCGAAGCCGGCAGGCGGAGCCGCGGCCGGCGCGTGGTGACGAGCGGACCCTTGACCCCGCGCCTCGAAGGCGGCGGCCGGGAAAGAGACCTGCCGGTGGTGCGGGGGAAGGACTGAGATGGCGGCCGGCTTCTTCACCGACACGACGCTGTGCATCGGCTGCAAGGCCTGCGAGGTGGCGTGCAAGGAGTGGAACCAGCTCCCGGACGACGGCCTCCTCTTCACCGGCATGTCGTACGACAACACCGCCGCGCTCGGGGCCGCCACCTGGCGCCACGTCTCCTTCATCGAGCGGCCGGTGCCGCTCACCGGGCAGGAGACGGGGCTCGGCAACTTCTCGTGGCTGCTGATGTCGGACGTCTGCAAGCACTGCCAGCGGGCGGGGTGTCTCGAGGCGTGTCCGACCGGGGCCATCCTGCGCACCGAGTTCGATTCGGTGTACGTGCAGCCGGACATCTGCAACGGCTGCGGCTACTGCGTCGTCGCCTGTCCCTTCGGGGTGATCGACCGGCGGGAGGACGACGGCCGGGCATGGAAGTGCACGCTCTGCTACGACCGGCTGAAGGGCGGCCTGGAGCCGGCCTGCGCCAAGGCCTGTCCCACGGACTCGATCCTCTTCGGCGATCTCGACGAGCTGAAAGGACGGGCGCAGGACCGCCTGGAGCGATTGCACCGGCACGGCATGAGCGAGGCCTATCTCTATGGCGCGGACGCGGCCGGCCAACCGGGCACGGAAGGGCTCAACGCCTTTTTCCTGCTGGTGGACCGGCCGGAGGTCTACAACCTGCCGCCCGAGCCGGCGGTGCCCACCAAGACCGCGGGCGCGGCCTGGGCGTCGATGGGCGTGGCCGTGCTGGGGATGGCGGTGGCGGCCTTCGGAGCGGTGCTGTCGGCGAAAAGGGAGCAGAGCGGTGCTGGCTGACGTTGTTTCCAGGCGTAGGGGCGGGGCGTGT
>JBIOVX010000134.1:0-14693 GCA_044868005.1 Thermoanaerobaculia bacterium | reverse complement strand
CGGCTTCTCTCTTCGTAAGGTAAAAGAGGCCGGCGAGACGCCGGCGCTCCCAGGCTGGTATCGTTTTCACCATGGCCTCTCTGTGGACGCGCGCCGGACTCACCTGGAGGCAGTTCGGCCTGCGTCTCCTGCGGCAGATCTGGGAGGACGAGGTGCTCGGGCGCTGCGCGGAGCTCGCCTACGTCTTTCTCTTTTCCGTCTTCCCGCTGCTGCTGTTCCTCACCACGCTGCTCGGCTATCTGGCGGAAGCCAATCCGGGCCTGCGCATGATCCTGTTCAGCTATCTCGCCCAGATCTCGCCCAGCCGCGACGTGACGGCGCTGCTCAACGACACCCTGGGAGAGATCGCGGCGGCGCGCACCGGCACCAAGCTCTACCTCTCCCTGATCCTGACGGGTTGGATAGCCTCGAACGGCATGATCGCCGTCATGCGAACCCTCAATACGGCCTACGGCTTCAAGGACACCCGCCGGTGGTGGACGCGGCGGCTCATCGCGATCGCGCTGACGCTGATGTTCTCCGTGCTCATCATCGCCGCCCTGGGATTGATTTTCTACGGCACAGCCCTCGGCGAGGTCATCGCGGAGCGCTTGGGCATCGGCTTGATCTTCGCTCTCGGCTGGCACTTCTTCCAGTGGCCGCTGGTGCTGGTGTTCGTCCTCCTCTCCTTCGAGATGGTCTACAACTACGCGCCGAACCACGGCCGGAGACCGGACCACCAGTGGGGGACGCCCGGAGCGGTGACCGGCGTCGCGCTCTGGCTGCTGGCCTCCTTCGGCCTGCGCCTCTATCTCTCCTACCGCCATACCTTCACCACCGCCTATGGCTCGCTCGGCGCCGTGATCCTGCTGCTCGTCTGGTTCTACCTGACGGCTTTCGCCATGCTCATGGGTGGCGAGGTCAACTCCGAGATCGCCCGCGAGCTCGCCCACCAGCGCGGCGAGGAAGAGCGGCCCCGCCCCACGCGCCGCCGCCGGGAGATGCTCCTCCGCCGCTGGCGGCAACGCTACGCCTCGCGGCGGGGCCGCCCAAGTTGATTGCCAATGACTCGTGTAGAATGGCAATGGAGATGCCTATGGAAGCTATTCTTGACAAGTTTGGCAGGATCGTGATCCCCAAGCAGGTAAGGGACGATCTGGGCCTTTCTCCTGGTTCTATTCTCAAGATCGAGGAACGAGACGAAGAAATCGTCCTCAAGCCTGTTGCCGAGACCTCGCCTCTCGTCCTCAAGGATGGAATCCTCGTGTTCACTGGCGAGGTGGAAGGAGAGTTCGACACGGCAGTCCGGCGTGATCGGGAAGAACGTTCCAGGAAGCTGACGGGGTGAAGGTCTTTTTCGACACCTCAGTCTTGTTTGCAGCTCTGGTTGAGGCTCATCCCCGTCACTCGGAAGCAGTCGCTTGGTTAAGGCGCGCCAAGTCAGGAGAAGTTGAATTCCTCACGGCGAGCCATTGCCTGGCCGAACTTTTCTCGATTCTCAGCGCCTACCCCACGAAGCCGCGGATCTCTCCCGCCGACGCATGGCGTCTCGTGCAAGAGAACGTTGCCTCGGCAGCCCACTTGGTCGCCTTATCGCCCGCTGATTACTCCAAGACGATTCAGCGAATCTCGGAGATGGGCCTCTCCGGAGGAGTGATCTACGATGCGCTGATTGCCCACGCGGCCGAGAAGGTGGGGGCTGAGCGGCTGCTGACGTTGAACGGCGCGGACTTCCGTCGAGCCTGGCCAGAAGGCGAGTCGATTATTCACGCCCCTTGACCTCAAGCGTACGGCTTCAACGCCTCGCGCAAGGCGGCCGGGATGGGCGCCGGCACGACGTGATCTCCCTCGCGGCGCATGCAGGCGACCACCTGCTCGCCGCGGGCCACCAGTTCCTCGCCTTCGCCGTTGCCGCGCCAGTACTCGAAGAGCAGGGTGAGGCGGTTCTGGACGATCTCGCCCAGGCGCATGCGGAGGACGATCTCGTCGAAGGCGGCAAGCTCGGCCAGGTAATCGCAAGAGCAGCGCACCGTGGCGAGAGCGAGGTCGCGCGCCAGCTCGGCGAGGACCTCCGGCGCATGCTCGCGCAGGAACATCTCGCGGCAGCGGCCCTGCCAGCGCAGGTGGTTGACGTAGTAGACGTTGCCGACCAGGTTGGTCTCTTCGAAGCCGACGACGTGCCGGTGCTCGTAGGCCTTCAATGGACGTTCTCGACGAGCACCGCGAGCGCCGCCGGGCCGGCCAGCTCGCGCACCGGAGCGAGCAGCGTGCCGATGCGCAGCGCGCCGGAGCGCAGCAGGAGCCAGCCGTCGCCGGCGTCCTTCTCCAGCACGAGCGGCGCGTCCTGGGGAGCCCCGGCCTTGCTCAGGCTCTCCGCCGCCGCCCACACGCGGGTAGCCGCCGCGTCCAGCCCTTCGTTCCGCTCGCGGGCGATCAGCTCGGCCAGCCGGAAGCGCTCCGTGCCGAGGAGGCCCTGCCAGACGTCCGCTGTGCGCCCGACGACCGCCTCCAGATCGCAGCCGACGCGGCCGTCCGAGCCCACGGTCAACACGAGGTTCTCGGCGTGGGAGCGGGAGAGCCCCGTGGGTTCCGGTTTGCCGTCCGGACGGTGTTGGCCCGCCGCGGTAACTCCGTTCCGCTCCAGCGCGATCCGGAACCGGGAGCCCGGCAGCATCTCCTGCAGGCGTCGCTCGACGTAGGGAGCGAGCAGGGCGGCAGCCCAGGCGTCCGGCGGCGAGATGCGGTCCACCGTTCGTAGCTTCAGCCCTTCCCAACGTTCGCAGAGGCGGCCGTCGGCGGTCACGATCTCCAGATCGTAGACGAATTCATCGCCGTGACGGCTCCTCTCGCGGGCGGCGAGGAGGAGGGGAGCGTCACGCGGAATGCCGCGGCTGGTGATCCTCTCGACGCCGACCGGCAGCAGGGTCGCGTGCGGAATGCAGGCCTGGATGCCGTGGATGGCGGCGTCACGCGCTCCGGGATCGCCGAGCACGAGGCGGTCCGGCAGGTAGCGGCCGAACCAAGCGGTGGCGCCGTCCGGCGAGATGTCCGCGAGGCATTCCGTGGCACTGAGATTCCGATATCCCTGAACGCGCCGGAAGCGCCCGCGGTGGAAGAGGATGCGGCCGTAAAGGTCCTGCGGATCGAGCGCGACCTTGCCGTTTGGGTCCCCAGGCGTTGGGAGGAGCTGTGGCGCGGCGTCCTCAGCGTGACCGAAGCGGCATACGGCGCGGAAATGATCCGCCGCGAAACCGCTCGAGGAATCGCGCAGGGCGACCTCCACCACTCCAGGCTCGCGCAGCAGGGCGGCGATGCGGAGGGTGGTCGAGCGTCCCGGCGGCACGGCGACCGGGCGTTGGAACGCGACGTTCTCGAAGACGGGGATCTCCGCCGTCTCCGCCAGCGCCATGGCGGCCTGGGCCATCGCCTCCAGGCCCAGCACGGCGGCGAAGAGCGGCTCGCCGTGATAGACGTGATCCGCGAGGTGAGGATCGGTGTCGGCGGAGACCTCGGCCTCCACCACCAGCTCGACGCCGGGGATATGGACGCGCGGCTTCTCCAGATAGCGCAGCAGCGGCAGCTCGGGCCGCTCCACTTCCAGGGTCGGGGGATCGCCGAAGCGGCCGGCCACGACGAGGGAGGTGGAAGGCAGCGGACGCGAGATCAGCTCGCGCAGCATGGAGACGCCGGCGTCGATCGGGATGGGCGCGATTCCCTGCGCACGCAGCGTCTCGACGGTCCCCAGCCGCTCGCCCATGCCCACCCCGGCCCACACGGACCATTCGAGCGCCAGGCAGCGGCAGCCGGGGTGCACGCGCGCGAACCGCTCGGTTTCCCGCGCCAGCCACTCATTGGCGACGGCGTAGTCGGCCTCGCCGGGGAGCCCGGTGCGGGCGATGATCGAGCCGAAGGCGACCAGCAGCCGCAGCCGTGCGGGATCGAGCGCCGCCAGCACGTTGCGGAAGCCGGCGGCCTTGGGAGCCAGCGTGCGGCGGAAGCTCTCCTCGTCGAGCGCGGAGAGCGGGCGTGGCGCGTTGGCGCCCGCGCCGTGCAGCAGAGCGGTCAACGGACCCAGCTCCGCTTCGGCGTGCGCCACGGCGGCGCGCACGGCCGCCTCGTCCGTGACGTCGGCCGCGAGGTAGAGAGCGCGCACGCCGGCGGCGGCCATGCGCTCCAGGTTGGCGGCCAGCTCGGCGTCCGTCTCCGGTTGGGAACGGCCGAGGAGGGCGAGCCGCGCGCCGGTCGAGCGCGCGAGGTCGAGCGCGCACTCGGCGGCGAGGCCCTTGCCGCCGCCGGTCACCAGGAGAACGTCGTCGGCGTTCAGCGGCAGGAATTCAGACGTAGGGGCGGGGCTTGTCCCCGCCCGGAAGGCGGCTGGGAGGAGACGCAGGACTGGAACGCGGCGCCTGCCTTCTACATCGTAGCGGGCCTCGACATATCCCGACGCGGCAGCGACCTCGGCGGCCACCCAAGCGGCCGCCTCGGGGTGATCGAAGGGCAACTCGACGACGCAGGTGGTGGCCTCCCGCAGCTCCAGGTGCAGGCTACGCGCGAAGCCGCCGCCGACGCCGCCCTGCTGCACCAGCGCGAAGCGGAGCGGCCGGGGAGCCGCGAGCGTGGCCCGCGCCGCCTCGACGAACAGCCCTGCGCATTGCTCATCGGTCTCCGGCGGCAGCAGGAGCGCGACGCCGGCGCCGGCGAGCTGCGAGGCGAGCGCAGCGGCCAGCGGATGACCCGGCGGCGCGATGATCCGCCAATTCCGTTCTGAAGACGCTGGACCGCTATCGCGATGCCGCAGCTCGCGCGGCACCAGCTCCACGGTGAACGGCCGCACCCAGGAATCCACGCCGGCCGGAGCTCCAGCGCTCTCCGCGGCATCGCCGAGAGCGGTCTGTTCCTCCAGGGCCTCGGCGATCTCTCCCACGGTGGCGCGGGCGTAGTCCGTGGGGGAGGCCGGAGGACGCAGGCCGAGCCGGCGCGAAGCCTCCACCACGAGCTGGCCGACGGAGATGGAATTGAGATGGAGATCGGAGAGCAGACGGCTGTCCTCGCTGATCGCCTCCGGCGGCAGCTCGGCCCGTTCGGCGACGAGCTGGCGGAGGAGGGCACGGACTGTTTGTTCGTTTTTCGTAGGGGCGGGGCTTGTCCCCGCCCTGTCGTCGTCAAGGATGGATCGATCTCGGGTGGGGACAAGCCCCGCCCCTACGTTCCCGGAAGCCACCGGCGCCGTCTCGCACGGATTCGTCAGGAATCGCAGCGGCCGCTCGGGATCGAACGGCCGGCTGAAGCGGCCCGCGAAGAGGTACGCCGCGTCGATGGGCGCGCCGAGGGCGAACGCCGCGCCGGCCGCTTGGAGGACGCCCGTGAACGACGGGCCGCCGACGTCGAGCGAGAGGATCGGCGCGCCGAGGATTTCGCCGGCCAGCTCGGCGAGGGCGCGTCCGGGACCGACCTCGATCCAAAGATCGGCCTCATCTTTGACCGCTGCGAGAGCCTCGGTGAAGCGTACTGGAGAGGTCAACTGGTCCTGGAGCAGGCGGCGCAGGTCCGCCTGAGGTGCGAGGGCTCCGCCGGTCACGGTCGAGATCACCGGACGGACGAGAGGCGCCAGGTCGATCGTCTCCAGCTCGGCCGCCAGGCGTGGCCCTGCCGCGGTCATCAGCGGCGAGTGGAACGCGTGCGAGACCCGCAGCCGCGTGGTGGCAATGCCACGATCCCGGGCGCGCTCGAGGACGGCCTCGACCGCGCGGGTCTCTCCCGAGATCACGGTGCGCGAGGACCCGTTGTAGGCGGCGATGACGGCTCCTTCGTCGCCGAGCAGCTCCGCCGTCGTACCCGCTCCAGCGTCAAGGCTCGCCATGGCGCCGCGATCGCCGCGAAGGTCGGCCATGGCACGGCCGCGGACGGACGCGAGACGCAGGGCGGACGCGGCATCGAAGGCGCCGCTCCAGCACAGCGCCGTGATCTCGCCCAGGCTGTGGCCGACGGCGGCGGCGGCGCGGACGCCCAGCCGGTCCAGCAGGCGAAGCCCGTCAAGCGAGTGGGCGACGATGGCCGGCTGCGCCACGGCCGTGTTCACCGCGTCCGCCCGCGGGTCGAGCCCGGCCAGCTCGTAGACCGGCGCGAGGTCCGCGAAGCGCCGGCGCAGGACGCCGCCGTCGAGATGAGAGGGAGATCCCTGGCCGGGAAAGAGGAAGCCGATGCGGGCGTCCCGCGCTCCCGCGCCGAGGAAGACGCCATGGCGGGCGTCCAGCCGCTCCGTCTCGCCATTGCGCAGCCCATCGACGATACGGCGCAACCGTTCCGCGGCCTCCGCCGGCGTCGAGGCGACGACGGCCGCCCGCACCGGACCATCGTTCAGCCGCCGGGCGAGCTCGCAGGCGAGATCGGTCAGCTCGGCGCGCGAGAGGCGTGCCGCCGGCTCCGCCAGCCGCTCCGCCGCGGCGGCCAGGGACTCGGAGTCCGGCGCGGCGAGCAGCAATAGCTCGGCGTCCTGCCAGGAGGCCAGCAGCTCGCGCTCATGGACGGCCAGCCACGGCCGGCGCTCGGCCGCGGCTCCCTCCAGCACCACGTGCGTATTGATGCCGCCGAACCCCATGGCGGAGACGGCGGCGCGCAAAGGCTCGTCCGCCGGCCAGGCCTCGCCGCGGTCGAGGACGCGCAGCGAGGCGCCCGCGCCTTGCAGCTCGGCGTGCGGCTCCTCGCAGCCGGTGTTGGGGGGCAGCACCTGGGAGTGGACGGCGAGCGCCGCCTTGATCAGTCCCGCGACTCCCGCCGCCGCCTTGGTATGGCCGATGTTGGCTTTCACCGAGCCGACGGGGGCCGGAGACGCGTCCGCGGCGGCCTCGCGGCGCGCGGAGGAGAGGGCGGCCAGCTCGGCGGCGTCGCCGACCGAGGTGCCGGTGCCGTGTCCCTCGAAGTAGGCGACGGTCTCGATGCCGAAGCCGGCCCGCCGGTAGGCCCGCGCCAGGGCCACCTTCTGGCCCGCCACCTCGGGCCGGCTGATGCCGCCGTGGCCGTCCGAGGAGATCCCCCAGCCGCGCAGCACGGCGTAGGAGCGGCGGCCGAGGCGGGCGGCGTCGCTCTCGCGCATCAGCACCACGAAGCCGCAGCCCTCGCCGGGCAGGAAACCGGAGGAACGGGCGTCGAAGACCCGCATCTCGCCGCGCGCGAGTGCCCCGACGCGCGCGAAGCCCACCAGCTCGAAGGGGTCGAGCGAGAGGTCCACGCCGCCGGCGAGGGCGACGTCGAGATCGCCCGCGGCGAGCGAGCAGCAAGCGTTGGCCACCGCGAGCAGAGAGGAGGCGCAGGCGCCGTCCAGCGTGTAGCCGCCGCCATGGAGATCGAAGTGATTGCAGATGCGTCCGGCAATGGTGTTCGAGAGGCCGCCGGCGAGCGACTCCTCCATGGGCACGGGGAACGGGGCCTTGTAGGCCTCCTCGATGCGGCCGAGGAGCGAGCCGATCTTCTCGTCCTCCCAACCCTCCTCGGCCAGCGTGCCGGCCACCACCCGGCGCACGTAGGGCCAGCGCAGGCGCAGGGTGTTGGCGCGGGAGATCTCGCCGGTCAGCGTGTTGCCGAGGAGCACGCCGGTGGCGTCGCGCGGCAGCCCCTCGGCGTCGGGGAAGCCGGCGTCGGCGAGCGCCTCGGCGGCGACGTCGAGAGCGAGCCAGTGAGCGGCGTCGGCCGAACGGTAGGTGGGGCCAGCCACGCGGAAGCGCACGCGGTCGAACTCCCAGCCTTCGAGCAGCGCCGCCTCGATGGCATAGAGGCCGTCCGGGTCCGCCGGACCGCCCTGAGTGTAGTCCTCCAGGCGCAGGCGCTCCGGCGGCACCCTCCGGAAGGCGCGCCGGCGCGCGAGCACGTTCTCCCACAGCTCGCCCGGATTGCGGGCGTCGGGATAGCGGCACGCCATGCCGACGATGGCGATGCCCTCGCTCATCTCAAGCCTCCGCCGGAACCGGCACCTTGACCCGTGCCTCAGCTTTCTGCGCCGCCAGCGCCCGCAGGTAGAGGAGCGCGCCGCGGCCGGCGCAGACGATGCTCAGGCCGAAGAACAGGCCGAAGACGATGTGAAACGCCATCAGCGTGCCGTACGCCGCCGCCACCGCCGCGCCGAAGGCCGCCTGGCCGCGCGCCGTGACGGGCGTCGTCGCGGGATCCGTCACCATGTAGAAGGTGAAGAGCAGGAAGGCGACGCCGGTCATCGGGTTGAGCGAGGCGGGCAGCAGGTTGCCGAACAGGAAGTGGCGGATGACGGCCTGCAGCACGAAGGCGCCGAGCCAGGCGCCGATCAGCGGCAGCTTCCTGGTGAGCTTGCCGTTGAGGAACGAGCCCGAGCAGACGATCACCGCCGGCAGGAACCAGTCCCAGGCGCCCGAGAGGTTCTCGGTGAACATGTACGGCTGCGCGATGCCCACCCAGGGGAAGGCGAGGAGGGTGGCCGTGATCCCCAGGTTCGACGGATTGAAGAAGTGCCGCCGGGCGCCGTTCATGCCGACGCGGAAGACGTACTTCGAGCCGATCGCGGTGGCCGCCGCGAAAGCGATCGGCAGCAGCCGGTCGTTGGCGTAGAGCAGCATGGCCACCGCGAGGCCGGTGATGTGAGGCGAGAGCAGGAAGTCGACGAGCTGACCGGCGGAGCCCAGGAAGCGGGGCCGGCGGCCGAGGCGCCGTGACTCGAGCAGCTCGAGCAGCATCTCCATCGTATAGGCCGTCAGCAGGGCGACGACGGGCTGGGCCAGCGACTGCTCGAAGCCGAGCACGGTATGGCCCAGGACGTTGAGGAAGGTGATGGCGAAGGCGAACCGCCGCAGGGCCGCGAGACGCATGTCCTTTCCTTGCGCCATGGCTCAGCCCTCCCTTCCCTGAGCGTCGAGCATCACGCGGTGCCGTCCGGGCGCCAGATGCAACGTGGCGGAGCGTATCCGGCCGCCGCCGTCCCGCCAGCGCACCTCCACCCGCAGCGGCGTCCCTCGTGGCGTGGGTCCCAGACCGAAGTGGATCTCCGGCGACCGCTTGCCCGAGTGGCCGCTGCCGCCGTCGGCCTGGCCGACCAGCCGGCGGCCGCCGGGAAGGTAGACCGCCGCCGCGGCCCCGACCGCCGGCCGCGAGAGGCCGCCCGCCGTCGGCAGCCGCAGGTCCAGCAGCAGCGAGGAGCTCCGCCGCGGGCTGTCGTTGCGGAAGAACCACGAGGGCTCCCACTGGTCGGCGACGGCGAAGTCGAGATCCGCGTCGCCGTCCACGTCGGCGATGGCGATGCCGCGGCTGACGCGGCTGTCGTCCAGGCCCAGCTCGGGCGCGAGATCGTAATAGCGTCCGTCGCGGGCGCGCGCGAAGAAGGGGTTGTGCAGGTGCCCGGAGAGATCGTCGCCCGGCGTGAAGTGGGGCCACATGGCGGGATGGTCCATGTTGTTGTCGTTGCCCATGGCGAGCTCGTGCAGCTCGGGCCAGCGGTTCTTCTCGCCGCGCAGGAAGCCGATGGCCTGCGTGGCCTCGGGCACGCCGTCGCCGTCGAAGTCGGCGAAGCGGGCGTCCCATCCCCAGCCGCTGCGCGAGAGGCCCAGCGCCTCGCCGCGATCGGTCCACGGGGCGACGCCGTCGCGCAGCGGCCGCAGGTCGCCCGTGCTCACCCACACGAAGTGGCTCTCCTCCAGGGCGTAGTTCTGGGCGATGTTGCTGACGTAGAGGTCGAGGATGCCGTCGCCGTTGACGTCGGCGAAGTCGATGCCCATACCCTTGAAGGAGTCGTGGCCCAGCACCTTGGAGGCGGGAGTGGTGAAGGTCTTCCGGCCCTCCAGCACGGCGAAGCGCGGCCGGCCGGGAGCCGACAGGTTGTGGAGCAGCCGGTCGTTGCCGAAGTCGTTGCCGAAATAGATCTCCGGCCGCAGGTCGCCGTCGAGGTCGGCGGCGCCCACGGCGAGGGTCCAGGAGAAGGTGGTCTTGTCGTCGAAGGCGTTCTCGATGTCGGCGAAGCGCACCGCCGGCTCCGGCCCCGCGGCGCCGCCGCGCCAGAGCAGCAGGCGGTTCCTGCCGCCGTTCTCCGAGCGCGACATCGAGCGGTGCATGTGCGCGCGGTCGAGAGCGCGGGCGTCGAGCACGCGCATGCCGTCCGGGAAGTAGTTGCCCACGATGAGATCGAGATGGCCGTCGCCGTCCACGTCGGCGCTGGTGAGGGCGTTGGTGTTCCAGATCTGCTGCGCCGGGGCGATGGCGACGGCGCGGTAGGCCGCCGCGGCGAGGGAGCCGGAGCCGGCGCGGCGCAGGAAGGCGATGGGCGGCCGGCCCCAGTAGTAGACCAGCAGGTCCATGCGCCCGTCCTCGTTCCAGTCTCCCGGCAGGCAGCCCATGGGCGCCGTGGTCCGCGCGTCGTAGGGGAGAGGAGCGGGATCGAGGGCGAACAGCGGGTAGCGCGCGCCCGTGCCCGGCACCGGCTCCACGAGCGCCTGGTCCACCCGCGGATCGACCGTGCACAGGTCGTTGGCCAGGCCGTCGCCGTCGAGGTCGTGGAGCGCCACGCCGGCGCCGACGCTGGAGATCCACGCCGCGATCTCCCGGTAGTCGGGATGGACCGCGCGCACCGACCGGGAGAGATCGCCGGGCGGCGCCGCCAGCGGCAGGCGGGCGAAGGCGAAGCGCGAGGCCAGGGCCTGCCGCTCGCTCTGCGGCAGCGTCGGCAGGCGCGCGAAACCATAGAGGGCGCCGATCAGCGCCACCGCCGTCAGCCGTGCGGCGTTACGGCCCAGGAATCCGGGTTGCTCCATCATTGCGGGTTCCCTTCACGGAAGCGGTCCTGGATACGTTGTCTCCAGACTTCGAAGGCAGGCTTCCCGGCGTCGTCGGCAGGCAGATCGCGGCCGGCCTCGTCGGTGATCGCGGCCACGGCGGCTGCGCTGGCGCCGCAGATCACCTGCGCGGCGAGCTCGGTGTGCTCGGTCGGGTTACCGGCCCGCTCGCGCGCCTTGGCCGCGAAGGCGACGCCCTGTGCGAGCCGGGGGGCGTGGGCTCCCGCCGCCCGCCGCAACGCCTCGAGATCGGCCTCGCCGCGGCCGCCGGCGTAGCCGCAGGCGAGCCCCACGCCGCTCCAGAGATCGGGCCGGCGGGCTTCCGGAAAAGTGCCGATCGTGAGCGGGATGAGCCGCACGTCGGCGCCTTCGACGAACCACAGGCTGCGTCCCAGCCCCTGGTCGAAACCCCGGCGCGCGTAGCCGCGGAGCTTGCGGGGAATTTTCCTGCCCTCGGCCGCACGCGGCCAGCGGAAGAAGCCCTGGTGGAAACCGTAGCCGTCGAGCGCCAGCCAGCGCAGCAGCGGGTCTCGCAGGCGCGCCAGGAGTCTTTCCGGAGAGAGGGGAAGCCGGGCCAGGATCCAGCCCGCCCCGACGTTGATGATGTAGGCGTGGGCGTCCCCCGGCCCGGCGAGAAAACGGTCGAGCCTGTCCCGCCGGCCGGGGATCAGGGTGTCGAGGAGAGCCAGGGCCATGCCGGCGCCTTCATAGGCGAAGCCCAGGAAGCCGCGCTCCACCTCGGCTTCGAGGCGGGCGGCGAGAGGCAGCGGCCGGTCCTCTTCGAGGGCGGCGTTATAGCCGAGGACGAAGCAGCGTCCCACCTCCTCCAGCCGCTCCCGCACCGCCGCCGAGTCGCCGCGGAAGCGGCGCCGGGCGAAGGAGGTCTCCTCCGCCGAGATGCCCAGCAGCGCGCGCCGGAAGCTGAATCGCACCGCCCGCGGGTCGGGGGAGGTCGTACGCGGCAGGGAAGCGGTGTTTTCTTCGCCAGGAGTACTCACAGAAAGGCTCCTACTTTTCTAGTGCCTCCACGGTAGGCGAATGAGCCGCCGGCGGCGTTACCGGGCCTCTTCCAATTCCATCTTCAGCGAGAAGAAGCGCAGCAGGTCCTTGAGCGAGAGGATGCCGAGCAGGCGGTCGCCGTCGACGACCATCAGCCGCGAGGCGCCGGAGCGGCTCATCTGTGAGAGGGCCTCCATGGCGTCGCTCTCGGGCCGCACGGTGTTCTCCGGGCCGCACCGCTCGGCGAGGGCGCCGGCGGTCTGGCGGTCCCATTCCTCGCGGGGCAGCTCGCCGATCTGCCGCGTGGTGACGCACCCCAGCAGCCGGCCGGAGTCGTCCACCACCGGGAACATCTTGAAGTGGTGGCGATAGACGAAATCGTCCACCAGCTCGCGCACCGAGATGGCGCGGGGCACCGTCACCGGGTCCGCGTGCATGAAGCGGGATACCGGCTCGCCGGCGAGCGCCCGGCGCAGCAGGAGCTGCTGGTAGGACATGGCGGCGGCGTTGCGCACGAAGAGGCCGAGGAGGAACAGCCACAGCCCCGAGGTGAAGCCGCTGGGGACGAAGACCACGGTGACCACGCCGAGGGCGATGAGCAGCAGGCCGAAGCCGCCGCCGATGGCCGCGGAGATCCGGGTCGCCCAGCGCAGGCTCTTCTTCCAGCCCCAGAGGATGGAGCGCAGGATGCGCCCGCCGTCGAGCGGGAAGGCGGGGACCAGGTTGAACACCGCGAGAGCGACGTTGAGGAAGCCGAGATAGACGAGCACGGTGGTCAGCGGAGCCGGCCAGCCGCCGAGCCGCCCGAGGAAGCCCAGGCCGCCGCTCACCAGGCCGATGACGAAGCTCGCCGCCGGGCCGGCCGCAGCGATGACGAACTCGGACTGCGGGGTGGGCACCTCTCCCGGCAACTCGGCGACGCCGCCGAAGATGAACAGCGTGATGCCCCGCATCTCGACGCCGTAGGTACGCGCCACCAGCGAGTGCGACAGCTCATGGAGCACGACCGAAAGGAAATAGAAGAGGGCGCCGGCGACGCCCATCAGCCAGTAGGTTACGGGCGTCTGGCCCGGCAGTTGGGTCGGGAAGGCGGCGGTGGCGAAGCTCCAGGTGACGAGCACCGCCACGATGAACCACGAGGGATCGATGCGGACGGTGAAGCCGAAGATCCTGAACAGCTTGATGGCTCTGCCGAACAAGAGGTGGCGCACCTCCTCAGAGCATTGTATCGCGGGTGCCCGCCACCGGATCGGTCCCCGGCTCGACCGGGCAGTTGAGGTCCCGCCGGCGCTCGAGGTCCTTGACCACGGCCCGGCGGAAGCCCTTCGGCCCGGCTTCCTGCAGGAGGCCGGCGCGGTAGGCGGCGATGTCCACCACCTCCAGCCGCATGCGGATGGTCTTGAACAGCCGCGGGAAGCGCTCGCCGGGGGTCTGCACGTGGTGAAGGCCGCCGCTGTAGGCGATGAGCATGCGTCCCTCGCCGATCGTCTCCAGGATGTCGGCGATGCCGCCGCGCACGGTCATCGGCTTGCCCTCGGCGTCGAGGCCGCTGGCCCGCTTCATCCGGCCCTCGGGGAGGAGCACCACCATGGCGTCGGGGTCGATCTGGCGCAGCACCTCGCTCCAGGTCTCGTCGCGCTCGCGGGTGATGGAGATCACGCGCGCCGCCACCAGGCCGTAGAAGCGGCCCACCAGCGCGCGGTCCGAGGTCTTCTGGGCGATGGGAATGACGCCGTGGCGCGCGATCCGCCAGAGGAAGAAGTTGGGGCAGCCGCCGGCGAAGAGCGCCTCATAGAGGCTGGTGTGGTTGAGGATGGCGGCGACCCGGATGTGCCGCCACGGCTCGGCCGGCACGTCGCCGATCCAGCGCATGTCGATGCGATAGAAGATCCGCGACAGGACCTTCACCGTCAGCAGCAGGAAGAAGACGAAGTAGGCGCGCAACGGGACGGGATTCTATCAGGGCCTGGTGATGCGCCGCCGCTGCCGCGCCCGGCGCTCCCGCACCGGACGGCAAGGGCTCTGATATCTTTTTCTCCCATGGCCTCCAACCCCCGTCCCCGCCTCTCGGCGATCGTCACCACCTTCAACGAGGAGGCGCACATCGCCGGCTGCATCGAGTCGCTGCTGTGGTGCGACGAGATCCTCGTGGTGGACTCCTTCTCGACCGATCGCACGCCGGAGATCTGCCGCGGCTACGACAAGGTCCGCTTCTTCCAGCGCACCTACTTCGGCTCGGCCTCGCAGAAGAACTGGGCGATGGATCAGGTGACCAACGAGTGGATCCTCATCTTCGACGCCGACGAGCGGTGCACCCCGAAGCTCCAGCAGGAGATCGTGGAGCTGCTCGTGTCCGGTCCTCGTCATGAGGCATACACGATCCGGCGCCGCGTCTACTTCCTGGACCGGCTCATCCGCTTCTCGGGCTGGCAGCACGATCAGGTCGTCCGGCTGGTCAAGACCGGCTCAGCCCGCTATCCCAACCGGCGGGTGCACGCCGACATGATCACCCGCGGTCCGGCTCCCTTGCTGCGCAATCCCATGGAGCACTACATGACCGACTCGCTGGACGAGTACGTGCGGCGGATCGAGAAATACAGCTTCTGGGGCGCGGCGCAGAATTGGAAAGAAGGCAAGAAGTCCGGTCCCGTCCAGGTCTTCGGCCGTTCGATCTGGCGGTTCTTCCGCACCTACATCTTTCAGCTCGGCATCCTCGACGGCATGCACGGCTTGGTCTTCTGCATGCTGCAGTCTTACGGCACCTACCTCAAGTGGGCGCTCCTCTGGGGCTGGCACGTCAACGCCGCCCGCGGCCGCAAGCCGCCGCTGCCGATCTTCGACGACAACGAGGAGACCTGGCGCGGCCTGGAGGAGACGGAGAAACCGGCGGCGGTGAGGTAGGAAACCTGGGAGCGCCGGCGTCCCCGCCGG
>JBIOVX010000133.1:0-37816 GCA_044868005.1 Thermoanaerobaculia bacterium | reverse complement strand
GGCGGGGCTTGTCCCCGCCCTCTTCGCGACCGGCCGGCCCTCCACCCTGGGCGGGGACAAGCCCTGCCCCTACGTTCCTCCCCCTATTTCAGAAGGGGGGATCTTAGCCGATCGGAGGGGAAACCGTTGGAGCGGCGGGCGGGCTCGCCGGTGCGGGCGTGGCGGTCTGGTTCTTGGCAGGCGGATTCGACGGAACGGTCGTGGGATCGGCTTCGGGCGCCGCAGCCTCGGGCTCGTTCAGATCCTCCTCCTCGACGATGCCGTCCCCTTCGACCGCTTCGTCTTCCGGGAGGTCCTCCGCCGGTTCGAGATCGGCATTCTGCGCCTCGCCCGTCAGGATTTCGCTTTCGGCGACCGGCTCGGCGATCTCCTGCGCCGCCGGCGCATCCGCATCGCCGGCGAGCGCGAAGAGCTGCACCCCTGCGGGGGCCTCCGTTTCACGGTCGAGATAGGACCAGCCGCTATCCCCGAGATCGACGGCGAACACTTGGCCGATATCGGATTCGACGTAGAGGTCCTGCACCATCTCGTCCGCCGCCGCGAGGTCCGGCGAAGAATCCTGCCGCAGGTAGGGAGCGTCGGCCTCCCATTCGCCGCGCGTCTCGCCGCCGGCGATGAGCGCGTTCAGATAGGCCTCCAGCACGAGAGGCGCCGAAGCGATGCGTGCCGCCTCCCTGCGAAAGCGGTCCAGCTCCGCCACGGCCGCCTCGTCGCCGCGCTGCCGGGAACGCTCCCGCAGGGCCTCGAGGCTCTCGGCGAATCGCCGCTGCAGCCGCTGGATGCGCTGGAACTGTAGCCGCTCGGCGTCGCTCAGCTCACCGCCCTGGCGGTGGCGGAGGGCTTCCCGGCCGTAGCCGGTACGCAGCGCCCGGTACGAGGCGGAGGCGACCCGCACCCCCTCGGCGATCGCCGCGTTCCCGGCGCCCGCGCGCGCCCAGGCCACCCGCAGGGCGCCGAGGTCGGCGCTCCCCTGGTCGAGGAGGACGAAGAGCTCCGCGTCCCGCCGCGCGAGGGCGGATTCGATCTGAATGACGCGTTGCCGCATGGCCGCGAGCGCATCCCAGAAGGGGGCGAAGCCCGGCTGCGCGCGATTCAGACCGCCGGGATCGAGGGCCGCCTGCGCCACGCCGGCCAGAGCCGAGTCGACGGTCCGCACCAGCTCCCGGGCGGTGACCGTCTGCACGGGGGCGGCGGCGAGCTCACCCGCCGGCAGGAGGAAAAAGGCGGTAATGATGCAGAACTGGCGGGCGGTGCGGATCGAGGGACGCATCGGGAACGGGCTCCTGACCATCATACGCAGCAGGCGGCCCAGACGTCCAAGAATCCTCGCTGCCGGTGCTTAAAGTATGGGAAGTACAGGGCTTGGGGTCAGAAACAAGCGAGGCGGCGCCGCTGCGGGATCAGCGGCGCCGCCTTTCAACCCCAAAAAAGGAGAAAGACCATGGAAGCGCATCATAGCGGGTTTGGCCCGTTTAGGGAAGGGGGGCTACTCCACGAACTCCAGGATGACCTCCGTCCACATCTTGCCCGGGACGTCGTAGCGGGTGGCCGGCTGGAAGGAGATCCGCTTCGCCACGGCGAGAGCCGTCTCGGCGAAGCCCAGGTCCGGCGGCGCTCCTTCGCGGACGCGGGCTTCGATCACCCGGCCCCTCTCGTCCACCAGCAGGGCCAGCCGCACGTCCACCTGCAGGCCTGTCCCCTGCGCGGCGGTCGGGTAGCTGTAGCGAGGAAGCTCCATCGGCACCGGCTCCTCGACTCCCGGGCCGGGCTTGAGCAGGTCGGCCGGCTGGGGTCCCTCCTCCCACGGCGGGGGAAGACGGCGCGCCGGTGCCGGTGCGGCGGCTTGCTCCGGAAGCACCGCCGCCGCCCTCTCCGGCGGAGCGGCCTGCTGCGGGACCGGCGCCGCGGGCGCGGGCACCTCGGCGATCACCATGGGTGCGGGCGTTTCGGGCTCCAGGGGAACGGGCTCCGGCGGAAGATCCGGGGGCTCCTCCTCGATGACGGGTTCTTCGATGACCTCCGGCGGCCGTGGTTTTACGGCGGGCGCTGGAGCAGGGCTCGCGGCAGGCGCGCGGGGGGCGGTCCCTTGCGGAGCGTTCGGCCGCGGCTTCGAGCCCGGCCACCACAACCCGCGGGCCAGGACGAACAACACCAGCAGCGCCGCCGTCGAGAGGGCGATCCGGAAGAGCAGGGAGGAGCCGTCCGCGGAATCCAGCCGCACCGGCGAGTCCGCCGGGCCGTCCGGACCGGGTTCCAGCGGGTCGTATTGCAAGTCGGGCGTCCTGGGCCCGCCGGAGCTCCAAGCGACGTCATCCAACCCCGAGGGCTCGTCTTTCCCTTCGAACCAGCCGTCCTCTGGCGCCATGGGACTCTCCTTCCCGCGGAACCGCGCTCCGTTCCGTATGGTAGCAGGAGAGCTGCCTTGCCTTATCGTTCGACGAGAGCTTCCTCGAGGAGCGGCGGCCGCGGCCCCCGCAGGCGCGTCTGGCGGGAACGTCTCTCGAAGAGCCGGATCTGCAGGAGCTCGCGGTCGGCGTGATCGATGGTCCGCTCGAGGTCCTCGTTGCCGTGCCGCGTCGCCCAGCCGACCGAGAACGGGGGGATCCCCTGCTCGGCGGCGGTGAGCCGCAGGCGCTGTCCCACCTCATGGACGAACTCCGCCGAGGCGCCGGCCAGCAGCAGCAGGAACTCGTCGCCTCCCATGCGCACCACCGCGTCCTCGGCGCGGGCGTTCTGCTGCAGGAAGCGGCTGACCTTGACCAGCACCTCGTCGCCGGACTGATGGCCGAAGACGTCGTTGTGCTCCTTGAAGTTGTCCACGTCCACGACGACGGCGCCCCAGGTCTCGAAGGGGGACAGGCGCTTCTGGACCTCTCCCAGGAAGCGCCGGTTGTAGCAACCGGTGAGAGGGTCCCGCAGGCTCTGCTCGTGGAAACGCCTCTCAAGCTGCTTGCGGGTGGAGAGGTCGATCAGGATGCCGTGGAAGAGGACCTCGCCCGTCTCGGGGTTGCGCACGGGCTGGCAACGGTCGAGGACCGTACGCTCGCGGCCGTCCGGCAGGCGGATCACGCGCTCGAACTCCCGCGTCGATCCTTCGCGGGCGACCCGATCCAGATCCGCGGTACGCCGCGCCGGATCGACGAAGAGGTGCTGCATGCGGCTCTGGAGATCCTCCAGGGAAGAGACGCCGAAGATCTCCAGGCAGGCGGGGTTGGCGTCGAGGATCTCGCCGCGCTCGTCTGCGATGTACAGTCCATCTCTCAGCCTCTGGACGAACTGGCGGAGGGTCTCCGGGTCCTGCAGACTGCGATAGCGTCCCTCAGGCATAAGCAGCTCTTCGGGTCGGGCTAACCGCCCAACTTTCAATTATAGAGAAAGACGAATGCGGTTTTCTATAGGGTAAACCCCTCAGGCTCGGGGATGCTTTTCCCTCAGTCACCTTGGCGCGGTGTCCTGGCGGTGATTCCGGAAAGTCTCCGGCAGAGCTCGAGAGGCGTTCTGGGGGCATTGTTGAACTCCCGGCGAGAAGGCTCGCCCCAGGTTATGCCTGGAGATTAGGCAAGATCGGGGCCAGGCGCATGGAATCCAAGGCGCGCGGGGGCGCGTTCTCAGCTTTGACGAGTCCCCGAGAGGGAGGATTTTCAGGATGCGCAGAACCGCTCTCGTGCTGACGCTGCTCCTTTCCGCCCTACCGCTGCCGGCCCAGGAGAAGCCCTCCTGCCCGCCGGGACAGAGCCAGCGGGAGGAGGACCCGGCGACCGGCGTAGTGATCCAGAAGACCCGCCTCACCCCGCGGCCGGACCGCTTCGATCCCCTGCTCGTCTGGACCTCGGATGAGCCCGACTCGGTGATGCTCGCGGTGATCGGCAACAGCGCCGCCTTGAAGTACGCGAGCTGTCATCGGCTGGCGCTCTTCGCGGATGACCGGACGGTCTCCCTGGGAAACGTCCAGCACAGCGCCGAGTCCGGCGCTTCCCTGGTCGTCGAGTACGTGACCTCGGACATCTCCTGGGCCGAGGCCGAGAAGCTCGGCTCCGCCAAGACGATCCGCTACCGCGTCTGCAACGACGAGCTCTGGGCGGACGAGGCCTTCGTCTGCCAGGCGCGGGAGGTGATCGAAGCGGCGGCGGCGTGGCGGAAGGGGAAGGCGGCGGGAAAGGGGAAGGAAGGACAGTGAGCGCGAACCGGTGCCCGTAGCGGAGACGTTCCAGCCCGTTCACGACAACCCAACGCAGGCCACGGAGACGGCGGAACATCTCCGCAGAAGCCAGACCGTTGCGTCCCGCGCCGGGGTGTCCTGCCCTAGCCGGGCCAGCCCGACCAGGGCGGCAACGCGTATGGTAAACCGCTTCAAGGGACGATTCAGGAACCCAGGCTGTAGGCGCGCCTGGCCCGTGGGTGTCCTGCGCGGCGGAGGCACTCTTCGAGTCTGCCGAGCAGTCCGGGCCCGAGAAATTTTCGCACGAGGTCGCGCGTCGCTTCGACGTCCAGGTCCTTGACCTTCGCGATGAGGAGGATGGCATCCCGCTCGTCTTGATCGGTGCCGGCCGCCAGTTTCATAGCGACGAGGTGCTCGGGCGGGGCCACGGGAATCCCTTCGAACTGATCGTCCTGCGCTTCGGCAGCGCGAATGGCGTCGAGGTAGAGGGGCTGCAAGTTACCCCATTCCTCACTCGATCGATCGATGAAATCAGTCCGAACTCCCTGTTTCGAGATTCGTGCATTGACGCCGCCGATCGTGAGCTGTGAGACCTCGGCGTCGGTTTGGTGAAGGACTTCGAGAATCGAGGGGATACTGGCCTGGGGGACGGCAAAGTCAACGTCCTTGGTGTACTCGTGATCCGCCTCGTCGTCGAGCCAGTACCACATTGCCACTCGTCCAATCAACGCGCGGCGGGACTTGGATCGGTCGAGAATCTCCAGGCCAAACTGGGCCGAGGGCACCGGATCGAACGTCGGAAGCGGACGGGGCTTTGCTTGGCGGCGAGCTGCCAAGGGTCGATCCCTCCATGGTCGCGGCCATCTTCGCCGAAGCAGGCCTGCTTTCAACAGCTTAGCTCTTCGTACCTGTCCTGGCAAGATCCTTGATCAGCACTGGCTCCGCCATGGCTCGCAGACTCCGGCATACTCCCGCTGAGCTGTCGCCGCCCCTACGGGACTCCGAGGTTGTTTCCTACGATTCCTGGGACACAAGATTCACTCGATCGCCAACACGGATCGTGCCGCTTCGCACTACCGTCGCATACACGCCCGCGTAGTTCTTGTTGAGGCGCACGACCGTTTTCATGGCGCGCGCATCCTGTTCTCCCGTCTCCGGATCGATGTTAAGCATCATGCAGCGCATATCGCACATTGTGACGCTCACGGCCGGCCGCGGATCGCTGTCGCCAAACACCAACATCCGCCCGACCCATTCATCCTCGAGAAACGGCTCGCAGCGCTCCGTCTCAACCACGATGTTGGCTCGGAAGCGTCGGCGATCGAGATCGCGTCCGGCTTCGCGACCGATGCCTGCAATCGTCGCCGGACTGATCACGGAGACTGCCCCCTCATCGAAGATCCCGTGCTTGAGCTTCATCAAGTCGACGCCGCTCCCCAACCGCTCGGCGATCTCAGCCGTCAGCTCCGGGCTTCGTAGCTCGACGCACGATCCGGCCGGTGTTCGGACATGGGTCGGAAGTGGCTCGCCGGTGCTCTCGTCGAGCCCGACGGGATGGTAGAGGAGGAGCTCCGGGAGGCGGCTCGCTGAGAGCCACGGGAAGCCGCTGTCGACTCCCATACGCCGGAAGGCGAATCGCCGATCACCGGCGAGCCCGTGCCAGCCAAGAAATGCCGATTCCGTCGCGGTCCCAGCCATGGACTTGACGGGATACCGCACGATTTCGCAAACATGCCCGATCCGCAAGACTCAGACCCTTAACGAGCCACGGAAACCCCTGGCGGCATAGTAAGATTCTGCACCGTTGTGATACACGAAGACAGTGTTGTAGCGGCGATCACAAAAGATTGCGCCGCCGAGCCTTCTGATATCAGAAGGTGTTTTCACCCAGCTCGACGTCTTCGTGTCAAAATCTCCGAGCTTCTGCAGCTCTCGATATTGTTCTTCCGTTAAAAGCTCAATACCCATGGCGGTCGCCATATCAATAGCGTTATTTCCCGGCTTATGTTCTTTCCTTGCCTCCAGCGCTTCGCGGTCGTAACAAACACTTCTGCGACCCTTAGGACTTTCCGCCGAACAATCATAAAAAATGTATTCGCCCGTCTTTTTATCATAGTCAACAACATCCGGCTCACCGCCAGTTCTTTCCATTTCATTGAGCGACCACAGTTTTTCGCTGTCCGCCTCCAGCCTTGCTTGTACTTTGGCCCATTCAAGACCTTTATGGCGGTTCATGTTGTCCTCAAAACGGGCCTTCGATGTTCTGAGCAGTTCTTCCCGTTGCTTTGCCCTTTGCATTTCTGTCTCTGCCTCTCAGTTCTCATCCTCTGACTCCGTACGCGAGTGAGGAGACGGCTATGAGCCTATCCCATTCTAGCGTCGCGAGTTATGTCCATCGTAGGGCAGCCCAGCATCTGCGTCAACTTCACGGGGGAGGACGTATAAGCAGGGCTCGCGGGCTTATCTGCACGGCTTAGTCCTCTGGACCGGTATTACGGTGACGTAATTGTAGGAGGAATCATGCCGCGACGTAGCCGCCTGCTACGGGAGCGTAGATCCCTTCTACAGCGCGTAGACCCCGTCTACAGCCGCGTAGACCCCTGCTACAGGAGCGTAGACCCCTGCTACAGCGCGTAGCAGCCTGCTACGGGCGAGTAGACTCCTGCTACCGGCGCGTAGACTCCTGCTATGGCGCATAGCCACCTGCTACGGAGCGTAGCCCCGTGCTGCACGGGTCGGGGCCACGCGATTTCTCGGTCTGCCAGGCCCGCTTTTTGCGGCGAAAGGCGAGATGGACGCCGATCTCCTCCGTCGCGGACCTGTTAAACTCTCCACAAGGCGGCCCCCGTTGGCCGCCGCCGCGTGGAAAGGACGGGACCCATGTTGAAGCTGATCCGTGGCCGTACCATCTGATAACTCCACCGACACGAATTCCTCGCGCTCGTCGCCCCTTACCGGCGAGGGGGTGATCGTCGACATCGGGACCGGAGACGGGCACTTTGTGTACCAGTCCGCGCGCCGGAATCCGAGGAAGCTCTACATCGGGGTGGATGCCAATCCCCGGCCGCTGGAGAAGGTCTCGGAGAAGATCCACCGCAAGCCGGCGAAGGGCGGGCTGCCGAACGCCCTGTTCGTCCAGGCTGCGGTCGAGGACCTGCCGGCTGAGCTGGACGGCATCGCCGACGAGGTGCACGTCCACTTCCCCTGGGGCAGCCTCCTGCGGGCGATGGCCACCGGGGATCCGACGGTGTTGAGGAATCTCCGGCGGATCTGCGCGGAGGGGGCTCTGCTGGAGGTGGTCATCGGGCTCGACCCCGAGCGGGACCGCGGCGAGATCGAGCGCCTGGGTCTCGAGCCGCTGTCTCTGGCGTATGTCGACGCAGCCCTGATCCCCAGATACCGGGACGCGGGCTTCGAGGTGCTCGAGAGGGGCCTGCTCGCCGCGCCGGGCTGGTCCCAGCTTCAGACCTCGTGGGCGAAGCGCCTGCGCGGGGGTGGCAGCCGGACCGTGCTGTACCTCATCGCGCGCGAGATCCCGATCGCCTGACATGCCGAAGGCCCCGGACATCGCGGCGCGCCGGCTCGTGGCCCAGCAGATCGTGCGCCCCGCATTCAAGACCCCGGCCGAGCTGGTCGCGTACCTGGGCGCCGTCCAGGCGCAGGACTACGCCGCGTGCAAGTGGGCCGTCGGTCTGCGGCTCGCCGGCGCCCCCGGCGAGGCGAGCGTCGAACGAGCGATCGACGACGGCGAAGTCCTCCGCATCCACGCGTTGCGGGGCACGTGGCAGCTCGTCGCGCCTGACGACGCGCGCTGGCTGCTCGATCTCGTCGCGCCGCGTCTCATCGCCGGTGCCGCGACCCGGTATCGCCAGCTCGGGCTCGACGCCGCGACGTTCCGGCACAGCCGCGCCGCGCTCGCCAAGGCCTTGCGCGGCGGCGCGCAGCTCACCCGCACCGAGCTGGCGTCCGCGCTCAAGGGCGCCGGCATCTCCACCGCCGGCCAGAGGCTCGCGCATCTGCTCCAGCGCGCCGAGCTCGACGCGCTGATCTGCGGCGCCGCCCGGCGCGGCAAGCAATTCACCTACGCCCTGCTCGACGACCGTGCGCCGGATCCGCGCGCGCGCCTCGACCGCGGCGAGGCCCTCGCCGAGCTGGCCCGGCGCTACTTCCGCAGCCGCGGCCCGGCGACTGTCGACGACTTCAAGTGGTGGTCGGGCCTCGCGCCCGCCGACGCGCGCAGCGGCCTCGAAGCGGTCCGCTCCAAGCTCGCCTCCACGGTCCTAGACGGCCGGGCTTATTGGTTCAATGACGATGCCGCCAGGAAAGCGCGATCGTCCAAGGCTTTTCTGCTGCCGGCATTCGACGAATACCTCATCGCGTATCGCGGCCGCGGCGCTGCGCTCGATCCGCAATACGTCAAGCGACTCAACGCGGGCGGCGGCATGCTGGGGCCCTGCGTCGTCCTCGACGGCCGCGTGATCGGCACCTGGAAGCGCACCTTGGGGCGAGAGACCGTCGCCATTAAAATCGATCTGTTCGAGGCGCCGGCGCGGGAGGCGAGCCCGGTCATCGAGGACGCCGCGCGCCGCTACGGTGATTTCCTCGGACTCGAGGCCAGGTTGGAAGCGCTTCCGTCTGCCTGACCGCGAGAAAGGTACTTCCCTGAGATTGTGGTATGGTACTTGGTATGGCAACCGTGAAGGCGACAATCACGCTGGATGAAGAGGACCTGAAGAAGATCCGCGGCCTGGTTGCGGCAGGCAAGGCCGCCAGCATCTCCGGCTTCGTGCAGCACGCGGTGACCACGGCGCTGCACGACGTGGCGGGCTGGGGCGCCGTCCTTTCGGGAGCGTTGGAGCAGACGGGCGGACCGCTGACGAAGCGTGAGCGCGCGTGGGCAGACGGGATCCTTGCGGGGACGGACGCGAAGAAGACGCGCAGGAGCAGGGCGGCGTGAGCGGCGTGACATTCGATGCAGGCGGGTTGATCGCACTGGATCGAAACGACCGGCGGGTGGTGGTGCTTCTCGCTCGTGCCGCCGAGATCGGTACCCGCGTGACGGTGCCGGCCACCGCGCTGGCTCAAGCGATCCGACAACCCGCCCGCCAGGCGCGGCTAGCCAGGCTCGTGCGTCAACCCACGACAGAGATCGTGCCACTCAATGGTCCCGACGCAACAAGCGTGGGCGTTCTTCTGGCCGCGAGCCACACGACCGACATCACGGATGCGCACGTTGTGATCTGCGCACGACGTGCTCGCCAAGCCATCGTGACCAGCGATCCAACTGATCTCCGTCGACTCGACCCAACCGCGCACCTGGTGGTGGTCTGAGCTCAAGTGTCAACTGGACGCCAATCAGGCGGATCGGCTGGCATGCACCGAGCCCGCCCTACACCCCGAAATACCGCGCATCAGGATGGTGGAACACCAGCGCCGAGACGCTCGCCTCGGGATCCATCATGTCTCCCTCGGTGAGATGGACGCCGATCTCCTCCGGCTTTAAAGCGCGAAACAGCTCGCGCTGGAAGGCGAGGTCCGGGCACGCGGGATATCCGAAGCTGTAGCGCTTGCCGCGGTAGCGGGCGGAGAGCTTGTCCTCCATGGCGAGGTCTTCCGCGTCGGGGAAGCCCCAGCGCTTGCGCAGGCAGGCGTGCAGCCACTCGGCGGCGGCCTCGGCGGTCTCCAGCGCCAGGGCGGCGAAGGCGTGGCTCTTCAGGTACTCGCCCTGGTGCTTCCACTCCTCCACCCGCTCGCGCACGCCCTCGCCGGCCGTGGTGACGAAGAGCGCGATGTGATCGCCCGGTAAAACGTAGTCCGCGAGGCACAGCCCGCCGTCCTTCGTCTGGCGCGGGAAGTTCCAGGAGGCCACCGCCTCGCCCGTCTCCGGATCGCGCAGGGTCACGAGATTGCCGTCCGCCTCGGCGGGGAAGAACCGCCAGACGGCGCGCGCCTTCATCGCGCCGCGGCGCGCGAGCTCCTTCAGCTCGTCCATCACGGATTCCAGCTTGGCGAGCTTGGGATCGCCCTCCGCCTTCAGCCGCTTGACCGAGCCCTTGAGGCCGAGGTGCTTGCCGTAGACCATCTGCGGATTGAGGTACTCCCACACGCGGTCGAGGTCCAGCTCGGCGACGTGGCGGTCGAGGTCCGGCGGAGTGGGGACGGGAACGTCCTTGCGCACTTCGGCCGCGGTGGCCCGGCCGTCGCCGGCGACCTCGATCGTTTCCGTCGCCTCGGCCGTATCGGACGTGATCAGGTCCGTCACCTCCCGTTCGAGGTCGGGGCGCGAAGTGGGATCGAGCACGCGCTCCACCAGCTTCAGGCCGTGCATGGCGTCCTTGGCGTAGGTGCAGAGGCCGGTGTAGGCCTGGGCGATCTTGCGGTGGGTGAAGCGCCGGGTGAGCGCCGCACCGCCCACGAGCAAAGGCGTGTCGATGCCCACCGCCGCGAGGTCGCCCGCGGTGAGCACCATCTGCTGCGCGCTCTTCACCAGCAGGCCCGAGAGGCCGATGATGTCCGGCTGGTGCTCGCGCACGGCCTGGATCAGCCGCTCGGAGGGCACCTTGATGCCCAGGTTCACCACCGTGAAGCCGTTGTTCGAGAGGATGATGTCCACCAGGTTCTTGCCGATGTCGTGCACGTCCCCCTTGACGGTGGCGAGGAGCACCTTGCCGCGCGAAGAGCCGCCGGCCTTCTCCATGTGCGGCTCGAGATAGGAGACCGCCGCCTTCATCACCTCGGCGCTCTGCAGCACCTCGGCCACGATGAGCTGGTTGTCGTTGAACAGGCGGCCGACCTCGCTCATGCCGGCCATCAGCGGACCGTTGATGACGTCGAGCGGCGCCGGCCAGCGTGGATCGGCGAGAGCCTGCGCGAGGTCGTCCTCCAGACCCGTCTTGCTCCCTTCGACCACGGCGCGCGCCAGGCGCTCGGCGAGCGGCAGGTCGGCCCGAGGCTTCGCGGCGACGGAGGCGCGGCCGCGGAAGTGAGCGGTGAACTGCTCCACCGCCTGCGTGCCGGCCTCGACGTCGCCGAGCGGCAGGAAGATCAGCGCCTCTGCGAGGTCCCGCTCTTCCGCCGGGATGTCGGCGTAGCGGGCCAGCTTCTCGGTGTTGACGATGGCCGCGTCCAGCCCCGCCTTCGTGCAGTGGTAGAGGAAGACGGAGTTGAGCACCTCGCGGCCGGCGCCCGGCAGGCCGAAGCTGACGTTGGAGACGCCGAGGATCGTCTTGGTGTCCGGGAACAGCTCCTTGACCGCCCTGACTCCCTCGACCGTCTGCGCCGCCGAGCCCAGATAGGCGGCGTCGCCGGTGCCGCAGGGGAAGACGAGCGCATCCCACCAGATGTCCTCGGGCGCGACGCCCATCTCCTCCACCAGGATGTGATAGCTCCGCCGCGCCACCTCCACCTTGCGCTCGACGTCCACCGCCATCCCCTTCTCGTCGATCAGGCCCACCACCAGCGCGGCGCCGAAGCGCCTGGCCAGCGGCACGACCTTCTCGAAGCGCGAGCGGCCGTCCTCCAGGTTGATCGAGTTGAGGACCGACTTGCCCTGACAGTAGGTGAGCGCCCGCTCCATGACGGCGGCGTCCGTCGAGTCGATCATCAGCGGCACCTTGACCAGGCGAATGAGCCGGTCGAGGAAGCCTTCCATGTCCGCGGTCTCGTCGCGGTCCGGGTCCTGGAGGCAGACGTCGAGGATCTGGCCGCCGGCCTTGACCTGCGCCCGTCCCACCTCGGCGGCGGCCTCGTGCGCTCCCGCCTGGATGAGCCCCTTGAACTTGCGGCTGCCGAGCACGTTGGTGCGCTCGCCCACCAGCACCGGCCGCTGCGCCTCCGAGAGCTCCACCGCTTCGAGGCCGGAGACGAGGGACCGCCGGTGATGCGGCACCGGCCGCGGCCTGCGTCCCTGAACGAGACGCGCCAAGGCCCGGACGTGCGCGTCCGTGGTGCCGCAGCAGCCGCCCACCAGGTTGAGCCAGCCGGCGTCGAGGAAGCGGGTGAAGGCGCGCTCGAAGACCTCCGGCCCCTCGGTGTACTTCCCCTCCTCGTTCGGCAGGCCGGCGTTCGGCACGCAGGCCACCCGGGTGCGGCAGATCTCGGAGAGCGTGCGCACGTGGTCCGTCATCAGCTCCGGACCGGTGGCGCAATTGAGGCCCACGTAGAGAAGGTCGGCGTGCAGCAGCGACACGGCGAGGGCCTCGGCGTCCTGGCCGCCGAGCATGGTGCCGGTGGTCTCGATGGTGGCCGAGACCGCGACCGGAATCTTCCAGCCGGATTGCGCGAACCCTTTCTCGATGCCGATCAGCGCCGCCTTGATATTGCGCGTGTCCTGCGACGTCTCGACCAGCAGGTAGTCGGCGCCGCCGGCCATCAGCCCCAGGGCCTGGACGCGGAAGTGCTCGGCAAGCTCCTCGAAGGTGATGCCGCCCGTCACCGAGATCGCCTTGGTGGTAGGTCCCATGGAGCCGCAGACGAAGCGCGGCTTCTCGGGCGAGTCGTGCCGGGCGCATGCGCCGCGCGCGATGGCCGCCGCCAGCCGGTTCAGCTCGAAGGCCTGAGCGGCAAGGCCGTACTCGCCGAGCACCAGGGGCGTGCCGCCGAACGTGTTGGTCTCCACGATGTCGCAGCCCGCCGAGAGGTAGCGTTCGTGGACGCCGTCCACCACGTCGGGCCGGACGGCGCAGAGGTTCTCGTTGCACCCCTCGAGCTCGGGGCCGCCGAAGTCCTCCGCCGTCAACTGGGCGGCCTGCATGGCGGTGCCGGTGGCGCCGTCGAGCACCAGGATGCGCTCCTCCAGGGCGGCCCGCAGCCGAGCCGAACGCTCCTCCACGTCGATGGGACGCGGGGGAAACGGAACGTCGAACACCGTATCAGCCACCTCACTCCTCCTCGCGGGCAAACGAAAAAGCCCGCCTCGCAAGCATCACGAGACGGGCTTTCCGCTCCGGACACTTAATTGTCGCCTGGGGGCGACCGCATCCTCGCTTTGCGAGTGGGCACCTTGGGTGTCCGTCCCAGGTTGCCGAGCCCGGCCGGAGCCGGACCGCTCGTAATGCAGGGAACAGGATAGCGGATCGGCCGGAGCCTGTCAAAAGCTTCTTTTTTATTCCCTCCTCTCCCCTCGGGAGAGGAGGGGTAGGGGAGGTGAGGGCCGCCGGCGCGGCGACCCTGAAGGTGAAGGCAACGGTGGGATCGGGATTACTCCGGCCAAGCCGCCACCAGGCCGTCGAGCGCCTCTTCAATCGTGGCCTTGCCGTCGAGGTGGGGATCCCAAGCTTTCGCCACGAGCTCGCGGCAGCCGTCGCCGCAGAGGCCCGGATAGACCTTCTGCCGCACCGCGTACTCCACGTAGCCGGCGACGCCGTCCTCCGCCAGCGTGCGCCGCGTGAGCTCGCCGGCGTTGTAGAAGAGCACCGCGTGCCACAACTGCCGCGGGACGGTTTTCTTGCGCGCCGCCGATGCCTTGCCGATCGCGTTCTCCAGCATCTGATCCCAGGCATGCGACGACTCGTGGAACAGAATCTCGAGCGCTCCGAGCCCGCTCAAGCCGGGAGTGGACGGAGCGATCGTCGCGTGCGTGGGATTGACCGTCGTATAGGCGCCCACCCGGCCGGCCTGGACCGACAGATCGACCGGAACCGGCGTGCTCGGCCAACTCTGGCCGTAGGAGGCGGCGACACGGCGGCTGAGGGCGGCCCCATGCCGGCTAAGGAGCGGCTGCACCGCTTCGATCCACGCGCGGTTGGCCGCGTCGTGGGCGGGCCACCAGTGCGCGAGATAGATGGGCGCCAGGCGCTCGAGAGTCGATTTCAGCTCGGGATCGAGAGGCGCAGCGCCGAGTGAGGTCGTTCCCCCGACGCCGCGGAGCGCTTCTTTGATCTTGACCATTCCCTCGTCGAAGAGGAGATCGCGCTCGGAGTAGCGGTCGCGGTAGAACGCGACGCCCTCATCCCAGGCAGAGCGCTCCGCCGCGCTGAGCTCCGCCGGCGCGGGCATCCCTCGCCCGACGGCCCTCGCGAAGTGATGCAGGTTGAGCCAGAAGTTGCTCTGGAACGTGAAAGGCGGCCGCTCCGGCGCGGGCGGCGGCGCGGCCGACGCGCACGCGCCAACCGCGAGCAGAAGGAGCGTCAGACTGCTTCGAATCAAGGGGAAAACGTGACTCGGTTTGCCCATCGGTCAGGTCTCCCAATATCGCTTCACCGAAGCTTATACGGATCGGCCGGCCTCCTTGACGCCCCGCTGCCCTGGTGCTACTTTCATAGCACCATGCTGCCTTCCGTCATCGGGTTGCTCGCGTTTCTAGTCCTCGCTGACGACACCGCAAAGCAATTCGACTTTCCGGAGGTGGCCGTAGGAGACGCTGCCGCGCTCGCCAAGGCGATGCCGGCCCTCGCCGAACAGGTGGCCGCGGCCTACAAGGACGACGATCGCGGTAAGTACCTGGATAGCCTGTTCCGGCTGCAGATCGTCGCCGGCCGCCACGCCCAGGCGCTCGAGACCCTGGCGGCGCTACGCGCCCTGCGGGCGGACAGCAACACGCCGCAGACCGCAGCGGACAACGTCCAGTACGAGATCTTTGCCCGCGCCAAGCTCACTCAGGCCGAGGACGGATTGCCGTTCGACGAGGCGTTGCGGCGAGCCTTTCGCGCCACGCTCGACCGGCTGGACGACCGGACCTCCGCTCTGGTGATCCGCGCCCTCACCCTCGATCCCGCCGCTCTGTCGCGGGAGCTGCAAGGCGCTCTGGAACAACAGAAAGGCAAAAGCGCCATCTCGCTGGCCGAGGCTCTGCAACTGATCCGTGCCTATCAGGTGGCGGAGGCTTATCGCAGTCTGGCACCGCTGGCCCCGCCCTTGATCGAGGAGGACGACCGCCGCCGCTACGCGATCGAAAAAGACATCGGCGTGAAAACGCCGGACGGCGCAACCGTCTGCGCGCTCGTGGTGCGGCCCCGCGCGGCGTCCGGGCGCCTCCCTACCCTGCTCAACTTCACCATCTACGCCGATCCCGGCCGCACGCTGAGCGAGGCGCGGCGGACGGCTTCCAACGGCTACGCCGGCGTCGTGGGCCTCACGCGCGGCAAGGGATGCAGTCCCGACCAGCCGGTCCCCTACGAGCATGACGGCTCCGACGCGGCGGCACTGATCGATTGGATCGCCGCGCAACCGTGGAGCGACGGCCGGGTGGGCATGTATGGCGGCAGCTACGACGGCTTCACCCAATGGGCCGCCGCCAAGCGGATGCCGAAGGCTTTGAAGGCGCTGATGCCGGGAGCGCCGGTGGCGCCCGGGATCGACGTGCCGATGGAAGGCAACGTCTTCTGGAATTTCATCTACCCGTGGCCTTTCTACACCACCAACGCCAAGACACTCGACGAGGCGACCTACAACGACAACGCGCGCTGGCGCCGGCTCAACCGCGACTGGTACGTCGGCGGCCGCGCCTATCGCGCCCTGGAGACGATCGACGGCACGCCCAATCCGATCTTCGACCGGTGGATCGCCCATCCTTCCTACGACGCGTACTGGCAAGGCATGATCCCCTACAAAGAGGAGTTCGCGCGGATCGACATCCCGGTGCTGGCGACCGCCGGCTACTACTATGGCGGGCCCGGAGCCGCGCTCTATTACTTCTCCGAGCACTACAAATACAACCCGCGCGCCGAGCACTATCTGTTGATCGGACCGTACGACCACATCCGCGGGCACCGCGGCACGGTCGGCGCGCTCGGCGACAGGTTCAGTTTTCTCGCCGGCTACGAGCTGGATCCCGTGGCGCAGCTCGACATGGGAGAGCTCCGCTATCGATGGTTCGATTACGTCCTGAAGAGCGGCCCCAAGCCCGCTCTGCTGAAAGACAAGGTGGACTATCAAGTGACGGGGGCGAACGTGTGGAAGCACGCGCCCACGCTGGCGGCGATGGCCCGGCAGAGGCTGAGATTCCACCTTAGCGCCGAGCGGTCCGGCGATACCTACCGGTTGAGCGAGCGGAAGCCCTCCGGCAGCGCCTCCATCCCGCTGAGCGTCGACCTCGCGGACCGCAGCGACGTCGATCGCATCTTCCCCGGCGGCGGCGTCGCCGACAAGGACCTGAACACCTGGAACGGCATCGCCTTCGTCAGCGATCCGCTGAAGCAACCGACCGAGCTGAGCGGTCTGTTCTCCGGGCGGCTCGAGCTGATCACCAACAAGAAGGACTTCGACTTCGACCTCGGGCTCTTCGAGCTGACCCCGGAAGGCGAGTACGTTCAGCTCGCTCCTTACTGGGCGCGGGCCAGCTACGTAGGGAATCTCAGCGAGCGCCGGCTGCTGACTCCCGGCAAGCGCCAGAGCCTGAGCTTCCAGAGCGTGCGCCTGATGAGCCGCCAGCTCCGGCCGGGCAGCCGGGTGGTCGTGGTGCTCGGCGCCATCAAGGAGCCCGGAAGGCAGATCAACTACGGGACGGGGAAGGACGTGAGCGACGAGACGATCGCGGACGCCAAGGAGCCGTTGCGGATCCAATGGTTCACCGACAGCTACGTCGACCTGCCGGCGACCCCTGCCGAGATTCAGCCGCCGTCTCCTTGATCGCCGCGCTTTCCGGGCGTCCCCGCCAAGGACGCCCGGAACGCAGCAGCCAGGCAGCGCCGCGTCAGGCGCTATGGAATCGCCAGGAACGCCGGACGTTCGCCGGTGCTCGCAACGAACGCCCGGCCCGTGATCTCGCCGCGATCGTTGATGTCCTGCGCGGTGGTGAGCACGCCGGTATAGCCGGGCGCCACCAGGGCGTTGAGGTCCTTCATGACGCCGTCTTCCCACACGAAGGCGCGGCAGTTGCCGCCCGCGTCGCAGGACGTGCCCACCACCTGGCGCTGCTCGTTGATGCCGTGCGCTTCGCTGTAGACGTCTCCCGGCAGCGTGCCGAGATTCTGGATGCCGCCGCGCCGCGTCCACAGAAAGGCGCGCAGTTGAGGATTGTCGGGATCGTCTCCCGGCTGGCTGGCAAACCCGACGACGTCACCGCTCTGATTGATGGCCATCGGCGTGTTCCAGGTCGTGCCCCCCAGGTTGCCGATGTCCGTCACCGTGCCGGTGTCCCACAGCACGGCGTGCGCCGCGGTAAACCTTCCGACCGCCTGATCGCACGTGCCCGAGATGCCGACGACCTGGCCCCGGTCGTTGATCGCGGTGGCGGCGCCGGAGGTGTCGCCGGGGAGCGGCGGCAGCTCCTGGATCTGGCCGTTCCCCGGTCCCCAGACGACGGCCCGGAACTGCAGGACCTGGGGCGGCACGCAAGTCGGGTCGTGCACGGTGTTCTCCGCCCAGCCGACCACCTGGCCCCGGTTGTTGGCGCCGGTGGCGAAACCGTTGTTGCCGCCCAGCGTGGGAAGCGCCCTCATCACGCCGTCTTCCCACACGAAGCCGAGACAGATGTAGCCGGTGGCGGTCGCCGCGGGAAAGAAGGCGGAGCAGCTCCAGTTCTCCCCCAACGGGTCCGGCGTGGCCGTCTGCGCGATGCCTGCGAGGATGCCGCGGTTGTTCTTCACCGACCAGGCCACGCTGCTGTTGGGGCCGCCGAGCGTGCCGAGGTCGATGACCGAGCCCTTGAGCCACAGGGTGGCGTGCCGGCTCTGGTTTCCCGCCAGGTTGGAATAGCCCGCCACCCAGCCGCGATCGTCGATGCTGTTGCCCCTGCTGACCGTGCCGCCGAGCGAGGGGAGATTCGTGACGCGATAATCCTTGCCGTAGGCGACGCCCGCCAGCAAGACTGAACCGAGGACGACGAATCGTGCGATCAGACTTCTCATACCTGCCTCCTTCAAGGCGTCCGGACACTCTGCGACAGCGCGAGTGCACGGAGGCACCTTAGGGGCCCGCGCACGGAATTGCTCGCCACTTTCGGACGCTGAATCGATCGAATTACGCGTCCGAATCCGGCGAGACAAAAGCCTGTCAAGGGTGTAGATTCACAAATATGATTCAGACGCTCGGCCTGCCTCTGTCGCTCCCCACCCGCCTCTGCCAGCGCGCGGTCGACGCGCGCGACGCGCGTTTCGACGGCCTGTTTTTCGTCGCGGTGGTGACGACCCGGATCTACTGCCGGCCCACCTGTCCGTCGCGGCGGGCGAAGCCGCGGCACAGGCGATTCTTCAACTCCGTCGCCGCGGCCGAGGGCGCGGGATTCCGGCCCTGCCTGCGGTGCCGTCCGGACTTGGCTCCGGGGCGGGCGCTGATCGACGCGGTGTCACGCCTCGCGCACGAGGCGGCGCAGCGGATCGGTGACGGGGCTCTGAACGGGCGAAGCGTGGCGGACCTGGCGGCGGAGCTCGGCGTGAGCGAACGGCATCTCCGGCGGGCCCTGCAGCGGGAGCTCGGAGTCTCGCCGCACGAGCTGGCGCAGACGCATCGCCTCCTGCTCGCCAGGCGCCTGCTCGCCGAGACCGCGCTCTCGGTGACCGACGTCGCGTTCGAGAGCGGCTTCGAGAGCCTGCGCCGCTTCAACGTCGCCTTCCACGAACAGTATGGGATGAGCCCCCGCGCTCTGCGGCGGATGCTCGCCGGTGAGGGGAACTCGCCGCGCGCCGAGCTCGCGGATCCCGGCGATGTCCTGCTTCAGCCGATGGCGGCCAGCTCGTAGAGTTCATCGACGTACGAAATCAAGTCGGTCCGCCTGCGAACATCCAGGCCACGACATAGGGTATCCAGGTAGATCAGGGGCGCCATTCGCCGGACCAATCGAGGTGGAGCAGCTCTTCGGGGTCCGACAGCAGGTACGGCCGCGCCTTCAGATTCTCGAGCTTGCTTCGGCTCTCGGCGCTTCTTACCGTGGTAATATACATCCATGACGATCGCCCATTCGAAACTCACCGCGCAGGGCCAGATCTCCGTACCGGCTGAGGTCCGCCGGAGGCTTGGCGTCGGTCCGGGTTCGGTCTTGGAGTGGGAGGAGGACGGCGAAAAGATCGTCGTCCGGCGGGCGGGCCGCTACACATCGGAGGATGTGCACCAGGCGCTGTTCCCCGAGGCACCTGAGCCGAGGAAGCTGGAGGAGCTCGAGGAGGGAGCGCGCCGTTACGTGAAAGCCCGTCATGCGCGCCGTTGATACCAACGTCCTGGTCCGCCTCGTAACCCGGGACGATGCCGCGCAGACGACAGCGGCCGAAACCTTCACAGCCGCGGGAGCGTGGGTGTCGCACCTGGTTCTCGTCGAAGCCATGTGGGTCTTGTCTTCGGTGTACAACCTGGGGCCCGAGAGGATCGCGACAGCCGTCGACATGCTGCTCAATCATCGGGATCTGACGGTGCAAGACGCCGACACGGTGGCGGCGGCGCTCGAGAGCTTTCGGAAGCGCCGAGCCGTGGGTTTCTCGGACTGTCTGATCCTAGAGACGGCGAGGAAGGCCGGCCACCTGCCCTTGGGGACCTTCGACCGCGAGCTCGCCAAGCTGGACGGTGCCCAGGCGCTGATCACGCCCGAGTCGTCATAGATTCCCCGATCTCGCTCTGGTGCCCACGTTCCGGGCTTGCCGGAGCAGAGCACCGATCTTGAACTCTTCGTACCCCGCCTCAAGGCCCTCGGCGAATTCGGGATCACGCGCGGCCCGGGACTGTGTGTACTTAGTCAGATCGCTCATACTCGTGCCTCCGCCACGACAGGCGAGATCAGCGCTGGTCCAGGAGAGCTTGAACGCCTGCCGGGATCAGGTCGGTCCGGCCGGCGAACATCCAGGCCACGACGTGGGTGTCCAGATAGATCAGGGACGCCATTCGCCGGACCAGTCGAGGTGGACCAGCTCTTCGGGGTCCGACAGCAGGTAAGGCCGAGCCTTCAGATTCGCGAGCTTGCTCCGACCCTCTGCGGGGACGATCTTCAGGATCATGCCGCGCCGCTCGATCTCAACCGGAACGCCGGTCTCGAGCACCTGATCGAGGATGCGGTAGATGTTATCGCGGAGCGACGAAGCCTTGAGTGCCATGACTTCATTGTAGGCCAGAATCGTACGACTTTCAATTGTGGATCGTACGAGTCGGCTGCGGCGCCTCAGAGGCCGAGGCTCCCCGAGAAGAGAAGCTATCCTTCAACTCTCTTAGATGCAGATACTTGCGTGGGGAAAAGCATGGCACCTATTTGCTGGCAGTTCGTCGGAGAAGAGCACGGTCACTCCCGGCTTTATCAGGAAGCGGCGCAGCATACGACCGCCTCCGAGCTAGAAGCGCGAGAATTCCCATGCGGTAGACTAAGAGAATGCGTAGCATCAGACTTTCCCTCACAACGCTGTCCTTTAAACAGGACATTCCCGAGGGACCACCCTATCCCGCCCTCCGTTGAAGAAGAGCTTCGCGCCTACTTTTTGGTGTCCTAGCAACAGCTTGAGAAGGTAAAAGTGAAATGGACTTGGAAATCAAAAGTCACGCTGCCGACATCGTCGTTGCTCCATTACGGCGCTCACCGAGGTGGGGGCTTTTACTCATGGTGCTCGCTATACTTATGGTTCCTCTATCCCTTATAGCAGTACATTCAAGGCAATTTTATGCCGAGTACTTGAGCAATCAGGCCCTATACGAAATACAGCACAACGGGCTGGAAATGGGACAGAGTTGGCATAAGATAGCGGATGAGGCCGAGAAAACCATAGAGGCAGAAAAGAAGCGCTCACAGCAGAAGAATATGGTGCTCACATTCTTGTTACTGCCCATCTTTGGCTTCATATATATGCTTGGCCGTCGATTGAGAGTCGGTGACTCTCATAAAGTAATTGGTGAGGACTTGCGGCCGGCGATCCTCTATCTACGTTCATTTTCAGCTGATAGGCTAGAGTATAATTACTTTACAAGAACGACGAATGAAGAGCGCCTGGTGAAGCTGCTGGGGAGAGTTGGTCCTGTCATTGCGATAGGTAAACCTAGCGAATGGTTGCCTCGGGTGGGAGCCGCGCGCCTTTACGTTCATGAGCACCGTTGGCAGATGGTTGTAGATCAACTCTTGGATCAGTCGGGCTTGATTGTTCTCGTCGGGGGCAACTCGCCAGGGCTTCTATGGGAGATGCAACGTTTGCGCGACCGGGTCTCGCCTCGAAGAATTCTCCTGTACAATCCTCCGGCCGTAGACTGGAAGCACTTCGAGAAGCTTCGCATCAGCATGCATGAGATCTTTCATGTTACTCTACCTGCCAAGTACGGAGCGGCGAGATTAATTGCCTTTGATGAGCATTGGCAACCCATCGCCAATCCGCACCTCTCGCTCAAGAAGCAGTTTGCAGCTCTTTTGCCCGAACTGTTAGCTTTACCTCCGCCTTCCCATGGCGACGAGTTACGTCAACTTTTGGCTAAGCTTAACAAAGACACAGATCCCATGCCATCCTTCCGCATTCATCCACTTGCAATAATCCCTTGCGCCGCCTTGGGGGCCACGATTCTTACGCGGTCTATCAATGAAGATGTAAACTGGGTCAGCATAGCGTTACGACTATTTGAATTATCGGTTGCGTTAACCATTGGGGTTGCGGCATCGCTTTGGCTTTGGCTTTACTCACAGAAACGTTGGCTGACTACATCAGTGTTCTGTTCTGTTGTCAGCATCGTACTCGTGTGGAATGTAACCGCCATCTACCAGGCCCGTGCCGAAGAACAGAGGAGCCACGAAGAGTTCGTAGAGGCACAGCAACGGCTAGAGGTGACCCAAGACATTCTACGTGCATACGATCAGTGGGCTCACTCACACCAAAGCTATTTACCCGGGAACGAGGGTTCAGGATCGAATGAACCGGCCTTGGAAGACCTAATCAGAACTCTAGATTCCGTTGTGGAAACCTCCACTACCATGTCGAGAACTCGCGACTTTGCCGAGCGCGCTAGCCAAGTAGTTATCGATCTTGCGAGAGCAAGTGTTAGATACCAGGAATCCCTAAGCGAATTCGATGCAGCAGGCGGAGCAGACTATACCTCATTTACGAAGCAGATAGATGTTGAGCGGAGGTTAAGGCTCCTTTCTGACGTTCGAGCCCGGCTTGAAGACATGTGGGCTCAGTCGCACAAAAACTTACCCTGGAACGAGGGCTCAGGGTCGGATGAACTGGACCTGGAAGACCTCATCAGAGCTCTTGACTCCCTTGCGGGATCCTCCACTGGTAGGTTGGTAACTCGCAATTTTACCGAGCGCGCTGGTCAAATAGTGATAAATATTGCGCGAGCTAATATTGGATATCAGGGCCCCGTGGACGAATTCGATGCGCTACGTGGAGCAGGTCATAGCTCATTTAAAACGAAGCTAGATATTGAGCGGAAGCTAAAGATCATCTCTGACGTTAGGAGCCGAGAAGACCGCAGGGAGAGCGAGGTTGAAGCAGTGGATGGTGGCGATGCAATCGCTGGTGATTTTATGGGTTCAGTGACCCTTGAACTCCTTGACACATATCGTCGACTTTTGAAAGTGGCGGATTCACTCCTGCGACTGCTTTCAACTGAATGGTCGCGCTGCAGAATTGATCGCTATGGTAAGCCAGAATTCGAAACATCCGATCTCAATACCAGGTTCGAGACATTAAACAAGGAGCGGCGCAAGCTCGAACTGCGTCTGTTGGCACTCTATATGATCTTTGAAAAAGGAGAATCTTAGCGGCGAGCGGAAATAGGTGCCAGCCGAACAGTTCAGGCCACTCTGGCCGCGGGAGTTGACACGAACTTCGTGTCCCACTACCCTCTGTCATGAGGAACGTCACCATCACCTTGGACGAAGAAGTCGCACGATGGACGCGAAGCGAGGCGGCGAAGCAGGAAACCAGTGTGCCCCGGTTTGTCGGCGAGATGCTGCGAGAGCACATGCGGTCCGAGGACGCGTACGAGGCGGCCCGCCGGCTGTTCTTCGCGGTCGAGCCTCGGCCCCTTCGGGAGACCGACAGCCGCTTGCCCTCCCGCGAGGAGCTCTACGACCGCGCTGGTCTTCGTCGATACCGATGACCCTCAGCGGAAGGCGCCGGTCTCGTCGTAGCCGAGAATCACGTCGGCCTCGCGGGTGTCAAGATCGGGCAAGGAGCTGCAACGCCGGCCGATCGCGATCAGGGTCTCGGCCAGGTCGGGAGCGGCGCGCCGGGCTTTGAGACGCTCCAAGCGTTCCTCCAGAGAGTGGATGATGGCCTCGGTGAGGCTCTCCCCCGTCTCGGCCGCCACTTGTCGAGCCAGCTCCAAGATTACTTTGCCGTTCTCGTTCTCGGCGGCTTCACCCCTCCTTCCTCGCATACAGCGCCTCCTGGTGCGGCCTTCCCGGCCGCACGGAGCGGACCCTGCCGTCGGTGGCCATGCGCCGGAGGACGATCGAGACCACCTTCGTCTCAACATAGCCCGCCCTCTCTTTGTAGTGATAATTGATCGCCCGGGCTATGGCGTTGGGCCCGAAAGGCTTACCGGCGGGCTGGATCTCGATGATCCGCGTCACCATCTTGGTCAGGGAGGGCCTGCGGCCGCCGATGTCTGGGCTCGGCTTGGGAGGCTGTAGCGCTGCCCCCCGGCGGACGAGGTCCAGCGCCGTGTCGGCAGCCGTCTGGAGGGACCCCCGGATTGCGGTCAGCTTTTCGAGCTCGGCTGCGAACTGCGCTCGCTGTTCGCGGTGAAACACTTCCTGCTGGGCATGGAACGCTTCCTTCTCGCGATCGTGGGTGATCTGCGCATCGAGCAAGGCGAGGATCGCCTGGATAGAGTGTTCGTCTGCCATCGCGTTCTCCCTCTGTTTGCGTTCAACGCCCGGGTTGCGAATCCCTGCAGGGGCAAGCTCCCCCTCAAGGGCGCCGAGCTCCCGTTCCGCTGATTTGTTGTTAGTCTACCAAACTTTGTTGTCCAGCTCGGGAGCTTTGTTGCTTATCGGGCGCTCCGAGAATTGGGGGAGCGGTACTGGGACTTTCCGCTCGGGTCCTGTGTTGTCGCCCCCTTGTTCTTTGTTGCCACTCTCGGATGCTGGAGCTTCGCGCTCGTGAACGGACACTTCCCGCTCTTGGGAGGCACAACATCCGCCTGAAAAATAACAACAGCGCGAGCGAGAGACACAACAAAGGTACCCGATCCGAAATCTCCGCAATGCGGCGGAAACTCTCCGCTCCCTTGCTCGACAACACAGCTCGAAGGGGAGACAACAAAGCTAGAAAGGGCGACAACAGCCCACCGAAGCGCGAACCCTCGGGACCCCGGATTGACAACAGCGCTCGCGGGAGAGGAAACACGGTTCCTGAGGGGGGCGTGCCCTCAGCCGCTCAGCCGCCGGCGGCCAGCTCGTAGAGGTAATCGACGTACGAGCGCACGGCGCCGTCCCAGCCCATGACCTTGGGATTGGACGACTCGATGACGAAGTACTCGTCGGGCGCGTGGGCGCCGCTGCCGTGGCCGAGGCCGAAGTGGCCTGCCGGCAACGCGAGCGGCTGGCCGGTGAACACGTAGCCCGGATAGGAGCCCGCGTTGCGCGGCCAGAGGATGGGGTCGAGCCCCGCGCGGCGGTAGACGGCGAGCTGCGCCTGGATGATCTCCGCGTCCGCCGCCGTGCTGGTCGGATCGTAGCCGCCGCTGGGGTTGACCTCGACGTCGCCGAAGCCGCGCTTGGCGAGATGCGCCTTGAGCGCCGCCACGGCGCCGTCGAACGTCATGTCCGGCACCAGACGGAGGTCGAGCTTCGCCACGGCGCGGTGCGGCAGCACGGTCTTGCCGCCCGGGCCGGTATAGCCGGCGACGAGCCCCTCGATGTTGACCGTGGGCGTGAAGAGGAAGCGCTCCAGCGAGGCGCGCCAGGGCAGGTCGTGCGCCCAGCGGTCGGCCGAGAGCATCCGCTTCGCCGTGTCCTCGGAGAGGCGCGCGGCCGCGGCGTCGAGGATCGCCTTCTGCTCGGCGGAAGGCGGCAGGGCGGCGTCGGCGAAGCCGTCGATGGCCGGATCGCCGTCGGCCGTGACCAGCGTGTTCAGCGCCTGTACGAGGTGGAACGCAGGACTGTCGAGCCGCGCCCGGTTGCTCGAGTGGACGTCCTTCTTGGGTCCGCGGCCCCACTTCTCGCCGCTCGCGACGAGCTCCAGCTCGACGACGCCCTTGGCGCCGAGCGATACGGTGACGGTGCCGTCCGGATCCTGCGAAGCCCCGGGCATGAAGACGCCGAGGCAGCGCTTGAGAGCGGCGCTCACCTCGGGCCGCCGCACCACCTGCGAGAAGTGGGGCGAGCCGATCTCCTCCTCCCCTTCCGCCACCAGCACGAGGTTGACGGGCGGTTTGCGTCCCGCGCCGTGGATGGCGTGCAGGGCGGCCAGAAACGCGGCTTCCGGCCCCTTCTGGTTGACGGCGCCGCGGCCCATCAGCACCTTGCCGAACCCGGCCTTGTCCACCAGCGCGGCTTCGAACGGCGGCGACGACCATTCGGCGGGATCGACCTGCTTGACGTCGTACATGAAGTAGAGGCCGACGGTGCGCGCCGCGCCGGCGTCCAGCGTGGCGAAGACGCCCGGGTGGCCGTCGGTGGGGATCCGATTGATGCTCTGGAACCCGGCCTCCTGGGCCAGGCGCATCATGTGCTCGCAGCCTTCGGCCATGCCGCGGTTCTCGGCCGCGATGGAAGGCAGCCGCACCCACTCCTGGAGGCGCTGCACCCCCTCGGCGTGGCGCTTCAGGATCTCGGCCTGAATGGCGTCGGAACCTTCGTAGGAGAACAGGAAGCGAGGGAAGGCGAACGCCGCCGCGGACGCGGCCGTCGCCCCGAGGAAGTCGCGGCGGGAGAGTGGTGACATAGGCGGGAGTTTAGCGCCTTCCCGAGGCGAACGATCTACCTGATCAACGTATCCCGCAGCTTTCCGGTCGGCCTAGGTGCTCTGAGCCGCGCCCCGCGGGCTCACGGCGTGCCGGCCAGGATGGTCACCACCAGGCGCTCGCGGCAGGCCTCTGCGAAGCCGCTCGTCACCTTCGTGACGACGACCCAGCGGCCGCCCGGCAAGCTGGCGACGGCGCCGGCGACGCCGATTTCGTCTTCTCCGGTGACCGCCAGCGGCGTGCCTAGTGGAAGGCCATGCGCGTCGAATTCCTGGGCGAAGAGGGTGTGGCGCTGGGGATCGCCGCTGTTGCCCTGAAAGAGCAGGAGGTAGCCGCCGGCCGGCGAGGCCGCCAGATCGGCCAGGACGGAGCCGCCGCTGAGCGGGGAGGAGATGCGGGTGGGACCGAACACCTGGCCGTTCACCACCGCCCACATGTAGAGGCTGCCGGGGTCGGGGCTCGAAGCAGAGGCCGTCGCCGCCACCGCGAAGTCGGCGCCGCCGCGCGCCGCGAAGCTTACGCCGCCCAACCCGCCCGGCAGCGGCAGGTCGATCGGCTCGCCCACCGGCGCGCCGGCGGCGTTCAGGTGGCGGACGACCAAGCCGAGGAACTTCTGGCAGGTGCCGTAGGCGGCGAGGAAGGTGTCGTCCGGCAGGCGGTCCACCTCGAGAAAGCCGCCGGTCCAGGCCGAGGCGCGGCGATTGACGCGGCTCTCGACGGAGAGCGGGGCGCCGCCCCTCTCGACGCGGCTGGCGAGCAGCCCCAGGCTCTGGCAGGCGGGGGTGCCGAAGAACGGCGGCTCGAAGCGGAACTGCAGCGAATCGCCGCCGGCAGCGGGCGCGAGCTTGACGAAGCGCGGCGGCTTGACGCGGGCGGGCCGCGCCAGCGGATCGCCCGCGAGGTTGAGCTGCACCCGGTAGCCGGTCTCCGGATCGCCCGGACTGTGGTAGAGGTCCACCCCGTTCATCGCCAGCTCGTAGCGGCCCGCCCAACTGCCCGCGAGCTCAGAGAAGAAGAGCCCGCCGAACATGGACATCAGACGCGCCCGACCGGAGGGCTGCAGGTTGCGCGCGAAGTGCCGGCCCCTCACCACGAGGTTGAAGTCATCGACCCAGGCGACTTCGAAGGCTCCCTTCGGGGTGGCGATCACCTCCAGGGCGGAGAAGGAACCGCAAACGGCTTCGCTGGAGATCACCAGCGGGGCTCCCACCGGGACGAGCGCGGCCCGAGCGGGCAGCGGCAGGAGGAGCAGCAGGAGGGCCGGGAGGGGGAGGAGCCGGAATGGATGGTTGCGCACGGTCGTCTCCTTTCGCGGAGCGGGCGGTTCACTTCATGCTGTGCAAGCATACAACGAGCCAGCCGGGAACGGGCGTCTAGAATGGGAGCCGTGAACGCCGACGATCGCACCTACGACGAAGCTTGCGCCGAGGTCTATGACCAGTGGTTCGGCTCCTGCGAGGAGGCGGCCGTCGATCGCCTGGCGGAGCTCGCCGGGGGCGGGCGCGTGCTGGAGCTCGGCATCGGCTCGGGCCTCCTCGCGCTGCCGCTCGCGGCCCGGGGAATCGACGTACACGGCATCGATCTCTCGCCGGCCATGGTCGCCAAGCTGCGCGCCAAGCCCGGCGGCGAGGCGATTCCGGTGACGATGGGGAGCTTCGCCGACGTGGCGGTCTCGGGCGAGTTCTCCCTGATCTTCGCGGCCTTCAACACCTTCTTCGCGCTGCAGACCCAGGACGAGCAGGTGCGCTGCTTCGAGAACGTCGCCGCGCATCTCGCTGACGGCGGAGCCTTCGTGCTGGAGGCTTTCGTGCCCCAGAGCGCCAATTTCACCGGCGGGCTGAAGGTGACCGCGGTGACGGACGATCGGATCAGCCTGAAAGCCTCCGAGCACGATCCCGTGCGCCAGCGCTTGAAGAGCCAGCACGTGGTGATCCGGAACCAGGAGATCCGGCTCTATCCGGTCGAGGTCCGTTACGCCTGGCCGGCGGAGCTCGATCTGATGGCGCGCCTCGCCGGCCTCCGGCTCCGGCACCGCTGGAGCAACTGGAACCGGGACGAGATCGGGCCGGACAGTGCGAGGCACGTCTCCATCTACGAGAGGGCTGGCTGAGGAGAGCCGCGCATTCGAGTCACCACCAGCCAGGCGTCGCCGATCCGGGGTAGACCTCTCCTCCGCTTCACCTCCGAAGGAACCTTTCCAAACGCGGACGTGTCTATAATGAAAGAACGTAGCGCTTCCGTGAGGTCGGAAATGAGCTACCTGGGAATCCTGGTGCTGCTGGGCCTGCTGATTCTCATCCATGAGGCCGGGCACCTGTGCGCGGCCCGGCTGGTGAGGATCCCGGTGGCCGGCTTCTCGGTGGGGTTCCACGCCAAGTATCTATCTCCGCCGCTACATGGGCCTGGCAGAGAAGTTGCTGCCCTGGAAAGCATGGCGACCGCGACGGAGCGGAAGGCGGCGGAGCGGCTGGAGCGGCGCGAGTCGGTCCAGTTCGCCCTTCAGCAGACCGGGGACGAGGAGCCCCAGGCGCCGCCCCGCGCGCAGACGGTTCGGCGTGACCGCGCCTGGCTCACCGGCTGGCTGGTCGTCCTCGCCATCGCCGTGGCGGTCTTCGTTCTCGCCTGGCGGCAGTGGCTGCCTATGGGCTCGGCCGCCCGCGAGCTGCTCCTGCGCGTCACCCGCGGCGCCATGATCGCCGCCGCGATTCTGGCCACTCAGCGCCTGCTCTCCCTGCTGCTCATCGCGCGCCTCCGCGATCCGGTGTCACGCTTCAACCTCCACCGCGTCGCCGACCTCCTCGCCGGGCTGACGGCGGCCTTCGTCGCCGTCACCGTCCTCTTCCGCAACTGGTACGGGGCGGCCGTCTCGCTCGGGCTCCTCTCGCTCATCCTCGGCTTCGCGCTGCAGACACCGATCACCAGCCTCCTCGCCTGGGTCTACATCCTCATCCGCCGTCCCTACCGGGTCGGCGACCGCATCCGTATCGGCGAAGCGACCGGCGACGTCATCGACGTCAGCTACCTCGATACAACGCTCTGGGAGTTCGGCGGCGAATACCTGTCGACCGATCATCCCAGCGGCCGGCTGATCAAGTTCCCCAACGGCAACGTGCTGACGTCCACCGTGTACAACTACTCGTGGCCGCTCTTCCCCTACATCTGGAACGAGGTGAAGCTCCACATCGCCTACGAGAGCGATCTGGAGTGGGTGGCGCAGGTGATGAAGGAGGTCGCCGAGGAGACGCTGGGCGAGCAGATGATGAGCCGGGTGCGCACCTACCGCGAGCTGATCGCCAAGACGCCGGTCGATCACCTCGAGGTGCGCGAGCATCCCGCCGTGTTCTTCCGCATCAGCGACAACACCTGGCTCGAAGCCATCGTGCGCTATCTCGTCGAGCCGAAGCAGGCCGGGCGGGTCAAGAACCGGCTGATCCGGGATCTGCTCGTGCGCCTCAACGCCGAGCCCGAGCGCGTCCTGTTCCCCAAGAGCAACCTGCGCTGAGTCAGTGGGACGCCGGCCTGTTCTGCAGGGAGAGAATGTTGCCGTCCGGGTCCTTGAACCACGCGACCTTGAAGTCTCCCGCTTGGTGGATGTCACCCTGCCGGGTCAGCCCAGGCAGGTCGTAGTGTTCGAAGGGCACCCCCTTGGCCTTCAGCTCCTTGACCGTGGCCTCCACGTCCTTCACTTCCCACAAGGCGGCGGTGCCCTTGTTGGTACCGGCGAACTCCGACTTATAGACCACCACGGTGCTGCCGCCGCTCTTGTACGTCACGGCCGCGTCCGGCGCTTCGCCGATCTTCTTGAGCCCCAAGGGCCCTTCGTAAAACTTTCTTGCCGCCTCCAGATCCTTGACCGGAAGCATCGGCTGTACCGTCGCATTGCTCAGCATGTCTGCTCTCCTTTCCGCCCACGCCAGAAAATTGCTGCCAACTCGATGCCAACCCGGCGGTCAGGCTCATGGCGTGCTGGCGACCTGGGCGAAATGTCTTGCCCGTCCGCACCACTTCAGCTCAAGAGAGGGCAGCCCTCCGTCCTCATGGAGTTGAACCAATGGACTGGTCCCACGTCGTCGAGAGAATGCAGACTTTTGCCGAGAACAAGGAAAACGATCTCCCGAAAGCGGTCTTCGGGGTCGAGCTCGGGTTGGGCGCGGACAACCTGCGGATGGCCTCGGTGGCGCAGGATTCCGAAACGCCCTGGACCTTCCGGACGATCTTCAGCACCGGATCGATGTCCAAGACCGTCGTCGCCGCGGCCGTCCTGAAGGTGATCGAGGAGCACCCGGCCGATTTCGGAACGGCCGATCCACACGTGGCGCTGAACAGGCCGGTCCACACCCTCCGGGGCATGGCCGATCTGGGCGCTCCGGACGAGCGGAACAATCCCAATCCCGGCTGGCAGCAGAAGCGGGAGATCACGCTTCTGCACCTCCTGACGCACACCGCGAGCCTGCGATGGATCGAGCATTTCGATCGCGCGCGAGTCGTTCCTGCGGGAAGCCCGGACCCGGCCACGCAGAGGGCCAGCGACTGGGTCGGCTCTCCCGGTCTGACCAACGAGTCCATCCACACTCCGGCCGGGTGGATCCCGGGGAGGAAGGCGACTCTCCAGCAGGTCAGCCGTCACGCGATGCGGCAAAGGCTGATCGAGGAGGGCGCGGGTTTCCGGCCGCCGGGAACGCGGGCCAGCTACAGCAATTTCGATCACGTCATCGCCGCCCATGTGGTCGAGGAGCTCTCCGGGACGCCCTTCAGCCAGTATGTCAAGCAGAAGATCTTCGATCCGCTGAAGATGAGCGACTCGTTCTTCCTGTTGTCGGAACGGACCGATTCGGCGGCGGAGAGGATCGCGGACTCGATCGTGATCGCCCGTCACACCGCGGAGATCGCGCCGCCGCTCGCGGCGGACGGCCCGGGGAGGGACCCGCAGTGGGACGAGCAGCGCCGCGGCTGGACCTACCCCTGGCCGGAAGGCGGTCTGTATTCCACGCTCGGCGATCTCCTGAAGCTCTTGCGGATGGTGCGGGAGAACGGCAAGCCCGTGCTCACGGAGGAGTCAGCCCGGCTGATGCAACAGAACCAGTTCCTCAACGGGCCGCTGGTGAAAACCCTCTGGACCGACGAATCGCGGACCAGGGGGGCCGTCCGCAAGCTCACCGGGCTGGCGTCGCAGCTCCTGGCGTGACCGGCGGCACCGCGAGCGGCCAGAGCCCGAGGCTCTTGTCCAGGTAGCGGTCGTCCTCGACCGTCTCCCCTTCGCTGATCAGGCGCAGGGGCGGCCCCAGGCCGAAGGGAGGGCGCTCGAGGTTGAGCGGACGCCAGCCGCCGAGCGGCGCATCTTCGTTCGGATGGTCGCCGGTGAAGGTGGTGGCCAGGAGATACGTGGAGCCGCTGCGCCGGAAGTTGCGCAGCGCGGCGAGGATCTGCCGGTTCTTCAGGTGCACGAGGCAGTCGCGGCTGAGGATCAGGTCCACGCGCGGCAGGGAGTCCCGCGTGACGTCCAGCGGGACGAAGCGGCGGCGGGGCGTCCCGTAGCGCTCCTGGTTGGCGGCCACGAGCTCCCTCACGACGTCGGTCCCCACGTAGCTGTCCAGATCGGCCGCCAGGGCCTGGAACCAGTGGAAGTCGCCGCACCCGGCGTCGAGCACGCTGCGGACGCCGAGCTCCGCGAAGAGGGCGGGCAGCTCCTCGCGGACCGCCGCGGTGCGCTGCAGCGTCGAGCCGCGGCCGGAGACCGTCTCCGGCTCGTGCCAATCCTTCAAGCGGTAGTGCCGGGTGAAGGCAGCGCGGATGCGCCGGCGAGGGCTGAGGGCGAGCAGCGCCCGCGTGAGAAGGCTCGCGAGCATCGATGAGTCACTCCACGATCCTGTAGATCTCGCGGTGGCCGCCGTCGACGAGGTCCATGTAGCCCGCCAGGGCCGCCTTCACCTCGGGCCGCGCGCCGAAGCTCCGCATGTGGCCCTCGAACTGCGCGAGGTCCTCGACCTCGGCCTGCAGGACCACGGTCCAGTAGGCGGCGACGGCGTCGGTCATCACCCGCACGTTGCGGAAGCCGTCCTCCTTCTCCATGGAGGGCACGGTGTCGAGGAACATCCGGGCCAGGGCGCCGGCCTTGCCGGGCTTGCAGCGGAAGACGTCGCGGATCAGGAACATGTCGGTTCCTCCTGGTATCCCGCGCAGGCGGTCACCGGCAGGGCGGGATAGCGCGGGAAACGCGGGTCCTTGTCGGCGAGGCCGCAGCGCACGAAGACGCTGCGCGGGGAGGCGAGCACCTGCAGATGCACGCAGGTCACGCAGAGGCCCGCCGGCACCGTGCGCTCGGCCACCAGGCGCCGCTCCTCCGCCGAGGCCGTCCTCTCCCGGGTGTCCGCCATCTCACTCGGCCTGATGCTGCGCCAGGGCCTCTTCCGCCACCTTGCCCTCGCTCAGGGCCTCCACCTTTGCCGCCGGGCCGAGCAGGAGCAGCAGGTCTCCCGCCTGCAGCCGCGTGTCCGCGGTCGGCACCACCGGCTCCTCGCCGGCCTTGCCGCGGCGCCGTATCTCCATCACCCGGGCGCCCAGAGTCTGCGGCAGGCGGGCCTCGGCGAGGGTCTTGCCCACCAGGTGCTCCGGCACCGGCACCAGGCGCAGGGCGAAGTCGGGCGGGATCTCCACGTACTGGCGGCTGGCCTGCGAGTCCTGGCTGGAGACGAAGGTGGTGAGCAGCGCCGGGCGGCCGAGCACCTCCTGGGCGTAGACGGCGAGCAGGTCGCGCTTGGCGATGACGCCGAGGAACTTGCCCTCCGCGTCCACCACCGGCAGCCGCTCGAAATCGCTGTGGGCGAAGAACTCGGTGGCCCGGTGCAGGCGCTCGTCCTGGTGGATGACGCGGTCCACCGGCAACATCAGGTCGTGCGCCAAGACGGCGGTCAGGGTCTCGGGATGATCGAGCGCGTGCTTGATGTCGTGCAGCGAGATGGCCCCCAGCAGCTTGCCGTCGGCGCCCACCACGAACAGGCGCTGGCGGCGGGTGGAGAGGAACTTCTCCACCACGTCGCCGTAGTAGTCGCCCGGCCGCAGGATGTGGGGATCGGCGCGCATCAGGTTCTCCGCCTTGAGGCCGGCGAGCACCGCCTCCTCCATCCGCCAGGGAATCTCAACGCCCTTGCGGCGCAGCGCCTCGGTGTAGATGGAGGCCGCGTGCAGCCGCCGCGCGCCCAGACTGGAGAGGATGGACGCCAGCATGACGGGCAGGATGAGATCGTAGTTGCCCGTGAACTCGAAGAGGATGAGGATGGCGCTGATCGGCGCGTGGCTGGTGCCCGCCATGACGGCCGCCATCCCCACCGCGGCGTAGGCGCCGTAGGGCGAGGCGATGTGGGGCCACAGCGAGTGCATCCAATAGCCGTAAGCGCCGCCCACCAGGGCGCCGAAGGCGAGGGACGGCGTGAACAGACCGCCGGAGCCGCCGCTCCCCCGCGTCAACGCCGTGGCCGCCAGCTTGGCGAGAGCGAGCCCCAGCAGCAGGAAGATGGTGAGCTGCTGCGGCAGGGCGAGCCGGGGCGAGAGCTTCAGCTCGCCGGCCAGCGCCAGGTTGATGAGCCCGTAGCCCCGCCCGAGCGCCAGGGGCACGAAGAGTCCGAGGACGCCCAGCAGCGCCATGCCGACGACGGGCTGGAACGGCCGCGGCAGGAGGTGGGCGCGCCCGAGCACCGCGAACAGCCGGGAGCCGAGATTGACGCCGGCCATGAAGAGGACCGAGGCCACCGCGCCCACCAGGCCCAACCCCACGTAGAGGAGCATCTCCCAACCGCTGGTCAGGGCGTAATCGGGCGCGGCGTAGAGCGGCGCGTTGCCCACCAGCGAGCGGGCGATGAGCGTGGCGATGACCGAGGAGGCGACGATCGGCCCGAAGATCTCCAGGGCGAAGTTGCCGAGGATCACCTCCATGGCGAAGAGGGCGCCGCCGATCGGGATGTTGTAGGTGGCCGCGAGACCGGCGGCGGCGCCGCATCCCACCAGGATCTTGAGCCGGTGGGCCGGCAGCTCCAGGCGCTGGCCGAGCCAGGAGGAGATCATGGCGCCCAGCCGGATCATCGGCCCCTCGCGGCCGAGGGAGCCGCCGCTGCCGACGGTGACGACGGCCGCGAGAGCGTTGATCAGCACCGGCTGCGGCGCGATCTTGCCTCCCGAGAGCGCCACGGCCTCGATCAGCGACGCCATTCCCTCGCCGCTCGACTCCCCCTTGACCCGCCGGCGGCTCAACCAGACGATGAGCCCGATCAGAATGCCGCCGGCGGCCGGAGCGGCCACCACCAGCCAGCGGGGACGGACCGTGGGCACGATGGCCAGCAGGTCGCCCCGCGAGCCCCACAGGACCCTCTGGACAAGCCCGATCAGGAACTCGGTGGCCAGCCCCAGAAGGCCGGCGACGACGCCGACCAGGCCGATGAGCAGGAAGAAGAGGCGGTCTTCGCGGCTGGCGAGGCCGAAGCGGCGCGCCAGGGTGAAGTCGAGCGACCGGGCCCAGTCCCGCAGGCGCTGCAGCCGGGCGGCCGGGGGCTTCTCCATGGAGGGAATGTATCACCGGGCTCCCTCGCCTCCAGGGCTCCAAGGAGCCACTGAACCCCGCCAACGTGCCCGCGTATCTGCTGTTCCATAAACATGCTCATTTGTGTATAATGGGCACCGAGGTCGCGCCGGAGGCGACCGAAGCCTTCCGAGGCTCCACCGGCGAGCGTCCGCCGTCGGGTTTGGGGAGCTTCACGGCGGAAGTCTCCGCCCTGCGGTATCAACCCGCCTACCGCGGCCAGCGCCGCGCGCCAACCTTTCAAGGGGACCGGAAACGGTCCCCTTCGACTTTCTGGCCGCCTTCCGCCCGCACACCTTATGGGGATAGGGGCAGGCCCCCGCGTTCATGGTGAACCGCGTCCGGAGCGCCGTGCCCCGGAGGAGATCCCCATGCGCAGAATCCTTCGTCAGACCGCCGTCCTGTTCCTCGCCGGCTTCGTCGCCGCCGCACCGTCTCAGGCCTTGTCGCTCGGCCGCCGCTCCCCCGACGGACCGGCGCGGATCGAGTCCGTGCGGGGGTTCCTCGCTTTCCTCTTCCGGCTCTTCGATTTCGCCAAGGAGGGGGATACCGGCGGCGCCATGGATCCCAACGGCGGCGTGAAGCCCACCAGCCCCGCGGATTCCAACGGCGGCCATTGACCTGTTTGCGTGACACCGGCGCTCCACGGCCGGTGTCACTTTTTTCGCCCTTGCAGCAACTTAAATTTGTAGATGGCTGCAAGTCACCCTGACCGGAACGCCCTCGAGAGGTTTTCGTGCGGCGAAGCTTCCGGAGACGAGGAGCGCTGGATCGAGGATCACCTGCGCGCGGGCTGCGCCGTCTGCCAGCGGGAGGTGGACGCCTTGCTGGTGCGAACGCTGGGCCCGGGCTTCGCCTTTCTTGCCGAGGAGGCTCCGCGCCAAGCGGAGGACATGGACGCCGGCTGGGACCGCCTGGTAGCCCTCCTCGAGCAGCGGCTCGCCATCGCCGCCGCCGAAAGACAGGACGCGCCGGGCCTGGTCGCCGAGCTGCTCGGCCGCCCGCCGCGCGAGCGCGAGCGGCTGGCGCGCGACTCCGGCCGCTATCAGACGCTCGCCGTCTGCGAGCTGGTGATCGAGAAGAGCTTCGAGGAGAGGTTCGGCGACAACTCCCGGGCGGTCGAGCTGGCGGAGCTGGGGTTGCTGCTGGCCGCTCAGCTCGACGGCGACCGCTACGGCCGCTCGGTGGTCAAGGACCTGCAGGCCCGCGCCTGGGCCTATCTCGGCAACGCCCGCCGCATGACCTTCGACCTGCCCGGCGCCGAAGAGGCGCTCGCCCAAGCCGAGCGGCTGGTGGAGACCGGCTCGGCCGATCCGCTGGAGGAAGCGAGGATCCTCGACCTGCGGGCCTCGCTGCTCAGCGATCAGGGCCGGTTCGAGCAGGCCGCCGAGCTGCTCGATCTGGTGATCGACATCTACGAGAGCCTCCACGAGCCGAACCGCAAGGGACGCGCCCTGATCAGCAAGGGAGTGTTCCTCGGCTACGCCGGCTGGCCCGAGGAGGCGATCCGGGTGATCCGCAAGGGGCTCAGCCTCGTCGACTGGGAGGCCGATCCGCGTCTGATGCTGATGGCCCGGCACAACCTGGCGTGGTTCCTCAACGAGTGCGGCCGCAGCGCGGAAGCCTTGCGGCAGCTCCAACGCTTCCGCCACGTCTACTCCGAGTTCGATGATCCGTGGACCGTGCTGCGCTTCACCTGGCTGAGCGGCCGCATCGCCGCCGGCCTGGGCCGCTGCGCGGAGGCGGAGGAGAGCCTGAGCGAGGTGCGCCGCCGCCTCCTCGCCGACGGACGCGGGTACGACGCCGCGCTGGTGACCCTGGACCTCGCCAACGTCTATCTCCAGGGCGGGCGGAGCGCGGAGGTGAAGCGGCTCGCCGGCGAGATGTTCGCCCTCTTCCTGGCGAAGGACGTTCACCGGCAGGCCGCGGCGGCGCTCGGCGTCTTCCAGCGGGCGGCGGAGCTCGAGACCGTCACGCCGCGGCTGATCCGCGACATCGCGGCCTATCTCCAGCGGGCGCGCCGGAATCCCGCGCTGCGGTACGTGCCGGCGTAGGTTTCGATATCCTCCGCCGGTGCCGCCGCAACCGACCTCCCTCCCCGCCATCCCCGTCGCCACCGCCCGCCGCCTGCTGATGGGGGCGCAGGGGCTGCTGGACGATCCCCGCGGCAAGGTCACTCTGGACCGTCTCTACGCGCTGATCGAGCGCATGGGCTTCGTGCAGATCGACTCGATCAACATCGTCGAGCGCGCCCACCATCTGACGCTCGCGGCCCGGCTGCAGGGCTACCGGCCGGCGATGCTGCAGCGCCTGCTGGAGCGGGAGCGGCGGCTCTTCGAGCACTGGACGCACGACGCCTCCGCCATCCCGGCGGCCTGGTATCCCTGGTGGAAGGTGCGTTTCGAGCGCTATCGCCGGCGGGTGCTCGAGCACCCCTGGTGGCTCGCGCGGGTGGGGCCGGAACCGCAGAAGGTGTTCGATCACGTCCTCGACCGCATCGTGCGGGAAGGCCCCCTCATGGCCAAGGACTTCGAGGACGAGCGGCCGGCGGGCACCGACAAGACCTGGTGGGGATGGAAGCCGCAGAAGGCGGCGCTCGAGTACCTCTGGCGGACCGGCGAGCTCGCCGTGGCCAGGCGGGTAAATTTCCACAAGGTCTACGATCTCGCCGCCCGCACCTACCTCGCCGCCCACGCCGCGCCGCGTCCAAGCGAGAAGGAGCACCTCGCCTGGGCCTGCCGTAGCGCGCTGGAGCGGCTCGGGACCGCGACAGCCAGCGAGATCGCGGGCTTCTGGCACGCCGTGCCGCTGGAGCAGGTGCGCGCCTGGTGCGGGCGCGCCGTGGCTCGCGGCGAGATCGCCGCGGTCCGCGTCGAGCCGGCCGGCGGCGCGAAGCCGTGGGAGGCCTACGCCGTGCCCGACTGGGAGGCGCGCGCCGCCGCCCTGCCGCCGGCGCCGCCGCGGCTTCGCCTGCTCTCGCCCTTCGATCCCATCCTGCGCGACCGGCGGCGCACCGAGCGTCTGTTCGGCTTCGACTACCGCTTCGAGGCCTTCGTGCCGGAGGCGCAGCGCCAGCACGGCTACTACGTGCTGCCCATCCTCGAAGGCGAGCGCCTGGTGGGACGCCTCGACCCGAAGCTCCACCGCGACCGCGGTCTGCTGGAGGTGCGGGCCTTGTGGTGGGAGCCGGGAGTGCGGGAGAGCAAAGGCCGCCGGGCCGCCCTGGAATCCGCCCTCGCGCGGCTGGCGCGGCTGGTAAACGCTGAGAGGTGGGAGCTGCCAATGTAGGGGCGGCCCTATGTGGCCGCCCTGTTCTGCCTTGGACCCCCACCCAGGGCGGC
>JBIOVX010000132.1:0-16819 GCA_044868005.1 Thermoanaerobaculia bacterium | reverse complement strand
GCGCACAGCGCACCCTACGGCAAGACCGTTGCGCCAAGTTCCCCCTCTCCAGCTCCGCTGGAGAGGGGGCCAGGGGGTGAGGTCTCGCGGGCATATCGCCGCAACCATCTCCACCTTTTCCTCTTCCTCTTTATCCTCCTGCCTTCCACTTTGCAGTCTCTCGAAGTCCGCATCGTCCGTCCCGCTCCCGGCGAAGCGCTTCTGGGCGAGACCGAGGTGCGCGCGGAGGTGGTGCCGGCCGGTGCCGCCGTGCAGCGCGTCGAGTTCTTCCTCGACGGCGCGCCCGCCGGCACGGCGATGCAGGCTCCCTATCGCATCCTGCTCGACGCGGGCGACGAGAACCTCGAGCACCGCCTCGAAGCCGTGGCGTATGGGTCCGGCAGCGAACGAGCGAGCGCCAGCATCCTCACGCCGCGCCTCCACACCGACACCGAGATCCGCGTCGATCTCCAGCAGCTCTTCGTCACCGTGGACAATCGCGGCCGCCCTGTGCTCGACCTCACCCGGGACGACTTCACCGTCTACGACCAGGGAACGCCCCAGCCTCTCGTCACCTTCGGCCGCGGCGACGTCCCGTTCACCGCCGTGCTGCTGGTGGATTCGAGCGCCAGCATGCAAGGCGGGCGTCTGGAGAAGGCGCTCGACGGCGCGCGGGGCTTCTTCGCCGCCATGGCCCCTCTCGACCAGGCCAAGCTCGTGCTGTTCTCGGACCACGTCCTGCTGGAGACCCCCTTCACCAGCATCCAGTCGGTGCTCACTCTGGGTTTGCGGGGTGTGAAGGCCTCAGGCGGCACGGCGCTCAACGACGCGCTCTACCTCGCCGTCAAGCGGCTGGAGACGCGCCGCGGCAGGAAGATCGCCGTCCTGCTCTCCGACGGCGTGGACGTCGAGAGCGTGCTCTCCATCGAGGAGGCGCGGGCCATCGCCCGCCGGCAGGTGAGCCTCTACTGGCTCCGCCTGCGCCGCGACGACGAAGGCCCCCGCGTGCGCATCTCCTCGGCGTGGCGCGACGCCCCCGATCACCAGAAAGAGCTCGAGCAGTTGCGGGCCGCCGTGCTGGAGAGCGGCGGCCGCATCGCCGACCTCGCCGGCGTCGAGGAGATCCCGGCGACGCTCACCGCTTTGCTCGAGGAGCTGCGCGACCAGTACGTGCTCGGCATCGCGCCGCGCCATACGGGAGGCCGCGGCTCCTGGCATGAGGTGAAGGTGGAGGTCCGCGGCGGTCAACGGGCGCGGACGCAGGACGGGTACTTCGAGCCGTAGGCGCCGCGGGATGGAAGCTGGCGGCGCCGAAGGCCTCGAACAGCCCTGGCCAATACGCGGCTACATCAACGCGACGATGACAGACCCCCACAGCGCGAGGAGCACGTTGCCGACGGCGTAGGCGACACCGTACCCCATCGTCGGAACCGGGCTCTTCGCCGCCTCCTGGACCGCCGCGAGCGCCGGCGTCGCCGTTCCGCCTCCGGCGCACACGCCGAGCATCACGCCCGGTTGCATCTTGAAGACCCAGCGGCCGAGGCCGATTCCGATCAGGTGCGGCACGGTGGCGGTGGCCAGGCCGGCGATCAACAGGCTGACGCCGCTCGTCCGCAGGCCGGCCACGAAATCCGGTCCGGCATTCAGCCCGACGACCGCCACGAACCCGGCAAGCCCGAGCGACTCGAACACCCAGAGCGTGGGAGCCGGGATGCGGCCGAAAAAGCGCGGCCACATCGACCGCAGCCATCCGCAGACGAGACCGCCGAGCAGCACGCCGACGCTCAGGCTCAGACCGATCTCGATCCCGGCCCACCGGATGGCCGGAATGCCGATGAGCGCGCCAGCGACAATGCCGAGCGCGACGAGGACCATGTCCGTGACATCGGTGACCCGATCGGGAATGCCGAGCCGGCGCGCCGCCTCAGCGACCCGCCGCGCCGGTCCCGCGACCGTGAGGACATCGCCACGCTGCACGGTGGTCACCGGAAAGATCGCGACCGGCGTGCCGGCGCGCCGAATGCCGCGGAGATAGACGCTCCGGAACGCTTCGTCGCCGGCGAGATCCGCGAGCGTCCGCCCATCGACCTCGGGGCGGGTCACGACGACGTCCAGAGCTTCGGCCGGGATGTCGAGCAGCTCCTGATCGTCGACCTCGCGTAGACCCAGCTTCTGCTCGTCGAGGATCGGCACCATCAGCTCCCGCCGGCCGGTGATCGCAAGAGTGTCGCCCGCCTCGACGACCGTGTCCTCGTCGGGATCGAGCAGGCGGCCGCCGCGCCGCAGGCGTTCGACGAACAGGCGGTTCTGGGCCACCTGCGCCTCGAGGTCGCGCAGGCGGCGGCCGACCAACGCGGAGCCCGGCTGCACGGTATAGGAGCGGAGCTCGATATCGCGCCGCGCCGTCGACGCAGGCTCGCGGTTTCCCTCCATCTGCAGCTCGTACCGCCGGCATTCGTCCTCGAGATCGATCCTCATCAGGCGCGGCGCGAGCTGCGCCAGGAACCAGGCGGTGCCCACGACGCCGATGAGATAGGTGACGGCATAAGCGATGGCGACCCGGTTGGTCATCGCCGCGATGTCGGCCGGCGGCAGAGGCAGCCGTGCGATCGCGTCGCTCGCCGTCCCGATGGCCGCCGATTGGGTCATCGAGCCGGCGATCACGCCGGCGGCCGTGCCGGCGTCGTAGCCGAGGAGGCGGCTCATCGTGTACGCCACGGCGAGCCCGGCCGTTGCGACGATCGCCGCCAGCGCCGCCTGCTGAGCGCCATCGCTCTTCAAGCCGCGGAAGAATTGCGGCCCCGTCCGGAAGCCGGTGGAAAACAGGAACAGGAGGAGGAAGCACTGCATGATTTCAGCCGACACCTCCACCCCCAACTGGCCGACCAGCACACCGGTCAAGAGCGTGCCCGGCACGGCCCCGAGCGTGAAGCTCCCCAGCCTCAATTTGCCGACCAGGTAACCGATCCCGAGCACGAGGAAGAACGTGACCTCGGGATGCTGGCGGAGCAGACCGACGAGGACATCGCGCATGGCGGCCTCCTCAGGTGCGAACGGCCGCCGCCTGCGCCGCCCGGCATGCCATCACGTAGGACCGTGCGACAGCCCTCACCGCGCGGCCGATGTCGTCGTAGACGTCGTCATCGAGGTTCGCGAACGACACCCGGACCGACCAGTCGGGTGCCTCGAAGCCTCCGCCGTTGAGCAGGACGATGCCGTGATCCTCCGCGAGCCGGAACACGATGTCGAGCGGGTGCACGTTCGCCTCGACCCAGGCGATGACGTCCTCGCCGCCGTACTTGCGGAGCCAGAAGTCGAAATCGATCACCCCGTAATACCAGTCGAACAACGGGTTGGGATCGACCTCGATCCCGAGCCCTTCGATCGTGGCCATCACGCGTCTCCGCACGATGTCGATGCAGGTCCGCTGATACACCTTCTTCTCGTCGTGGAGCTCCGCGAGCGAGAACAGGGCCATCATGACCTGCTGGGGCAGCGAGAGCCCCGCGGTGTGGTTCAGCGCGACGTCGCGGCTGTCGGCGACGATGCGGTCGATGAACCGGATCGAGCGCGGCTCGAGCGTGAGCGGTCCGTAGCGCCGGTCGAGCTCCCGCGCCACCGTCTTCGGATGCGCCGCGATGCTCCGGTCGAAGACGTTGTCCTCGTGCAGGGCGATCGCGCCCAGACGCCAGCCCGTGCACCCGAAATACTTGCTGAACGAGTACACGCCCAACGTGTTGTGCGGAAACTCCCCGAGCAGAGAGCGAAATCCTGGAACGAACGTGCCATAGACGTCGTCGGTGAGCAGCATGAAATCCGGACGCGCCTGCAGGACATGGCCGATATTCCGGATGCTCTCGCCGCTCAGCGCGACGGCGTGAGGGTTGCCGGGATTGACCACGAAGAACGCTTTCACCGCCGGATCCAGCAGCGGCTTCAGGTCTTCGTCCGAATACTGCCAGCGCTGCTCCTGCCGGGCGGGGATGAAGACCGTCTTCAGCCCGTAGTCCTCGAGGTGCGGCATCTCCAGATACGGCGTGAAGATGGGCGTGGCCAGGGCGATCGTGTCTCCGGGGTTGAGCAGGCGGTTGGCCTTGAGCGATTTGAAGATGTAGCACATCGCCGCCGTGCCGCCCTCGACGGCGTACAGATGGAATGTGCCGGGCGGCCGCGGCTCGCCGCACATCGCCCATTGCAGATACTCGCGAACGATCTGCTCGTTGTGGACGAGCATGCGGTCCGGGACCGGATAGTTGTCGCCGATGATCGAGTCGACCAGCTCGTGGACGAACGCGTCGGCGTCGAACCCGAACCTCTGCACGGCCCAGGGGATCACGGTGTGGAGGAACGCCGCCCCGGGCGTATCGAGCCGGGCCTGGACCCAGGCCGCGAGGCGCGCGGCCACCCCCGGCGCCCTGGGCATACCGCCGACGCCGCCCGGAAGATCCAGCGTCCGCCGGCTTTCGGTGATCGCGAACTGCCCGAGCAGGAAGAACGCCGAACGGGGCTCGGTCGCGATCCAGTTGGGGTTCCCGCGCCCGGCGTTCAGGTACGCCATCTGCGAAGCTTTCGCGGTCTTCGTTGCGACCCTGGCCAGATCGTTCTTGATCTCGAACGGGCTCAGCGTTTCATATTGACGCAATGTCACGGCGTCCATCGGGATCCCTCCTTGCGCGCCCTCCCCACGGCGAGAATAGTGACCGGCCTCGGAGCAGGACAATTGGACCTTGGCCCCATTCCCTCTGCCGTTGAACCAAGGTCCGATTGACGCGCCGCCGCCTCCCCTCCATTTTTCGGGCGGGAGGAGGTACCCCTTGCGCCGCGCCCTATAGCGCCCCGAGGAAGGCGCGAATGGCCACGGCGTTCAGCACGTCGATGAAGAAGGCCCCGACGAGAGGAACGACGAGGAATGCGACGTGGGAAGGGCCGCGGCGCTGCGTGACGGCGGTCATCAGCGCCATCGCGGTGGCCGTCGATCCCACCCCGAAGCCGAGGAGGCCGACGGCGATCAACGCGGCATCGTAGCTGCTCCCCAGCGCCGGGAAGGCAACCAGCCAGGCGAATAGGAGGCCGAGGGCGAGCTGCAGCGCCAGCAGCACGATCAGCGGGCCGGCGAGGCCGGCGAGAGCCCAGAGCTGCACGCTCATCAGCGACATGGCGAGGAAAACGCCCAGCGCCACCTCGGCGATCAGCGCCAGCGCCGGCGTGCCGACCGGCCAGGGGACCCGGGGAGCGATCCACGGCAGCGTATTGGTGAGGAGCGTTCCGGCGAGCAGGCAGGGGACGAACAACGGCAGATTGAAGCCAAGGCTCGTCAGCCACTCGTGAACGACGATGCCGAGCGCGGCGCTGACGTGGACGGCGAGGATCGCGCGCAGGAAGGAGAAGTAGTCGATGGTGGGCTCGGGATCGCCGTAGTGGACGCCGACCTCCGGCGCCTCGCCGCTCGTCGGGCCTGCGAGCCGATAGCGCTCGATCAGGAAGCGGGCCAGGGGGCCGCCGGTAATGCTGGCCAGCACGAGCCCCGCGGTGGCGCACAGGGCGCCGATCTCGATCGCGTTGGCGATGCCGTGCTGGGCGGCGAAGACGGGAGCCCACGCGATCGCGGTGCCATAACCGCCGACCAGCGAAACGCCGCTGGTGAGCAATCCGATCTCCGGTGCAAGCCCGAGGAGCGTCGCCGCCGCAATCCCCAGGGCGTTCTGGAGCACCAGGAACACCGTCACGCAGACGAGCAGGATGACGAGCGGCCGGCCCCCGGCCTTGAGGTCGCCGACGCGCGCGTTGATCCCGATGGTGGTGAAGAAGTACACGAGCAGCACGTCGCGCGCGTGCAGATCGAAGGTGACGCCCAGGCCGGTGGCGAGGTAGAGCAGCCACAAGGCGACCGAGACCAGCAGGCCGCTCGTCACCGGCTCCGGAATGTTGTACTCGCGGAGCAGGCGAAAGCGCCCGTTCAAGGCCTTGCCGATGAACAGCACGACGATGCCCATCGTCACCGCGAGGAACGGGCGGACGAAGAGTACGCCGTCCGGCTGCAGCTCGATCATGGGCGTCGAGCCTGTCAGGCGATCATGGCGTCGGGACCTGCGCGGCCGGCGGCGCGGCGGGGGGCGGCGGCTCCGCGGGCCAGCCGCCGCCGAGCGCCTTGTAGAGCCGCACCAGCCAGACCAGGTGGCTGCCGAAGGCCTCCGCCTCGTCGAGCTCGGCTCCGAAGAGGGAACGCTGGGCGTCGAGCACCTCGAGGTAGGCGGTGACGCCGCCGCGGTAGCGCGTCTCGGAGAGGTCGAGCACCTTGCGCACGGCGAGGACGCGCGCCGTCTGCGCCTGGTGCAGCTCGCCGGTCTTGCGGTAGGCCACCAGGGCGTCCTCGGTCTCCTGGAAGGCCAGCAGGATCGTACGCTGGTACTCATAGACCAGCTGCCGTTGCCGCGACTCGGCGACTTCCACGCGGCGCTTGTTCTGGCCGGCGTTGAAGATGGGCTGCAGCAGATGGCCGATGAGGTTCCACGACGTGCTGTCGAAGAAGTTGTCGATTTCCGTGCTGGCGAGGCCGAAGGAACCGGTCAGCGCGATGCGGGGGAACAGCAGCGCCTTGGCCTCGCCGATGTTGGCGGTGGCGGCGGCGAGGTTCTGCTCGGCGACGCGGATGTCGGGGCGGCGGTCGAGCAGCTCGGCCGGCAGCCCGGCGGGCACGTCGCCCGGCCGCTTCTGCTCGTCCACCGGACGGCCGCGCACGATGGCCCCGGGGCTGCGCCCCAGGAGGACGGAGAGCTCGTTCTCCTTCATCGCGATCAGGCGCTCCAGGTCGAACACCACGGCCTCGACGCTGCGCAGCTCGGCATCGGCCTGGCGCATGTCCAGCTCGGAGGTGACGCCGCCCTCGAAGCGGTCCTTGGCGAGCTGCAGGGACTCCCCGAGCGATCCGATCGTGCGCCGCGCGATCTCCAGGCGGCGGTCGAAGTCGCGCAGCTCGAGATAGGCCTCGGCCACGTCCGCCACGAGCGTCAGCACCACCGAGCGCCGCGCCTCCTCCGTGCCGAGGAGCAGGGCGCGCTCGGCTTCCGTGGCGCGGCGGACGCGTCCGAAGAAGTCGATCTCCCAGCTCACGTCCGCGGAGACGGCGTAGACCTCGGTGTCCCTGCCGTCGTCCAGCGCGCCGGCATCTCCCTCGGGCGTATGCAGCAGGCTGCCCGCGCTGGTGTGGAGATGGCCGGCGGTGGCGTTCCCGTCCACCTTGGGATAGAGGTCCGCGCGGGTGAAGCCGTAGCGCGCGCGCGCCTCCTCGATGCGCTCCGCCGCGATCAGGACGTCCTTGTTCTCGGCGAGCGCGATGCGGATGAGCTCCTGGAGCTGCGGATCGTCGAATAGCTCCCACCAGGGGGTGTTCGCCAGCGTCTGGGCCTCGGTCGCGGGCAGGTCGCGCCAGGTGGGCGGCGCCGGGACCTCCGGCCGCTGGTAGTTCGGCCCGAGGACGCAGCCGGCGGCTAGGGAGGCCAGAAGAGCGAGCGTGGTGACAGCGAGCCGGCGGATCATCAGTGTGCCGCTCCGGCGGACGGCGTGGGATGGGGCGCCGGCGGCGGCTCGACGGCGGCTTGCCCCTTTTTCTTCCGGCCCAGCAGCTCCACGAAGGCGTAGTTGCCCGGGATCAGGAACACGCCGAGGGCGGTGGCCACCAGCATGCCGAAGAAGACGGCGGTGCCCATGACGTTCTGCGCTCCCGCGCCGGCGCCGCTGGCGCGCATGAGCGGGATGACCCCCAGGATGAAGGCGAAGGCGGTCATCAGGATCGGCCGGAAGCGCAGCCGCGCCGATTCGAGGGCCGCCTCCTCGATGCCCAGGCCGTCCTGCTCGTGCTTGGCCTTGGCGAACTCCACGATCAGGATGGCGTTCTTCGCCGCCAGGCCGATGAGCATGATGTTGCCGATCTGCACGTAGACGTTGTTGTCGTAGCCCGCGAGCCAGACCCCGAAGAAGGCCCCCAGGGCGACCAGCGGCGAGCCCAGCAGCACCGCCCAGGGCAGGCGCCAGCTCTCGTACATGGCGGCGAGCAGCAGGAAGACGAAGAGGATGGCGGCGGCGAAGGTCGGTCCCGCGGGCGGCGCGATCTTCTCCTGGTAGGAGAGTGAAGAGTAGGCGAAGCCCATCTCCGGCGGCATCGTCTGCTGGAAGACGTCCTCCAGCGCGGCGAGCGCCTGGCCCGAGGCGTAGCCGCGGGCGGGCACGCCGTTGAGCTCCACCGAACGCAGCAGGTTGAAGCGGTTGGTGAGCTCCGTACCGGCCTGGGAGGTGATCGAGACCAGCGTCCCCAGGGGGATCATGTCGTTCGTGGTCTTGCTGCGGACCCAGATCTGGCCGATGTCCTCGGGCGTGCGCCGGAAGTCGGCCTCCGCCTGGACGTAGACGCGGAACAGGCGTCCGAAACGGTTGAAGTCGTTCACGTAGCTGCCGCCCAGGCTCGCAGACAGCGCCTGGAAGGCCTCGTTGACCGGCACGCCCAGCTTGCGCGCCTTCTCGCGGTCGAGCTCGACCTTGACCTGGGGATAGCGCGGGTCGAACGACGTGAAGATGTTGCCGATCTCCGGCCGCTTGCGGGCGGCCTCCTGGAACTCGCGGCTCAGCTCGCCCAGCCGTTCGACGCTCAGGCTGCCGCTCCGGTCCTGGAGCAGGAAGTTGAAGCCGGCCGAGGCGCCGAAGCCCGAGATGGTGGGGATGTTGAACGGGAAGATGATGGCTTCGGGGATGCGCGCAACCTGGGACTGCAGCGTCGCCATGATGCCCCGCGCGTGCAGCGCGTCGCCATGGCGCTCCTCCCACGGCTTGAGCCGCATGAAGATGGTGCCGAAGTTGGGCTGGTAGGTGCTGGTGACGACGCCGTAGCCGCCGATCGTCTGGTACGACTCGACGCCCTCGGTCTTGGCCAGGATCTTCTCGACCTGGCCGAGCACGGCGCTCGTGCGCTCCAGCGACGCGCCGGCCGGCAGCGTCACGTTGACGCCGAGGATGCCCTGGTCCTCTTCCGGGATGAACCCGGCGGGCAGCTTGCCGCCGAAGAAGCCCGCGCCCACGGCCACCAACACCACGATCGCGATCGTCAGGATCGAGCGGCGCACGAGCATCCGGCAGCCCTTCACGTACGCGCCCGTCGACTTGTCGAAAACCTTGTTGAAGCCGCCGTAGAACTTCCCGAGGAGCCCGCGGGACGGCTTCGCGGGCTTGAGCAGCATGGCGGCGAGGGCGGGCGACAGCGACAGCGCGCTGAAGGCCGACAGCAGCACCGAGATCGCGATGGTGAGCGCGAACTGCTGGTACATGCGCCCGGTGAGGCCGGGGATGAAGGCGACCGGGATGAACACCGCCGAGAGGATGAGGGCGATGCCGACGACGGGGGCCGACACCTCCTTCATCGCCTGGACGGTCGCGTCGTGCGGGCTCATGCCGTGCTCGATGTGGTGCATCACCGCCTCGACCACCACGATCGCGTCGTCGACCACGATCCCGATCGCGAGCACGAGGCCGAACATCGACAGCGTGTTCACCGAGAAGCCGAGCAGCGGGAAGAAGATGAAGGTGCCGAGGAGCGAGACGGGCACGGTGAGCAGCGGAATGATCGTGGCGCGCAGGTTCTGGAGGAAGATGAAGACCACGAGCGTGACGAGAATCACCGCCTCGACGAACGTGTGGACGATCGACTCGATCGAGGCCTCGACCGCGGGGGTGGTGTCGTAGACGATCCGGTAGTCCATGTCGGAGGGGAAGAACGTCTTCGCCTGCCGCATGGCTTCATAGATCCCCTCGGAGGCCTGGAGCTGGTTGGCCCCGGGCAGGAGGTACACGGCCATGGCCCCCGCCGGCTTGCCGTCGAGGCGGCCGAAGGAGTTGTAGTCCTGCGAGCCCAGCTCCACCCGCCCGACGTCCTTGATGCGGATCTGGGCGCCCGTCTCCGACTCGCGGATGATGATGTTGGCGAACTCGTCCTCGGTGACCAGGCGGCCGGGGGCGCTCACCGTGTAGGTGAACTCCTGGTCCTTCGGGGAGGGCCGCATGCCGACGCGGCCGGCAGGGGCCTGGAGGTTCTGCTCCTTGATGGCCGTCATGACGTCGGAGGGCGTGAGGCCGAGCTTGGCCATGCGGTCGGGCCGCAGCCAGATCCGCATGCCGTAGTCGGTGCCGCCGAAGAGGTCCACCTGCGCGATGCCGGGGATGCGCAGGATCTGGTCGCGCAGGTTGATGCCGCAGTAGTTGATCAGGAAGTTGGCGTCGTAGCTGCCGTTCGGGGAGTAGAGCGCGATCAGCATCAGGATGCTGGGGCTCTGCTTCTTGACCGTGACGCCCTGCTGGATCACCTCCTGGGGCAGCCGGGCCTGGGCCGAGGACACCCGGTTCTGGGTGAGCACGTTGGCCATGTCCTGGTTGGTGCCCACCTGGAAGTTGACGTCGAGCTGCATGCGGCCGTCGCTGGTGTTCGACGACTTCATGTAGATCATGCCCTCGACGCCGTTGACCTCCTGCTCGACCGGCGTGGCCACCGACTGCTCCACCGCCACCGCGGAGGCGCCGGGGTAGGTAGCCGTGACGCGGATGGTGGGCGGGGCCAGGAAGGGATACTGCTCGAAGCTCAGGTTGCGCAGGGTGTTGAGCCCGAGCAGGACGATGATGATCGAGATGACGATGGCGACGATGGGCCGCCGGATGAAGAAGCTCGCCATGGCTCTAGCTCTCCACCACCGCGACGGCGGCCGGCTCGGCGGGGGCCGGACGGGGCGTCACCTTGATCCCCGTGCGGACCTTCTGCACGCCCTCCACCACGACCCGCTCGCCAGCTTTCAACCCTTCGTCGATGACCCAGAGAGTGCCGATGCGCTCCCCGGGCTTGACCATGCGCAGGTCGACGGTGTCGTCCGGCTTGACCACGGCCACGTTGTAGACGCCCTGAAGCTCGGTGACCGCGCGTTGGGGGACCAGGATCGCGCCCTTCTTCTCGTCGATGGCGACGCGGACGCGCCCGAACTGGCCGGGCCGGATGGTCGCCCCGGGGTTCGGGAAGGCGACCTCGACGAGGATCGTCCCGGTCTTGGGATCGACCGCGCGGTCCACGAACACGAGATCGCCCTTCTCGGGATGGACCGAACCGTCGGAGAGGAGCAGCTCGAACTTGAGGGGAGCGGCGCCGGCGCGGCGCCTTTCCTGGCCCCGCCGGTTGTACTCGATGAAATCCTTCTCCGGCAGGCTGACGCGGACGTGGATCTTGTCGACCTGGGAGATGCGCGTGAGCAGCTCGCCCTGTCCGCGTCCGACGAGCGTACCGGGATAGACCTCGGTCTTGCCCGCGATGCCCGAGGCGGGAGAATGGATGCGGGTGAAGGAGAGGTCGATCCGCGCGCGCTCGACCCCCGCCTTCGCGGCCGCGACGGAGGCCTCGGCCGCCCGCTGCACCTGCACCGCCGTCTCGTACTCCTGGCGCGAGATGGCGTTTTTGGCCACCAGCGGCTCGTACCGCACCACGTCCTGGCGGGCCCGCGCGAGCTGCGCCTCGGCTTCCGCCTGGACGCCCCGCGCCTGGGCCACGTTCGCCTGGAACGGGCGCGGATCGAGGGTGTAGAGGAGCTGGCCCTTGCGGACCGCGCTGCCCTCCCGGTAGTCCACGGACTCGAGGTACCCCTCGACCCTCGCCCGCACCTCGATCTCCGTCGAGCCCCGCGTCTGGCCGATCACCTCGATGTAGACGGGGACGTCACGCTGCACGACGGGAGCGACCTTCACCTCCGGCGGCGGAGGCGGCGGCGGGGCCTCCTTCTCGCCGCATCCGGCCGACGTGGCCAGCAGCGACGCTAGAACCAGGGCTGTCGGAACCGTTGTCTTCATCGTCGATCCGTGTCCCGCTCGTGCCGCGGTCATGGAGGTGCATGACTCTGCCGAGCAGGCGTCCGACGGTCAGCCTATGTCCCTTTGGCAGCGCGGTCGATTAGACCTTGGCCCTATATTCGCGGGGCAGCTTCACGTTGCACGCCCGCCTGAAAGGCGGCGCCGGCGCTGAAATCCGAGTGGGACCAAAGTCCAATTCCGCCGCCCGAGGCCACCATAGGACTTTGGTCTGATTGCCTGATTTCAAGGACGATCCCTATTCTCGGGAGCCGTGGCTGGCCGGTTCACCTTGATCGTACTGACCCTCGCCCAGGCGCAGACGGCGTTCGGGCAGGCCCCGGCGCCGCCGGCCGAGCCACCGCCGCCGCGTCTGGAGGCCGCAGCCCAGCTCACCTTTCTCGACACGCGCGGCAACGCGACCGCGCAATCGCTCGGCGCCGGCGGAGAGGTGGTCTGGCGACCCGAGCCGTGGACTTTCACGACGAAAGCCGCCTTCACGCAAAACGAGACGGAGGGCGAGCTGACCGCGCGCTCCCTGACCGCCCTGCTCCGAGGATCGCGGGCGCTCAACGCGCGGTTGTCCGCCTACGGCCAGTACGACTTCCTGCGCGACGAGTTCGCCGGCGTCGAGCAGCGGCATGTGATCGAAGGCGGGCTCTCCTATCTGGTGCTGGATGCGGCCCCTCATACGCTGCGCTTCGACGGCGGCCTGGGATATCTCTACGAGGAAAGACCTGACGAGGAGCTGCGCTCGGCGACGCTGTCGCTGGCCGCGGCCTACCGGCTCGCCATCTCGGCGACGAGCGAATTCACGTACGAGCCCAGGTTCCTGCTGCCCCTGGCGGAAACCGAGCGATGGAAGTTCGATCACGAAGCGGCCCTCGTCGTAGCGGTGAACACGCGTCTCGCCTTGAAGCTCTCGCACACGCTCCGCTATTCCGCCGAGCCGCCGGAGGGTTTCGCCACCACGGACACGATCATGGCCGTATCGCTCGTCGCCAAGCTGGAACGGCCGCGATGAGCGAGGATCTCCCGCGTCGCCACCTCACTGCGGCGCATTGACCACGATGTAGGTGACCTGGGTGCCGGCGTACTGCGGCTGGTACCAGGTGCCGCCGCACTGCTGGTAGGCGATGCCGCCCACCACCACCGTGCTGCAGCTCGGGGGCAGCGAGTAGACGATCGAGCCGATCGCCGCGGCGGTGATGGCGGCCGCCGTTCCGATGGCCACCCCGCGGGCGACCGGGTGATCGTCCCAGTCGTTGTCCCAGTCGTTCCAGTCATTGTCCACGTCGACGTCGATGTCCCGATTCACGTTGACGTTCTGGTTGACGTTGACGTTCCGGTTGACGTTGACGTTCCGGTTGACGTTGACGTTCTGGTTGGCGTTGACGTTCCGGTTGGCGTTGACGTTCTGGTTCGCGTTGCCGCTCCGGCTGGTGCCTTGGGCGGTGGTGCCCTGGCCGGCGCTACGGTTGGCGGTCCGTTCGGCAGTGGCGCCCTGGCCGGCGCTCCGGTTGGCTTGGGCGCTCTGGTTGACGCTGGTGCGGGTGGTATTGCGGACCGCGCGGCCCGCGGCTGCCGTGGAAGGGTCGAGGACCGCCAGCAACGCGGCGGACGCCGCCAGGGCGACGAGGAAGCGCCGAGGGAAGCTCCGGTAGGCCATGATGGATCTCCTCTTCAGTTGCCGGGCGCGGGCTCGGCGGTGATTTCCTGGATGGCGATGCGGTAGGAGTCCGGCGGCGGCTCGAAGGTGAACATCTTGTCGTTCAGCGCCGGCGCGAGGTTCCAGTCCAGCACGCTGATGTACTGCGGCTGCGACGCTTCGCCGGTGGTGGTGATCACCAGCTTGCGTGGCAGGGGGGAATCTCCCTTCTGGATCCAGACCTGCCAGTCGACGCCCTCCTGGCGAAAGGCGAATTGGTCGCACGGATCGCCGGCGATCCTGGCGGGGCCGACGTAGAGGGCCTCGGTGATCGCTTCGCGGCGGGTCGGATCGGTGCCCCAGCGGAAGAGATCGGCCAGGGGTAGGACGACTCCATAGCGGGTCTCCAGCCGCTCGACCAGCTCGCGCAGGGTGGCCGGCGCCGGGAAGGAGGCGTAGAGCTTGTTGTGCGGCCCCCAGAGGGTGAAGGTCTTGCCGTCGTAGAAGAACTGCCGCGTCTTGCGGTCCGAGGCCACCTCGGCCCACAGGCGGTCGGGACGGCGGACGCGGAGATGGATGGCGTTGGCGAACTGCAGCTTCTGGCCCGACTCGAGCACCTCGTCGATGGTCGAGTCGGAGCGCACCTCGAAGCTGTTGAGCGTGCGCAGGTAGACGCCCATCTTGTCGAGCGCCTCAAGGGCCGCGGGCTCGACGGCCGGCGCCGCCTCCGCGCCGGTTTGCGCCTGGCCCGCGGCGCCGGCCCCGAGCAACAGGGCCGCCAGGACGAGGGTCGGAAGATCGGTTCGGTTGGTCATCGAAAGCTCCTCCCTTCAGAGCCTCCTTGCGGAACTGGTGGGCGTCAGCAGCGGCGGCGGCTGGAGAAGCGCGGCGGCCCGCTGCCGCTTCCGCCAGACGGTGTACGGGATGGAGGCGAGGCTGGCGACGAGCATGTAGGCGAGGACGACGGCGGCGACGGGCTCTCCCGGGAAGTTGACCTTGGCGACGAGCATGGCGAGGCCGGGATGGCGCAGGGAGCTGGCGAGGGCGAGGGCGGTGCGGTCCTCCGGCTGCGGACCGCCGAGCAGGTGGCCGCAGACGAGGGCGATGAACGTCAGCAGGAACATCGCCGCGAACGCCCGCGCGTCGAGGGCCAGGATGGCGGGAAAAGCCTCCACCAGGATGAGCAGGACGATGGCGACGAGCAACAGGTTGGCGGCCAGGGCGAGCGGCTTCGCGAGGCGCGCGGCGAGATCCGGCAGCGCCCGCCGCACCAGCATGCCGAGGACCAACGGCAGGACGAGCATGAGCACGGCGACCCTGGCCACCTGGCCGGGAGTCACCCAGGCCTCGCGGTCCGAGACGAAGATGGCGCCGAGGACCTGGAGCGTCGACGGAATGGTGACGACGGCGAGGAACGCCACCGTCACGAGCAGGCTGTAGACGTAGGGAAGCCGGCCGCCGAGCCAGAGCTCCTTCTGGGGGGCGAAGGGGGCCCCGGGCGCCACCGCCATCGCCAGGATGCCGATGGCGGCGGCCCGCGGCGGCCGCAGCGCGAGCACCAGCAGCACCGCCGCCGCCGGCACGACCACGTCCATCGCCACGAGCGAGCGCAGCAGCAGACCCGGCTGGCGCCAGAGGAAGGCCGCGTCCTTCGGCAGGGCATTGAGCCCGAGGGCGAAGACGAGCCCGACAATGCCCACGTTGAGGAGGATCGGGAGGTTATGGGCCAAGGCTCCCATAGCTCGATTATCGGAGCCGCGGAAGCGAAGCAGGAATTGGACCTTGGTCTCATGGCGGCTCTCCTGGCGAAGTCGTTGTTTTGAAGGACCGCGGTCGCCCTCAGCCCCGCGCATGAGACCAAGGGCCAACTTGCCGCTCGCGCTTTCGGCACCCTACGCTGCCGGGGGAGGATCTTTATGAGCGAAGCGCGCCGGACGATCGTCGACGGCAACGAGGCCGCGGCTTCCGTCGCCTACCGCAGCAGCGAGGTGATCGCCATCTATCCGATCACCCCGTCGTCGCCGATGGGCGAGCTGGCGGACGCCTGGATGGTGCAGCGCCGGCCGAACCTCTGGGGCACGGTGCCGCGGGTGGTCGAGATGCAGTCCGAGGGGGGAGCGGCCGGCGCCGTCCATGGCGCCCTGCAGGCCGGCGCCCTCGCCACCACCTTCACCGCCTCGCAGGGCCTGCTGCTGATGATCCCCAACATGTACAAGATCGCCGGCGAGATGACGCCGTTCGTCATGCACGTGGCGGCGCGCACTCTCGCCACCCACGCGCTGTCGATCTTCGGCGACCACTCGGACGTCATGGCCTGCCGCCAGACAGCCTTCGCCATGCTGGCCTCCGGCTCGGTGCAGGAGGCCCAGGACCTCGCGGCCGTCGCGCATGCGGCGACGCTCGCGGCGCGCATCCCGTTCCTCCACTTCTTCGACGGCTTCCGCACCTCCCACGAGCTGGCCAAGATCGAGGAGCTGGCGGACGCCGACCTGCGCGCCCTGATCGACGAGGATCTGGTGCGCGCCCACCGCGAGCGCGGCCTGACGCCCGACAAGCCGGTGATCCGCGGCACCGCCGAGAACCCCGACACCTTCTTCCAGGCGCGCGAGGCCGCCAACGGCTACTACGCCGCCTGCCCGCGCCTCGTGCAGGAGAAGATGGACCGCTTCGCCGAGCTGACCGGCCGCCGCTACCGGCTCTTCGACTACACCGGCCACCCCCAGGCCGAGCGCGTGATTGTGCTCATGGGCTCCGGCGCCGAGGCCGCCGAGGAGACCGTGGACTGGCTGACCCGCCGCGGCGAGCGGGTGGGCGTGCTGCGCGTGCGCCTCTTCCGGCCGTTCTCGGTCCGCGACTTCCTCGCCGTGCTGCCGGAGTCGGTGCGCGCCCTCGGCGTGCTCGACCGCACCAAGGAGCCGGGCGCCGTCGGCGATCCGCTCTACCTGGAGATCGTCACCGCCCTGCGCGAGGCGCGCGAGGAGGGGATCTGCACGCTCGATCCCAAGGTGGTCGCCGGCCGCTACGGCCTGTCGTCGAAGGAGTTCAACCCGGCGATGGTCAAGGCCGTCTTCGACGAGCTGGCGAAGGAGCGGCCGAAGAACCACTTCACCGTCGGCATCGTCGACGATCTGACCTGGACCTCGCTGTCCTGGGACTCGGACTTCGACATCGAGCCGGACGACGTGGTGCAGGCGCTCTTCTATGGCCTGGGCTCGGACGGCACGGTGGGGGCCAACAAGAACTCGATCAAGATCATCGGCGAGGAAACGGAGAACTACGCCCAGGGCTACTTCGTCTACGACTCGAAGAAGGCCGGCGCGGTGACCATCT
>JBIOVX010000131.1:0-73841 GCA_044868005.1 Thermoanaerobaculia bacterium | reverse complement strand
AGATGGTCACCGCGCCGGCCTTCTTCGAGTCGTAGACGAAGTAGCCCTGGGCGTAGTTCTCCGTTTCCTCGCCGATGATCTTGATCGAGTTCTTGTTGGCCCCCACCGTGCCGTCCGAGCCCAGGCCGTAGAAGAGCGCCCGCACCACGTCGTCCGGCTCGATGTCGAACGACGGATCGAAAGGCAGCGACGACCAGGTGACGTCGTCGACGATGCCGACGGTGAAGTGGTTCTTCGGCCGCTCCTTCGCCAGCTCGTCGAAGACCGCCTTGACCATCGCCGGGCTGAACTCCTTGGAGGACAGCCCGTAACGGCCGGCGATCACTTTGGGATCGGGCGCGTGGATCCCCTCCTCACGCGCCTCGCGCAGGGCGGCCAGGACCTCCAGGTAGAGCGGATCGCCGACGGCGCCCGGCTCCTTGGTGCGGTCGAGCACGGCGAGGGCGCGCACCGTCTGGGGCAGGACGGCCAGGAAATCGCCGATCGAGAACGGATGGAAGAGCCGCACGCGCAGCACGCCCACCTTCTCGCCCCTGGCCGTCAACCAGTCCACCGTCTCCTCGGCGGTCTCGGCGCCGGAGCCCATCAGCACGATCACGCGCTCGGCCTGGGGGTGGCCGGTGTAGTCGAAGAGCCGGTAGTGGCGGCCGGTCAGCCCGGCGAAACGGTCCATCGTCTCCTGCACGATGCGCGGGCACGAGAGATAGAGCTCGTTCGCCGCCTCGCGGGCCTGGAAGAACGCGTCGGGATTCTGCGCGGTGCCGCGCACGACCGGCCGATCGGGCGTCAGAGCCCGCTCGCGGTGGGCGCGCACGAGATCGTCGTCGATCAAGGCGCGCAGGTCGGCGTCCGTCAGCTCCGCGATCTTCGCCAGCTCGTGGGAGGTGCGGAAGCCGTCGAAGAAGTGGAGGAACGGGACGCGCGACGCGAGCGTCGCCGCCTGCGCGATGGCCGCGAAGTCCTGGGCCTCCTGGACCGAGGCGGAGGCCAGCATCGCGAAGCCCGTCTGGCGGCAGGCCATGACGTCCGAGTGATCGCCGAAGATCGAGAGGGCGTGGGTGGCTAGGGTGCGCGCCGCCACGTGCATGACGAACGGCGTCAGCTCGCCGGCGATCTTGTACATGTTGGGGATCATCAGCAGGAGGCCCTGCGAGGCCGTGAAGGTCGTGGCCAGGGCGCCGCCCTGGAGTGCGCCGTGCACCGCGCCCGCCGCGCCGCCTTCGGACTGCATCTCGATCACCTGCGGCACCGTGCCCCAGAGGTTGGGCCGGCGGTGGACCGCCCATTCGTCCGCCAGCTCGCCCATCGGCGACGACGGCGTGATCGGATAGATGGCGATCACCTCGTTGCTGCGGTAAGCGACCGAGGCCGCGGCCTCGTTGCCGTCGACGATGATCTGGCGCGTTTCGCTCATGAAGACCTCCGCTGAATGGGTTCGGCCCGCACCCGGGCGGCGAGTCGAGTCTCACCTCCTGGATGCGGGCCTACGGGTGCCGGCTTCGAGCTTCACTGCACAGCCGGTCAGTTGACCGGGATCTCCTGCGCCTTGGGCGGCTCCATCGCCGGCATGGGGATGTGGACCTCCAGCACGCCGTCGGTGAATTGCGCCACGATCTTGTCGAAGTCCACCGCGAACCCCAGCGGCAGACGGCGATAGAACGTGCCGTAGTGGCACTCGGCGAGGTAGAAGCTCTCTTTCTCGACCTTCTTCTCTTCCTTCTTCTCTTCCTTGCGCTCGCCCTGCAGCACCAGCGCGCCGTCCTCCAGGTAGATCCGGATGTCCTCCTTCTTCAGGCCGGGCAGGTCCGCCTTGAGCACCAGCTCGCCGTTGTACTCATAGAGGTCGAAGGTCGGCATCCAGGCCGCGTCGCTCTCGAAGCGGAGCGGACGAGCCAGCGGCCGGAACCACGGCTTCTGCCAGAAGCCCTCGACCTCGGAGAGCATGTTCTCGAACAGGTTGAAGGGGGTGCGGAAGAACGGGCGCACGGTCTCGCCCTTGAAGGGAGTCATGTAGGTCTTCTCAAGCATCTCATCCTCCTTGGAGCCGTCGGTTGACTTCTTTTCCAGGCTCCGAGGAGAGCGTAGCGGCGAGCGAGAGCGCGCCCCACGCTTGTTCGGGTGGCCCCGCGAGCGCGGATGGGTAGGGCGCCGCCCCGCCCCGGCAGACGTTGCGGCTTGGCCTCACGCGCGGCTACAAAGGATGAAGAACAGGAGGAGAACGCCATGAACTGGCAAGAAGCCCGAGACCGCGAGCTGGCCCACTGGTCCGCCGTCCGCGACGCCATCGGCACCGCCGCACCGGTGGATCTGCTCACCGAGATCAACGCCGCCGACGCCTTCTGCGACAAGGCCCGCGAGGAACCCGGCGGATCCCTCGACTACTGCGCCCGCTGCCGCTTCTACCAGCAGTTCGGCGGCTGCCGCGAGGCGAGCGGCCTGATGAGCGAGCGCGCCGCCGCCGGCGATTGGGAGGGACTGCGAGCGCTGGTGGACGAGTTCATCGCCCATCTCCGCGCCTTCGCCCCGAGCTCCGCGGTCCCTCAGGCCGGGTGAACCGAGCCAACGCCCGTTCCTCGAAGCAAGCGCGAGGTGGCACGTCACGGCTGGCCGACGGCCGGACGAGCACGGACAAGGACAGGACGAGCACGGACGACAGAGTTGAGGATCTCCTCTCTGTCTTCATGGTGTTGGCGGTTTCCCCTCGCGAGCGGAGGCCTCGCCCTCGCGAGCGGAGTCATTCCGCTGGCGAGCGCAGTCATCCCCCTTGCGAACGGCGACCGCCCCCTCGGCTGCCGAAGCATTCCCCTCGCCTGCTGAGACCTCCCCCCGGCGATCTGGATCATTCCCCCCGCTTGCGGAAGCATTCCCCTCGCCAGCGGAAGCATTCCCTCCGATCGCGGAGTCATTCCTCCCGCGAGCGGGATCATTCCGCTCTCCGCCTCGCGCATTCCCCTCGATTGCGGAATCATCCCTCCCGAAGGCCGAATGAGCCCGCTCGCGGGAGGAATGACTCAGATGCTGAGAGGAATGCTCCCGCTGCCGAGCGGAATGCTCCCGTTACCAAACGGAATGCTCCCGCTGCCGAGCGGAATGCTCCCGCTGCCGAGCGGAAGGCTCGCGTTGCGGAGCGGGATGCTCCCGCTGCCGAGCGGAGAGACCCGGCAGGCGAGCGCAATGAGCCGTCTCCCTTGCGGAATGTTCCGGAGCTCCCGACGAATGTCCCAGTCGCCGGTACCGGAAGCGCTGCAGCGGAGCGGAATGCGCGCGCGCGCCGGGGGCGCCGCTCGGCGCGAGGGGGGAATGTTCGCGCGCCGTCGCGGCGCCTCACGTCTGCGCGGGGGAAGGGCCGCCACCGGTCCGGCGATAGACCGTGGGCCTCTGGCCATCGCCGGAAGACACGACGTGGGCGCGGCCCTCACTGACCAGACCCTGGAGAGTCCGGTAGAGAGCCCCGCGATCCGGCTCATAGCCGAGGGCTGCGCACACGTCGCGGCGCGTGAAGGTTTCGGGCAGGCGGGGGAGAGCCGCGTAGACATCGGTTTCCACCTGGGCGAGGTTCCGGCGGTGAGGCTTCGCCGCCGGGGGAGCCGGCTGCGCAGGAGCCGGCGCTGCGGGGGCCGTCGAGGAGGCCGCGATGTCTGGCCCGAGGCCGGTTCCCTCGCCCTGGAGCATCCAGACCATGTCCAGGGCTCGGAACTGGGCCTGATACGCCGTTTCCACCAGCTCGATGCCCGCGCGCCGCTGCTCCGCGAGGCGTTCCTTGCTCCGTTCGTACTCGTCGCGAGTCATAGTGTGCACAATTAGATCACAAATGCACGGCGGCCGCCTCCCTACGCCGCTTATCCGTCTGCACGGACGGAACGCTCCGCAGACCACATCCTCAGTGCTCCCCCAGGCCGGGTGAGGACACCGGCCCGAGGGGCGATGCGGGTGATATACACTGATTGTCGATGCGAATCCGCCCGGGTCCGGTCGCCATCGCCGCTCTCCTCGCCGGACTGCTCGCGAGCCCGGCGCGCACGCACGAGAACCTCGCCGCTCTCGACCTCGATGCGTACCGCGGGAAGGTCGTCTATCTCGATTTTTGGGCGTCGTGGTGCCCTCCCTGCAGGGAGAGCTTTCCATTCATGGACGCGCTGGAGCGCGACCTGGGCTCGCGGGGCCTGGTGGTGATCGCGGTGAACGTCGACACCGAGCGGCGACGCGCCGACCAGTTTCTCGCCGAGCGGCCGGCCGGATTCAAGATCGCCTACGACCCGGCAGGGAAGCTGGCGGAGCATTGGCGGCTCGAGGGCATGCCGACCACGGTGCTCATCGGGCGCGACGGCCGGCCGCGATCGCAGCGGGTGGGATTCCGGCGCGCCGATGAGACGGCGGTGCGCGACGCGGTGATGCGGCTCCTGGCGGAGGAGGCGCCATGACGATCCCTCGACGCGCGCGCGTGGTTCTCGTCCTCGCGATCCCCGCGCTGCTTGCCGGGTGCGCCGCAGCGCCCCGGCTCGGCGCCAAACCCTGGGACCGCGGCGAGCTGGCCAAGCGGTGCATGCGCTTGGACGGCTACCCGCTCGAAGCCGGCATCGACGACCACATCTATTTCAGCAAGGAGGCCTCGAGCGGGGGCGCCGGCTTTGCCGGCGGTGGCTGCGGATGCAATTGAGCGGCGGCAACCGCGTGCGTCTCGCACTGGCGGCGGCGGCAGGCGCGCTCCTTGGCACACCCGCCGCCCGCGGCGGCAGCTGGAAGCTCGACTCGCAGGTGCTCTACTACTCCGAGACCGACCGGGTCACCGCCATCGAGCCGGTGATCTCAGCGCGCTGGGAGCGCGGCGACGGTCAAACGCTGGGTCTCAAGCTGACCGTCGATTCGCTCACCGGCGCGTCGGCGAGCGGGGCGATGCCGTCGACCCGGCCGCAGACCTACACCACTCCCTCGGGCCACGGCATCTACACCGTCGGCGCCGGCAAGACGCCGCTCGATCCGAGCTTCCTCGACACGCGTTGGGCGCTCGACGCCGCCTGGGAGACGCCGCTGGGGCAGCTCTGGCGGGCGACGTTCGGAGCCCACGCTTCGATCGAGTACGACTACGACTCCGCCTCCCTCTCCGCCGCGCTGGCGCGCGATTTCAATCAGCGCAACACCACGCTCTCGATCGGCGTGTCGGCGGGCTACGACCAGATCCACCCGGTGGGGGGCGTGCCGCGTCCGCTCGCCAGCATGTCGCCGGAGGTCCCGGACGACCAGGCGCCGCTCAACCGGCTCGGGGATGCGGAGACCAAGTCGGTCGGCGACCTGTTGCTCGGGCTCACGCAGGTGATCGACCGCCGCTCGCTTCTCCAGATCAACTACAGCCTGGGCATGAGCGACGGCTATCTCACCGACCCTTACAAGCTGGTGAGCATCGTCGAGGGCGCGAGCGGCGCCGATTCCGGCGAGCCGGTCGACCAGCTCTACGAATCGCGCCCCGACCGCCGCACGAAGCAGAGCCTATATCTCGCCTACAAGCGCGAGGTTCGCAGCCAGGACGTTCTCGACGCGGTCTATCGCTACCTCTGGGACGACTGGCAGGTGCGCTCGCAGACCCTCGAGCTGCGCTACCGCAGGGACCTCGGCCGGCCGGGCTACCTGCAGCCGCACGTGCGCTACTACACGCAGAGCGCGGCCGACTTCTACGCCCGCTTCCTGGAGGCCGGCGCGCCGCTGCCCTCCCACGCCAGCGCCGACTACCGGCTGGGCGAGCTGACCGACTGGACTTTCGGCCTGAAGTACGGCAAGCCGCTCGCCCACGAGCGGGAATGGAATCTCAAGCTCGAGCTCTACCGCCAGAGCGTCAGCGCTCCCCGCGCCCCGCCGGGCGCCTTTGCGGGGCTGGAGCTCTTCCCCTCCGTCGAGGCGGTGATGGTGCAGGTGGGCTGCGATTTCTGACCGCGCACGCGGCGCTCGCGCGCCACTCACCGTCGCATCGGCCTCGGGCCATGGCGTCGGCCGCTTCGACGCCATGGCCAGCCCCTGCGAGGTGCTGGTCGAAGGCCGGGACCTTCGTCTCACCCGGCGGCTGACCGGGATCGCCGCCGCCGAAGTCTTCCGCATCGAAGCCAAGTTCTCGCGATACCGCGCGGATTCCGTGCTCGGCCGGCTCCACGCCGCCGGCGGCGAGCCCTTCGAAGTCGACGGCGAAACCGCCGACCTGCTCGACTTCGCGGCGCGCTGCCACGCGCTTTCGGACGGGGCGTTCGACGTCACCTCCGGCGTGCTGCGGCGCGCCTGGCGATTCGACGGCAGCGATCGCCTTCCCGGCCCGGCGCAGGTCGCGGCGCTCCTGCCGCTCGTCGGCTGGCAGCGGGTGACTTGGGAACGTCCCTTCGTCACCCTGCCACCGGGCATGGAGCTCGACTTTGGCGGCTTCGGCAAGGAGTACGCCGCCGACCGCGCCGCTCGGGCCCTGCTCGAAGCCGCGCCGCGGCTCGGCTGCCTCGTCAACCTGGGGGGTGACCTGGTCCTCTCGCGTCCGCGCGCCGACGGAAAAACATGGGCGGTCGGGATCGACGATCCCCACTCGGCGGGACCGCCCAGGATTCTCGACCTCGAGCGCGGCGCGATCTGCACCAGCGGCGACGCGCGGAAATTCCTCCTCAAGGACGGCGTGCGCTACAGCCACATCCTCGATCCGCGCACCGGCTGGCCGGTTGCCAGTGCGCCGCGGCTAGTCACCGTCGCAGGCGGGAGCTGTACCGAAGCCGGATTGCTGGCGACTCTCACGATGCTCGCCGGCGCCGGCGCCGAGGCCTTCCTGGCGGCGCAGGGAGTGCCGCACTGGATCGTCCGCGACTAACTAACGCGCGCGGCGAGAGACGGGCCCGATTGTCGATTCTCCTCGCCCGTGCGGAAGGCGCCGGACGAGGGGCGCGCGTGCCGAGCAAGGGCTGAACTTCACACAAACCTATGTGTAGACTCTTCGATGAAGGAGATGAGTATGCCCACCAATCTTGCCCTCGATGACCGCCTGATCGACGAAGCCGTCAAGGTGGGGAATCACCGGACGAAGAAGGAGGCCGTCACTGCGGCGCTCAAGGAATACGTCCAGGCCCGTAAGCAGCGCGGGATTCTGGACCTGGTCGGCAAAGTCGACTACTACGACGACTACGACCCCAAACGCCTGCGTGATCGCAAGTCCCGGTGACCGTCCTCGTCGACACCACCATCTGGTCGCTGGCTCTTCGGCGGCGCTCTCAGCAGCTCTCTCCGGAGAAGAGGGGACTAGTTGAGGAGTGGGAGCGACTCGTCACCTCGAGACGAGCCGTCCTCGCCGGACCGATTCGCCAGGAAGTCCTATCGGGCGTTCGAAGTGGGAAGATGTTCGAGGCTCTACAAGAGAGGCTTTCATCCTTTCGCTACCTCGAAATCCTTCCGGGAGACTACGACCAGGCGGCGCGGTTCTTCAATCTCTGTCGGTCGCACGGAATCACCGGCTCCCACATCGACATGCTGATCTGTGCTCTGGCCTATCGGAATGGGGTGCCGATCTTTACGACCGACGGTGACTTCCCAGATTATGCGCGGCATCTGCCTATCCACCTACATGTGCCAGTTGCCGAAGCGGCGAACTAAGAACCCTCTGGAGTGCCGAGACCCGGATGTTCTGGAGCTGGGCAAGCTCACATAACGGACTCGAGGTAAGGCCGCATGACGTTGGCGACCCGGCAGATCCGGGCGAATCGCCAGAGGCCATCTGGCCCCTACTCGTAGCGCAAGGCGATGATAGGATCGACGCGGCTCGCGCGGCGGGCCGGCAGCCAGACGGCGAAGAAGGCGACGGCGCTCAGCAGCAGGGGCACGCCGACGAAGACCAAGGGGTCCCGCGTGCCGACGCCGAAGAGGAACGCGGCCATGAAGCGCGCCAGGCTGAAAGCAGCGGCGATGCCGACGACAACGCCTACCAACGCCAGCATCATCCCCTGGAACACCACCATGTTTTTGACCTGCGCCGCCCGCGCGCCGAGGGCGAGACGGATGCCGATCTCCTGCGTCCGCTGCTCGACCGAATAGGCCATGAGGCCGTAGATGCCGATCGCGGCCAGCAGCAGCGCGGAGACCCCGAACACCGTCATCAGCCACATGTTGAACCGCTGGCGGGAGATGGAGAGAGAGACGACCTGGTCCATCGATCGGATGTCGGCCACGGGCAGCCCCGTGGCCTGCCGGAGCTGCTCCTGGATCTGGTCCCGCAGGGAATAGGGCGGCACCCGGGTGCGGATGACCCAGGCGATGGGTGAGATGCCGACGTTCAGGGCATTGGCGGCGTCCGGCATCTGGGCCTGGGGGACGTACATCGCCGGGGCGGGGTCGCTGTTCAGGCCACCGCCGCGGGTATCGCCGACGACGCCGATGATCTGGCGCTCGGGCTCGTTGTCGAACTCGCGCATGAGGCCGCGCCCGATGAGGAGCCGCTCGCCCAGCGGGTCGCTTTCTGGCCAATACTGCTTCGCCATGGCCTCGTTGATGACGACGGCGGCGGGCGAGCGGCTGTCGTCGCGCTCGGTGAACGAACGGCCGCGTTTGACGGGGATCTTGAACACCTCGAAGTAGCCGGACGAGACCGTCAACCAGGCGCCGTGACCGTGGAAGGGACCTTCGGCGGGTCGGCCGACGATGCGGAACGGCAGGCCATAGCCTCCCTCCAGCGGCACGCAGCAGGTGGCGCTCGCTTCGACCACGCCCGGCACGGCGCGCAGGCGCTCGACGCCGTCGCGGACCAGTTGCTCGACGGTCTCGGATTTGAGGTACCGCGGCCCGGTGAGCGACATGCGCATCGTCAGCACGTTCTTGGTGTCGAAACCCGGCTCGACGCGGTTGAGCGCCACCGCGGTGCGGATGAGCAGAGCCGAGGCGATGAGCAGGATCAAGGCCAGCGCGACTTCCGTCACCACCAGCAGCGAGCGCGCCTTGTTCTGCCGGAAGCCGGTGCCGGCGCGGCCGCCGCCCTCCTTGAGCGACGAGGTGAGATCGGTGCGCGAGCTCTGCAACGCCGGAATCAGGCCGAAGAGGACGGCCGTGAACAGCGAGACGGCCAGGGTGAAGACGAGGACGTGCCAATCGACGCCCACCAGCGAGCCGTTCTCCCCGACGCGGGGGAGATCCGCCGTGTTGATGGCGAGCAGCGCGCGGATGCCGATGACGCCGAGGAGCAGGCCCAGCGCGCCGCCGGCCAGCGCCAGCACGGCGCTCTCCGTCAGCACCTGGCGGATGAGGCGGCCGCGCGAGCCGCCGATCGCCGTGCGGATCGCCATCTCACGCCGCCGGCCCGTGGCGCGCACGAGGAGGAGGTTGGCGACGTTGGCGCAGGCGATCAGCAGCACGAAGCTCACCGCGCCGGCGAGCACGAGCAGCGACGAACGGACGTCGCTGACCAGGACCTCGCGGATCGGCTGCACGGTGAAGCTGTCCTGCGGCCCGAGGATGTCGGGAAACTTGCGCTTGTAGCCCGCCGCCGAAAGCTTCAGCCGCACCTGCGCCTGCTCGAGGGTGACACCGGGCTTCAGCCGGCCCCCCGAGACGAAGTATTGGCCCTGGTCCGTCGTGTGCGGATCGAGCTGAAACGGGATCCAGACCTGCGGCGACACCCCGAATTCCTCGATGTTGAATTCGCGCAGGACGCCAATGACGGTGTACGGCTCGTTGCTCAGCGAGATCGTCTTGCCGACGATGTTCGGGTCGCGGTTGAAGCGCCGGGCCCAGAAGCCGTGGCCGAGGACGACGACGCGCGGCCCCCCCGGACGGTCCTCCGCCGCCGTGAAGGTGCGGCCGAGAACGGTCGACACGCCGAAGAGACGGAAGTAGTCCGCCGAGACGATGTCCGACTTGAGCTGCTCCGGGAAGCTGCCGCCCGTGAAGTTGACGATGCCCTCCCGGAACGCCGCGACGTCCTGGACGACGCTCGTCTGCTGGCGGAAGTGTTGGAACTTGGCCGGCGAAGCCCCTGTCCCCTGCCCCTCCGGCGAGGTGCTGACGAACATCACCATGCGATCGGGATCCGGTATCGATAGGGGCCGCAGCAGCACCGCATTGACGACGGAGAAGATCGCGGTATTGACACCGATGCCGAGAGTCAGGGCCGCCACGGCCGCCAGCGTGAACGCCGGGCTCTGCGCGAACATCCGCAGCGATTGTTTGAGGTCTTGGAAGAATGTGTCCATAGGGGTTATCCCGTCAATCGTCCTGTTGTATGGCCGCGGCCGGGCCAGGTTTCAACCTGCGGCAAACTAGCTAGCGGCGGGCAGACCGCCCAAGAGGGAGCAACGCGAACAGAGCGAGCCCTGGCCCGACAGCACAGCGCCAAAACCGACGAGGGACTTCAGATTCCCTGGCGATACTCATACAGTGCAGCAGCTCAACCTGCCTGAGACCACATCTCACTGCTAACTAGACAGTGCACGAACCTCACCTTTCGTGACACCTCCAGGAACGTGCCGGCGCGATGTACCACTGCGACGGCGGGGCATAGCAGAAGGTGGTATCCCCAACGGGATTCGAACCCGTGTTGCTGCCTTGAAAGGGCAGAGTCCTAGTCCACTAGACGATGGGGACGTGGGAAGGAACAGCGAGCGCCGCGAAGAGGCGGCGCCCATGGGCAATTTTACCACATCAGGCGCTAAGCCCGGCCGCCATGGCAATCTTCCCCGCGGCCCTTCAGCGGTGTCCCGTGAGGTCCGAGCCTGGGCACTTCACGTTGTGGGGTCGCCCAGCGCCGATGATGCCGAACCTCTCCAGCCGCTCCCCCGGGCTAGCCCTGCGCGAGATCATGGATCTGGCCTCCCGGCCGGGCGTCCTCTCGCTCGCGCTCGGACTCCCTGCGGCCGAGCTGTTCCCGCGGCAGGCGCTTGCCGAAGGGGCTGCCCGCGTCCTCGCCGCCGAGGCGTCCTCACTGCAGTACGGGCTCCCCTACCGGCCGCTCAAGACCCAGATCGTCCAGCTCATGGCAATGCGGGGCGTCCGCTGCACGGAAGAGCAGATCTTCCTCACCTCGGGCGCCCAGCAAGGGATGGATCTCGTGAGTCGGCTGCTGGTCGAGCCGGGCGCGGAAGTGATGATCGAGTGGGCCGTCTACGACGGCATCCAGATGGCGGCCAGGTCGCGGAACCCGCGGTTCCTGACGGTCTCGGCCGATGCGACGACGGGCATCGACGTCGACGAGGTCGCTGCCCTGCTCGCGCGCGGCGCCCGGCCGGCGTACCTCTACGTCATCCCCGACGGGCACAATCCCCTAGGCGTCAGCCTGAGCGTCGAGGTCCGGCAACGCCTCGCCGCGCTGGCGTGCCGATACCGCGTGCCGGTGCTGGAGGACGATACCTACGGATTCCTCTACTACGGCGAGGCGCCGGCGCCGCCGCTGCGCAGCTTCGAGGAGGAGTGGGTTTTCTACCTGGGATCCTTCTCTAAGATCCTGGCGCCGGCGCTGCGGGCGGGCTGGCTGGTCGTGCCCGCGCGGCTGACCGGCCGCCTGTCGCTCCTCAAGCACGGCGCCGATATCGACACGCCCTCCTTCAGCCATCGCATGATCTCGGCCTATCTCGGGGCGGGGCACCTTCCCGGCCACCTGGAAGCGGTGCGCGCCGAGTATCGCCGCCGGCGCGACGCCCTGCTCGCGGCCCTGCGCGCCTACTTCCCCCCTGAGGTGCGCTGGAATCAGCCTACCAGCGGCATGTTCGTCTGGGCCGAGCTGCCGCCGGGCGTGGACACCACCGAGTTGCTGCGGACCGCGGTGGAGACCGAGCGCGTCGCTTTCAGCCCGGGCGCGACGTTCTGCGCCGGCGATCCGCGCCACGCCAGCCGCTGCATGCGCCTGAGCTTCACGAACCATCCGCCGGAGCGCATCAAGGAAGCCATCCGCCGGCTGGGACGGTTGATCCGGAACGAGCTGGCGCAGGGCGCGAACGTAACCGTTGAGGCACTGAAAAGAGCGGAGCCCTAGGCCTCTCTCGCCCCGCTCGTCACGACCGCTTCCCTTACCTCTCGAGGGTGGTCCTGGATCGGCGGCGGGAAGAAGCCGATGCGGACGAAGTAGTTGAGGTAGGCGCGGAAGGTCTCGGCGTCCAGGGGCGGGCAGACGATGCCGGAGCCTTCCAGCGCCCGTTGCGTCTGGCTGTCGTCGAAAAAGATCTCCTTCCGCTCCTCCATTACCAGCCCCGAGGCTTCCGCCTGGTTTTTGAAGGCGGCGAAGTTCTCCGCCACGCCGGCGAAGACCGCCAGGGCGTTGTCCTTGTCGACCCGCGCGATGTCGAACAGGTGCATGGCCCAATCTTCGTAGCCCATGCTGGTCATCGGATAGCCGTAGTCGCGGACGATCTCGTAGCACTCGGTAAACAGCGGCGGGTTGGGGTGCGGGAACTGGAAGAGGCTGCTCAGGCTTTCCGGCTGCAACGACAGGCGGACCATAGCCTTCGCCACGTAATCCACCGGGGTCACGTCCACGTGCAGATCGTTGATCGGATAGACCCCCATCTGAACACAGCTCTTGAAGTTGCTCCAGATCAGATCGCGGGCGTTGCCTACGCCGGTGCCGCTGTGACCGGAGAGCACTCCCGGACGGAAGATGGCGATCGGCAAGCCGCGCGAGCGCGCGATCCGCACCAGCCGCTCGCACACCCATTTGGTCTCGCCGTAGCCGCCGTAGAGGCCGAGGATGCTGTCCGAATCCTCGTGCTCGTAGACTTTCGGGTCGTCGCGGAAGCCGTAGTCCCCCTCCGGCGTGGCGGCGATGCTGGAGATGAAACACATAGGCTTGGCGCGGCCGAAGCCGGCCAGGCGCATGGCCTCGATCGTGCCCTGGACGTTGGTGTGCCGCAGCACCTTATAGGGGTAGGTGAAGTTTACCCAGGCGCCGCAGTGGTAGACGGCGTCCACGCCCTCGCCCAGAGCGCGGAACGCCTCTTCCGAGAGGCCGTAGCGCGGCTCGGCCAGATCGCCGGCGACGGCGACAAGACGCGCGGCGAGCTCATCCCGCCAGAGCTCGCGGTCCGCCAGGGTCTGCCGTAGGCGCTGGAAGGCGGATGCGGCATCGGCGGCGCGCACGAGACAGTGGATGCGGGCGTCCGTCCGGGCCAGCAGCTCGGCGAGCAGATGGGATCCCAGAAAGCCCGTGGCGCCGGTGAGGAAGATCTCCCGCAGGAGCCCGACGGTGCCGTTCCACGGCGCGTCGGGCCGCACGGTGGAATCGAGCTCGGCGGCCTCGGCCCAGAGGTCGATCTCGTCGCGCCGCGCCATCAGAGCGTCGAGGCCCTCGCGCTCGATGAGCTCGACGGCGGCGGCCATCTTGGCGACGGTGGGCGCCTCGAAGAGGTCGCGCATCGGAAACTCGATCTCCATCTGCTTGCGGAGCTCGATCAGGAGCTGCGGCGCGTTGAGCGAATGGCCGCCCAGCTCGAAGAAGCTGTCGTGGCGGCCGATTCCCTCGATGCCGAGGACCAGCTCCCAGATCGCGGCGAGCCGCTCCTCCAGCTCCGAAGCGGGCGGCGCGTACGGATTGCGCAAATTTGCCGGCCGGGCATGGCGCGGTAGCGTGCTCGCCGGCGCGCTCTCGTCGGCTTCGCTCGTGGTGGTGGCGACTGCCGGCCGCGGAGCGGTGCCCGCGCGCTCGATGAAATAGCGCCGGCGCTCGAAAGGATAGGTCGGCAGGATCACTCGCCGGCGGCGCTCGTGGGCATGGAATCCCGCCCAGTCGATGCGCAGGCCGGCGAGCCAGAGCCGGGCCAGGGAGCCGAGCAGGAAGGCGGAGTCGGGCTGGCGGTCCCAGGCGGAGCGCACGGTGGCGGCGGAAAGAAGGGGGCAGCCGGCCTGGCGGGCCATGGCGGTGAGCCCCTGGCCGGGACCGACTTCGACGAGCACGCGCTCGGGCTCCCTCGCCAGCTCGGCGAGAGCGTCGGCGAAGCGCACGGTCTGCACCATGTGCCGCACCCAGTAGCCGGGGTCCGTGGCCTCCTCAGCGGTGATCCAGGTGCCGGTGACGTTCGAGAGGTAGGGGATCTCCGGCGGATGGAGCGCTACGTCGCGCACCATCTGTTCGAATGCGTCGCGGAGCGGCTCCATCATCCTGGAATGGAACGCATGGGTGGTGGGGAGCCGCCGCGCCGGCGTGCTCCTCTCGGCGAGGCAGTGCTCCACCTCGGCGATGGCGTCCTCGGGACCGGCGAGGACGGAGACGCAGGGACCGTTCAAGGCGGCGATGGAGAGACGGTCACCCAACAGCCGCCGCGCCTCCTCCTCCGGCAGCGGCACGGCCAGCATGGCGCCCGCCGGCAGGCCGTCGATGAGCCGCGCGCGGCGGGCCACCAGGGCGAGGGCGTCCGGCAGCGAGAGGACGCCGGCCACGCAGGCGGCCGTGTACTCGCCGAGGCTGTAGCCGGCGAGCGACTGCGGCCGGATGCCCCACTCCATGAGCAGCTTCGCCAACGCGTACTCGACGGCGAAGACCGCCGGCTGGGCGTAGAGCGTGCGGTCCAGCTCGCTCGGCGGGCGCTGTTCGCCGCGGCCCAGCATGGCGCGGAGGTCGGGGCGATGCGCGCCGGACGTATCGGGCGGATCGGGCGGAAAAATCAGACGGCGGAGGTCGAGTCCGACATGCGGAACGAGCAGCTCGCAGCAGCGGTCCAATTCCGCGCGAAAGGTGGGCTCGTTTTCGTAAAGGCCTTGGGCCATACCCGGGTAATGCTCGCCGAGGCCGGAGAAGAGGAAGGTGACGGGGCTCTCCGTGCTCTCCTGCTGGCTGATGAGAAGGCGCTCGGGATCGCGCGAGGCGAGGGCCGCGAGGGCATCTTCGCGGTCGCGGCAGACGAGGGCGAGGCGGTGGTCGAAGGTGCGGCGGCCGGCCTGCAGGGTATAGGCGATGTCGGCGAGGTCCGGCTCCGGATGGGCCCGCAGGTGAGCGGCCAGCCGCGAGACCGCCTCGTCGAGGGCGGTGGGCGTGCGGGCCGAGAGCGGCAGGAGCTGCCAGGGACGCGACGCGCTGCCGGCCCGCGGCGCCGGCGCTTCCTCCAGGATCATGTGGACGTTGGTGCCGCCCATGCCGAAGGAGCTGACGCCGGCCCGCCGCGGCACGCCGCCGGTCTCCCACTCGCGGGCCTCGGTGTTGACGAAGAACGGGCTGCTCGCGAAATCGATCTGCGGGTTCGGCGTCTCGAAATGGAGGCTGGGCGGGATCGTGCGGTGCTCCAGCGCGAGGACGGTCTTGATCAGGCCGGCAATGCCGGCGGCCGCCTCGAGGTGTCCGACGTTGGTCTTCACCGAGCCGATGGCGCAGAAGCGCTTGCGCTCGGTGCCGGCGCGGAAGGCCCGCGTCAGGGCCGCGACCTCGATGGGATCGCCGAGCGGCGTGCCGGTGCCGTGCGCCTCGATGTAGCTGATGGTCTCGGGCTCGACTCCGGCCACGGCCTGAGCGAGGGCGATGGCGTCGGCCTGGCCGTCGACGCTGGGGGCCGTGTAGCCCACCTTCTGCGAGCCGTCGTTGTTATAGGCCGATCCGCGGATGACGGCATGGATGGGATCGCCGTCGGCCAGGGCTTCGGACAGGCGCTTCAAGACCACGACCCCCACACCCTCGCCGAAGAGGGCGCCCTGGCCTTTGGCGTCGAAGGCGCGGGTGACGCCGTCGGGCGAGAAGATGGTCCCCTCGACGTGTGTGTAGCCGGCGAGCTGCGGGAAATTCACCCGCACGCCGCCGGCGATTGCCACGCTGCACTGATAAGCGAGCAGGCTCTGGCAGGCGAGATGGGCCGCCGTCAACGAGGTCGAGCAGGCGCTCTGCACATTGACGCTGGGACCCTTCAGTCCCAGCTTGTAGGAAATGCGGGTAGCGAAGTAGTCGCGGTCGTTCGAGAGCAGGAGCTGGAAGAATCCCATCTGCGCCGCGAGCTGAGGATTGGACGCCAGGTTGTTCAACCAATACGCCGGCAGGCTGACGCCGGCGAAGACGCCGATCCAGCCGTCGTAAGACTCGGAGACGTAGCCGGCGGCCTCGAGGGCCTCCCAGGCGTGCTCCAGGAAGACGCGATGCTGCGGGTCGAGGATCTCGGCCTCGCGCGGCGAGAAGCCGAAGAAGCCGGCGTCGAAGAGGTCGGCGCCGGCGATGGGCGCCGCCGCCTTCACGTAGTTGGGAGCGTTGAACATTGCCGGATCGACGCCGGAGGCGAGCAACTCCTCGTCCGTCAGCCGGCGGATGCAGTCGACGCCGTCCCGCAGGTTGCGCCAGAACTCTTCCAGGTCCCTCGCGCCGGGGAAGCGGCCGGCCATGCCGATGATGGCGACGGCTTCCGCGTCTTGATTCTCTTCTGGGTCCATTCCTACTCCTTGGGTGTTTTCTTGCGCAGGCGCTCCATGGCCTGCCGCTGGCGGCCGAGCGCCGCCTTCTGTTGTTGCGCCAGGGTCTTGACCTCCTGGAACGTGGGCTTCTCCTCTTCCTGGCTGAGGTGGCGGGCCAGCGCTCCGACGCTCGAGTGGCGGAAGAGGTCGACGACGGTCAGCTCGCGGCCCAGCGCCTCGCGCAGGCGGGAGTGAGCGCGCACGATGAGCAGCGAGTGAGCGCCGAGATCGAAGAGGTTGTCGTGCAGGCCGATGCGCTCGACGCCCAGCAGCTCGCGCCAGACGCCGGCGATGACGCGCTCCAGCTCGGTGCGCGGGGCCTCGTAGGCGGCGGCCAGCTCGGCCCGCGCTCCCTCCGGCTCCGGCAGCGCGCGGCGGTCCACCTTGCCGCTCGGGGTGAGCGGCAGGGCCGGCAGGTCGACGAACAAGGCGGGCACCATGAAGTCGGGCAGGCGCTCGCGGAGGAAGGCCCGGAGGTCCGGTGGAGATGGGAGCGGCCTACCCTCCGAAGCCTCAGCCCCTGGCCCCCTCTCCGTAACCGGAGAGGGGGAACGATCCTGGACCGTGTAGGCCACGAGCCGCGGATCGCCGCCGGGGCCGGGCCACAGAACGACGGTGGCGTCGCGCACCGCGGGGTGCGAACGCAGGGCGGTTTCGATCTCCCCGAGCTCGACGCGGAAGCCGCGGAGCTTCACCTGATGGTCCACGCGGCCCAGGAACTCCAGGTCACCCGAGGGCAGCCAGCGCACGAGATCGCCGGTCTTGTAGAGGCGCGCGCCCGGAGACCCGAAGGGATCGGGCACGAATCTCTCTGCCGTGACCTCCGGCCGCCGCAGGTAGCCGCGGGCGAGGCCGGCGCCGCCCACGTGCAGCTCGCCGGGGACGCCTGCGGGTACCGGTGCGCCCCAGCGGTCGAGGACGTGCGCGAAGGCGCCGGGAATGGGCCGGCCGATGGGCGCCTCGTCCGGCCCGGCGGTGAGATCCCTGCGGGTGGACACGATGGTGGCCTCGGTGGGGCCGTAGGTGTTGAGCAGGCGTACTCCGGAGCCGACGCGCCGGCGCCACTGCGCCACGCGTTCCGGCAGGGCCTTCTCGCCGCCCAGGATCACCAGCCGCACGCAGGCGGGCATCTCGCCTTCCGTTCCCAGGCCGGCGACCAGCTCGTGCCAGAACGCCGTCGGCAGATCGAGGACGGTGATGCGCAGCCGCTCCACCTCGCGCAGGAAATGGGCGATGGAGCTGGCCATGCCGTCCGGCCGCAGCACCAGGGTGGCGCCGCTCGCCAGCGCCGGGTAGATCTCCTCGCCGCTGGTGTCGAAGCTGATCGAGGCGAATTGGAGGACACGGTCTTCGGGGGTCAAAGAGAAAGCGCCGATCGCTCCGGCGGTGTAGGCGGCGAGCGAGCGGTGCTCCACGACGACGCCTTTCGGTTTGCCGGTGGAGCCGGAGGTGTAGATGACGTAGGCGGGGTGGGCAGAGTCAAGGGACGGCAGGGACGACAGGGACAGCAGGGACGCCATGGACAGAGATTCCTCGTCCCTGAGGTCCTTGTTGTCCTTGAGGTCCTTGTTTTCCAGCACCAGCGCCACGCCCGCGTCCTCGATCATGAATTCCCGGCGCGCCTCGGGGTACGCCGGATCGAGAGGCAGGTAGGCGCCGCCCGCCTTGAGCACTCCGAGCAAGGCCACCGCCATCTCCGGCGAGCGCTCCACGGCGAGCCCCACCAGGACCTCGGGTCCCACACCGAGACCGCGCAGGCGGGCCGCGAGAGCGTCCGACCGGCGGTCGAGCTCGGCATAGGTGAGGCGGCCGCCGTCCCACTCCAGGGCCGGCGCGCCGGGAGAGGTCTTCGCGCGCGCCGCGAACAGGGCTTCGACCCGCTGTGCGGCCGGCGGGGCCGGCGGCCCGGCGCTCCAATCCAGGAGCTGTTCGCGCTCGGGCCCGGTCAGCAGCGGCAGGTCGCGTAGCGGCAGCTCGGGATCCGCGACGGCGCCGCGCAGGAGGACTTCGAGGTGGGTGCCCAGGCGCGCGATGGTGGCGCGGTCGAAGACGCGGACGCCGTAGCTGAAGTAGCCGTCCACCCCGCCGGCGCCCTCGCCCAGCCAGAGACTGAGATCGAAATCCGAGTGGTCGTTCGCCACCGCCAACGGCTCGAGCCGGACGCCGGAGACCTCGACGGCGGCGGCCGGGAAGCTCTGGAAGACGAGCATGACCTGGAACAGCGGCGTGCGGGAAAGGTCGCGCTCGACGTGCATCGCCTCGAGGAGCCGCTCGAAAGGGACGTCCTGGTGGGCGAAGGCGCCGAGGATGACGTCGCGGGACTCCGCCATGAGGCGGCGGAAGCTCGCCTCGCCCGCCGGCCGGAGGCGGAGCACCAGGCTGTTGATGAAGAAGCCGATGAGCCCTTCCAGCTCGGTCCGGTTGCGGTTGCCGGCGAAAGTGCCGACGGCGAAATCCTCCTGGCCCGAGTAGCGGGCGAGGAGCGCCGCGAAGCCGGCGAGGAGGGTCATAAAGAGGCTGACGCCCTGGCGCTGGGCCAGGTCCTTGAGGTCCGCCGAGAGCTCAGGCGACAGCGAGAAGGGTTGCTTGGCGCCTTCGAAGCGCTGCACGGGCGGCCGCGGGCGGTCCGTGGCCAGCTCCAAGGGAGGCACTTCCGCGAGCTGGCGGCGCCAATAGTCGAGCTGTTCGTGTAGGCCTTCCCCCTCCAGGCGCCGGCGCTGCCAGACGGCGAAGTCGGCGTACTGCACCGGCAGCTCGGGGAGAGGCGAGGGACGGCCCTGGGAAAAAGCGGCGTAGAGCGCCGCCAACTCGCGGGAGAAGATCCCCATGGACCAGCCGTCGGAGACGATGTGATGGATGGTGAAGAGCACCAGGTGCTCGCGCTCGGCAACGCGCAGGAGCCGCACCCGCAGCAGGGGTCCGCGGGCGAGGTCGAACGGCTCGCGCAGCTCTTCGTGGGAGAGCCGCCGGACCTCCTCCTCGCGCACCTCGACGGGCAGGGCTGAAAGGTCGGCGAGGGGGACGGCGAGCTCCAGGTCGGGCGCGATGACCTGCAGCGGCTCGTCCGGCCCTTCGATGAAGGTGGTGCGCAACGATTCATGACGGCGCACGATCTGGCGCAGGGAGAGCAGAAGGATCCCGATGTCGAGGGTCCCCACGACCCGGGTCGCGCCCGGGATGTTGTAGGCGCCGACGCCCGGCAGCAGGCGGTCGAGGAGCCACTCGCGGAGCTGGGAAGGCGAGACCGGGAAGCGATCGATGTTGCGCGAGAGGCGCGGAATGCGGTCGGCCGGCGCCGCGCCGCCCCGCGCCTCGGCGAGAACGAGCGCCAGCTCGGCCACCGTGGGCTGCTGGAACAGGATGCGCAGGGGGATCTCGACGCCGAACGTCCCGCGCAGGGCGGCGAGCACCCGGGTGCCCAGGAGCGAATGCCCGCCGAGGGCGAAGAAGTTGTCATGGACGCCGACGCGTTCGACCTTCAGCAGCCGCGTCCAGATCGCGGCCAGCTCCTCCTCCACCGCATCGCGAGGCGCGACGTGCGCCGCCGGTTCGGGACGGCCCGGATCGGGCAGCGCCCGGAGGTCCACCTTGCCGTTGGACGTGAGGGGGAGGGCCTGGATCGCCATCACCACGGTCGGCACCATGTACTCGGGCAGGGATCGGCGCAGGGCGGCGCGCATCTCGGCTGTGTCCAGGGAGCCGGCGCCCGGCCGTGGGACCACCCAGGCCACGAGGCGGCGCTCCTCCCCTTCGCCGCGGACGGCGGCGGCCGCTTGGGCCACGCCGGGCAGCCTGGCGAGAGCGGTCTCGATCTCGCCCAGCTCAATGCGGAAGCCGCGCAGCTTGATCTGATGGTCGATGCGGCCCAGGCACTCGAGGCGGCCATCCACCCGCCAGCGCGCAAGGTCGCCCGTGCGGTAGAGGCGCTCTCCCACCGTCTTGCCGAAGGGGTCGGGGACGAAGCGCTCCGCGGTCAGCTCGGGCCGGCCGAGATAACCGCGGGCGACGCCGGCACCGCCGATCAGCAGCTCGCCGGGAACCCCCAACGGCGCCTCCCGGCCGTGTCTGTCGACGACATAGAGTCCTGTCGCATCGATGGAGCGGCCGATGGATACCGGGCCTTGTAGACTGCCGGTCACCTCGGCGGCGCTCGACCAGACGGTGGTCTCGGTCGGACCGTAGAGGTTCCACACCGATCCGCACCGTTTCACCAGGCTCGCCGCCAGGTCGGGCGGGAAGGCTTCGCCGCCGCAGAGCGCCTTGAAGCCCGACCGGCCCTGCCAGCCCGCCTCGATCAGCAGGCGCCAGGTGGCGGGCGTTCCCTGGACGATGGTGGCGCCCGACTCCTCGACGAGCTTGCAGAGCAGCAGGCCGTCCGCCGCTTCCTCCCGCGTCGCCAGCACCACGTGCGCGCCGGTGAGCAGCGGCAGCCAGAGCTCCAGCCCCGCGATGTCGAACGACAGCGACGTCACCGCCACGAGGACATCCTCCGGGGCGAGCCCCGGCCGCTGCCGCATCGCTCCCAGGAAGTTGGCCAACGCCCGGTGGGTCACCGGCACGCCCTTGGGGCGGCCCGTGGATCCGGACGTGTAGAGGATGTAGGCCAGGTTGTCGGGGCCGGTCTCGGCCGCGGGCACCGCCGCCGGCTCGCCGGGCAGATCGCCGCCGGGCGGGAGGGCGAGAACCTCCCCCTGCCAGCCGCGCGGCGGCTCGAACGGCGCGCCGCCCTGCTGGGCGAGGAGCACGCGCGCGCCGGAGCTCTCCAGCATGAAGCCCAGCCTCTCCGGCGGATAGGCGGGATCGAGCGGCAGGTAGGCGCCGCCGGCCTTCCAGATCCCCAGGAGGGCGACGACCATCTCCAGCGAGCGGTCCATGGAGAGTGCCACCGGCTCCTCCGGGCCGACGCCGAGCGCCCGCAGCCGGCCCGCCAGGCGGCCGGCGCGGAGGTCGAGATCGCCGTAGCTCAGCGGCTCGCCCCGGCAGACCACCGCCACGGCGCCGGGCGTGCGCGCGGCCTGGAAAGCGAGCAGCTCGTGGACGGGACCGGCCCAGGCCGGCTCCGGCGCGGCGTTCCATTCCCGGCGGAGTTGGTGCCGCTCGGCTTGGGCGAGGAGCGGCAGCGCGGAGAGGCGGCGCTCCTCACCGGCCACGGCGCCGGCGAGCAGGACGCCGAATTGCCGCGCCATGCGGACCACCGTCGCGGCTTCGAAGAGGTCGGTACGAAACGTCCAATCGCCGACGATGGTCTCGGGTGTGTCGCGCAGCGCCACGACGAGGTCGAACTCCGCGGTCTCCTTCTCCCGCTCGCTCCCGCTCAGGGAAAGGCCGGGGAGCGCCAGGCTCGACAGCGGGACGTTCTGCACCTGGAAGAAGATCTGGAAGAGCGGCGAGCGGCCGGGAACGCGCCGGATGCCCAGCTCGGTCACCAGGCGCTCGAACGGCAGGTCCTGCCGGGCGAAGGCTTCCAGCGTCCCGGCCTTCACCCGGTCGAGGAAGTCGTGGAAAGACGGATCGTCCGCGAGGTCGGCCCGCAGGGCGAGCGTATTGACGAACAGGCCGATCAGGTCCTCCAGCTCGCGCAGCCGGCGGTTGGCGACGGCGGTGCCGACCACGAAGTCGTCCTGGCCGCTGTAGCGGTGCAGGAGAGTCTCGAAAACGGCGAGCAGCACCATGAACGGGGTCGCGCCGTGCCGTTGGCAGAGGCGGCGGAAGTCCGCCATGGCGACCGGCGGCGGCGCCATCGGCCGGCTGGCGCCGCGGAAGCCCGCCGCCGCGGGGCGGTGGTCCACCGGCAGGTCGAGATCCGGGGCGTCCACGAGCTGCTCCTGCCACCAGGCGAGCTGCCCGGCAAGCACCTCGCCGGAGAGGTGCTCGCGCTGCCAATCGACGTAATCAAGGTACTGGAAGGCCAGCTCGGGAAGGGGCGAGGGCCGGCCCTGGGCGAATGCCGCGTAGAGAGCTGCCACCTCGCGGACGAGCAGGCCCATGGACCAGCCGTCGCTGACCAGATGATGCACGCTGAAGAGGACCGCGTGCTCCTCCTCGGCGGTACGCACCAGCTGCGCTCGCAGGACGGGACCCCGCTCGAGATCGAAGGGCCGCTGCCCCGCCTCCTCGCCGAGCCGGCGGGCCTCGGCGGTGCGCGCCGAACGCGGCAGGGCGCGCAGATCCACCAGGGGAAGCGGCACCTCCACGGACGGCTCGGGAATCTGGAAAGGCTCGCCCGCGATCTCGGCGAACCGCATCCGCAGCGCCTCGTGCCGGCGGACGACTTCGGCGAGGGCCCGGCGCAGAGCGCCGCGATCGAGCTGGCCGGTCAACCGCAGAGACATCCCGATGACGTAGGCCGGGCTCTCCGGATCCATGCGCGCGGCGAGCCACATTCCCCGCTGTTGCGGCGAGAGCGGAAAGGCTTCGGGTTCCTCCGGCTCCTCAGCGAGGAGCAGATCCAGGAGCTCCCGGCGCTCCGGCGAGAGCTCCTCCAGCTCGGCCGGCTCGAGGCGGATCTCCGTCATCGGGATCCTCCGTCGCGGGCAGCCTTCTTGCGGCGCAGGAGCTCCTGGACTTCCTCATCCGAGAGTCCCTCGACGCGGGCGCGAACCTCGGCGGTACCGCGGCGGCGAGGCTGGATCTTCGGCAGCGCCGGGCCGGGGCGCTCGGCCCGCTCGCGATCGATCCAGGCAGCGAGCCGCGACAGCGTGGTTTCCTGGAAGAGCACGGGGAGCGGCAGCTCGACGCCGAAGGCGTCCCGCACGCGGGACGCCACGCGCGTGGCGAGCAGCGAATGGCCGCCGAGGCGGAAGAAGTCGTCGCCGGCGCCGATCCGCTCGGTGCCGAGCAGGGTTCTCCAGATCTCGGCCAGCGTCTCTTCCGTCGGGGTCGAGGGCGGCACGTAGTCGCGCCGGTCCTCGCCCGGATCGGGCAGGGCGCGGCGATCCACCTTGCCGTTGGGCAGGAGAGGCAGCCGCTCCAGGACCACGAACGCCGACGGGATCATGTAAACCGGTAACTGGCGCCGCAGGGCCTTCTCCGCCGCCGCTGGATCGGCGGGGCGTTCCGGATCCGGCACCACGTAGGCGACGAGCCGGCGATCCCCTGGCATGGCCGGGCTCTCCCGCACGACGACGACCGCCTCCCGCACACCGGGCAGGCGGCCGAGGGCTGCCTCGATCTCGCCCAGCTCGATGCGGAAGCCCCGGATCTTCACCTGGCTGTCGGCGCGGCCGGCGAAGACGGCTTCGCCGTTCGGCAGGTAGCGGCCGAGGTCGCCGGTGCGGTAGATGCGGTCTCCCGGCCGGCGGGTAAAAGGGTTCTCGCGGAAGCGCTCGCGGCTCAGCGTCTCGTCGCCGAGATAGCCGCGGGCCAGATGCGGGCTGCGAATGCAGAGCTCCCCCAACTCGCCGATCCCGGCCAGGTCTCCCGCCGGGTTCAGCACGAGGAGTTGGACGTCCTTCATGCCTCGTCCCAGCGGCAGCACCTGCTGGGCGCGCTCGGCGCCGTCCGGCCTCTCCGGCTCCACGATGTGGTAGCCGACGGCGCGCTGGGTCTCGGTGCTGCCGTAGAGGTTCACGCACGTCACTCGTGGCGCGATGCTGCGGAGGCGATCCACGTCGAGGCGGGTCAGCACGTCACCCACCAGCAGCACCCAGCGCAGCGAGGGCACCTGCGGGAGCTCGACACCGCCCCCCGGCGGCTCCGTCAGCACCTGCCCCATGGCCGGGGTCAGGTGAGCCACTGTGATCCCTTCGCGCGCCATCCACGCCGCCAGGCGGCCCGGCACTCCGATCTCCTCCGGCGGCGGCACGCAAAGAGTGGCGCCGGTGCAGAGGGGGGTGAACATGTCGCGCTGCAGCGGATCGTGCGCGAGTCCAGAGAGCATGCTGTAGCGGTCCGCCTCGCCGAGCCCGAAGCGCTCGCCCAGCCAGGGCAGGAAGTGCGTCAGCGGTCCGTGCCGGCCCAGGATGCCCTTGGGAATGCCGGTCGAGCCCGAGGTGAAGGCGATCAGGGCGACGTCGTCGGGACCCACAGCGGGGCGCTCGCCGCCGGCTTCCGGCAACGCCGCGAGCAGGGGCCGGGCACTCTCTGGCCCGCCGCCGGGCAGGGACAGCCGGCGGACCAGGCGGCCCGCCTCTGCGAGGTCCCGCAGCCGGGCCTCCAGCTCCGCTTGCGGCGCGCCGGCCGCGGCGACCTCCAGCCAGCCCCGCGGCCCGGCGAGATCCACCATCGTCGCCAGCCGCGCCGGCGGGTAAGCGGGATCGAGGACGACGAACGCCGCGCCCGCTTCCAGGACGCCGAGGACGGCCCAGACCACGGGAGCGCTGCGATGGGCATAGACCGCGACGCAGTCACCCGGCCCGATCCCCCCTGCCCGCAGCCAGGCGGCCAGGCGGCCGGCGGCGGCCGCGAGCTCGCCATAGGTCCAGATCCCTTCGGCATCGGTCACCGCCGGCCGCTCCGGGTGGAGCGCGGCGCGGGCCGCGAACAGCTCGTGCACCAGGCCGGGGCTCTCCTCGCTCAGCGGCTCCGTGGGATCGGGCAGCAGCGCTGAGGTCTCCGGCGTCAGGAGGGAGAAGGAATCGTTCGCGCGGTCCGGTTCCTGGACTGCCTGGGAGAGCAGCGATTGGTATTGCCGCAACATCTCCGCGATGCGCGCGGCATCGAAAAGGTCGGCGTTATAGACGAAGTTGAAGCGGAAGCCCTCCTCGCCTTCCATGGCGTAGACGGTGAGGTCGAACTTCGACTCCATCTCGCCGAAGCCGAGCCACTCGAGGGAGACGCCGCCGGGCAGCCTGGCTCCCGACGCCGGGAAGTTGAGGAAATTGAAGAAGACCTCGAAGAGCGGCGTGCGCGACAGGTCGCGTTCCGGCTGCAGGTCCTCGAGCAGCTTCTCGAAGGGGAGGTCTTGATGGGCGAAGGCGCCGAGGGCCGCCGCGCGCACCCGGCGCACCAGCTCGCGGAAGGCGGGCCGGCCCGCGAGATCGGTGCGCAGGACCAGGGTATTGAGGAAGAAACCGATCAGTCCCTCGATCTCCGGCCGCGTGCGGCCGGCGACGGGAGTGCCGACGAGGATGTCGTCCTGGCCGCTCAGGCGCTGCAGCAGGATCTCGAACGCGGCGAGCAGGACCATGAACGCGGAGGCCTTCTCCTTCAGCGCCAGAGCCTTCAGCCGCGCGGAGAGCCCATGGGGCAGCTCCAGCAGCGCGGAGCCGCCGCGGAAGGTCTGGATCGCCGGCCGCGGCCGGTCGCGCGGCAGGTCGAGGCCCGGCGCATGCCCGGCCAGGCGCTCGCGCCAGTAGGCGAGCTGGGAGTCGAGTTGCGGGCCGGTCAGCCAGCCGCGCTGCCAGCGCGCGAAGTCGGCGTACTGCGCCGGCAGGGGCGGCAGGGGCGATGAACGGCCGAGCGCGAAGGCTTCATAGAGCTGGGTCAGCTCGCGGGAAAAGACCCCGACCGACCAGCCGTCGGAGACGATGTGGTGGACCGTCATGAGGAGGACGTGCTCCTCCTGCAGGTCGATCTCGCCGAGCCGCAGGAGGGCGAAGCGGAGCACCGGACCGCGCTCCAGATCGAACGGCAGGACGGCCTCCGCCGCCGTGATCCGCTCGGCCTCGCGCCGCCGGTCGGCAAGGGGCAACGCCGCGAGATCGATGCGCGGCAGGAAGACCGGCCGCGGCGGATCGATGACCTGGAGCGGCGCTCCGTCCCGGTTCTCGAAGCGGGTGCGCAGCGCCTCGTGCCGCTGCAGGATCTCGCCGAAGCAGCGTTCGAGCACCGCCGGCCGCAGCGCACCGCGCAGGCGCATCGGCGAGGGAATGTTGTAAGTCCAGGAGCCGGGCTGAAACTGGTCGAGGAACCAGAGCCGTTCTTGCGAGAAGGAGAGCGGCGCATCCCGCGCTCTTCCGCGGTGGATCTCCGCCGCGGCGGCGGGCCGCTGAGCGGCGAACGACGCCGCGAGCCCCGCCAGCGTGGGGTTCTCGAAGACGCTCCGCAGCGGCATTTCGACCGCGAAGGCGGCGCGGATGCGCGAGACGAGCTGGGTGGCCAGCAGCGAATGCCCGCCCAGCTCGAAGAAGTTGTCCTCCAGCCCCACCTGCTCGATGCCCAGGAGCTCCTTCCAGATCTCCGCGAGCGCGGTCTCGGCGGCGGTGCGCGGCGACGCCGAACCGGAGGCACGGACGGGCTCAGGCGCCGGCAGCGCGGCCCGGTCCACCTTGCCATGGGCGGTGAGCGGCAGGGACTCGAGGACCGTGAAGGACGAGGGCACCATGTAATCGGGCAATTGCGCCTGGAGGAGCCGGCGCAGCTCGGGCACCAGCGCGCGGCCGATCCGGGTGCGCAGCGGATCGTTGGCGTAGCTGCGCCAGGAGGGCGCAGACGCGGAAGGCGCGCCGCCAGAACCGACGTGCAGGACGACGTCGTAGCGGAAACGGGTCAGCTCGTTGTCGTATCGGCCACCTTTCGGCAAGACCTCGACGCGTTGGACCGGCAGGTGCCCCGCGAGCGCGAAAAACAAAGCGGGATCGAGGACGAGCTCCTCCTCGTCCGCCACCCGCCGGAGCACCCGCCGCCGCAGCTCCTCCGCGGAGAGCGCATCGCCGGCCCGGTAATGCTCGACGGACTCGTGGAACGCCGCGAGCAGCGGCAGGCTCCGCACGTCGCCGACCCACACGGCGCCGCCCGGGCGCACGGCTTTCGCGGCTCCCCGGAGCACGCGCAGGAGGTAATCGACGCCGGGGAAATACTGCACCACCGAATTGAGGACCACTAGGTCGAAGGAGCCCGGCTCGATGCCGCTCCAGTCGTCGGCCGTCCGCCGGGCGAGCTCGACCTGCGCGAGACCGCGGCGCGCCGCCTCGCGGCGAACGAGATCCAGGGCCACGGACGAGAAATCGGTCCCGGCGTAGAGGTCGGCCTGGGGAGCCACCCGGAAGAGCAGGAGGCCGGTGCCGCAGCCCACCTCGAGGACCCGGCGGTGATCGAGGGAGAGCAGGCGGCGGACGGTGCCGTCCACCCACTCGCGCATCTCCTCGGCCGGGATCGGCTCGCCGGTGTAGCTGCTGTTCCACCCCCGCAGGTTGAAGCCGGCGTCGTCGCTGTCCGGACCCCGCCCGTAGGTCTCGTCATAGAGGGTTTGCCACTGCGTCACGTGCTCGGCGGCCTCGCCTCCGGCGGCCTCCGCCGTCTCGCGGGGCACGACGTAGGCGACGAGGCGTCTGTCCTGTCCGCCCTCCTCGGCGCGCACGGTTGCCACCACCTCGCTCACCCGCGGGTGACGGGAGAGAGCGCTCTCCACTTCCCCCAGCTCGATGCGGAAGCCGCGCACCTTCACCTGCTCGTCCTGGCGTCCCAGGAACTCCAGGGTGCCGTCCGGCAACCGGCGGGCGAGATCGCCGCTGCGGAAGAAACGGCGGCCCTCGCGGACGACGAACTTCTCCGCCGTCAGCTCGTCGCGGTTGAGGTAGCCGCGGGTGACGCCCGCGCCGCCGATCCAGATCTCCCCCGTTCCTCCGGCGGGCACCGGCCGCTCGCCGGCATCGCGCAACTCGATGACGGCGCCGTCGAGCGGACGGCCAAGCAACGGCCGCACTGGTCCCGCCACCGGCGCGCGGTGAGCCGTGGCGAGGATGGCGGCCTCCGTGGGGCCGTAGAGGATCCAGACGCCGGCGTCCGGGAAGGTCTGCCGCAGGTCGGCCACCAGCTCGGCTGGCACCACGTCGCCGCCCACGAAAAGGGCGCGCAGCCGCCGCGGGCGCTCCGGCCGCCGACGGACGGTCTCGACGACCTGGCGCATCAGCGCCGGCACGGCGTGGAGGAGCGTGGCGTCCGAAAGCGCGTCCACCAGCGCTTCGACATCCAGGGTGGGACGCAGCGGCATGAGCTGCGAGACGCCGCCGACGAGCAGCGGCGAGAGCAGCTCGAAGAGGAAGATGTCGAAGGAGAACGGCGCCACGCACGGCATGCGGTCGCCGGCACCAAAGGCGAAGAGCCGGCGGGTGGCGGCAAGGGTGCTCTCGAGGTGCCGGCGCTCCACCGCCACGGCCTTCGGCTGACCCGTCGTGCCCGAGGTGTAGATCAGGTACGCCAGATCGTGGGCACCGCCCAGAGGCTCCAGATCGGCCGCGCTCTCGGCCGCCAGCCCGGGGCCGCCGACGAGCACCGTGCGCACGGCCGGCAGGACCGCGGCCGAACGCTCGTCCGCCACCACCAGCGGCACGCCGGAATCGGCGAGCAGGAACGCGAGCCGGGCCTGCGGCAGCGCCGGATCCATGGGCACGTAGGCGCCGCCCGCCTTCCAGACGCCGAGCAGGCCGGCCGCCAGCGCCGCCGAGCGTTCGAGGCACAGCCCGACCGCGACGCCGGGACCGACGCCGAGCCGGCGCAGGTGATGGGCCAGGCGGTTGGCCCGGCGGTTGAGCTCGCCGTAGGAGACGGTCTCGCCGCCGGCGAGGACGGCCGGAGCGTCCGGCGCGCGCCGCGCCCACTCCTCGAACCGCTCGACGGCGCTCAGCCCCAACTCCGGCTCGCCGGCGTCGTTCCACTCGCGGAGGAGCTGATGGCGCTCAGGCTCCGCGAGCAGCGCCAGCGTGGACAGGCGCCGCTCGGGATCGGCGACGGTGTCGCGGAGCAGCGCCTCCAGGCAGCCGGCGAAACGCTGCACGGTCGCCGGGTCGAAGAGGTCGGCGCTGTGGGTGAAGACCGCCAGCAGGGAGCCGTCCTCCTGCTCCCAGACGTTGAGCTCCAGATCGAACAGCGCAGTGGCGACCTCGAAGTCGAGCCGCGAGAACGACAGGCCGGGAAGCTCCATGCGGCCGGCCGGCGCGTTCTGCATCGCGCAGACGACCTGGAAGAGGGGGTTCAACGCCAGGTGCCGCTCCGGGCGCAGCTCCTCGACCAGCCGCTCGAAGGGGAGGTCCTGATGGGCATAGGCCTCCAGCGCGGTCCGCCGGATGCGGCCGAGGAGCTCGCCGAAGGCGGGATCCCCCGAGAGGTCCCCGCGCATGACCAGCGTATTGACGAAGAAGCCGATCAGCGGCTCGATCTCGGCCCGGTGGCGGTTGGCGATGGGCGAGCCGACGGCGAGATCCTCCTGGCCGCTGAGGCGCCCGAGGAGGGTCTGAAAGCCGGCGAGAAGCACCATGTAGGGGCTCGCCTCGTGCCGGCGGGCGAGCCCGGCCAGGCCGGCCCGCAGCCCGGGATCGAAGATCACGTGCAGCCGCGTTCCGCGATGGCTCGGGGCGGCCGGCCGGGGCCGATCCGCCGGCAGGTCGAGGGAGAGGGGAACGCCGGCCAGCCGCTGCCGCCAGTAGGCGATCTGCGTCTCCAGAAACTGCCCTTGGAGACGCTGCCGCTGCCAGACGGCGAAGTCGGCGTACTGGATCGCAAGCTCGGGCAGGGGCGACGGCCTTCCGGAGACGGCGGCGCCGTAGAGGGCCGTGATCTCGCGTACGAGCACCCCCATGGACCAGCCGTCGGAGACGATGTGGTGCATGTCGAGCAGCAGGGCGTGCTCGGCGGCGGCGAGCCGCAGCACGACGGCGCGGAGGAGCGGTCCGCGGCCGAGGTCGAACGGCCGCTCGGCTTCCTCCTGGGCCAGGCGCCGCACCTCGGCGGCCCGGGCGGCTTCAGGGAGCGCCGCCAGATCGACGAGCGGCTGCACCCAAGGACCGGCGGCGGCGACCCTCTGCACCGGCTGGCCTGCCGCCTCATGGAAGGTGGTGCGCAGGACCTCGTGCCGGCGCACCACCTCGCCGAGGATCGCCGCCAGGACGGCCGGTGAGGATTCACCCTCGATGCGCAGGGCCTGCGGCATGTTGTAGACGGTCAGGCCCGGCTCGAGCCGGTCGATGAACCAGAGCCGCTCCTGCGCGAAGGAGAGGGGCAGGAGGTCGAGATCCTGGCGCCGGCGAGGGATGCGTTCGAGCGGCGCGCCGGCGCGCTCCTTGCGCTTGCGGATCTGCTCGAAGAGAAGCGCCCGCTGCTCCCGCGAGAGCCCGGCCAGCCGGTCCTGCCGCGCCGCCGGGTCCATCACCGGCCCTCCATTTCGTTCAGCATCTCGTCGAGAAGCTCGTCGCTGACTTCCGTGAGCTCCTGCTGGACCAGGCGGTCGGCGAGGTCGGCCAGGGTCGCCGCGTCGAAGACCATCTGCAGCGTCACCCCGATGCCGTGATCCTGGATCAGCCGCGAGACGAACTGGGTGGCGAGCAGCGAGTGCCCGCCGAGATCGAAGAAGTTGTCCGCCATCCCTACCCGCTCCACGCCCAGGACCTCGGCGGTGATCTTCGCCAGCAGCTCCTCCAGCGGGGTGGAAGGAGCGATCCAGGTCTCGGCGCCCGCGGGACGCTCGGGCGCGGGGAGGGCCGCCCGATCGATCTTGCCGTTGGCGGTGAGCGGCAGGGCATCGAGGAGCATGAAGACGGAGGGGCGCATGTACTCCGGGAGCACCGAAGCCAGGAACCGCCGCAGCTCCGGCACCAGCCGCCGCTGCCGCTCCGCCGGCGGCTCGCCCGCCGCGGCTTCCCGTGGCACCACGTAGGCGACGAGGCGACGGTCGGCGGAGTCGCCGGCCTCGCGCGCGGCCACGGCCGCCTCCGCGACCTCCGGGTGGCGGGCGAGAGCGCTCTCGATCTCGCCCACCTCGATGCGGATACCGCGCAGCTTGATCTGCCCGTCGCTGCGGCCGCGGAACTCGATCCGGCCGTCCGCCAGGCAACGCACGATGTCGCCCGTCCGGTAGAGCCGCGAGCCTTCCCCGCCGGGCTCCGCGAAGGGATCGGGCACGAAGCGCTCGGCGGTGAGCTCCGGCCTGCCCAGATAACCGCGGGCTACGCCGTCGCCACCCGCGCAGAGCTCGCCCCAGACGCCGCAGGGGACCGGCCGCAGGTCCCTGCCGAGCACATGGACCCGCGTGTTGCCGATGGGCCGCCCGATGGATACGGTCGCCTCGACCTGCCCCGCCTCCGTCATCGGAAAACAGGTGATGAAGGTGGTCACCTCGGTCGGCCCGTAGCCGTTGATGAGGGTGACGCCGGGCAGCTCCGTGAGGGCGCGGCGGACGTGCGGCGGGGAGAGCACGTCGCCGCCCGCCAGAAGCTGCCGCAGCGGCCGCAGGGTTTCGAGGCGGCCGTCCACCATCTGATGGAAGAGGCCGGCGGTCAGCCACAGGGAGGTCACGCCGAAGCGGCAGACCACCTCTCCCAACTCCTCCAGGGACGGCCGGCGCGGCGGAAAGATGGCCAGGCGACCGCCGTTGAGCAGCGGCGCCCAGATCTCCAGCGTGGAGACGTCGAAGGAGGTGGGGGTGAGCTGCAGGAACACCTGGTCCGGGCCGAGATCGGCGAAGCCGCTGCCGCGCACCAGCCTCACGATGTTGCGGTGGGTCACGCCGACGCCCTTGGGCCGGCCGGTCGAGCCGGAGGTGTAGATGACGTAGGCGAGGCCGTCAGGCAGCGGCCCTGCCGGATCGGGCCCTGCGGCATCCACGGGATCGGCCGTCAATTCCACCACCGCCGCCGGTCCTGCCAACTCGGGAAACGCGGCGAGCAGCGCCGGCTCAGCGAGGAGCACCCGGGCGCCGGAGTCCGCCACCATCCAGGCGAGCCGCTCGGCCGGGTACGCGGGATCGAGGGGCACATAGGCGCCGCCGGCCTTGGTGATGCCCAGAAATCCCACGATCAAGGCGAGCGAGCGTTGCGCGAGGAGAGCGACCCGCGACTCGGGACCGGCGCCGGCGGCTGCCAGCCGCCGGGCGAGGCGGTCCGTCCGCCGATCCAGCTCGGCAAAGGTGAGGTCTCCCTCGCCGGCAGTCACGGCCACGGCGTCCGGCCGCAGCCGCGCCTGCGCGGCGAAGAGCGACGCCAGGTCCTCCCGCGGCAGCTCCGCCGCCGTATCGTTCCACTCCAAGAGAAGCTGGTGCCGCTCCGGCTCATCGAATAACGGGATCTCCGACAGCCGCCGGGCAGGGTCAGCCATTGAGGCCGCAAGCAACGCCTCCAGGTGCCGCCACAGGCGCAGCGCGGTCGCGGCATCGAAGAGGTCCGTGCTGAAGACGAGCTGACCGGTGGCTCCGTCGTCGCTCTCGGTCAGGTGGAGCTCCAGATCGAAGCGGCTGATGGGGAGATCGACGACCATCTGCGAGAGGGCCAGCCCGGGGAATCTGAGGGCGCGCAGCGGCGAATCCACCATCGCGAACAGGACCTGGAAGAGCGGGTTCTGCGACAGGCGCCGCTCGGGCCGCAGCTCCTCCACCAGCCGCTCGAAGGGGAGATCCTGATGCGCGAAGGCCTCGATGGCCGTGCGCCGCGCGCGCGCGATCAGCTCCGCGAACGGCGGATCGCCCGCGAGATCCCCGCGCAGGGCCAGGGTGTTGACGAAGAAGCCGATCAGCGGCTCGACCTCGGCGCGGTTGCGGTTGGCGATGGGCGAGCCGACGACGACATCCTCCTGGCCGGCGTAGCGGCCGAGGATGGCCTGGAACGCGGCGACCAGGACCATGAAGGCGGTGGCGTCGTGCCGCCGCGCGAGGGCCCGTGCAGCTTTCAGGGTCTCCGGTCCGACGGCGAGCAGCCGGGCGGTGCCGCGAAAGCTGCGCACCGGAGGGCGGGGGCGATCGGTGGGCAGATCGAGCACCGCGGCGCCCGCGAGCTTCTGCCGCCAGTAGCCGAGCTGGCGCGCGAGCACCTCGCCTTGCAGCCACTCCCGCTGCCAGACGGCGAAGTCCGCGTACTGGATGGACGGCTCGGGAAGGGGCGACGAGCCGCCGCGCCGCGCCGTTTTATGGAGGAGGCCGAGCTCCCGCGTCAGCACGCCCATGGACCAGCCGTCGGAGACGATGTGATGCAGGTTGAGGAGCAGGCCGTGCTCGTCCGCTCCCAAGTAAAGGAGAACGGCGCGCAGCAACGGACCCCGCTCGAGGTCGAACGGGCGTTGCCCCTCCTCCAGGGCCAACCGCCGGGCCGTGGCGGCGCGCACCGTCTCCGGCAGCGCGGAGAGGTCCACCCTCGGCAGAGCCCGGCGCTCGAAGGGAAGGATCACCTGGCGGGGCTGCCGGTCCACCTCGCGGAAGACGGTGCGCAGGGCCTCGTGGCGCCGCAACACCTCGTTCAGCGCCGCCTCCAGGTCCGCCGGATCGAGGGCACCGCGCAGCACCATGGCGAACGGCAGGCCGTAGGCCGAACCGCCGGGCTGCAGCCGGTCGAGGAACCACAGTCTCTCCTGCGCGAAGGAGAGCGGCACGGGCGCGAGCCCGGAGACGCGGCGCGGGATGCGGGCCTGCGCGGCCGGCCGCTCCCGCTTCTGCCGCAGCCGCTCGAAGAGCAGCGCCCGCTGCTCGCGCGTGAGACCGGCCAGCTCGCCGGCCGCCAGGACGTCCGTCATGAAAGCTCCTTCAATTCAGCCATCAGCTCGGCGAGCTCGCCGCTCTCCGCGCTCGCCAGCTCCTCCTCCACGATGCGGTCCGCGAGCTCCCTCAGGCTGGAGGTTTCGAAAACCATCTGCAGCGTCACCTCGAGGCCGTAGCGGTCCCGCAGCCGGGCCACCCATTGCGTGGCGAGCAGCGAGTGGCCGCCGAGGGCGAAGAAGCTGTCCTCCATGCCCACGCGCTCGCGGCCCAGCACCTCCGCGCAGACGGCGGCGAGCTGCTCCTCGATCGGACTCGCGGGCGGAACGTACTCCCGCTCCGGCAGGCCGATGCGATCCGGGGCCGGCAACGCCCTCCGGTCGACCTTGCCTGCGGGCGTCAGCGGCAGCCGTTCGAGGATCACGAACGCCGCGGGGAGCATCGGCTCCGGCAGACGGGAAGCCAGGTGGCGCCGCAGCGCTGCCGGGCCGGGAGCGTCCTCGGGATCGGCGGCGACGTAGGCGATCAGCCGCCGGTCTTCCGCTTGGTCTTCGCGCAGCACGACGGCGGCCGCGCGCACCGCCGGGTGTTGGGCGAGCGCCGCCTCGATCTCCCCCAGCTCGATCCGGATGCCGCGCACCTTGACCTGGCCGTCACGCCGGCCCAGGAACTCCAGGACGCCGTCGGGCCGCCAGCGGACGATGTCGCCCGTGCGGTAGAGACGGGCGCCCGGCTCCCGCGAGAAGGGATCGGGAATGAAGCTCTCGGCGGTCAGGGCCGGTCGTCCGAGATAGCAGCGCGCCACGCCGTCGCCGCCGGCGACGAGCTCACCCCAGACGCCGACGGGAACCGGCCGCAGGTCGGCGCCGAGCACGTAGACCTCCGTCCCGCGGAGCGCTCGTCCGATGGGCACCGTGGCCTCGAGGCGCTCATCCCCCAGATCGGCGGCGGTCATCGCGTGCGCGGTGGTCAGGATGCTGTTTTCCGTCGGACCATAGCCGTCGATCAAGGTGCAGCCGGGCAGGGCGGCCAGGGCGCGGTGCACGTGCGGCGGCGAGAGCACGTCGCCGCCGGCCACGAGCTGGCGCAGCGGCCGCAACCCGTCGAGCCTCTCGTGGACCATCTGATGGAAGAGCCCGGAGGTCAGCCACATCGTCGTCACGCCATGGCGGACGATCACCTCGGCCAGCTCGTCGAGAGCGGGACGGCGGCCCGGATAGAGCACCAGCCGGCCGCCGTTGAGCAGCGGCGCCCAGATCTCGAAGGCGGAGACGTCGAAGGTCAGATGAACGAGCTGCAGGAAGGTCTCGCCCGGCCCCAGATCCGCCCATTCGGCCCCGACCACCAGGCGGACGACGCCGCGATGCGGCACCGCGACTCCCTTGGGCGTGCCGGTCGAGCCCGAGGTATACAGCACATAGGCTAGATCCGTCGCGGCGACCTCCGGCAGGAGCGGCGTTCCGCCTTCCTCCTCCTCGCCGTCCACAGCCAGGACCCGCATCTCGTCGAGCCGCAGGTCGGCGGGGAGCGATTCCAGCGTCTTGCGCTCGGCCAGGAGGACGGTCGCGCCCGCGTCGGCGAGAAGAAATGCCAGTCGCTCGATCGGCAGCTCCGGATCGAGCGGAAGATAGGCGCCGCCGGCCTGCAGGATTCCCAACAGGCCCACGATCAGCGCGGGCGAGCGCTCGGCGACGATGGCGATCCGCGACTCCGGCGGCAGACCAAGGCGGAGCAGACGGCCGGCGAGCCGGCCAGCACGGGTAGCCAGAGCGGCGTAGGTCAGCTCCTCGTCGCCGTAGACCACGGCCACGGCATCCGGCGTGCGGGCGGCCTGTTCGGCGAAGAGGCCGTGGATCGTCGCCGCGCGCGGATGGCGCGGCGGGGCGCCGCTCCAGTCGACGGTCAACTGATGGCGCTCGGCCGGCGTGAGGAGCGGCAGGGAGCGCGGCGGCCTTTCGGAGTCCCCGGCGAGAGCCTCCAGAAGACCCTCGAGGTGAGCGAGCATGCGCCAGACCGTGGCCGGCTCGAAGCGGCGGTCGGCGATCAGGCGCAGGATGAGGTCCCCGCGCTCCGCAACGATCAGCGTCAGCGGATAGTTGGTGCGCTCGCTGAGCTCGACCTCGCCGACGCGCAGACCTCCCAGCCGCTCGGAGACGGACGCATCGACAGGGTAGTTCTCGAAGACGAGGAGGCTCGCGAAGAGCGGCTCACTGGTGGAGAGCCCGGCGAGCGTCTGGATGCGGGCGAGAGGGGTCCATTGAAACTGGCGCTGCTCGAACTGGCCCGCCTGCAGCCGCGCCAACCAGTCGGACGTGGCTCCGCCGTCCGGGATTTCGACCCGCACCGGCAGGGTATTGATGAACAGGCCCACCATGGACTCGACATCGGGAAGCTCGGCCGGACGGCCGGAGACGACGGCGCCGAAGACGACGTCGGAGGCCTGCGCGTAATGCGACAGGAGGAGGGCCCAGGCTCCCTGCACCACGGTGTTGAGAGTCACCTGCAAGCGCTGGGCGAGCGCCTCCAGCGCTCCGACCTGCGGCGCCGGCAATGAAAGCTTGCGTTCGTAGTAATCCTCGGGCCGGCTGCCGTGCCCTCCACTCATGGCTGCCGGCCGATCGAACGGCACCGGGGTGGGCACCGTGAAGCCGCTGAGCACCTGCTGCCAGTAACGCTCGGCCTCGGCCTCGTCGTGCTGCGCGAGCCAGGCGATGTAGTCGCGATACGGTCGCGGCGGCGGCAGTCGCGTCTCGCCGCCGGCGACCGCTGCCTCGTACAGGGTGAAGACCTCGGACAGGAGAAGGGAGAAGCACCAGCCGTCGAAGATCAAGTGGTGGGAGCTCCACACCAACCGATGCCGGTCCTCGCCCGTGCGCACCAGCGTCAGCCGCATCAGCGGCGGCTGCGTCAGATCGAAGCCGCGCGCGCGGTCGGCGGCGAGGAGATCCCGCCACCGCGTCTCGAGGGCCGCCGGCGCCAGGTCTCGCCAGTCCTCGGCCGTCCAGGGCAGCTCCGCCGCCCGCCGCACGAGCTGCAGCGGTCGCTCGACCCCTTGGACCAGGAAGGCCGTGCGCAGCGCGGTGTGCCGCTCGACGACCCGCTGCCAGGCATCGGCGAAGGCGATGGCGTCGAAAGGCCCCGCGAGCGCGGCGGTGAACTGCTCGAGATAGAGATCGGCGTCCGCCGAGTAGAGGCGGTGGAAGAGGATCCCTTCCTGCAACGGCGCCAGCGGATAGAGATCCTCGACGCCGCGGTCGTTGCCGAGCAGGCGGTCGAGCGCCGCCTGGCCGAGCCGGGCGAGCGGAAAGTCGGAAGGGGTGAAGCCGCCTGCCTCCGGCGACAGGCAGTGGGCGACCAGGGCCTCGATCTCGCTGAGAAAGCCGCGCGCCAGCCGCTCGGCGGTGGCGGCGAGATGGCGATCCGGATCGTACGTCCAGTGGACGCGCAGCCGGTCCTCCAGCACCAGCAGGTCGATCTGGAAGAGATGGCGATCCGGGACCGCCTCCCCCTCGGAACCGCGCGCCACCTCGGGCGCGAAGGCGAAAAGCCCGCGCTCCTGCACCGCCGCGTCGAAGCGGCCGAGGTAGTTGAAGGAGACCTGCGGCGCGGGAAGCGCGGCCAGGCGCTCGCCGGTTTCGGAGCCGGCGAGATAGCGGAGCAGGCCGTACCCCAGCCCGCGGCCAGGCACCGCCCGGAGGCTTTCCTTGACCGCCAGGATCGTCTCTCGCGGGCCGGCGCCGGCCGGCAGCGCCAGAGCTACCGGAAACACGGTGGTGAACCAGCCCACGGTGCGCGAGAGGTCCACGCCGGGAAAGATCTCCTCGCGCCCGTGCCCCTCGAGATCGACCCGCCGCGTGCCCTCTCCGGTCCAGGCCGCGAAGGCGCGGACGAGCGCCGCCAGCAGCAGGTCGTTGACCTGCGTGCGGTAGACCTCGGGAGCCTCGTTGAGCAGCGCTCGCGTCTGCGCGGCGCCGAGCTCCACCGAGACGCTCGCCCTGGCGTTCCCGGCGCTCTCCTCGAAATCCACCGGTAGCGGCGTCACCGGGGTGGCAAGGGCGAGCCAGTAAGGCAGCTCCGTCGCCAACTCGGGCGAACGCGCATGGCCGGCCAGCCGCTCCGCCCAATGCTTCCAGGAGGTCGTCTTCGCCGGCAGCTCGGGCACCGCGCCCGCGGCGAGCTGCCGATAGGCGGTGGCCAGATCTTCCAGCAGCACGCGCCAGGAGACGCCGTCGACGATCAGGTGGTGGGCGGTCAGGAGCAGCCGCTCGCCGACCTCTCCTCCTGAGCGGAACAGGGCTGCGGTGAACAGGGGGCCTCGGGCGAGATCGAGCCCCGACTGGAGCCCTTCGGCGGCGAGGTCGAGCGCCCGCGCCCGTTCGGCTGCCGGCAGAGCCGCGAGGTCGATCTCGAGGAGCGGCGCCGACTCTCTTGCCGCGCCGGCCGGAGCGTGGACCTGACGCCAGCCCTCCTCCTCGCGCGGGAAACGCAGCCGCAGGACGTCGTGGTGCTCGGCGAGGAGCGCCAGGGCGGCCGCGAGCGGCGCCACGGCGAGCCGCTCGCGCGGGGCGAGCATCACAGCCTGGTTGAAGCGCCACGGCTGGCGCCGCTCCTCGGCGAAGAAGCGGCGCTGGATCGGCGTCAGCGGCGCCTCGCCCTCGACGGGTCCCGCGGCAGCCTCGACGTCTCCGGCGCTGCCGGCGACGGCGGCGAGCCCGGCGATCGTCTGGTTATCGAAGAACTGCCGGGTGGTGATGAGCAGGCCCGCCTGGCGTGCGCGCGCCACCACCTGGATGCTGAGGATCGAGTCGCCGCCGAGTTGGAAGAAGTTGTCGTGGATCCCCACCCGCTCGACCCCGAGCACCTCGCGCCAGATGCCGGCCAGCAGCTCTTCCCGGGCGTTGCGCGGCGAAGCCGAGCGCGCCGCCTCCAGGCGCGCCGCCGACGGCGCGGGCAGGGCCTTGCGGTCCACCTTGCCGTTGGGATTGAGCGGCAGCGCGGCGAGAGGCACGAAGATCGCCGGCAGCATGTACTCCGGCAAGATCTGGGCGAGGAAGGTGCGGAGATCCTCCACCGGCGGCGCGGCGCCTTCGGCAGAGACCCAGTACGCCACGAGCTGGTTGTCCCCTCCCGCTCCGGGGTGGGCGACGACCACCGTCTCACGGACCGCGGGGTGCGCGCGCAACGCCGCCTCGACCTCCCCCGGCTCGATGCGGAAGCCGCGCACCTTGACCTGGAAGTCCGTGCGGCCGAGGAACTCCAGGGCGCCGCCCTCGGCCGGCACCTGGCGCACGAGGTCTCCCGTGCGGTAGAAGCGCCGGCCGTCCACCTCGACGAAGCGCTCGGCGGTCAGCTCCTCGCGCCGGAAGTAGCCGCGGGCCACCCCGGGACCACCGATCCACAGCTCGCCGGGCAGCCCCGGGGGAACGAGGGCGCCCTGCGAGTCCACCACCCGCGCCTCGACCTCAGGCAGCGGGCGGCCGATGAGCACGCGCTCGGCACAGCGGCCCCGCGGTACCCGGTAAACCGCGCAGATGATCGTCGTCTCCGTCGGCCCGTAGACGACGTCGAGATCCGTGGACGGGAAGGTAGCGAGGAGATCCGCCTGGAGCTCGGGCGACACGGCCTCGCCGCCTACGGTAATGGCGCGCAGGCGGGCGAACCGCTCGGCGCCGCGCTCGCGGGCGCCGGGGATGAGGCCGCGCACTAGAGACGGCACGGTGAACACGATGGTCGCCCGCTCGAACACCAACAGCAGATGATCCGGATCGAGAAGCTCGTCCCGGCTGAGGATCTCCACCGTACCGCCCGTGAGGATGGGAGCCACGAGGTCCAGGAATGAGGCGTCGAAGGTGTAACGCGAGAGGTGCGGGACGCGCGCGCCGGGTCCCAGGGGGAAGCGCTCATTGAAAGAGGTGAGCGTCGCGGCAAGGCTGCCGTGCTCGACCATCACCGCCTTGGGCCTGCCCGTCGTTCCCGAGGTGTAGATGAAATAGGCGAGGTGCTCCGGCCGCACCTCCGGCAGCGCCGCCTCCATCGCGCGGACCGGCTCCTCGGTGGCGAGATCCAGGAACCACATCCCTGGCGCGGGCGGCACCGGAGTCGGGCCGCGATGGATCACCACTGCCGGCTCGGCGTCGGCCAGGAGGTCCGCGAGGCGAGCGGCGGGCGAATCCGGATCGAGCGGCACATAGGCGCCGCCGGCTCTCCAGACACCAAAGATGGCCACCGGAACGTCGAGCGTACGGTCGAGCAGGAGCGCCACCCGCGATTCGGCTGCGATGCCCAAACCGCGGAGCCGATGGGCCAGCTCTCCCGATCGCCGGTCGAGCTCGCCGTAGGTCAGCTCCTCAACACCGGCGACGACGGCGACGGCCTGCGGCGTGCGCGCCGCTTGCTCGACGAAGCGCTGCGGAGCCGTCCAGGCCGGTCGCGGCCGGTACGTGTCGTTCCATTCGCTGGCGACCTGGTGACGCACTGTCTCGGGCAGCACCGGCAGGGCCGAGAGGCGGATCTCCGGATCGGCGATCGCCGCCGCCACCTGTAGCAGGAGCCGTTCGATGCGGCGGGCCGTGGTCGCGGCGTCGAAGAGGTCAGCGTCGAACTCGAGCGAGCCCGCGAGGCCGCCCGGAACCTCGTAGAGCGTCAGCATCAGGTCGTAGCGGGCCCTGCCGTCCCAGGCGTCCACCGGCTCGAAGCTGGCGCCGGCGAACCTCGCTTCGGAGGCCTGGCCGCCGAGCACCTGGACGAGGGCCTGGATCAGCGGCTGGCGGCTGGGATCGCGCTCGAGCTGGATCGCCTGGACGAGTTGGCCGAACGGCAGGTCCTGATGGCCGTAGGAGCCGAGCGCCGACCGGCGGACCCGCGCGAGCAGCTCGCGGAAGCTCGGATCGCCGGCGAGATCGATGGCGAACGGCACCTGGGTGAGAAAGCAGCCGAGGACGGCCTCGATCTCCGGCCGGTTGCGGTTCGCGTTGTTGGCGCCGAGGATGAGGCGATCCTGGCCGGAGTCGCGGTGGAGCAGCGCGGCGACCGCCGCGAGGACCACCATGAAGAGGGTCGCTCCCTCCTGGTGGGCGAGGCGGCGCAGACCCTCCGCCTGCTCGCGCGACAGGGCGGCCGGGAGCCTGCCTCCATGCATGCGGAACACCGCCGGACGCGGGCGGTCCGTCGGCAGCTCGAGCGTCACCGGGAAGCCCGCCAACCGCTCGCGCCACCAGGACGTCAGCTCATCGAGGACCTCGCCCTGAAGCCACTCGCGCTGCCAGACGGCGAAATCCGAGTAGTGGACCGGCGGCTCCGGCAGCGCCGGCACAACGCCCGTGGCAAAGGCCGCGTAGAGCGCCGCGAGCTCCGCCCAGGCGATCTGAAAGGAGATCGCGTCGGTCACCGTATGGTGGACGGTGAGCAGGCACACGTGTTCGCCGGCGCTCATTCGCATCAGGTGCGAACGCACCAGCGGGCCGCGCTCGAGGTCGAAGGGCGCCGCAGAATCCTCGTTCACCAGGCGGAGGACCTCAGGCTCGCGCTGCGTCGCCGGCAGGCCAACCAGATCAATCACGGGCAGCCGTTGCGGCCGCGGCGGGCCGACCCGCTGCACGGGCTTGCCGTCGACGGCCGGAAAGGCCGTGCGCCAGGCGGCGTGGCGCCGCACGATCTCCGAGAGGCCCGCCGCCAAGTGGCCGGGCGCGAGCAGTCCGCGCATGCGGGTGGCGGCGGTGATGTTCAGTCCGGCCCCGCTCGGATAGAGCTGCTCCATGAACCAATAGCGCTCCTGATCGAGCGACAGCGGCCAGTCGCCCTCCCCCGTGGGACCGCTCACCCGCCGGATCGGCGGCGGCTGAAGGATGCGGGCGGCCCGGCGCTGCTTCTCCCGCAGCTTTTCGAAGAGCGCCCGCTGCTCGGGCGTGAGGGCGGCGAGGCGGCCCGCGACGCTCAAGCGGTCACCTCCGCGAGCGTGGGGAGTTGCGACAGATGTGCGTCAGGGTCGGCGGTCACCGCGTCGATCATCCGGTAGAAGAGCTCCAGCAGCCGGCCGACGGCCGGCGCGTCGAAGACGTCGGCGTTGTACTCCAGGGGCCCGGTGAGGCCGACGTCGTGGTAGTCGTAGAGCCCGAACATCAGGTCCCAACGGGAATTCCCGTCGTAGAGCCCGACGGGACGGAACTCGAGGTCCCCGGAGCTGCCGTGGCTCTGCCCTTCCAGGATCAGCAGCAGGACCTGCACGACCGGATTGCGGCCCGGGTCCGGCCCTTCTCCCAGGGCTTCGAGGAGCTTGCTGAACGGGAAGCTCTGATGGGCGTAGGCCGCGAGGGCCGTCCTGCGGGCGCGGGCGAGTACCTCGCGGAAGCTCGGGTCTCCCGCGAGGTCGGCGGCGAAGGGTACCTGGGTGAGGAAGAAGCCGGCGACGGGCAGGAGCTCCGGCCGCGCGCGGTTGGCGCTGTTGGAGCCGACGATGAGCTTCTCGCGCCCGGTGACGCGCCAGAGCAGGGCGTACAGCACGGCGAGCACCGCCATGAACATCGTCGCCCCCTCGCCCCGCGCCAAGGCACGCAGGCGGTCGGACCGCGCGGCGCCGACGCGCATCTGGAAGAGCCCTCCCCGCTGGCTCTGCACGGCCGGCCGCGGACGGTCCGCGGGAAGGTCGAGCACGAGGGGAAAGCCCGCCAGCTCGCGCCGCCAGAAGCGGGCCTCCTCCTCCAGCACCTCACCCCGCCACCACTCGCGCTCCCACAGGACGTAGTCGGGATACTGCACGGGCAGCGGCGGCAGCGGCGAGGGACGGCCCGCCCGCAGCGCCTCGTAGAGGGCCATCAGCTCGCCGAAGAAGATCTGGTAGGCGATCCAGTCCGTCGCCAGGTGATGGATCGTCACCAGGTAGAGGTGCTCGCGCCCGGAGAGGCGCACCAGCGCGAGGCGCACCAGCGGTCCCCGCTCGAGGTCGAACGGCTGGCGCGTGTGCTCGTAGATGGCCGCGAGACCCGTGCTCTCGCGGATCTCGGCCGGCAGCGGGCTGACATCGATCACCGACACCGCGGGAGCCAGGAACGCGTGGACACGCTGCACCGGCCGGCCCTCCACCAGGGGAAACGTGGTGCGCCACGCCGCGTGCCGCCGGATCAGCTCGTGGCAGGCGGAGAGGAACAGCGGGACATCGAGCTCGCCGAGCACGTGGCTGCCGGCGTCGACGTTCCAGGAGACGAGACCGGGGTGATCCTGGTGCAGCCGCCAGAGCCGCTCCTGGTCGAAGGAGAGGGGCCAATCGCCGGCGCCGGAAGGTACGGAGACCGGATGCACCGGCGGCGGCTGGAGGGGCTGCGCAGGTTGGCTCTCCTGCTGCCTGCGGCGCAGCGCCTCGAAGAGGGCGCGCTGCTCGGGAGCGAGGACGGAGAGGCGGTCGGCGACGCTCAAGCCGGCACCTCCATCTCCCCCAGCCGGCGGGCCGCCTCTTCGGGCGAGAGCCCCTCGACGAGCGCGAGGAGGGCCTCCAGATCCTCCGGGCTCTCTTCCCCTCTCGCCCGCCCGATCAGTTTGGACAGCTCGGCGATGGTCGGCGCCTCGAACAGCGCCGTCACCGGCAGGTCGGCGTCGAACAGCGAGCGCACCTGGGTGACCATCTGGATGGCCAGCAGCGAGTGCCCGCCGAGCTCGAGGAAGCTGTCCTCGGCGCCGATCGGCGCGATGCCGAACAGCTCCTCCCACAGCGCGGCGAGCTTCTCCTCCCGCTCGTCGCGCGGCGCCACGTAAGGGTTCGGCAGCCCTTCTCGCGAGTGGGTGCCCCCGGCGCGCCGCGCCTTCTCCATCTGGGCGAAGAAGCTCTCCGCTGTCAACGCGTCGGTCTCCGCGATGACCGTCTCCAGATCCCGCGCCGAGACGATGACGCGCGGCAGGCCGGAGGCGAGCAGGCGCCGCAGCGCCTCGCCGCTGGTGGCGATGGGGATGGCTCCGGCCTGCAGCTCCTTTTGCTGTTCCGGCTGGAGCATGGCGCCGAGACCGGCGACGAGCCACTCCTGCCATTGATAGGGATCCCAGTGGGCGGCCACGACCCGGCGCCCTCCGCCGGCGAGGGACTGCGCCAGGGCATCGAGATACGAGCCGGCGGCGGCGAGGTCCACCTGGCCGAGGCCGCCCGTGAAGCCCAGCGTGGAGGACATGAGGACGACGAAAGTCTCCTCATCCTCCGCGAGGGCCTCCAGCAGCGCCCGCGCGCCCTGCTCCACCGGCGCGAGAGCCGCAGCCAAGGTGTCGCGCGTCTTCAACTGGATGAGGCCGCCGTTGAAGGAGCCCGGCGTGTGGAAGACGCCGTCCAGTCGACCGTAGCGTTCCCTCACCTCGTCCACCGCCGCCCGCACCGCCCGCGGATCCGTCATGTCGGCGCGGAGGAACTCCACCCGGGAGCGCAGCGGTCCGGTGAGCAGCTCGGCCAGCGCGACTCCACCGGTGCTGCCGCCGTCGGTGATCAGGTAGACGCCGCCCTCCCGCAAAGGAGAAGAAGGCGTTGCCGGGAGGCGGATACGGTCGAAGGTGCGCACCCAGCGCTGTCTACCCCGATAGGCCACGACGGGATCGGGCGTCTCGCGGGACATCTCGGCGAGGAGCCGATCGATCAGCGCCTCGTCAGGCGTGCAATCCAGGCTGAAGCAGGTCAGGCGCGAGGATTCCTGATGGACCACTTTGCAGGCGCCGACCATGGTCGCCTTCGCGGGCTGTACGCGGTCGCCGTCGAGGATCTCGTGGAGCCCGTCACCCACCATGGCGATGCGGATCGGCGGACCGTCCGCCTCTGCCGCCACGAGGGCCTGCTCCAGGAAGACCAGACTGAGGAGGCCGATCTCCTGGGCGGCTTCGAAGTCGGGGATCTCTCCCAGCCCCCAGAGGTGGACGATCTTCGTCGGCAGCCCGCCGTCGTCGCGGAGACGATGAATCAGCGCTTCGTAGTCTGGTGGAGGCGCCGCCATGGTGACGACGCTCCGTCCCTCGCTGCGCAGGCGGTCGGCGAGCCTTTCGCCGATGCCGCCGGAGTCGAGGAAGACGAGCCAGCTCCCGGGATCGCGCTCCCGATCCAGGATCACCGGCGCCGTCTGTTTCCACACGGGCACCCAGAACCAGTCCGCGAGGTCGGCCTCCTGCTCCAGGGTCCCCGGCTGAGGTGCCCTGCCCTGCGGCGGATCGATCCAGCAGCGCTGGCGCTCGAAGGGATAGGTGGGCAGCGGCACGCGCCGCCGCCGCTGGCCGGCGAAGAATCCCGCCGCGTCGATCGTCGCGCCTTCGACCCAGAGGCGGCCCACGGCGTCGAGCAGGACGGCGACGTCGGAGCCCTCCTCGCTCTGCCGCCGCAACGTGGTGACGGCCAGCCGGCCGGTCCCCGCCTCGGGGTGCTGCCGGACGAGCGTGGAGAGCGTGCCGCCCGGCCCCACCTCGACCATGGCGCGGTCGGGATCGCGCAGCAGCTCGGCCAGGCCCTCGGCGAAGCGCACCGGCCGCACCATGTGGCGCGCCCAGTAGCCGGGGTCCTGCAGATCGGAGCTGGTGATCCAGGTACCGGTAACGTTGGAGATATAAGGAATGTTAGGTGTGCCGACCGTGATCGTCCGTGCCAAGTCCGTGAGAGCCGCCACAGCCGGCTCCATCATCGAAGTGTGGAACGCGTGGGTGGTGGTCAGCCGCAGGCAGGTCACTCCCTGCGCCGCCAGCCTCTGGTCCAGCTCGGCGACCGCCTCCTCTGCACCCGCCGCGACGCAGAAATGAGGGCCGTTCGTGGCCGCGACGGCGAGGCCCTCGCCGAGGTGCGGCCGGAGCTCGGACTCCGGCAGCGGCACGGCCAGCATGGCGCCCGCGGGCAGCTCCTGGATGAGCTTCGCCCGCCGCGCCACCAGCGCCAGGGCGTCCTCCAGCGAGAGGGCGCCCGAGAGGCAGGCCGCCACGTATTCGCCCAGGCTGTAGCCGATCATCGCCTGCGGGCGGACGCCCCAGGCCATCAGCAGCCGCGCCAGCGCGTACTCGACGGCGAAGAGGATCGGCTGCGCGTGCTCGGTGCGATCGAGCCGGCGCGACGCCTCGTCTTGGGGCTCTCCGCCCCGGCGCAGCAGGGCACGCAGATCCGTCCGGCGCTCGGGTCCCGCGGCCGGCGTCTCCGGGAGACCGGCCGAGAAAAGAATCTCGCGAACGTCGACGCCCAGGTGAGGACGGAGGATCTCCGCGCAGCGGTCCAACTCGGCGGCGAAGGCGGGCTCGCTCGCGTACAGCTCGCGGCCCATGTCCACGTAGTGGTCGCCGAGGCCCGGAAAGAGAAAGACCGCGGGCCGCTCGCTGCCCTCGAACGAGCCGGAGGCGCCTCGTCCTTCCCGCAGCGCGAGGACGGCGTCCGCCACGTCGCGGCAGACCACGGCCTGGCGGCGGTTGAAGGCCCTGCGGCCCACCTGAAGCGTGAACGCCACGTCGGCGAGGTTCATGGGCTCGCCCGTCTCCAGCCGCTCCGCCAGGCGCTCCCCCTGCGCCTCCAGCGCCGAGGGAGTCCGCGCCGAGAGCGTCACGAGCTGCCAGGCGCGCGAGGGACCGGAAGGCGCGGCCTCGGGCGCCTCCTCCAGCACGGCGTGGACGTTGGTGCCGCCGAGGCCGAAGGAGCTCACGCCGGCGCGGCGGGGCGAGAGATCCCGCGGCCAGGGCAGGGCGCGGGCCGGCACGTGGAAGGGCCCGAAGTCGGCCTGGGGATTCGGCCGCTCGAAGTGCAGGCTGGGCGGGATCGTGCCGTGCCGCAGGGCCAGCACGGTCTTGATGAGACCGGCGATGCCGGCGGCGGTGTTCAAGTGGCCGACGTTGCTCTTCACCGATCCCAGGGCGCAGGGCCGGCCGCCGTGGCCGGCGCGCTCGAAGGCCTGCCGCAGGGCCGCGATCTCGATGGGATCGCCGAGGGCGGTGGCGCTGCCGTGCCCCTCGACGTAGCCGAGGGTGTCCGGCTCGACGCCGGCCATCAGCAGGGCCTCGGCGATGACCTCGGCCTGGCCTTCGATGCTGGGAGCGGTGAAGCCCACCTTGGCGGCGCCGTCGTTGTTGGCCGCCGAGCCGAGGATGACGGCGTGGATGGTGTCGCCGTCGGCCAGGGCGTCGGCGAGGCGCTTCAGCACCACCAGACCGGCGCCGATGCCAGGCACCGCGCCGCCGGCCCCGGCGTCGAAGGACCGGCAGTGGCCGTCGGGCGAGGAGATGCTCCCCTCCTGATAGAGGTAGCCCTCCTTGACCGGCACGCTGACCGACACGCCGCCGGCCAGCGCCAGGTCCGCCTCGCTCGCGAGCAACGCCTGACAGGCCATGTGGACCGCCATCAGCGAGGTCGAGCAGGCGGTCTGCACCACGGCGCTCGGTCCCCGCAGGTCGAGCTTGTAGGAGAGGCGCGTGGCCACGAAGTCGCGGTCGTTGAGGATGAGCGCCTGGAGCGGGCCCATGGCTTCCAGCTCGGCGCGGTTTGCCAGCAGGTTGGCGAACAGATAGGAGCTGGTGCCCGAGCCGACGTAGACGGCGGCGCGGCCGGGAAAACGGGCAGGATCGCAACCGGCATCCTCGAGGGCCTCCCAGGCGCACTCGAGGAGCAGCCGGTGCTGCGGGTCCATCAGCGCGGCCTCGCGCGGCGTGAAGCCGAAGAAGGCGGCGTCGAACATCTCCACCCCCTCGATGACGCCCTTGGCCCGGACGTAGGCGGGGTCCCCTACGCTGCCGGGATCGATCCCCTCCGCGATCAGCTCCTCCGCGGTGAAGGAGGAGATGGATTCGACGCCGTCGCGAAGATTGCGCCAGAATTCCGCCAGCGAGCGGGCGCCGGGGAACCGGCCGGACATGCCGACGATGGCGACGCCCTGGGCCGGGTTGATGCTTGCGGGTTCATTCATCGCAATACGGATTCCTTTCCCTCAAGCCCTGGTGCCACGACGGCGGCCGGCCCGGGCTTCCTGCATCTGGCGCAGCGATTCCTGGCGCGTGCGCGCTCGCCGCCCGGCCGTCTCCTCCACCGCTGGCGGGGCCTCGCCCTCCTCGGCCAGCTTGCGGGCCAGGGCGTCGATCGTCGAATGACGGAACAGCTCCATGACGGGGACGTCCCGCCCGAGCGCTTCCTTGAGACGGGCGTGCAGCTTGACGATCAACAGCGAGCTGCCGCCGGATTCGAAGAAGTTGTCTTTGACGCCCACTCGCTCCACCTGCAGCACCTCGCGCCAGACGCGCGCGATGGCCCGTTCGAGCTCGTTGCGGGGCGCCACGTAGGCGCCGCCTCCCGCCGCCGGGGATGCCTGCGGCGCGGGCAGCGCCGCCCGGTCGAGCTTGCCGTTGGTCGTCACCGGGAAGGCTGGCAGCTCGACGAAGGCCCAGGGAACCATGTACTCGGGCAGGGTGGCGAGCAGGAATTCGCGCAGCTCGGCGGCCGTGGGCGCCGGCTGCCGCGACGGCACGACGTAGCCCGCCAAGCGCTTCTCTCCCGGGATGTCCTCGCGCGCCAGCACGACCGCCTCGCGCACGCCGGAGTGGCGGGAGAGCGCCACCTCGATCTCGCCCAGCTCGATGCGGTAGCCCCGGATCTTGACCTGGTGATCGATGCGGCCCAGGAACTCCAGGTTGCCGTCTACGCCGTAGCGCGCCCGGTCGCCGGTGCGGTACATGCGGGCGCCCTTTCGCACGGGACCCGCGAACGGATCGGGCAGGAACTGCGCCGCCGTGAGATCGGGCTGGTAGACGTAGCCCGTGCAGAGGACGTCGCCGCCGATATGAAGATCCCCGGGCACACCCACCGGACAAGGGCTCAAGGCCGCATCCAGCACGTAGTAGCGGGCGTTGGCGATGGGCCGGCCGTACGGGATGCTCGGCCAGCGCGGGTCGACCTCGCCGATCGGGTACCGGTTGGACCACACCGTGGCCTCGGTGGCGCCGCCCAGGCCGATCACCCGGGCGGCAGGAAAGGCGGTCCGTACCTGGTCGGGCAGGCCCACCGGGATCCAGTCGCCCGAGAGCAGCACCAGGCGCAGCGGGCAGCGGCGCCGGATTGCTTCTTCACGCGCGGGGAACAGCGGCGCGAGCTGCTGCAGGGCGGCCGGCGCAGAATCCCAGAGGGTCACCGGCTCGTCGCGCAGCATCGCCGCGAGGAGCACCGGATCGCGCAGCGCCGCCTCCGGCACGACGTGGATCGTGCCGCCGGCGGCGAGCGTACCGAAGATGTCGTAGACCGACAGGTCGAAGCCCAGCGAGGTGGTGAAGAGCAGCCGGTCCCTCGGGCCCACCCCGAAGGTGCCGTTGACCCAATCGATCAGCCCAACGGCCGGACGGTGCTGGACGCCGATCCCCTTGGGCTCGCCGGTGGAGCCCGAGGTGTGGATGACGTACGCGAAGTCGTCCGGCGACACGGGCACCGGCGGGCGCTCGGCGGGGCAACGCTCCACGTGCCAGCCGGTCCACAGGCGCTTGGCCCGGGGCGCGGCCACGTCTCGCTCGCCGCGCGTCATCAGCACGTCGTAGCGGAAGCGCAGCTCGTTGGCGAACCCCTCGCGGCGGTGGTGCACCGAGGCGCCGAGGTCGCGGAAGAGATCCTCATCGAACCAGCGGATGCGTTCCGTATTGGCGCGGGCGGCTGCTCCGAGGGACTGCTGGAGCTCGGTTTTCCGCCGCGCATCGGGCACGTCGGCGACGAGCAGCGCGCCGCCGGGGGCGAGCCGCCGCAGCGCCTGCTCGACGACGCGCTCCAGGTAGAGCGGACCCGGGAAGAACTGCACCGTGCTCGCCAGGACGACGAGGTCGAACGCGGCCGCGGGAAGCTCGTCGATCTCGTGGGCGAAGCCGGTGCGCAGCTCGACGTTGGCGATGCCGCGCTCCGCCGCGTAGGCGCGGTTGCGCTCCTGGGTGAGCGCGGAGGGATCGAGGCCGACGGCGCTCGCCACCCGCGGCGCCATCTCCCACAGGATGAGGCCCGAGCCGCAGCCAATCTCCAGCACGCGGGCGTCCGGCCGCAGCCAGGGCGCGGCCAACGAAAGAACGCGGTCGCGGTACTCGTCCACCTCGGGCTCGGAGAACGGCAGGCCGGTGTAGCTGCTGACGAACCCGCCCGCGCTCACCCGGTCGACGGCCCGCTCGGCGACGAAGTCCCAGAGGGCGCGCACCTCTCCGGCATCGACCGGCTCGGCGGGCGGCGGGGATGAGTCCACGTCGAGACAGACGACGTCGGCGAGGGGGAGCCGCCACTGGGCCTCCAGGACGCGCGCCAGCAGCGCGGAGCGGGTGACGATGATGGGCGCCCGCGAGGCGGCGAGGATCGCCTCCGCCCGCTCGGCCGGCCAGGAGGCATCGAGAGGCAGGTAATGACCGCCGGCCTTGAGGATGCCGAGCACGGCCACGATCATGTCCAGCGAGCGCTCCAGCCAGACTCCGACCGGCGTGCCGGGCCCGGCGCCGAGATCGCGCAGCAGCCGAGCCAGACGGTTCGCCCTCGCCTCCAATCCGCCGTAGGTCAGGGATTCGCCTTCCCAGACCGCGGCGAGCGCCTGCGGCTCCAGGTCCGCTCTCTCCTCGAAAAGACGGCCGAGCGTCAGGTCCCGCGCCAGCGGCACCCGCGTGTCGTTCCACTCCCCGAGGATCTGCTGCCGCTCGGCGGCGGCGAGCAGCGGCATCTCGCTCAGCCGGCCGCGGGGACGGGCGACCAGCTCGCCGAGCAACACGGCGAGGTGGCCGGCATAGCGCGCCGCGGTCGCCGACTCGAAGAGGTCCGTGGCGTACTGGAGGAGGCCGGTGAGGAGACCCTCTCCGGCTTCCACGAAGACGAAGGAGAGATCGAATTTGGCGACGCCGGTGAGGATCTCCTCGGGCACCAGATGCACGGCGCCGAGGTCGGCGGCCGGCAGCGGAGCGTTCTGCAGCGCCAGCGCCACCTGGAAGAGCGGCGAGCGGGAGAGATCGCGCTCCGGGTGCAGCTCGTCGACCAGCTTCTCGAACGGCAGGTCCTGGTGCGCGTAGGCTCCCAGGCTGACCTCACGCACCTGCCGCAGCAGATCGCGGAAGACGGCCGTCCGCGAGAGGTCCGCCCGCAGCACGAGGGTGTTGACGAAGAAGCCGATCAGCGCCTCGGTCGCCAGGTGGTTGCGGTTGGCGATGGGCGAGCCGATCGTGAGGTCTCGCTGGTCCGTCAGGCGCGAGAGCAGAGCGAAGAGGCCGGCCGCGAGAACCATGAACGGCGTCACCGCCTCACGGCGGGCCAGCTCGGCGATACCGCGGGACAGCTCGCCGGAGAGCGCGAAGCGATGCTCGGCGCCGCGCTGCGAGAGCACCGGCGGACGTGGATGGTCGGCCGGCAGCTCCAGCGCGGACGGCGCTCCGTGCAGCCGCTCGCGCCACCAGGCGAGCTGCCGGTCCAGCGTCTCGCCGGCGAGCCACCGGCGCTGCCAGGCGGCGAAATCCGCGTACTGCACCGGCAGCTCGGGCAGGGCGGAGCCGGCGTAGAGCGCGTTGATCTCGCGCACCAGCACGCCCATGGACCAGCCATCGGTCGCGATGTGATGAAGATTGAGCACGAGCAACGCCCGCTCGGGAGCCAGCTCGAGGAGAGCGCAGCGCAGCAGAGGACCGCTGGCGAGGTCGAACGGCCGCATGGCCTCCTCCGCCGTCAGCCGCCGCGCCTCCGTCTCTCTTGCGGCGAGAGGCAGGCCTCGCAGGTCCACCGCCGGCAGCGGCACCTCCGCCGCCGGCAGCACGACTTGAACCGGCCCGCCGTCGCGCTCGGCAAAGACCGTGCGCAGCACCTCGTGCCGGCGCGCCACCGCCGAGAGCGCGCCGGCGAGGCGGCGGACGTCCAGGCGCCCCTCCACGCGCACCGCCAGCGGCACGTTGTAGGCCGAGCTCCCCGGCTGCAGCCGGTCGAGGAACCACAGGCGCTCCTGGCCGAAGGAGAGCGGCAGGCGTTCCCCGCGCGGTACCCGGAGGATGGGAGGCGCCGGCGCGGCGCCGCCTTCCACGTCGACGATGGCCGCGGCCATGCCCGCCAGGGTGGAGGCCTCGAAGATCCGGCGCAGGGGAAGGTCCACCCCGAAGGCCTCACGAATGCGCGAGGCCACCTGGGTGGCGAGGAGCGAGTGGCCGCCGAGATGGAAAAAGTCGTCGTGGAGGCCGACGCGGGCCACGCCGAGCACCTCGCCCCAGATTCCCGCCAGCAGGTCCTCGGCCGGAGTGCGCGGCCTCGGCGTGAGCTCGCCGTCGCCGCTCCCTTCCTCGGGAGCGATGCGGGAGAGCGCCCCGCGGTCGAGCTTGCCCGTGGCCGTCAGGGGAAGCGCGTCGACCCGCGCCCAGGCCGTGGGCACCATGGCGTCAGGCAGGCTCGCCGCCAGGAACTCCCGCAGCTCGCCAGGAGCGGGCGCCTTCATGCCGCCGCGGGGAACGACGTAGGCCGCCAGCCGGCGCGCGCCCGAGGTCTCACCCAGCACCGCCACGGCGGCCTGCTGCACCGCCGGATGGCGGGCGAGCGCCGTCTCGACCTCGGAGAGCTCGACGCGGTGCCCGCGGATCTTGACCTGCGAGTCGCGGCGGCCGAGGAACTCGAGCCCGCCGTCCGCTCGCCGCCGAGCCAGGTCTCCCGTGCGGTACAGCCGGTCCCCAGGCCGCCAGCCCGCGGCCCAATCGAAAGGATCGGGCAGGAAGCGCTCGGCGGTGAGGTCGGGCCGGCTCTGGTAGCCGCGTGCCAGGCCCGCGCCGCCCACCCAGATCTCGCCCGGCACGCCCACCGGCGCCGGCTGCAGATCGGCGTCGAGCAGGAAGACCCGCGCGTGGTCCACCGGCAGGCCGATGGCCGGCCGCTCCGGCCACCGCCGCGGCTCTCCCTGCAAGGAAAGCCAGGTGACGGCATGCGCCTCCGACGGACCGTAGTGGTTGTGCAGGGCGGCGCCGGGAAGCCGCGAGAACAGCTCGGCGACCTGCGGCGTGACGAAGAGCTGCTCGCCGGCGCTCATCACCTCCCGCAGGCTCGCCGGCAAGGCGCCGTCTCCCTCCAGGGCGGCCATCGCGACCTGCTGCAGCGCCACGAAAGGAAGGAACAGCCGCTCGACCCGCTGCTCCGCCATCCACCGCGCCAGCGCCGCCGGCTCGCGCCGCACCTCCTCGGAGACGAGCACCAGAGTGCCGCCGGCCCACCACGTCGAGAAGATCTCCTGGAAGGAGACGTCGAAGGAGAGCGAGGTGAACTGGAGCGTGCGGCCGGCGCCCGCCGCCGAGGTGCGGAGCTGCCAGAGGAGCATGGCGGAGATGGCGCCGTGCGTCATCGCCACACCCTTGGGGCGCCCGGTCGAGCCCGAGGTGTAGATGACGTAGGCGAGGTGATCCGGCGTCACTCCGGCGGCCGGCGCGAGAGCCTCGCCCCTCCCGTTCAACTCGTCGACCCGGACGATCCGTTGCGTGCCCTGCGGCACCGCACCGGCCAGCGGCGCATGGGTGACGAGGACCGGCGCCAGGGCATCCTCCAGCATGAGGCGCAGGCGCTCGGCCGGGTATGCCGGATCGAGGGGCAGGTAGGCGCCGCCCGCTTCCAGCACGCCGAGAACGGCCACCGCCATGTCGAGGGAGCGTTCCAGGAAAAGGCCCACCGGGACGTCGGGATCTACGCCCGCCTCGCGCAGCCGCCGCGCCAGACGCCGGGACCGCGCCATCAGCTCGCCATAGGTGAGGCTCTCCCGTCCGTCGGTCACGGCCACCGCGCCGGGCGTCCGTACCGCCTGCGCCGCGACGCCCTCGTGGACGCAGAGCCGCCGGGGCTCGGAGACGAGAGGCCGGCTCCACGCGGCCAGCTCCGCCCGCTCGGCTTCCGTCAGCAGCGGCAGCTCCGAGAGGCGCCGCCCGGGATCCGCGACGGCGGCTGCGAGCAGGGTACGGAGGTGACCGGAGACACGGTCCACCGTCCCCTCGTCGAACAGGTCGCGGGCGTATTCCAGGACGCCTCTCGCCCCGCCCTCCGCCTCGGTCAACATCAGGATGAGGTCGAATTTGGCGGCGCCGGTCTCCACGTCCAGCAGCTCGGACTCCACCCCGGGCAGAGCCGGCGGGACCGGCGGCTTCTGCAGGACGAGCAGGGTCTCGAACAGCGGATTCCTGCCGAGGTGACGGTCGGGAGCCAGCTCCTCCACGAGCTTCTCGAACGGGAGGTCCTGGTGGGCGTAGGCCTCCAGGGCAACAGCGCGGACGCGGCGCCCAAGCTCCCAGAACGACGGGTCGCCCGAGAGGTCCAGCCGCAGCGCCAGGGTGTTGGTGAAGAAGCCGATCAACCCTTCCTGCTCCAGGCGGGTGCGGTTCGCGATCGGCGAGCCGACGACCACGTCGTCCTGTCCGCTGTAGCGCGAGAGCAGGGCCTGGAAGCCGGCGAGCAGGGCCATGAAGGGCGTCCAGCCGTCGCGGCGGGCCAGCTCCAGCAACGGCTGCCAGAGGCCGGCGGGAAGCTCGCAGGGACGCCGGCCGCCGAGGTTCCGCGCCGCGGCGGGCGGGCGGGCGTAAGGCAGCTCCAGCGACTCCGGCGCGCCGGCGAGCGCCCGGCGCCAGTGCGCCACCTCCCGCTCCAGCACCTGGCCGGAGAGCCAGCGCCGCTGCCAGCGCGCGAAGTCCGCATACTGCACCGGCAGCTCCGGCAGGGGCGAGGGCTCGCCAGCCATGAAGGCCGTGTAGATGCCGCCCAACTCCCGCAGCAACACGCCGAGCGACCAGGCATCGGAGACGATGTGGTGCGTCACCACCGCCAGCAGGCGCTCTTCCTCCGCAAGACGAACCAGCAGCAGGCGGACGGGCGGTCCCGCCGCGAGATCGAACGGGCGGCGGGCCTCCCGCGCGAGCAGCCGGCCGGCTTCGGTCTCCCGTTCCTCGGCAGGTAGCGCCGTGAGGTCCGTCACCGGCAGTCGCAGAGCGGCCGGCGGCAGGACGACCTGGACCGGCGCGCCCTTTGCCGGGCGGAAGACCGTGCGCAGCGCCGCGTGCCGGCGGACGATCTCCGCCAGGGTTCGCTCCAGCACGTCCTCGCGCAGCGCTCCCCGGAGCCGCAGCGCGCCGGGGACGTGGTAGGCGTCGTCCGGCTCGAGCTGGTGCAGGAACCAGAGCCGCTGCTGAGCGAAGGAGAGCGGGGCTTCCGCGCCTTCCTCATGGACGAGCGGCGGCGGGGGCTCGGTGCCCGGCGCGCGACGGATCTCCTCCAGCCGCTTCGCCAGGGCGGCCGGCGTCGGCGCCTCGAAGACCGCCGCGAGCGGCAGCTCCAAGCCGAAGGCCGCGCGAATCCGAAAGGCGAGCTGCGTCGCGAGCAGCGAATGCCCGCCCAGATCGAAGAAGCTGTCGTCCGTTCCCACCCGCTCGCGGCCCAGCACCTCGGCAAAAAGGCCGGCCACCAGCTCGCTTTCAGGCGTGGAGAAGATGCTCCCGCCCCCCGTCTCGCCGTCGGCGAACGCCGGCGAAGGCAGAGCGGCCAAATCTACCTTGCCATGGACGTTGAGAGGCAGGGAAGGAAGGACGCGCCATGCCGACGGCACCATGGCCTCCGGCAGGCGCTCGCGCAGGAATGCGCGCAACGCGGCCGGCAGCCCGGCGGCACCTTCCTGGACGGGCGCCACATAGGCGGCCAGGCGCCTGTCCCCTTCCGGACCATCGATGGCGACCACCGCCGCCTCCTGTACATCGGGGTGAGCGGTGAGAGCGGCCTCGATCTCCCCCGGCTCGATGCGGATGCCGCGGATCTTCACCTGTTCGTCGAGACGGCCGAGGAACTCCAGCGCGCCATCCGGACGGCGCCGCGCCCGGTCGCCGGTACGATAGAGACGACCCCCGGGCCGGCCGCTGAACGGATCGGGCACGAAGCGCTCCGCCGTGGCGTCCGGCCGGCCCAGATAGCCACGGGCCATAGGTCCGGCCAGGCACAGCTCGCCGGGCACACCGACAGGTGCCAGGTTGCCCCGGCGGTCCAGGACCCAACCGGAGCGGCCCGGGAACGGGCGGCCGATGGCGACCGGTCCCCGCTCGCCATCCTGCTGAAGAATCTCGCGGATGGTGGCGGTAACGACGGTCTCGGTGGGACCGTAGCCGTTGAGCAGGCGCGTCTCCCGGAGCGGCGAACGCTCCCAGAGAGCGACGCTTGCGGCGAGCATCTCCTCGCCGCCGGCGAGCACCGTCCTCAGGGCGGCCGGAGCTTCCGCGAGATCGACACACTCCCTCACCCAGCGGTGCCAGAAGGCGGTCGGCAGATTGATGAACGTCAGCTCCCGTTCGCGGAGGAGGCGTATGAGCTCGTGGGTGCCGAAGGGACCCTCGGGACGCAGAACCAGAGTGGCGCCCAGAGCGGGATGGGCCAGGAGCTGTTCGACGGAGACGTCGAAGCCGGGCGAGGCGAACTGCAGGACCCGGTCCGCCTCCCCCACACCGTAGATCCTCGACAGCGCGGCCACATGAGCGGCTACCGCGCCATGGGGCACTCCCACTCCCTTGGGGTGGCCGGTGGAGCCGGACGTGTAGATGACGTAAGCCAGCGAGCAGGGATCGACCTCGACAGCGGGATGCGACGCGGCGCGGGCCGCAACGGCTTCCGCGTTACGGTCGACGAGCACCAGGAGCGGAAGGCCCAAGGCCGCATCGACGGGCAAGCGGTCCAGGAGCGGGCCTCGGGTGATCAGGATGGCGGCCGCGGAATCCTCCAGGACGACGCGTATCCGCTCGGCCGGATAGGTCGGGTCGAGAGGGACGTAGGTGCCTCCCGCCTTGAGAACCGCGAAGGCGGCCGTCAGCAGGTCGGGCGAGCTCTGCTCCAGGCAGACGGCGACTCGCTGCTCGGGACGGAGGCCCAAGGCAAGGAGATGGTTCGCCAGCCGGTTGGCCCGCGCGTCGAGCTCTCCGCGCGAGAGAATCTCCCCGCCGGCGGTGATCACCGCCGGGGCGTCCGGAGCGCGCCGAGCCTGCTCCTCCAGGGCCTGATGGGCCGCGGAGCCCAGGCTCTCCACCACCTCGCCGTTTTCTCGTTGCAGCTCCTGCTGCTCAGCAGCCGTAAGGAGCGGCAGATCATAGAGCCGGCGGGAGGGATCGGCCGCCGCGCCCGCGAGCAGCGTCCGCAGGTGCCCCATCCAGCGCTCGATCGTCGCCGGCTCGAAGAGGCCGGTCCGATACTCCACCCAGCCGCTCAGGCCTTCCTCTCCGTGATAGACCGACAGCGTCAGGTCGAACTTCGCCACCGCGGTCTCCACGTCCAGGAGCTTCACGGCCAGCCCCGGCATCGGCACCGGCGCGAGCGGACTGGCGAGGTACGTGAACGCCGCCTGGAAGAGCGGCGTGACGCCTTCGGCGCGCTCCGGCTGAAGCTCCTCCACCAATCTCTCGAAGGGCACGTCCTGATGCGCCTGGGCCGCCAGCACGACTTCGCGCACCCGTTCCACCAGCATGCCGAACGCCGGGTCGTCCTCCACCCGGATGCGCGCCACCAGGGTGTTGACGAAGAAACCGATCAGCTCCTCCAGGTGGCGGTGATCGCGCCCGGCGGCGGTGAGGCCCACGGCGACGTCGTCCTGGCCGCTGAGCCGGCTGAGCAGGGCCGCAAAGCCCGCCAGCAGAACGTTGAAAGAGGTGATGCCGCTGCCGAGCCCGCGCAGCTTGCCGATCGGCTCGTCGGCGAAGCTCACACGGCGGTTGGCGCCGCGCTCCCCGCTCGCCGCCGACCGCGACCGATCGACGGGCAGCTCCAGCACCGGAAGGTCGGCGAGTTGGCGCCGCCAGTAAGTGAGCTGGGAATCGAGAGCCCCTTCCGCGAAGGCGCGACGCTGCCAGGCCGCCCAGTCCACGTAGCGCAAGGGCGGCTCGGGCAGGGAGGGCTCCCGGCCGGCGGCGAAGTCGCCATAGAGGACCGCCAATTCACGGAAGAAGACCTCCATCGACCAGCCGTCCGTGGCGATGTGATGGAACGTCGCCAGCAGCGCGTGATCCTGGGGTCCCGATTCCACGAGGAGGAAGCGCGCGACCGGTCCCTGCGCGAGATCGAACGGCCGGGCCGCCTCGTCGCGCAGGGCCTCCCGCAACGGCTGCTCCCGCGCCGGGGCGGGGAGCCCGCGCAGATCCACATGGGCGAAGCCGAGGCCGTCCACGCCCGGCGGCGGCAGCACCACTTGCACCGGCTCCCCGCCTGTCCGGGCGTAGACGGTCCGCAACGGCTCATGGCGCCGCACGATCTCCGCCAGCGTCCGCGCCAGGACGCCGATCTCCAGAGCGCCCTGCAGCCGCACCGCCACCGGCACGTTGTACTTGGCGCTGCCGGGCTCGATCAGGTCCAGCAGCCAGAGCCGCTGCTGGGCGAAGGAGAGGGGATAGGACGTCTGCGGCACGACGGAGAGAGCGCGCGCCGCCGTGCCCGCCGTTCGGGCTGACGAAACGCGCTCCGCCAGAGTGGCGACGGTCGGGCATTCGAAGAGGCTCTGGAGCTCGAGCTCGAGCTCCATCTCCTCGGCGATGCGCATCACCACCCGATGCGCCAGCAACGAGTGGCCGCCGAGATCGAAGAAATCGTCGTGGACGCCGACGCGCTCGATGCCCAGCACGTCGCGCCAGACCGCCGCCAGACGTTCCTCCACGTCCGTGCTCGGCGACACGTAGCCGGCGATCCGCGGCGAGCGGATCTCCTCCGCCTCGGCCGGCGCCGCCAGCGGCAGGTCCCTAAGGCGCGCCTCCGGATCGGCCGCGATCTCCTCGAGGAGCGTCCGCCACTGGCCGAGCAGGCGGTCCGCCGTGGCGGCGTCGAAGAGGTCCGCGTCGTACTCCAGGGTGGCCGCGAACCCCTGCGGCTCCCGCACCACGCTCAGGTAGAGGTCGAACTTCGCCGTGCCGGTCTCCACCCGCCGCACCTCGGCCACCGCCTCGCCCAGCCGCTCGACGGCGAGCGGCTCCTCCAGTTGGAAGACCGCCTGGAAGAGCGGATTGCGGCCCCGCCGCCGTTCCGGCCGCAGCTCCTCCACCAGCCGTTCGAAGGGCACGTCCTGGTGGGTGTAGGCGCCCAGGCAGACCTCGCGCACCCGCGCCAGCAGCTCCCGGAACGACGGGCTCCCGTCGATCGGCGTGCAGAGCACCAGCATGTTGACGAAGAAGCCGATCAGGCCCTCGATCTCGGCGCGGCCGCGGTTCGCCACCGGCGAGCCGAGAGGAATCACGGAAGCGCCGGCATGGCGCGCGAGCTGGGCCTGGAACGCGGCGAGCAGCGCCATGAAGGGCGTCGCCCCCTCGCGGCGGGCCAGTCCTTCCAGGTCGGCCGAGAGGTCGGCCGGCAAAGAGACCGTGCGTGTGCCGCCGCGCGCCGAGCGGGCCGCCGCGCGCGGCCGGTCCGCCGGCAGGCTCAGCTCGGGAATCCCGGCGAGCCGCTCGCGCCACCAGGCGACCTCGGCTGCGAGCACGCTGCCGCGCAGCCACTCGCGCTGCCAGACGGCCCAGTCGGCGTACTGCACGGGCAGCTCGGGAAGCGGCGGCGGCGCGCTCCCCGCGACGAGATCCTGATAGAGGGCGGCGAGCTCCGCGAAGAGGATCCGCAAGGACCAACCGTCGGCCACGATGTGGTGCAGGGTCAGCACCAGCGCGTGCTCGGCGGGGCTCAGCCGCACCGCGAGGACGCGCCACACCGGTCCGCGTTCCAGGTCGAACGGCGTTACGGCCGTCTCGCGCGCCAGCCGCTCGAGCTCGGAGCCGGCTCCCCGCGCGGGCAGCGCCGCGAGGTCGATGCGCGGCAGGGCCGCCGCCGGGGGCCCAGGGACCTGGACGGGCTCGCCCTCCTGCAGGCGGAAGGTGGTGCGCAGCGCTTCGTGCCGGCGCACCACCTCGGCGAGCGCGGCCTCCAGGATGCCGAGGTCGAGCGGCCCCGAGAGGCGTACGAGGCCCGGCAGGTGGTAGACGGGGCTCGCCGGCTCCAGGCGGTGGAGAAACCAGAGGCGGCGCTGCGCGAAGGAGAGCGGCAGCCCGGCGCCGAAACGGCGAGGCATGCGGAGGATCGGCGGCGCCGCCGATCCGCGCGAAGCCTCGGCCACCCGCTCCGCCAGGCCCGCCACCGTCGGCTGCTGGAAGACCGCGCTGAGCGGCAGGTCCACGCCGAACAGCTTCGATACCCTCGCCAGCAGGCGGGTGGCGAGCAGCGAGTGGCCGCCGAGGGCGAAGAAGTCGTCGTGCCGCCCAACCCGCTCGACGCCGAGCGCCTCGGCCATCACCGCCGCGACCATCTGCTCGACCGGCGTAACGGCGCCCGCTGCCGTCGCCGGCGTGCCGGCGACGCCGCCCGGATCGGGCAGGGCGCGCCGGTCCACCTTGCCGTTGGGCGACAGGGGCAGGCGTTCCAAGCCGACGAACGCCGAGGGAACCATGTATTCCGGCAGCATCCCCCGCAGGAAGGAGCGCAGCTCGGCGGACGGCACCGCCGCAGGGATTACATAGGCCACCAGCCGCTGGCCCCGATCGCCGTCCTCCCGCGCCACCACGACCGCCTCGTGCACAGAGGGATGCCGGGTGAGCGCCGCCTCGATCTCTCCCAGCTCGACGCGGAAGCCGCGCACCTTCACCTGATGGTCGAGGCGCCCGAGGTATTCCAGGACGCCGTCCGGACGCCGGCGCGCGAGATCGCCGGTGCGATAGAGGCGGCTGCCGGGATCGGCTGCGAAGGGATCGGGGACGAACCTCTCGGCCGTCAGGGCCGGGCGGCCGAGATAACCGCGCGCCAACCCTTCCCCGGCGAGGAACAGCTCGCCGGGCACTCCCGCCGGCACCAGGTGCCCGCGCGGATCGAGCAGGTAGACGCGGGCGCCGGCCACCGGCACGCCGATCGTCACGCCGCGCCCGGGCTCCAGCCGCGCGAAGGTCGAGTAGGTGGTGTCCTCCGACGGCCCGTAGACGTTGAGGATGCGCGCTCCCGGCGCCGCCGCGGCGAGCGCCTCCACCAGCGCGGGAGGGACGGCCTCGCCGCCCAGATTGAACGTGCGCACACCGGTTGGGACCTGACCGGCGCGGACGAGCTCGGCCACCACCGAGGGCGCGCCGCAGACCAGCCGCACCTCGCCGGCGGCGGGCAGGCCGGGCAGCGCCAGCAGATTCTCGGCCACCAGGATCCGCCCACCCCAGGAGAGCGGCGCGAAGATCTCGAAAACCGAGACGTCGAAGCCGATCGAGGTGGAGGCGAGAGCTCCGGCGAGCTCCTGCGGAGCAAAGGCCTCGCGCGCCCAGTGCATGAGCACGACCGGGCTCCGGTGCTCGATCGCCACGGCTTTGGGCCGCCCCGTCGATCCCGAGGTGTAGATCAGATAGGCGAGATGGCCGGCATCGCCCAACGGCTCGAGGTCGCCCGGGCTCTGGGCCGCAATGCGCTCCGCTTCGCCGTCGAGGGACAGCCAGCTCCCGCCGCTCTCCGCCGCGAGCCGCGAGGCGGTCGCCTCTTCTCCGATCACCACGCGGGCCGCCGAATCTTCCAGGATCGATGCGAGGCGCGCGCGGGGATAGGTCGGGTCCAGCGGCACGTAGGCTCCCCCCGCCTTCAGCACGGCGAAGAGGCTCACGATCATCCGCTCGCACCGGCGGAGACAGAGGCCCACCCGATCCTCCGGCCCCACGCCCAGCCGCCGCAGGTGGTGGGCAAGCCGGTTGGCCTCGGCGTTGAGCTCGCGGTACGTCAGCCGCAGCTCCCCGGAGATCAGGGCTTCGGCATCCGGCGTGCGCGCCGCCTGGGCTTCGAAGAGCTGGTGCAGGAGGAGGCTTCGAGGGTAGTCCCGCGCCGTCTCGTTCCACTCCTCCAGGAGCTGCCGGCGCTCCGCCGGGGCGAGGAGAGGGAGGCTCCAGATCGAGCGCTCCGGTTCGGCGCCGGCTCCTTCCAGCAGGCTGCGGAAGTGGCCGAGCATGCGCTCCGCCGTCGCAGCCTCGAACAGGTCGGCGTTGTATTCCAGCGACGCGCAGAGCCCGCCGCGGCCGTCCTCGGCCACGTGCAGCGAGAGATCGAGCTGCGATCGCCGCTCCTCCCATCGCACCGGCGCCAGCTCCAGGCCGCCCAGCTCGATCCGTGCTCCTTCGTGACCGAGGGCGAAAGCAGCGAGAGCGGGCGGATCCTGCGGCCGCCCCTGCTGGAGGACGAAGAGAGCCTGGAACACGGGTGAACGGGCGGGATCGCGCACCGGCCGCAGCCGCTCGGCGAGCGCCGGGAATGGGAGATCGCCGTGCTCGAGCCCTTCCAGAACGGCGCGCTGCGTGCGGACCAGCAGATCCGCGAAGCGCGGTTCCGAGGAGAGATCCGCCCGCAGGGCGATGACGTTGACGAAGTAGCCCACGAGACCCGCCAACTCGGGCAAGGGGCGGCCGGCGGTCGGCGACCCGACGGCGAAGTCCTCCTGCCCGGAATAGCGGCCGAGCTGTGCCTGGAAGACGGCGAGCAGCGACGAGAAGAGGGTGGCGTTGCCGGCGCTCCTCATCCCTGCCCGCAGCGCGGGAGGCAGGGCCAACGTCCTGACCCCGCCGCGATAGGTCTGCACCGGCGGTCGCGGATGGTCCACCGGCAGGTCGAGGTCGCGGACCTCTTCCAGCCGCTCTCGCCAGTAGCTCCACAGCCGCTCGCCGCGCGGACCCGCCAGCAGCTCCTCCTGCCAGCGGACGTAATCGCCGTAGCGAAGAACCGGCGGCTCGAGAACCGCGGCAGGTCCTCCTGTCTCTTGGCGATAGAGCACGGAAAACTCCCGCGCCATCACCGCCAACGAGGCGAAGTCCGCCACCATGTGGTGAACGGCGAGCAGCAGCACCGTCTCCCCGCCGTGCGAGAAAAATCGCGCCCGCAGGAGCGGCCCCGCCGCGAGATCGAACGGCCGCCACGCCTCCTCTCCGAGCCGCCGCTCCAGCTCCCCCGTGCTCCAGGAGGCGGCATCCTCCGCCTGGACGTCCGGCAGCAGCGACGCCATCACCCGCTGCACGGGCTCGTCGTCCACCACCGGGAAGACGGTCCGCAATGCCTCGTGGCGGTCCGTCAGGATCGCCAGCGCGCGGGTGAACGCCACGGTATCCAACCGCCGAGTCCGCGCCGCCACCGCGATGTTGTAGGCGCCACCCGATGGGTCCAGCCGGTGGAGGAACCAGAGCCCCCGCTGGCCCGAGGAGAGCGGCTGATCGCCTTGCAGCGACAAAGCCCGCACCGGCGGGGCATCGACGGCCGGCCCCATCTCCAGCTCCGCCAGGAGAAGATCGGCCAACCCGCCGATCCCGATCCCCTGCAAGAGGTCCGCAAGCGGGACCGGCAGCCCCAGCGCCGCCTCGACGCTCCCCTTCAGCTCGACCGCCGTCAGCGAATCCAGCCCCAGGGCCGTCAGCGGCGGATCCAAGGCCCTCGGCGATTCCGTCCCCGCTGTCCCTGGCGTCCCTGCCGTCCCTTCCCCAGCAGTCACCCCCAGCACCGCCGACGCCAGCTCGCGCAGCCAGGCGGCGAGCGTCTCCCGGCGCTCACGCGGGGCGAGCGCCACAAGGCTCTCTCGCGTAAGCTCCGGCGCCAGCTCCACCACTGCATCGACCGCCGCCAGGGCGCTCCGCCCCACCACGGGCAGCTCATCGCCCGGATAGAGCTGCTTGCAGAGCCGCCTCTGCACCTTGCCGCTCGAGGTCTTCGGCAGGCCGCCCTGGCGGATCAGCACCACCTCGTGGACCTGCACCTCGTGCTCCGCGGCGATGGCCCGGCGCACGGCCTCGGCGATCTCCTCGAAACCGTCGCGCCGCCGGCGCTCGACCTCGTGGACGATCACCAGCCGCTCTTCGCCTTCGATCTCCACGGAGAACGCCGCGCCGCCGCCGGACCGCAGGTCGGGATGGCTGGCCTCGGCCGTCAGCTCCAGGTCCTGCGGGTAGTGGTTGCGGCCGCGCAGGATGACGAGATCCTTGAGCCGGCCGGTGACGTACAGCTCGCCGTCCGTCAGGAATCCCAGATCGCCGGTGCGCAGGAAGGGACCGCCGCCGGGCCCATCCGGCGTGAGCAGCCAGGCGTTGAAGTCGCGCTCCGTAGCCTCCTCGTTCCCCCAGTAGCCGCGGGCGACGCTCGGCCCCGAGAGCCAGATCTCCCCCACCGATCCCGGCGGCAGCTCCAGTCCGGTCTCGGGATCGGCGATCGCGAGCCGCTGGCCCATCCAGGCGCGGCCGCAGCTCACGTCCCGTCGTGGCGCCGCAACGGAGGAGATCCGCGGCCGCCGGCCCCGCACGCCGCCGCTGACGAACAGCGTCGCCTCGGCCAGGCCGTAGCAGGGGTAGAACGCTTCCGGCCGGAAGCCGCACGGCGCGAAGGTCTCGGCGAAGCGCTCCAGCGTCGCGGCCCGCACCGGCTCGGCGCCGTTGAACGCCACCCGCCAGCTCGTCAGGTCGACTCCGGCGAGCGCCTCCGGGCTCGCCTTGCGCAGGCACAGCTCATAGGCGAAGTTGGGGCCGCCGCTGGTCGTGGCGCGCCAGTGCGAGATCGCTTCCAGCCAGCGCATGGGCCGCTGCAGGAAGGCAACCGGCGGCATCAGCACGCAGCGCGCCCCTGCGTACAGCGGCTGCAGCACGTTGCCGATCAAGCCCATGTCGTGGTAGAGCGGCAGCCAGCCCACCACCACCGAGTCCTCGTCCATGCCGAAGGCTTCGCCGATCATCCGCTCGTTGTGCAGCAGATTGGCGTGGGTGACCATCACTCCCTTGGGATCCGCCGTGGAGCCCGAGGTGTACTGCAGGAAGGCGACAGTCTCGGGATCGGGCTCGCGGAGGGGCGTCGCGGGAGGGCGGGAGGAGTCCAGGAGATCCGTGGGGATCCATCGCACCGCCGCCAGCTCCGGCGCTACGCCGAGCAGGCCGCGAGGAGAACCGGCGGTTGCCAGAATGTCCGCGGTGGTCAGCGCCGCGAGCGGCCGGGCGTCGCGAGCGATGGCGCGCAGCCGCGACTGCGAGCGGTCGTTCGGCCGCGGCGGATAGGCGGGCACCACCACGACTCCGGCGTACAGGCAGCCGAAGAACGCGGCGATGAAGTCGAGACCGGGAGGATAGAGCAGCAGCGCCCGCTCGCCCGCCGGAACCAACTCGCGGAGCGCGCCGGCGATCGCCGACGCCGCACGGTCGAGACCGGCGTACGTCAGCCGTCCGCCTTCGCTCTCGCCGTCGGCGAGGTACGTGAACGCCACCTGCTCCGGCCGCTCGGCGGCCCGCGCGCGCAACACGCCCGCGAAGGTAGCGAGCCCGATCTCGGACCACACGGTCGGCTCGGTCACCCTACTGCCTCCAAAGAAATGGGTATCAACGGAACCGTGCTGCGGAAAATCTTCAGACAACCTCGAACCACCGTTGCAGATCGTCGACCGGGGGTATTCGGCGCGACCTCAAGCTTGCCGTTCTTCACGCGCCATCGCGCACTAGCCTTCACAACCCAAGATACAGTGCCCGTTCTTCCTCCCGCCGAGACAACCGGGGCGGAATCCGTCACCGTCCTCGTTGTCCCGCCTCACGGAACGGCAAGCACCGGTTAAAAGGAATGCTCGCGAGCCCACGGCTCCGGCGTTGCATAAGGAGACTCCATGCTCGGCACTGGAATCAACGAACGGCTCGAAGAGAACCCGCTGCGCAAGAGACTGATCCATCACCCCTTCTTCAAGGAAGTGAAGACCTCGCAGCTCACCCGCGAGGAGGTGGGAGTCTTCCTCGGCCAGTGGTGGCATCCCCTGCACTACTTCCCCAACTTCCTCTCCCGCACCATCGATCAGGTGCCGATGCTGGAGATGAAGACGGCGATCTCGAAAATCCTCTACCAGGAGCTCGGCGAGGGAGATCCCGAACGGGCCCACGAGCGGATCTACATCGCGACGATGACCGAGGCCGGTTTCGACCGCGCCGCCGTCTCCGAGGCGGCGCCGTTCGAAGAGACCCGCCGCCTCGTCCAGCGCTATCGCGAGGCCTCGGCGGAACGCCTCAGCGCCCTCGGCTTCGTCTACGGCACCGAGGTCGCGGACCTCGCCATGGTGGCGGGCATCGGCAACGCCGTGCGCCGCGTCTCCGGCCTGCGCGACCTGCCCTGGGTGGACATCCACATCCAGCAGGAGCCCGATCACGTCGAGCAGGTCAACGAGGCCATCGAGCCGGACTTCACGCCGCAGGAAGTGGACCGCATCGTGGCGAGCGCCGAGGAGATGTGGAGCCTCTGGATCGCCTTCTTCGACCGCCTGCGCAAGGTGATGTTCGGCGAGGAATTGCCCGTTGAACTCGTCGCGGTTGAAGCCACGGCATAGGACTGCGAGATCGCCTGTAGGGGCGGCCCTATGTGGCCGCCCTGTTTCGCCGTGCCCCAGGAGGGCGGCCACATAGGGCCGCCCTTACGAGGTCAATCCCGCTTCAGCGCCTTCTCGTCCAGCCACTGCAGGACGACGCGCAGCGCCTCCGGACGGATCTCGTGCGCCATCTCGAGCTCGCGGTAGGTGATGGCGACTCCGAACGCCCGCAGAGCCTCCCGCGATTCGCGGGCGCGCTCCACGTCGATGCGGTCGTCGCGCGTGCCGTGGATCATCAGCACGGGGAAGCCCTCGTGCTCGGGAAGCTTGGGCAGATCTTCAGCCAGCAGCGCGGGAAACCAGGAAGAGAGAGCGGCGACGCCGGCGAAGCGCGAGGGCTCGCGCAGCGCGAGGTCGTACGCCATCGTGCCGCCCTGGCTGAAGCCGGCGAGCACCACCTTCTCCCGATCGATGGGATAGCGGTCGAGGGCCACGCCGACGAACTCGCGCAGAGCGTCGGCGCCGCGGCGGAACGCGTCGGCATCCGCGGGCTCGCCGGGACGCAGAGGGAACCAGCCATAGCCGTACTGGCCGCCGCCGAACGGCACGGCCACGGGACCCTGCGGGCAGAGCACGATCGCCCGCCCGCCATGCAGCATCGGCGCGAGCCCCAGCAGATCGTGCGCGCTGGCGCCCCAGCCGTGCAGCGCGATGACCGCCGGGAAGGGGCCGTCTCCGGCGGGTACGTGGGAGGTATGGAGCAGGTTCATATGTATTCAGGATCATTCTTGGGAGAACGACCCAAGGTCGCGCCAGCGGATCATCCGGATCCCGGGAATGTTCAGACGGTCATCGTTGGTCAGGAACGAAGCGCATTCGCTCTGCAGGGCAGTAGCGGCATGGATGGCGTCGGGTAACTTGATCCGGGAATGCGCCCGGAGCCTGGCCGCATCGATCAGAATGTTCCGCGTTACCTGCACGAGGGAAAGGGAGCGGCGATCTTGCAGCATGCCGAGATAGGTTCGGATGAACTCCACCTGCCCCGACGCCATCGGTTTGACGAGGCACTCTGCCAGGCTCAGCTCGCTAGTGACCGCAGTGCATTCTCCTCGATCCAGGGCTGTCGAGATGCCTCTCGCCGGGCTCGCCCAAGGCTCTGATCCTTCCAGGAAGTAGATGAAAAAATTGGCGTCGAGGTAGACCTTTCGCCCGAACGTCTCACCTATCGGTCCCAACTGTCGCGCTCCGACCTGAGGAAAGTGTCTACTTCATTGGCATCAGCGAAAAGGCCCTTTGCCTGACCGAAAAAGCTGGTAAGAGACCGGTCCTCCGCAGCGGATGGCTCTACAAGCACAATGACTTCAGCCTTGGTCCCTACAGCCAGCTCAGGATGGTGGATCTCGATCACTCCTTCCTGCTCTACTGTGACGTGCTCGCGAATGGCCCTTGTCATAAGCGTCTCCTCAGTCCTCTTCTTCCTTGGGGGCTCCGTAGAGGTAGTGGTCGAGGTTGATCGAGAGATCCTCCGGCACCTTTTTCCACTCTTCCTCCGGAATGCTGGCGCCGAGCTCGATGATGCGCTCCCAAAACGGCCTGGAGTCTGCAGCGCTGTCTGCCTTCTTGGAGACTTTACTATCCCTGTTGACAGTTATGAGTACCTCAACCTCTGCTCCGTCCGGGAGATCCGGATCTTGGATCTGGATATTACCTCCAGGCAGGACCTTTACTCGTCGGCGTATCGTCATCGCCTGCTCCTCTCTCCGCCCTCCTCCAGAACCATGATGACCGGCGCGACCGGCCCCAGTGGCGGATCGCCCTTATAGGATACCCGTTCCAGGAAGAGACCAGAAGGCGGCGCCGTCCATTCGGCGGGCAGACCCTTTCCTGACTTCGGTTTCTTCGCCGCCAGCAGGTCCTCCAAGGCCTTACGGTCGATATCTCCGGCACCGATCTGCACCAGCGTGCCGACGACGCGACGAACCATCTTCCACAGGAAATGCGAGGCGCTGAGCCGGATCAAGATCAACGCTCCAGCCGTCGCCACTTCAACGTTCTCGACCACCACGGTCGTGCTCGGCTGCTCGCTCGGCTTCTCGCAGAACAGCCGGAAATCGTGCCTGCCTTTCAGCAGCGAGGCGGCCTCGGCCATCCGCCGCGCGTCGAGCGGACGCTTCACCCACCAGACCCAACGCTTCGCCAGCGCCGTGCGACGCCGCGAGATCTGGTACAAGTACGAGCGCGAGACCGCGTCGTGCCGCGAGTGGAAACGATCCGGCGCAGGCGTCAAAGAGAGGACGTGGATGTCCGCCGGCAAGCGATCGTTGATCTCGCGCCGGAAGGGCTCGGGATCGATGCCTTTCGCCAGCCGCAGGTGAGCGACCTGCGCCAGGGCGTGGACGCCGGCGTCGGTCCTCCCCGAGCCGCCCAGCTCGCGCACCGCCGCGCCGGCCTCCTCCACGGCCCGGCGCAGCTCCCCAGCCACCGAGCGCGCATTCTTCTGCTCCTGCCAGCCGTGATAGCGGGTGCCTTCATACTCGAGCGTGAGACGGTAGGTCGGCACCCGCGGATTATCGCAGACGGCGCAGCGGTTCCTCCTTCAGGGCATGTTAGTCTTCGAATGGAAGGAGGACATCGCGATGAAGAAACCGCAAATCGTCCTGCTGGCTTTATTCGCGCTCGTCGTCGCCCTCGCTTCGTACGCCGGTGCGGGCACCAAGGGCACCTGGACCGGCTGGATCACCGACGACCAGTGCGGAGCCAAAGGTGCCAAGGCCGAGCACCAGGCGTGTGCGGAACGGTGCTTGGGCCGGGGCGGCAAGCTGGTCTTCTACAACACGGCGGATGAGAAGCTCTACAAGCTGGACAACCAGGATCTGGCCAAGCAGCACCTCGGCCATCAGGTGACGGTCACCGGCGATGTGGAGGGCGATTCCATCAAGGTGGAATCCATCGCCAAGGCCGAGTCCGGCGGCTAGAAACCCGGGGAGAGGAGGGCGGGGGAGGTGAGGGCTCTCCCGCCTAGATCCTCACCTTCCGGCTCACCACCGTCACGTCCCCATCCTGGATCGGCACCGCGTCCTTCGGCCGCGCCGCGAGCAGCGCCGCGCCGGAGGGCGGCAGGCCGAAGGTGCGATCGAGCACGTACCAGTCCGCCGGCTCGGCGGCGCCGAGCACGATCACCACCTCGCTGCCCTGCGCGGGAAGCGTGAGATTCGTGAACGGCTGCCAGGCTCCCTGCCAGGCAGGCGACTTCGCGCGCCGCTCCTCGAGCGGAATGGTCTGACCGTCCATCGCGATGGATTCCAGCTTGGCCGCCTCCGGAACCCAGATCGTCGCCACCGGCGCACCTCGCGGCGAAGTCAGCCGCAGCCGCAGGCGGCGCTTGCCTCCCGTCCGGTAGTCCTCGACCACGGTCAGCTCCGGAGCCGCGGCGTTGAGCCCCGGCGCCGGCGCCGCGAAATACCGGGCCGCCGGCGGAGACCAGGGGAAGGCCGGCGCCGGACGGTCCGTGAAGCGGGCTGCCTTGCGGAGCGCCGGCGGGAACGGCGGCGCGCCGGCTGCCAACCAGCGGCTGGCGCCGGAGTCGGCGTCCTTGTGGAGCTGCACGTTGAGGACCCGCGGCGCGGACGGCGAGGACGGCGGAGAGATCATCGCCAGCACTGCGCAGACCACCGCCGCCGCCGCCGCCGCGACGGGCAGCCAGACGCGTCCGAGCGACCCGGCCACGGCTACGAGCGGCGCCAGCGTGGCCACGACGATGGCGAGCAGCAGGGCTGCGGCCAGGAGGCCGGTCAGCCCCAGGCCGTCGTACAGGAAGATGAGGACGGGGAACCAGAGCAGGGCCGCCACCAGAGCCGGCAGGATGGCGCTCACCGGACGCGCAGCTCCCGCCAGACCGGCGAGGCCCGCCACCAGCGCCGGCACCAGGAAGAGATAGCTCAGCCCGGGCAGCAGCACGCCGAGGAGCAGTCCCAGCAGCGACCAGAAGATCCACACGCCGGCCCACACTCCGGCGAACCCGCCGCGGCGCGTCAGCAGGACGGCTGCCCACAAGGCGACCGCCAGCGAGAGCAGCCAGAAAGCGGCCATGGCCGGCCATGGCCGAGCTACCCAAGGAGAAGGAAAAGCGCCGGCGAGCAGCGCCTGGAGGCCGAACCCCGCGGCCAGAGTGAGGAGGAGCGCCACGGGTGTGACGAGCATCCCGAGGACGGCGGAGCCCCAGGTCAGGAGGCCGCGCCGGCGCGCCAGCACCGCCGCCGCCAGGGTGAGGACGAGCGCCAGGATTCCGAGCAGCGGCGAGAGGCCCGCCGGCCACCGCACCACCGCCACGCGAAAGACGTCGAAGAACACCGCCCGCCCCTGCGGCGAGCGCGCGAGATCGCCCTCCGCCAACCCGCGCACCGCCGCCAACGCGTTGTCGCCGTGGTGCTGCAGGCTGTCGGTCGAGACGTTGGCGAAATTGTCCAGCGTCGTGTGGTAATGGCTCGGCTCGCCGATAAAAGCGAAGTTCAGTCCCGGCACACCGCGGCCCTTGAACACCGTCAGATCGGTGTCGTTCGGCAGGTACTGGTAGACGGTGGGATACAACGAGCTGGTGAATGGCCGCGGCGCCAGCGAGGCGAAGCGGGAGACCGTCCACGCGTCCGCACCGCTGGTCTCGAACATCATGCTCGGTCCCGAAGAGCCCCGGGCCTCCAGGTTCACCACCGCTCCCACCTCGCTCATCGCCGGGCTGCGCTCCGCGAAGGCGCGCGCTCCCAGCAGCCCCGCTTCCTCGCCGTCGTCGAGCAGCAACAGGACCCCGTAACGAGGCGGCGGACCGGCCTTCAAGATGCGCGCGATCTCCAGCACGGCGGCGACCCCCGAGAGGTCGTCGCCGGCGCCGGGCCCCGCGGGAACCGAGTCGTAATGAGCCGTCAGCAGCACGGACTTGCCGGGCTCCCTTCCCGGCAGGCGCGCCAGCACGTTCGCCACCCGCGCGCAGGCGCCTCCCGGGCTGCACGAGAAGCTCTCCTGGACCTCCGGCGCGTAGCCCAACCAGCGCAGGTGCGCGACGATGCGCTCGCGCACCCGCGCGTTGGCCGGAGAGCCGACCGGATGCGGTGCGCCGTCTCCGAGCAGGCTCCCCAGCACCTCCCGCGCCCGCCCGGCCGAAAGCTCCGTCAGCGGCACGTCCTTCGCTTTCGCCGCGGGCGGACGCGACTGGACGATCGCCAGCAGCAGAGCCAGCGCGAGCAGGATGAGAGCGAAGGCCAGTCCGCGGCCGGCCCTCGCTTCGACCTCGACATCGGGATTCGCCATTTCTTGCCTCCCCGGCCCTTGAAGGCGCGGATTCTAACGTGCCCGGCTCCGCCGAAGCCCTTTCATGCAGGGGCACCCCCAGAGATTGACGCGCACCCCATCGCTTGACTACCCTCCCGCCGATGACCTCCGGTCCAGATGAGCTTCTCTTCGGGCGGATCGCCCTGCACTACAAGCTCGTCACCCGGGAGCAGCTCCTGGAGGCGGCGCAGTGGCAGGCGCGCGAAGCCAGCCCCATGAAGCTCGGCGATATCCTGGTCGACAAAGGCTATCTGACGCCGGGCCAGCTCGAGCAGATCCTCGCCGTGCAGCGGGACTACGTCACCCGCCAGCCCGCCGGCCCGGCGGCGCAGCCTGCACCCGCGCCCCAACCGGACAAGGCTCCGGCGCCGCCTCTCTCCCTCGACGGACCGCGCGCCCTCGACCGCCTCCTCGAGCGCACGCTGAGCTCGGGAGCGAGCGATCTTCACCTCCACAGCGGCTCGCCGGTCAAGCTGCGCACCCATGGCCGTCTCGCCGAGCTGAACGACTCTCCTCTCGACGCGCCAACGGCCGAGCGCCTGATCTCGGAGATCCTCACCGCCGAGCAGGCCGCCGCCCTGCGCGAGCGCGGTCAGGTGGACTTCGCCTACACCCTCGCCGGCAGCGGCCGCTTTCGCTGCAACGCCTACCGGCAGCAGCGGGGGACGGATGCCGTGTTCCGCGCCATCCCGCCGCGTCCGCCGGCTCTGGAGGATCTCGGCCTGCCGAGCACGCTCGCCCGCTTCGCCAATTTCCATCAAGGCATCGTGCTCCTTACCGGACCTGCGGGATGCGGCAAGTCCTCCACCCTGGCCGCGCTGCTCAACATCATCAATGACGAGCGGCGCGACCACATCATTACCATCGAGGATCCCATCGAATTCATCCATCCCTCCAAACGCTGCGTCGTCAACCAGCGCCAGGTGGGGCCGCACACCGGCTCCTTCGGCCGCGCCCTGCGCGCCGCGCTGCGCGAGGATCCGGACGTCATCGCCATCGGCGAGCTGCGCGATCTGGAGACGATCTCGCTCGCCCTGACGGCCGCCGAGACCGGTCACCTGGTGCTGGCGACACTCCATACCAGTAGTGCCATCCGGACGGTGAATCGTGTCCTCGGCGTCTTTCCGCCGAACCAGCAGGAGCAGATCCGCACCATGGTGGCCGAATCGTTGCGCGCCGTGGTCTCCCAGCGCCTCCTGCCGCGGGCGGACGGCAACGGCCGGGTGCCCGCCCTGGAGATCCTGGTGGCCAACAAGGCCGTGGGCAACCTCATCCGCGACAACAAGACCTTCCAGATCCGCTCCGTCCTGCAGACCGGCGGCGCGCTCGGCATGTGCCAGCTCGACTCCTCCCTCGCGGAGCTCGTGAGGTCCCGGACAATCACCCGCGAAGAGGCCCTGCGTCACGCCGAGGAGCCGCAAAGGATCGGAGGATGACCAGATGCCACACCGCACTGCTGGGCGGATGTTTTTTCGTAGGGGCGGGGCTTGTCCCCGCCCTCTTCGGATTCACGCCCTCCACCCGGGCGGGTACAAGCCCCGCCCCTACTAAGGCGCCCGACCTGACACGGAATACTGAGGACGTACCATGCCCCGCGTCGACGAGCTGTTCCATTACCTGAAGGAGAAGAAGGGCTCCGACCTCCATCTGGCAGCCGGGCTCGCGCCGCGCGTCCGCATCCACGGCGCGCTGGAGCCCGTGGAGGGCTGGCCCGTGCTCTCCCACGACGAGCTGCTCTCGCTGCTGCGCGAGCTCGCCACCGAGGACGACTGGAACGAATACACCAGCAGCGGCGATCTCGACTTCGCCTACGGCCTCGAGGGCATCGCCCGCTTCCGCGCCAACTTCCTGCGCCAGGAGAACGGCTGCGGCGCCGTCTTCCGCATCATTCCGGAGCACATCGTGCCGCTCGAAGAGCTCAACCTGCCGAAAGCTATCGAAGGGCTCGCGCATCTGCAGCAAGGGCTCGTGCTCGTCACCGGACCCACCGGCTCCGGCAAGTCCACCACCCTGGCGGCCATCATCGACCGCATCAACGGCACCTACGCGAAGCACATCGTCACCATCGAGGACCCGGTCGAGTTCGTGCACCAGAACCGGCTCTCCGTCTTCTCGCAGCGCGAGGTGGGCGCGGACACGGAGAGCTTCGGCGCCGCGCTGCGCGCCGCCATCCGCCAGGACGCCGACGTCATCCTGGTCGGCGAGATGCGGGACCTAGAGACCATAGACATGGCGATCACCGCCGCCGAGATGGGCGCCCTGGTCTTCGGCACCCTGCACACCAACGGCGCCGCCAACACCATCGACCGCCTGGTCGACGCCTTTCCCGCCGAGGAGCAGCCGCAGGTGCGGGTGTCGCTCTCCGAGTCGCTCGCCGCGGTGGTCTCGCAACTGCTGCTCAAGACCGCCGACGGCAAGGGCCGCCTGGCTGTGAACGAGATCCTGCTCAAGACCCCCGGCCTGCCCAACATCATCCGCGAGGGCAACACGCCGATGCTGACCTCGATCATCCAGTCCGGAAGGGGTGTCGGCATGCAGTCGATGGACGACGCCCTCTTCGCCCTCGCGAAGGAGGGACGCATCGCCGCCGAGGAGGCCTACCTCAAGGCGACGAACAAGAA
>JBIOVX010000130.1:0-17003 GCA_044868005.1 Thermoanaerobaculia bacterium | reverse complement strand
TCTCTCCCAGAGGGAGAGAGGGGGATAAAGCCAAGGAAAAAGCACTCTTTGACCTTGTTTTTCCGTCTTTCTCCCTCCTCTCCCTTTGGGAGAGGAGGGCCGGGGTGGTGAGGGCTTCGGAGGGCAGGACGCTCCGGATTTGGCGAATCTCAAATCTCCCGCCGCACCCAGCGCGCCTTGGCCATCCGCCGCTGGATGGAGCGCACCTTGCGCTGGTAGGCGCTGCTCTTGGCGCCGGGATGCCAGCTCCGGGGACGCGGCAGGCTCGCCGCCAGCTCGGCGGCCTGGCGCTCGGAGAGGCTCCGCGCCGACTTGCCGAAGTAATGGCGGGCGGCGGCCTCGGCACCGTAGATGCCGCGGCCGAATTCCGCCACGTTCAGGTAAACCTCGAGGATGCGCCGCTTGTGGAGCCGGGCCTCGAGCTGGCGGGTGAGGATCGCCTCCTTCACCTTGCGCAGCGGGTTGTAGGAGCGGGAGAGCCAGAGGTTCTTGGCCACCTGCTGAGTGATCGTCGAGGCGCCGCGGGGCAGCTCCTTGTCCTCCCAGGCGTCCGCCAGCGCGGCTTTGATCTCGGTGTCGTCGAAGCCGCCGTGGGAGAAGAAGCGGATGTCCTCGCTGACGATCACCGCCCGCTTCAGGTTCGAGGAGATCCGCGAGTACGGCACCCACGTCCACTCCACCTCCCGCTTGTCGCCGAACAGCCCCCAGCCGCGGTAGGCCTCGATGAAGGCCGTCGTCTTCGGAGGGGAGTGCGCGAGGGCGCCTACGTCCGGCCAGGTGACGAACTCCCAGACGAGCCACAGCGCGAGCAGCGCGAGGCCCGCCAAAAGCAGGAACCGCAGGCGTCCCCGGCGGGGAGACTCGTAAGGCGGTGCGATCATGGGCGGGGAGCGATCCTATCGCGGTCCGGGTCCCAAAGATCGTGTATGCCACCTCAGCATCGAAAACCGGCCCGGATCTATAGCCTCGTGGTAAACTGTCGAAGACTCAGAGTCGAGAGGTAGCCCAAGGGAAACCAGCGACCAGCGCTCCGCGGCACCTCGAAAGGAGATCAGCATCATGGATAGGTTGTTGCTTCCCAGGCGTCACACGGGCCGGCTTCTGCTGGTGATGGGGTTCGGCCTCTTCCTTGGATCCGGCGCGGCCGCTTGGGCCGCCAAGCCGCCGGTCAATGACGACGGCGCGGCCGCCGAGGCCTTCGGCGTTCGCGGTCCCAGCCTCGAGAAAGCGCTGAAGCCCGTGCGCCCCCTGCCCTCGGAGGAGATGGGGCTCGCGCTCGGCGCCGTGCCGGGAGTGCGGCTCAACGCCATCGATACCGACGCAGTGCTCCGCGAGGACGAGGCGCGGAGGGCCCGCACCAAGGTCGTGCGCTTCGGCATCGGCCGCGACGTGCAGGTGGGCGTCCGCGACGGCCAGTGGTACGACCTGGCGAGCGGCCAGCGCCTGTGGGTGGCCGAGGTGGCCTCCACGGACGCCATCGGCGTGCGCCTCCACTTCAAGGACGTCCGCCTGCCGGACGGCGCTGAATTGGCGATCTATGCGCCTTCGGCGAACGATCCCGCCCGCGGCATCGTAAAGAGCGGCTCCTCGCAATTCGATCCCGACCGCTACGCGGAGTTCTACGGCTCCGCCAATCCCATCGCCAAGCGCGGCGACTTCTGGACCGGCACTTTCTTCGGCGAGCGGGCGCGCATCGAGTATCTCGCCCCGGCCGGCGCGGCCGCGGAGGAACTGCCTTTCACGGTGAACCGCCTGCAGCACACCTATCTCGATCCGGTGGCACAGCTCGCCAAGGGTTCTGCGAAGGCTGCGGCCGGTCCGTGCCACAACGACGTCGCCTGCTTCCCCGAATGGGAGGACGTCTCCAGGGCCGTCTCCGGCGTCGGGTTCATCGGCTCGGACCAGCTCTTCTGCACCGGCCAGCTCCTCAACGTCAGCGGCAAGGCGGACTTCACCCCCTACTGGTTGACCGCCCACCACTGCATGGACAGCCAGTTCGAGGCGGAATCGGTCGAATTCTTCTGGCTCTATCAGAAGGCCACCTGCGGCGGCGCGGCACCGTCCATCACGAGCGTGCCGCGGTCCCGGGGAGCGACGCTACTCTCCACCAATCACCAGTCCGACTACACCCTGTTGCTGGTGGAAGGGACGGTGCCGGCGGGCGAGCTGTTCTGGGCCGGCTGGACCAGCAAGGAGCCGCCCAACGGCACGGACGCCGTCGCCATTCACCACCCCAACGGCGATCACAAGCGCATCAGCTTCGGTTTCAAAGACGTGGTCACCGAGTGCAATCAGATCCCGGATCCGGCGTTCATCGGCGTGAAGATGGTGCGGACCACCTGGACCAATGCGGTCACCGAGCCGGGCTCTTCCGGATCGGGCCTTTTCCGCGCGGACACCGGCCAGCTTTACGGACAGCTCCTCGGCGGTCCCTCGTTCTGCGGCGTTCCATCCGACGGGCTCTTCGATTGCTACGGCTCGTTCGCCGTCACCTTCCCCCGCATCAAGAACCTCCTCAAGGGCGGCTCCGACGACAAGTCCGATCAGAACGACGCCTGCCCCAGAGCGCGCCTCGTGAAGTCGGGGAACCTCGCCAACCGCATCGTCAAGATTCTCGACGAGGACTGGTACAAGATCAGCGTGCCGAAGGGGAAAACGGTCATCGTCGACGCGAGCTTCGCCAACGGCAACGGCGACGTCGATCTGCAAATGTTCGCCTCCTGCGCCGGCGGCGATCCGCTCTCCGCCTCGGAAGGAACGGGCGACAGCGAGAGCGTCGGAGCCAGCAACGTCGGCAATAAACCTGCCTTCGTCTGGGTGCGGGTCTTCCTCGCCAACGACACGCGTAACAACTACGACCTGAGCGTCCACTTCGAATAGAACGTCTCGCCGGGTCCGGAGGATGCTCCGGGCCCGGTCGGTCTTTCGCCGCAGACCTTTTCTTTGCCTCCTATCACCGTTCCTCTCCACGCTCCGGAGCTCGCCCCCGGCCGCTGGATTCAGGGCCCGGAGGTCTCCATTGCCTTCGCGCGCGGCACCGTGGTGCTGGTGGATTTCTGGGAGTCCACCTGCGTCAACTGCCTGCGCACCCTGCCGTACCTCAAGGCCTGGCACGAGCGCTACGCCGGCCGCGGGTTGGTGATCGTCGGCGTTCACACTCCGGAGTTCGAATTCACCGCCGATCCCGAGCTGATCGCGGCGGCGGTGCGCGCCGAAGGCATCCCGTATCCCGTGCTGCTCGACGAGGACCGCGCCACCTGGCTCCGCTTCGCCAATCACTACTGGCCGGCCAAGTACCTCGTCGACGCGCGCGGCTATCTGCGCTACGAGCACTTCGGCGAAGGCGCCTACGGCGAGACGGAAAGCTGGATTCAGCGCCTGCTGCGCGAGGCGGGAGACACGGCGCCGATGCCAGAGCCCCTCGAGCCGCTGCGCGACGAGGATCGGCCCGGCGCCGTCTGCCATCCGGCGACGCGCGAGATCCATCTGGGCTTCCATCGCGGCAAGCTGCTGGCGCCGGAAGGATACAGGCCGGGCGAAGAGGTTCGACATCAGGAACGGGAAGAGGGGCCGGCGCCGCCCGGCATGTTCGCCGCTCGCGGCCTTTGGTTTCACGAGGCCGAGTATCTGGAGGCGCGCGAGCCGGGAGCCGAGCTCGATCTCGTCTGCGATGCGGCGGGGGTAAACCTCGTCCTGGCGCCGGCGGGAGAGCTGGAGATCGAGGTGGACGGCGAGCCCGTGGCGGCGGCGGAGCGAGGCGCCGACGTGGTGGAGAGGGAAGGCCGCACCTTCGCCGCCTGGGAGCGTCCGCGCATGGTGCGCCTCGTCGATTCGCCGCGCTTTCGCAGGCGCCGGCTCGTGCTGCGCTTTTCACAGCCGGGGGTACGCGCCTACGCCTTCAGTTTCTCGACGTGCGCGCTGCCGGAGTGACGACTCCAAAGCTGATAACGTGCCGTGGAAGAGGAGGAGCTTCATGTCACGCATCGCCATACAAGGTTTCGGACGCGTCGGCCGCTCCACTTTGCGGGCGGCGCTCAAGGAGGAGAGCTTCACGCCGGCGGCCATCGCCGACGTCAAGGATCTGCCGACTCTCGCGGCGCTGCTCGCCGTCGATACCAACTACGGGCGCTGGCCGGAGCCGGTGCGCGCTGAGGGCGACGTGCTGCGCATCGGCGAGCGCGAAATTCCTTACCATAACGTCACCGACGGCCTGCCGGATTGGGGCGCGCTCGGCATCGACGTAGTGATCGAGTCGAGCGGCCGCGCCACCACCCGTGCCGGCGCCCAGCCGCACCTCGACCGCGGCGCCAAACACGTGCTGGTCAGCGCGCCGAGCAAGTCGCTGGAGGATTGCGACGCTGTGCTGCTGCCGGGCATCAACCTCGACGCCTTCGAGCCCGAGCGCCACCGCATCGTCAGCATGGGAAGCTGCACCACCAACGCGCTGGCGCCGGTGGTCAAGATCGTCCGCGAGCATTGGGGCATCAAGCAGGGCTTCTTCACCACCGTCCACGCCTACACCAACTCGCAGTCGCTCACCGATCAGCCGAAAACCGACCGCCGCGACTCCTGGGCCGCGGCGGAGAACATCATTCCCTCCTCGTCCGGCGCTGCGAAGGGGCTGCGCTTCATCTGGCCCGATCTCCGTGTCACCGGCAAGGCCTGCCGCGTGCCGGTGCGCACCGGCAGCATCGTCGAGCTGGTGGCCGTCGTCGAGCGCGCCACCGAGCGCGAGGAGGTGGTGGAGGCCTTCCGCGAGGCCGCCAAACGCCCGCCGCTGCAGGGAGTGATGGACGTGCTGGAGGAGGAGTGGCCCTCGGCGCGCATCGTCGGCGATCCGCACAGCTCGATCATCGACCTGCCGCTCGCCGAAGTGTGCGAGAAGACGCTCATCACCGTCACCGCCTGGTACGACAACGAGATGGGTTTCTCCACCCAGCTCGCGCGGGCCGCGCGCACCCTGGCATCGGCCGCTGTCTAGGGAAAATACTGTGAATTCTAGTCAGCAGCTCGGTTTTCCTAGTAGGTAAAGTTGTCTAACCTAATAGGTTTAGTTGTGTAACGACAAGAAATAGTTGCTTAAGTTGGTAGGTTTCGAGAGTTTCTCACTGCAGCACAGAGTTTTTGCGGAGCTTGGAGTTGCTTTCCTGGTGGGAATGTCTCCTTAATAGAAGAAAATGCTGCATTTAGGCTCCATCGAGACCGCGACTCACCAACTTTAACAGCTTTTTCTGGGAGATTAAGCAGCTTTCTGATCAGATCAAGTCCCACGATTGAGTAGGATTGGGCGGCCGAGCTCCTGCATTGACAGCATTTCGGCTAGAAAAGGAAACAAATTCTAGCAGGATCACAGCATGAGCTACTGGATCTCAGCTGCCTTTCCGTGGATCGCGCCTCCCTCACGAGGTTGCCGCCATTTTCAGCCGCCGCTCGGCCAGCCGGTCCGCGGCGATGTCGGGTGGGACGCCCTGTTCCGCAGCGAGGCGGAGCACGTCGAGCACCGCGCCGTAGAGCTCCTCGACCCGCGTCCGCACCGTCTCGGCGTTCCAGCCCAGGAGCTCCTGGCAGCCGAAGATGACGCCGCCGGCGTTGGCGACGTAGTCCGGCGCGTAGAGGATGCCGCGCGTGAGCAGACGCTCGCCGTCCGCTTCCTCGAGGAGCTGATTGTTGGCTGCGCCGGCGACGATCTCGACGCGCAGCCGCGGGATCGTCTCCGCGTTGAGGATGCCGCCGAGGGCGCAGGGAGCGAAGATGTCCGCCTCGGCGTCGAAGATCTCGTCGGGCGGCACGGCCGTCGCGCCCGTGGCCTCCACCGTCCGCCGCACGCGGTTGGGATCGACGTCGGTCACCACCAACCGCGCACCCGCCTTCGCCAACTCAAGGCCGAGATTGAGCCCGACGTTGCCGCAGCCCTGGATGGCGACCGTCCGCCCGGCGAGGTCTTCGGAGCCCCAGCGGTGAAAAGCCGTGGCGCTCATCGCTCGGAAGACGCCGCGGGCGGTATACGGCGAGGGATCCTCCGTGGCGCCGAGGACGTAACTCGTCTCCTGCCGCATGATCTGCATGTCCCCGACGGTGGAGCCCACGTCCTCGCCGGTCATGTAGCGGCCGCCGAAGCTCTCGACGGCGCGAGCATGGGCGCGGAACAGCGCCTCGCGGTCCGTCTGATTGCCGTCGCGCAGGATGACGGACTTGCCGCCGCCGAGCGGCAGGCCGGCCATGGCGCACTTGTAGGTCATGCCACGCGAGAGGCGCAGCGCGTCGGTGACCGCTTCCTCCTCGGTGGCATAGGTCCACAGCCGCGTGCCGCCGACGGCGGGACCGGCCACCGTGCTGTGGATGGCGATCACGGCGCGATAACCGGCCTCGGGGTCGCTGCAGAGGAGGACCCGTTCGTGCTCCGTCCCGGTGGAGAGCTCTTCCATCGTCATTTCCGGCTCCAGCGTTCGCGGGCGCGTAAGGCGGTATCGGGGAAGTCGCTGAACACGCCGTCCACGCCGAGCGAGAAGAACTGATCGTACTCGCGATCCGGGTCTTTTACGTAATCCTCGGCGAGGAAGTTGCCGTCGCTGCGGAAGGTCCAGGGATGGACGAGGAGACCGGCGCGGTGAGCGTCCTCCACGAGCGTGGTAGGAGCCTGGAGCCGGCCGTCCGGACCGGCGGGCACGACGAGCCGCTTGTGCGGGCCGATGCCGTCCGCGTACGTGGCGATCTCGGCGAGATCGTAGGGCCGGCCTTCGTCATCTAGGAGCTGGATCAATGGCAGCTCCGTCCGCTTCCGCAACTCCCTGAGATTTCCGGTCTCGAAGGATTGGATGAAGACCGGAGCGTTCCGTCCGCGATACCCGGCCGACCCGAGGGCTGCCAGGAGCGGCTCCTCCAGAGGCAGTCCGAGCGAGCGGAAATACGTCGGATGCTTGGTCTCGGGATAGACGCCGATCACGCGCCCCATCTCGGCATTCTTCCGCCGCACGAGGTCCAGGACTTCGGAGAACGTTGGGATCTCGAAGCGGCCGTTGAAATCCTGACCGCGAGACGCGAGGCGCTCCTTGGCGCGCAGCGTCTTGATCTCGGCGAGGGTGAAATCTTCCGTGAACCAGCCGAGGACCGCGGCACCGTCGATGCGCTTCGAGGTCCGGCGGGATGCGAACTCCGGACGGGAGGCGACGTCGGTCGTCTCCGAGATTTCGTTCTCGTGACGCGCGATCAACACGCCGTCTTTCGTGGCGACGAGGTCCGGCTCGATGAAGTCCGCACCCATGTCGATCGCCAGCTCATAGGCGGCGAGCGTATGCTCGGGCCGGTAGCCGCTGGCGCCGCGGTGGGCGATGACGATGGGGTAGGTTGCTCGGCGGTAGTCCTCCGGCGTGTCCACGTCCTGCACCGCGCCCGGGTCTTCCACCTCGACCTCGAGCAGCTCCGTTTCGTGCCGATCGCGGAGCTGCTTCAAGCCTACGTCTGAATCCAGGGTTTCGATCTCGGGGATCAGCGCCGGAGAGATCGCCAAGGGATGACCCCGCTTGCCGCGATAGACCGGCACGCCGAGGGGCGCTCCGGTTTCTGCCATCCTCTGTAACAGAACCGTGACCGTATCGGCGTCGAGGTTGGGCAGATCGGCGGGGGAGACGAGGAGGGTCTCGCCGCGCTCGGCCAGCGCCGCCGCGCCGCCCACGGCCGCGATGCCTTCTCGGATGCTGGAGAGCATTCCGCGCTCGGGATCGGGATTGACGACTGGAAGGAGCCCCGCTTCGCGAGCCCAGGCACGCAGCTCCTCGTCTTCCGGCGCGGTGACGAGGACGATGTCGCGCACGCCGGCGCCGCGCAGAGCCTCCACGGCACCGGTCACGAGCGGTCTGCCGTGGAAGGGAAGGAGAAGCTTGGGCCGGCCCATGCGGCGCGAGGCACCGGCGGCGGGGAGGACGGCGAGCGTCACGCCCCAAGCTTACCGGATCGGCGCGGTCTCCCTATAGGCAGTGCCACACGCAGCCGGACTGGGCCTTGCAGCAGAACGAGTTGGCGTCCCAGTGATAGGTGCATGAGCCCGTGTTGAACTGACTGCAGTCCACCGGCGGCGGCGCTGGAGGTTTCGCGAAAACGGCCAGGCTCACAGTTATCAATAGCAAAATCAACAACGAGACCAGACGGATCTTGGACATGGCATCCTCCTTCGTAAAATCGTCCTATATAAGAAAGGTGCATGACGGCCGGGAGTCGAGCTTCTGCCCGGGCGGAAACCTGGTGTAATCTAAAAGGATGTCTCTCGCCAGGGCGGTCCCGGTGATGATCCGTCTGGTGCTCGCCGACGATCATCCTATCGTCTTACGAGGCATCGAGAGCCTCTTCAATGCCGAGCCTGACTGCGAGGTCCTGGCCTTGTGCGGCAACGGCAAGGAGGCCCTGGAGGCGGTGCGCCGGCAAAAGCCCGACATCCTCATCCTGGATTCTCGCATGCCGGGGCTGGTGAGCCTGGAGGTGATCCGCACCCTCATCCGTCTGGGTTCGCCGTGCCGTGTCGTGCTGCACGCCGAGAGCTCGGACGAGGAACTGATCCGGGAAGCCGTTCGCCTGGGGGTTCGCGGCGTATTCCTCAAGGAGATGCCTCCCGCCACGCTGGTCCAATGCGTGCGGAGAGTTCACGGCGGGGAGCACTGGCTGGAGTGGCGTTCGGCGTCGCAAGTCTTAGAGGAGCTGCTGCGGCAGGAACAGGGCGTGCGCGATCTCGCCCACCTCCTGACACCGCGGGAACAGGAGATCCTCCACCTGCTCTGCCGCGGCCTGCGCAACAAGGAAATCGGGAAGAGTGTTTCGATCGCTGAGTCGACGGTGAAGGTGCACATCCGCCACATCTACGAGAAGCTGCACGTGAACGGGCGGATGGCCCTGCTGCGCCTGGCTGAGGACAAGGGATTGCTCCGTTCGATTCGATCATAGACAGTTTTCTCTGCGCAGAACCGCTGACACCTCTGACACACGCTGACAGAGCTCTGACACAGGTCTCCTGTGTCAGTTTGACACCCCTCCGTGCGCGTCACGCGGTGCCGTGATCTGACCGCAAACGACTGAATGGAAAGAAGAAGAGCTTGGACCAGGCGATGGTTCCGAGGCTGGCATCAACCTTGCCCTGGAGCGAAGTGCTTCACTGGATCAGAAATCTGACAAGGAGGGATAAAATGAACTTCGGGGTCCATCGTTCCAAGCTCCCCCAAACGCTCGTCTGCTTCTGCTTCATCGCGGGTTTGGCGTTGTCCCTGGCCGCGGGCGCCACCACGGTAACGCCCGTCTTCGTGCCTGGCAATCCGACGTGCCAGGATCTCGGTTATGACTTCGAATTCAAGATCGATCCGCCGGTCTCCGGCACGTACTCGATCGACGGCATCAACACGGTGACCTTCACCACCGACGGCGTGAGCTTCGACTGGAGCTCGACCCTCGGCATGGACGCCGTGATCTCCAAGGGCGGGCCCGTGGCCAACGTCTATGTCTACGATCCGCCGGCCGAGGTGACGAGCGATACGGGGCTGCACTCGCCCGTCAATCCCAGCAACGGCAAGTTCTATGGCCTGAGCCACGCCACTTTTTGCTTCGACTACGAAGTGAAAGTCACCAAGGACGCCCACACCTCGTTCACCCGCACCTATCACTGGAGCCTCGACAAGTCGGTGGCGCCGGCGATGTGGACGCTCTTCACCGGTGACAGCGGCACGTCCATGTACACCGTCGCCGTCCAGCGCACCGGCTACACGGACAGCAACTGGGCGGTGAGCGGCACCATCACGATCTACAACCCGTCGCCGCTGACGGCGACGGTGACCTCGGTGCAGGACGTCGTCTCGCCCGGCATCACGGCTACGGTGGATTGCGGCGTGAGCTTCCCTTACGCGCTCGCCGGCGGCGACACCCTGGAGTGCAGTTACCAGACCGCGCTGCCGGACGGCTCGAACCGCACCAATACGGCGACCGCGAATACGAGCGGCACGGTGGGAAGCGGCTCAGGCACGGCCGCCGTCGAATTCGGCACGCCGACGACCGAGGTGAACGCCTCGATCACGGTCAACGATACGAACGGCGGCTCCTGGAGCTTCGGCGACAGCGGCGCCGTCTCGTATACGAGGACGTTCACCTGCAACGGCGACCAGGGGGTACACGGCAACACCGCCACCATCGTGCAGACGGGGCAGAGCGACAGCGCGTCCGTCGCCGTCCAGTGCTACGGCCTGCAGGTGACCAAGACCGCTCGGACATCGCTCACCCGCACCTGGGATTGGACGATCAACAAGTCGGCCGACCAGACGAACCTGACGCTCACGCCGGGCCAGCAGTTCCTGGTCAATTACACGGTCTCCGTCAGCGCCACCTCCAGCGACAGCGAGTGGGCGGCACACGGCACGATCTCCGTGGTGAATCCAAATCCGAGCCGCGGCGCGCTTCTCAACTCGGTCGCGGATCTCGCGGGCACCATCGCCGGCAGCGTGGATTGCGGCGTCTCGTTCCCATATCTGCTGGCGCCGGGCGGCACGCTGAGCTGCTCGTATACCGCGGACCTGCCCAGCGCGGCCACGCGGACCAACAAGGGCACCGCCACGCTGCAGAACTTCTCCTACGCGCCGGACGGCACGGGCACGCCCAGCGGCACGTCGGACTACTCGGGCACCGCGACGATCGACTTCTCGGGAGCCGCCGTCTCCAAGGTCGACGAGTGCATCGACTTGAAGGACAACCTGCAGGGCAACCTGGGCACCGTCTGCGAGAACGCGGCGCCGGGGAGCTTCACCTACAGCCGGTACGTCGGTCCCTTCGCGTCGCCGGGTCAGTGCGGAAATCAGCAGGTCAAAAACACGGCTTCCTTCATCGCCGGAGACACGGGCGCGACGGGAGAGAGCTCCTGGACGGTCAACGTCAACGTGGCCTGCAACCAGGGCTGCACGCTGACGCAGGGCTACTGGAAGACCCACTCACGCAAGGGTCCCGCGCCCTACGACGACACCTGGGCGCAGTTGGGCACGTTGCAGGAAGACAAGCCGTTCTTCCTGAGCGGCAAGAGCTACTACCAGGTGCTGTGGACTGCGCCGGCCGGGAACGCCTATTACATCCTGGCCCACCAGTACATCGCGACCTCGCTCAACGTGCTGAACGGCGCCACCATGCCGCCTGAGGTGCAGTCGGCCTGGAACGAGGCCACGACGCTCCTCTCAGCCTGGACGCCGGCGCAGATCGCGGCCCAGAAGGCCAATCAGCAGCCGCGCAAGAGGATGCTCGAGCTGGGCGGCCTGCTCGACATGTACAACAACGGCCTCATCGGTCCGGGCCACTGCTCGGAGTAGTGGACCGCAAGTAGCTTCGCAACTCTCCAAGCCGGGCGGCTCCAGCCGCCCGGCCTTTTTCGTTCCTGCCAAGGCTGCTTCGATTCGCTTATAGAGAGTTCTATCTGAGTAGTACGCCGAAGGGGGTATAAAAATCACCCCTTTGATAAATGGTAATCACCCGCCGGAAGGCCCAAACTCTTCTAGTAACGGGAAATTACCGTCAAACGGAAATTGCCCTATTACCTGCACTCCGATAGGGCTGAACGGAGGAATTGCAAATGAACACGAAAGTTCGCGCTTCTGAGAAGATGGCGTTCATCTTCCTCGTGGCGATCCTGCTGGCCGCTCTGCCTGCTTCCGCGGGCAAGCTGACCAAAATGGACACGCCGACGCTGACCTGCGGCGCGGTCACCCAGGTCTCGATCAACATCATGGCCTGCGCCGGTCCCAATACCGGGGCACCGGCCGGATTTTCTCTGCAGTGGATCACGGCGACGCAGTTCGCAAATGGTCCTGACGGCATTGCCGGCACGGCCGACGACAACTCCTGGCTCGCTTCGGACAGCCTCGACTTGTGCAAGGCTTCGTTCTCGGGTAACGCCAATGGCTCGATCTACAATCTTGCCAAGAACGCCTGCACGACGGTGAATATCGGCGACAACCTCTTCGATGACCCCGGCGCCTCGAGCAACTGCCCCAACACGCCCTTGGAGTGCGGCACGACCTATGTCTTCCGCAGCTTCGCGCACGCGAACTCGACCCTCTTCCGGAGCAACTTCACGAACAACGTGTCCTGCACGACGGCCGCCTGCAACCCGGTTGGGGGCTGCACGTTCACCCAGGGCTACTGGAAGACGCACGGTCCGATCCCCACCGGCAACAACGTCAACGAGTGGCCGGTCACGTCGTTGACGCTCGGTACTGTCTCCTACACGGACCTCGAGCTCCAGGCGATCTTCGACACCCCCGCAGCGGGTAACGGCCTCATCAGCCTGGCGCACCAGCTCATCGCCGCGAAGCTCAACGTCGCCAACGGTGCCGACGACTCGGCCGTGGCTGCGGCGATCGCCGCAGCTGACGCCTTGATCGGAGGCTTAGTGGTGCCGCCGGTTGGTGCGGGCTCTCTGCCCAACTCGGCCACCAGCGCGCTGATCAGTACGCTGACCAGTTTCAACGAAGGCACGATCGGTCCAGGTCACTGCTAGAGTTCACTGCCGCAGTAGTTTCGCGGCCGCTATCCGCGAAAGGGACCCGGAGCAATCCGGGTCCTTTGCTTTTTTCAGAGCTCGAAGGGTTCGCAACCTTCAAAGGTCTTGCGCCGGCGTCGAACCTCCTCGACGTTAGGGATCTGCTCGGAGAGTCTCGTCAGTTCGTCCAGCCAATCGTCGGCAGGTTTGGGACGGTTCTCGCGGAGGGCACGGATGTCCTCGGGCGTGGTGGGGATATCTCGTTCGAGGTTGAGGAGCTCAGGTTTTTTCGAGGTCATCTATTTGATATCCCATGCTTCGGCGCCAGCCGTCCTGGCTCCAATCCCGCAACCTCCCGCAGCGCCGCCTCCGCGTAGCGCTGCACCATCACGCCGCGCCACTGGGTCTGGAAATCGGTGTTGTCCATGGGCGTCGCCACCTTGCGCGCCAGTTTCGCGGCCTCGGCGATCGTCTCCTGGTCCAGCTTTTTTCCGATGAGGAAATCAGTCGCCTCCTGCGCGGGCAGTGGGTGGGACGCGACGGCTCCGAGATAGATTCGCGCCCTTTCAACGATACCGGCCGGATCGGTCCACACCGCTGCGGCTACGGAGAGGACGGCGAAATCGATGGAACCGCGGCGGCGGAGCTTCCAGAAGGCGGCATGGCACCGGCCGGCCGCGGCTTCGGTGGGCAGGTGGAGCGCGGTCAGAATCTCGTCCGGACGCTTGGCGAGGTAATCGATACCGTCATCTTTATAAAGATTTTCCACCGGAATGACACGCTCACCCTGCCTTGAGACGAGCTTCACCTCGGCACCCAGCGCGCACGCCATGGGCGCGGAGTCGGAGGCGGAGTGAGCCCAGCAGCGCGGCGAGCTGGTGGCGACCCAACAGATGGTCCCCTCTTCCTTCATGCAGTAATCGATCGCGCGCCGCCAATCCTCTGTCTGGTTGTAGTAGGTGCAGCGCGTATCCACGCACAGGTTGCCGCCGATCGTCCCCATGTTGCGCAGGGGAGGCGAGGAGATGGACTGCACGGCCGCCGCGAAGGCGGGATAGCGCTCGCGCACGGCCGCATGGCGAACGACATCGTCCAGCAGCGTGGTGGCGCCGATGTGGATCTCGCCGTTGACGCCGATGCCCGCGAGCCCAGGGATCCCCATGAGGCTCACCACCGTCGTCGCCTTCTGATGGCGGCGCTTCATGTTGGGCCAGAGATCGGTGCCGCCTGCCACGAGACGGACGCTTTCACCTTCGGCCGCGCCTTCGCCCGTGAGGATGGCTGCGGCCTCGTTCAGCGAGCGGGCGCGGAGGAATTTGAAGGAGGGGAGGCGGAGCATCGTCTACTTCACTCCCTTCAGATCCGTTGTCAGCGCCGCCAGCTTCTTCTTGCGCAGCGCCTCTTCACGCGTCGTCATCGTTCCCGTCGCCGAACGCATGCCGGAGCGCAGCTTCTCGCGGTAGTCGTTGATGGCCGTGCCGTCGCCGCCCTGCTCGGGCGTGGGGACGATGAGGGTCTCGCCGAAGTCCACCTCGGGGAAACGCCGCGGGCCGAAGCGCGGCTCGGCTCCCTGCGCTTTGGCTTGCAGCGCCTTGAGCACCATGTGCGGATGGATCGGCACCTGGTCCACCCGCACGCCGACGGCGTCGTAGAGGGCGTTGGCGACCGCGGGCATCACCGGCAGCAGCGGGCCTTGGCCCACCTCCTTGGCGCCGAAGGGACCGCGCGGGTCCGGGTCCTCGATGAGATAGGTGGTCACCGGCGGCATGTCCGCGAAGGTGGGGCTCTTGTATTCGAGCAGCGACGGATGCTTGTGCACCAGGGACGAGGAGAGATGGCGGGGCAGGCGGCGGAAGGCCTGCTCTTCCATCATCACCTCGCCGAGCCCCATGTACACGCTGCCTTCGACCTGGCCGAGCACCAGCACGGGGTTCAGCGACTTGCCGACGTCGTGGGCGATCCACACGTGGAGGGGGTTCCACAGGCCGGTCTCGGCATCGGCTTCCACCTCGACGACGGCCGCCGTGTAGGAGTAGGCGGGGGAGGGGCCGACGCCGGCGCCGCGGTAACGGCCCGGGGAGCGCGGTGGGATGTAGCTGCCGGCGGTGGCCAGCGTGCCGAAGCGCGCCTCGGCGGCGATGACGGCTTCCTGGAAGGAGATCCCCTTCTCCGGATCCTGGGCGTCGAACACCCGGCGGTCCGCGAAGACGAGCCGCGAGCCGGGAATCTCGAGCTGCTCGGAAACGGCGGTGGCAATCATCTCGCGAGCGCGCTCGGCGGCCTGCAGCGCGGCGTTGCCCACCATCAAGGTGACGCGGGAGGAGTAGCTGCCGAGATCGACGGGCGTCAGGTCCGTATCCGCCACGCAGAGGCGGATGTCCGCGAGCGAGACGCCGAGCATCTCGGCCACCACGGCGGCGAGGATGGAGTCCGAGCCCTGGCCGATCTCGGCCTCGCCGCAGAAGACGGCGACGCCTCCCGAGCGGTCGAGCTTCAGCATGACGCCCGATTGCGGCATGTGGTTCCAGTAGATCGGCAGGCCGGCGCCGCAGAGGTAGGAGCCGCAGGCGAATCCGAGGCCGCGGCCTGCGGGCATCTTTCCCCAGCGCTCGCGGAAACCGCTGCCCGCGACCACGGCTTCGATGCAGCGGCGCAGGCCCATGGAGCCGATGCGCAGCCAGTTGGCCGTGATCGTGTCCGGCTCGGCCAGCATACCGAGCCGCAGGTCCGCGGGATTGAGGCCGAGCTTGACGGCGATCTTGTCGAGGTGGACCTCGAAGCCGAAGCGCGGCTGCGGCGTGCCGTGGCCGCGCTTGGGGCCGCAGGGAGGCTTGTTGGTGAACGTCCGCACGCCCTGGAACTCGTACGCCGGCATTTTGTACGTCACCGTCTGGAGGGCGCCGGTGTAGTACGTCGAAGCCACGCCGTAGCTGCCGTAAGCGCCGCCGTCGAGGGCGGTGCGCAGGCGCTGGGCGGTGATCGCAACGCCGCTGCCGCTCCGCTTGATACCGGTCCTCACCTCCATGAGCACGGGATGGCGCCCGCGGTGGCAGTAGAAGACCTCCTCGCGGTTGAGGGTGATCTTCGCCGGCCGGCCGAGCTTGAGGGCCATCTTCGCCGCCACGATCTCGTGATTGAAAGGATCGCTCTTGCCACCGAAGCCGCCGCCGTTGGAGCAGGCGACGACGCGGATGCGCGAGGCCGGCAGCTCCAGCACCTTGGCGAGGGCACGGTGGACGTAGTGCGGCGTCTGCGTCGCGGAATAGACGGTCACCCGGTCGTCGTCCTCGGGCACGGCCACCGCCGAGTGCTGCTCCATGGGCAGGTGCGTGTTGCCCTCGTAGAAGAAGACGTCCTCGAAGATCTCGTCCGCCTCCGCGAAACCTTTCTCGACGTCACCGAAGGTCATCGAGACCACCTTGTGGACGTTGCCGTGATCGCCGTACTCGTGGATGCGTGGCTCCGGGGTGGCGAGCGCCTCTTCGATGGACGAGATCGTGGGCAGCGGCTCGTACTCGACCTTGACGCGCAGCGCCGCCTCGTACGCTGCGTCCTCGGTGACGGCCGCCACCGCCACTACGGGATCGCCGACGAAGCGGACGCGGTCTGGGCAGAGGGCGTGCTCGTCCTGCGAGACGGGGAGAATGCCGAAGGTGATTGGCATCTCCTTGCCGGTGAGAACCCCGAGGAATCCCGGCACCTTCTCCGCTTCAGAGACGTCGATCGATTGGATCAAGGCGTGCGGCACCCGCGAGCGGACGAGCTTGACGTGGCACATACGCGGGAACGTCAAATCGTCCGCGAACTTCGTGGCGCCGGTCACCTTGGCGCGGCCGTCGACGCGGCGGAACGGCTTGCCGATGAGGTTCGGCTCGCGCGTCGGCTCGGGCTCGATCTTGCGGACGGGTTCGGCCATCGCGTCCTACTCCTCCCCCGGGAGCGTTGCGCCATAGAGGACTTCGTGAGGCGGCGTCCAATCCTCGCCGCGCATGCGGGCGGCGGCCCACTCGACCCCTTCGACGATCTTGTGGTAGCCGGTGCAGCGGCAGAGATTGCCGGCGAGCGCCTCGTTGATCTCGTCCTGGCGGGGCTCGGGGTTCTCCGCCAGCAGCGCCTTGGCCGCCATCAGGATGCCCGGCGTGCAGTAGCCGCACTGGGCAGCGCCGAGATCGGCGAACGCCGCTTGCAGGGGATGGAGATCGTTGCCGGTCTGCATACCCTCGACGGTCTCGATGTCGCGTTCCTCCATCTCGGCGGCGAGCACGAGGCAGGAGAGCACGGGCCGGCCGTCCACGAGCACGGCGCAGGTGCCGCACTCACCCAGCTCGCAACCGTGCTTGGTGCCGGTCAAGCCGCATTCCTCGCGCAGCACCTCGAGCAGGGTGTGGTGAGTGGGGAAGACCACGGGCCGATCCTCGCCGTTGATATGAAGCTTCAGAGTGGTCAGGTCATTCATAATGGGTCCGGTATCTGGATCACCGCTGTAGGGGCGGCCCTGCGTGGCCGCCCTGCT
>JBIOVX010000129.1:0-5935 GCA_044868005.1 Thermoanaerobaculia bacterium | reverse complement strand
GCGATGGATTCTTGCTGAAAAGGTGGCCTCCTATCGGCAACACCGGTTGTGAATCGTCCCCCCTCGCCCGTCAGGGAGAGGGGGACAGGGGGTGAGGCTTCGAAGGGCAGGTCGCCTACGGACGCATACCGTCCTATCATGAGGACATCTGGCAAAGTCCTCCCCCCGGAATATTGCTGGCGCATCCCTTGCTGTCTCTAAAGGGGAAGGACACAACGGCAAGTCCGGACCTAGCAAAGGAGAGAATCATGTCGCGAATCATGCGGATGACGGCGCTCGCCCTCGTCGCGCTCTGCGCCTTGGGGCGCGTTGCCGTGGCCCAGGAAGAGAAGAAGCCGCAGGGCCAGTTCGGAACCGAGGTCACTGTCAACGAGGTGCTGCTCGACGTCCTGGTGACCGATGCCAAGGGCAACGTGATCGTCGGCCTCGACAAGAGTGATTTCGTGGTGACCGAGAACGGCAAGCCGGTGAACCTGACCGGCGTCACCTTCTACAGCAACCGCCGTCTGGTGCAGTCCTCGCCGGCGCTCGCCAAGCAGGGCGTCAGCATCGAGCAGGTGCCGGAGGACCGCTACTTCATCCTCCTCTTCGAGGACCAGAAGGACACCGCGCAAGAGGCGCCCTCCCTGCTGCCGCAGCAGTTCCAGGCCGCCAAGCGGGTGCGCGGCTGGATCGACGGCGAGCTGCTGCCCAACGACTGGGTGGCGGTGGCCAGCTACGACACGCGGCTCAAGGTGCAGCAGGACTTCACCCGCGACCGCAAGGCGCTGATCGCGGCGGTGGGCGACGCCATGAAGGGCAAGGACCGCGAGGGGAACTACCCGTCGCGCATCGACACCAGCAAGGGACCCTCGCTGCTCGCCGGGCTGCCGAAGGGCGAGGAGCTGCGCGACAAGACCACCACCGTCTATGAGGCCATGCAGGCGATCGCCCGCTCGGCCGGCAACGTGCGCGGGCGCAAGAACCTGCTGCTCTTCACCTACGGCCTCCCGGGGCGGGTGGACACCTTCGGGCACTTCGTGCCGGACAAGCGCTTCTTCGAGCCCACGGTGCAGGCTCTCAACGCCAACAACGTGGCGGCCTACACGCTCGATCTCACGCCGCCGGCCGTCGAGCACACGCTGAGCGATGCGCTCAACAAGCTGGCGGACGACACCGGCGGCCGTTACTTCTTCAACGTCACCAACTTCGCGACACCGCTCGACGAGGTGGCGAAGGAGAACAACGGCTACTACCTGCTGAGCTACTCGAGCGAGCAGCCGGCCGGCAAGTCGGGCTTCCAGGAGGTGAGTGTCCGCCTCACCAACCCCGAGTTCCGGGTCAAGGCCCGGCGGGGGTATGAGTACGGGAAGTAGCGCCCACCGCCGCGCGCAGTAACCGCCGCCGCAGCCCGGTATACGGCTGCCGGCAGGCCAACAGATCCGAGAAGACGCGGCGGATCCCGGGGTGCAGGCGCGCCAGCGGCACCATCCACTGGCCGATGGAGCCCTCGAAGAAGAGATCGCGGGCGCGGCCGGCGCGCTCGAGATCGCCGGCCAGCGCGGCCTCCAGGCGCTCGGGATACGAATCGGGCTCGAAGGCGAGCAGGCTCTCGGCCGCCCAGAGGCCGGAGAGCATGCCGTAACGGATGCCTTCGCGCGTCAGCGGATCGGCCAGCGCCGCCGCGTCGCCCACCAGCAGCACGCGGCGCGCGAGCCCGCGGCGAATCCCCGCGAGCGTCCACTCGCCGTAGACCGGAATCGGATAGCGGTAGCGCGGTCCCGGCAGGCCGCGCCAGCCGGAGGGGAGATGGCGGTCGAGGAACTGGTCGAGCGCCGCGCGGGCGGTGGAGTCCGCCAGCTTGCCGGGTGTATAGGCGATGCCGACCGAGGCGCCGCCGGGACGCGGGAAGATCCAGAGATAGGAGTCGGCGAGAGCGGGAAGGGCGACGACGAGGCGGTCCCAGGCGAGGCCGGAGAGCGAGCCTCCGAGCCCGATGCTGTCGCCCCTGGGAGCCAACCCCAGCGAGCGCCGCGAGAGCCCCCGGGCGCCGTCCGCGCCGACGATCCAATCGTAGGTCCGCGTCTCGCCGCGGCTGGTGACGCGGAGACCCTCCGGTCTCCACTCCAATCGTTCAGCCCTGGCGGGGAGCCGCGACGCGCCCGCCGCCACGGCCGCCGCGACGATCGCCGCGTCGAGGTCCCGCCGGCGGAAGATGCGGAGCCCACCCAGATCCATCGCGATGCGGCCGCCGCGGGCGTTCTCGAACAGGGCGGGAGGACTGTCCACCGCGGGCAGCGGCGAAGGATCGAAGCCGGCGAGGCGCGGCAGGACGTGCTCCGGCACGCCGCCGCCGCACGGCTTCTCCCCGGGTTGGCCGGGCAGGTAGAGATCCACCGCCGCGCCGCCGCGCGCCAGCGCCAGAGCCGCGGCGCCCCCGGCGGGGCCGCCGCCGATGACGGCGATTCTCACGCCTCTTCGCTTTCCCCGTTCTCCTCGATCGACAGCAGCACCACGGTGATGTTGTCGATGCCGCCGCGGGCGTTGGTGTCGTTGATCAGCGCGCGGCAGATCTCGTGGAGGCTCTTGTCCATCGCCAGGCGGTCGCGGATGTCGGCGTCGGAGAGCAGGCCGGTCAGGCCGTCCGAGCAGAGGAGGAAGAGGTCTCCCGCCTGCACCGCGAGCTCCCGCACGTCCACCAGCACGTCACTCTCGCCGCCCAGGGCGCGGGTGACGACGTTCTTGAGCGGATGCGAGCGGGCCTGCTCCTTGGAGAGGAAACCGGCCACCACCTGCTCGTTGACCCAGGTGTGATCCTGCGTGAGCTGCTCCAGGCGGCCGTCGCGCAGGCGGTAGGCCCGGCTGTCGCCGACGTGGGCCACGGCGGCGGTGGCGCCGGCGAGGAGGAGGCCGACCACGGTCGTGCCCATGCCGTAGAGCGAGCCGTCCTTGCTGATGGCGCGCAGGACGTGGTCGTGGGCCATGCGCACGGCCATCTTGAGCAGGTTCGAGTGGCGCTCGAGACGGGAGTCCATGCCGAACGGCCAGGTGGTGTCGCGGTCGGCGGTCTTGGCGATGAAATCGCGGATGGCGTTGACGGCGATCTGGGCCGCTACCTCGCCATGGCTGTGGCCGCCCATGCCGTCCGCCACGACGTAGAGCTTGTGCGCCGGATCGATCTCGAAGTAATCCTCGTTGTGGGCCCGGGTGAGCCCGACGTCGGAGAGTCCGCAGGCCTTGACGCGCAGCATCAGCCGGCCCTTCCGAAGAGGCCTCGCCGGGGAGCGCCGGCGCGGTTGAGCTCCTCCAGGGCCTGCCGCACCTCCGGATCGTCGTCTCCCCACTGGAGGGACTTCCGGTAGAAGAGGATCGCGCGCTCGCTCTCCCCCGCCAGCGCGCAGATGCGGCCGGCCTGCTTCAGGTAGGAGGGGTTCATCGGCTCGAGCTCGCAGGCCCGCTCGATGGCGGCCACGGCGCGCGGCAGCCAGTTCTTCTGCTGGCTGCACGCCTGCGCCAGATGATGCCAGGCCTGGCCGCTGCGGGGATCGTATTGCGTCGCCTGGTCGAAATTGCTGGCCGCCTCCAGGAAGTTCTTCTCTTTGTAGGCCTTGACCCCGCGTTGCAGGTAGACCCGCGACAGTTGGCGCGGCTCGGAGGCCGCCTCCTCGGGCCGCTGCAGCTCGAGATCGTGCAGCCGCCGCCGCTCCGCGTCCGCCAGCACGTTGAAGGCCTGGGTGATCTCCTGGAAGTCCCTCTCCGCCCGCTCCTTCTCCGCCCCGCGGAAGCGGTCGGGGTGGCGGGTGCGGGCGAGCTCCCGGAAGCGTCGCCGGATCTGGTCCTCGGTGGCGTTGCGCGGCACCGCGAGGACGGTATAGAAGTCCCTGGCCATCGCTGGATCCTATTGCTGCTTGATTCTATACAAACGCAACGCTGTAGAGCGCACCGCGTCGGCGACGTTGCGGTCGCGGTAGAGCTCCCGCAGGTCGCGCACGGAGAGCCGGGGGACCAGCCGCAGCGCCGTGGCCAGGGGCGTGCGGGGGTTCTGCACCAGCGCCTTGCTGATGACGTAGCGGTTCACCCACTCGCGCTTCTTGGCGATGGTCTCCAGGACCTCCTCGTTGACCGACCGGTTGGACGCCGTCTGCTCCACCTCCTGCTCGGAGAGGCTGTTGTTGAGCACCACCGACACGGCGACCTGGGGGCTGGTGTCCCGCATCAGGATGGCGCGCAGGGCGCGCGGCGCACCGCGCGTGAGCTTCAGCCGCGCCGGCACCGGCAGCATGCGGATCTGGCCCTCCGAGAGGCCGGTCTTCTCGTCGATCTCGCCGACGGGCGGCTGATTCCTGACCGAGGCGAGCGCCTCGTCCAGGGCCTCGTCGTCCAGCTCCCCCGTCTGGACGGCGGGCGCCGGCGCGCGGCTCTGCTTGGGCAGCAGGTGTTCGCGGTACTCGACGATGCGCCGCTGGGAGTAGACGGAGAGCCGCGGGTTCTCCTCCAGCGCCTCGAGGATCGCCGGCTGCTCGATGATGGCGTCCTGGCGCAGGAGCAGGATCTCCTGCAGATCCGGAGGCACGCGCCGGGCGAGGCGGGCGAGGACGCGGCGGGGCACGTCGCGCCGGCGCAGGATCGTCTCGATGAGCGCCGGCTGGCTCACCTCGTCGGCGAAGAAGGTCAGCGCCCGTTCATTCGCCTGCAGCTCGAGGAAAGGCCCGGCGATGCGCGGATCGATCTTGCGCAGGCTCTCCCGCGCGCGTTCCGCCACCTCTTGATCGGTCCCCAGCGCGAGGTCCACCTGCAGCGGGATGATCTGCTCGGGAGCGAGCGGCAGGAGCCCGTCCGCGGCGAGGAGCTGAAGCTGGCGGTTTCCCGAGCGTGCCTGCTCGAGCAAGGACGACTGGCTGTCAGCCAAGGTCAGCGCGCCTCTTTCTTGGCTTTCAACGCCTGGACGGTATTGAGGTCGATGAGCAGGTCGCGCACCACGTCCCCATCCGCCTTGCCCAGCTCCAGCGGGTAGCCGTTCACCTGGATGCCCACGGCGCCGGCATTGCCGAGGGTGAGGACGATGCTCTGCTCGGCTTCGAGCTGCAGCGCCTCGCCCTGGACCCGCAGCTCCGAGAACCGGTTCTTGGCGTCGATCACGGCCTCCACCCAGCAGTCCTTGGTGAAGTCGAGGGAGACCTCGAGCGGTGCTTTCGGCGCCGGCGGAGGGAGCGGCGCGGCCGGCTTGAGCGCCTGAGCGGGAGGCGGCGCGGCGATCGCCGGCGCCTGCCCGGCGCTCGCCGGCTTGTCGCTGCGGCGGTCGGCGAACCAGGCGGCGATCGCCACCAGCACGAGGAGGATCAGGCCGGCGACGGCGAGCACCAGGCCGTAGCTCCAATTGCGCCGCACCGGCGGCTGGCCGGCGTCGATCGCCTTCGGCCGGTTGCGCACCTTGGTGTCTTCCTTGGGATCCCCCGGCAGCTCCTCCGGATGGTGGACCGAGAGGTAGTGATTGACCACGTCGTCGGGGGAGAGGCCGACGTAGCGGGCGTACTCGCGCAGGAATCCCTTGGCGAAGATGGGCGCCGGCAACAGATCGAAGCGGTCCGCTTCCATCGCCTCGAGGTAGCGCAGGCTGATCTTCGTGCGGTCGGCGATGTCGCGCAGGTTGATCTCGCGCATCTCGCGCTGCCGCCGCAGCCAGTCGCCGAACGAGCCCACCTCCGCTCCTCCCTCCCACGGGAAGGGACGGGAAGGACGCTTGGCCGCGGCGTCGGCCGCGGCGGCCTCGGGCTTGCGGGGTGGAAATTTGTCTTGTCTGGACACGTTGTTCGGCACGCGCGAGGTACTCTACGCGCCGTAAGGGTTCGCCAGCAAGACCCGCGCCTGCCTGCCGATCCCGCCCTTGTCTTCATTTCCAGGCGTCGTCGCGCCGCCGGCCCTCACTCCCCCGGCCCCTCTCTCCCCGAGGGAGAGA
>JBIOVX010000128.1:0-64243 GCA_044868005.1 Thermoanaerobaculia bacterium | reverse complement strand
TGCCCGGCTGCGACATCACCTACGCCGAGGACGCCGGCGCTCCCAGGCTGTGCTACCCTCCCCCACCGCATGAGAATCCTGGTCACTGGGCATAACGGCTATCTCGGCAGCGTAATGACGCCACTGCTGCAAACGGCGGGGCACGAGGTCGCAGGCCTGGACGCGGATTGGTTCGAGCCCTGCCTGCTGGAGGGCCAGGCCGTGGCGGCGGTTCCCTCGCTGCAGAAAGATTTGCGAGACGTCGAACGGCAGGACCTGAAGGGGTTCGAGGCCGTGATCCACCTGGCCGGCCTGTCGAACGATCCGCTGGGGAACCTCGACGCCTCGCTGACCTACGAGATCAACGACGCGGCTTCGGTGCGCTTCGCCCGCCTCGCCAAAGAGGCCGGAGTGGAACGCTTCCTCTTCTCTTCCTCCTGCAGCACCTACGGCGCGGCGGGAGACGATTTCCTCGACGAGACGGCCGCCTTCAATCCGGTCACTCCCTACGGCGTCTCCAAGGTGCGGTTGGAGCAGCAACTCGCCAGTCTCGCAGATGAGGGCTTCAGCCCCGTCTACCTCCGCAACGCTACGGCCTACGGCGTCTCGCCCCGCCTGCGAGTGGACCTGGTGCTCAACAACCTGGTGGGTTACGCCGTGACCACCGGACGCATCCACCTGCTGAGCGACGGCACGCCCTGGCGTCCGATCGTCCACGTCGAGGACATCAGCCGCGCTTTCCTCGCCGTTCTGGACGCTCCCCGCGAGGCCATCCACGGTCAGGCCTTCAACGTCGGACGCACGGCGGAGAACTACCGCATCCGCGAGCTGGCGGAGATCGTGGCCGAGACGGTGCCCGGCTGCGACATCACCTACGCCGAGGACGCCGGACCGGACAAACGCTGCTACCGCGTAGACTGCGGCAAGCTGGAAAGAACCCTTCCCGCCTTCCAGCCGCAATGGGACGCCCGCCGCGGCGCCCGCGAGCTCCACGACGCCTATGTCGCGGCGGGCCTCACGGCGGAGGAGTTCCTCGGCGCGCGCTTCATTCGCCTGAAGAGGATCCAGCAGCTCCAGGGTGAGGGAAGGCTCGATGCGGAGCTTCGCTGGCAGGCGGCGGTGGTGGCGTAAGCACCCGCACCACCCAAGTCCCCTTCCGGTTGCTCACCGCGGTCTCCTGCAGGAGCCGGTATCGTGCCAGCAGGCGGCGGACGATGACGTCCGCGCGGCGGGAGCGGAAGGTGGAGACGAGAAAGACGCCGCCTTCCTCCAGAAAACTCTCGTAGCGCCGCACGGTGTCGAGGGGATCGTTGAAGTAGTAGACGCACTCGTTGAAGACGATGGCGTCCCAGCGCTGCGGCGGCGCGTAGGTCTCGGCGTCGGCGGCGACGAAGGAGGTCTTCGCGTCCGCCCGGCCGGCGGCCTGCCGCACGGCGGTCTCGGAGAGGTCCACACCGAGATAGCGCGCGTAGCCGAGAGGCCGCAGGTGATCGGCCAGCAGGCCTTCGCCGCTGCCCACGTCCAGCACGGAGCCGCCCGGCTTCAGGTGGTGCAGGAACCCGGCGATGACGCTGTAGCGGGCCAGCTCGTCGAGCCGGCGCATGAAATCCCAGCCGCCGCTGCCGTACTGCGCTTCCCACACCTCCTTGGCGGCCGGCGCGTCGCCGCGACCGGTGGCGAGCTCCCAGGCATGGACGCGCGCCGCCAGCTTTTCGTAGAAGGGGAAGCGGCGCCCGAAGAGGAGCCTGTAGTAGAGGATGTAGACCGGCTTGAAGGCCCGGCGGCCGAGGTCTCGCAGTCCGATGGACAGATCCTATCCCGAGACGCTAACATCGGTCCGTTGGGCCTGCTGTAAGGAGTACCCCGCTGTGAAGAGATCCCTCGCCTTCAGTTTCCTTCTCCTCGTGCTCGAGCTGGCTGCCCCATTGCAGGCCGAGCCCCTCTACATCCCCATCATCGAGGTTCAGGGAGCCAGCGGCCAAGCGCTCGCGACACAGCTCCGGATCTCCAACCTTGACGGCGTGGAGCGCTCCTACTCCACCGTCGGCGACAGTGAGACAGGGCTTCTGGAGATCGAGCGCCGCGACGGGCTCGCGGTCAACGCCTGGATCGAGAGCGGCCGCGGGAGCCGGATCTTCTACGCCGGCGTGCCGGTGATCTCGGAGGCGAACCGCCTGGCGGCCGGCGGTTCCACCTATCTCAACGGCCTGGTGTCCGACGGGGAGCGCGAGATCACCAGCCTGGCGCTGGTCAACCTCGGCCGCGAGAAGGCGAATTGCCAGGTGGACTTCCTGCGCGCCGACGGCTTGGGAGTCGGCGCGGGCGTGGCGGTGGACGTGCCGGCCCTCTCGCTGCGGCCGTTCGCGGATGCCCTGGGTCTCGCTTCCGAGCCGGAAGCCAAGAGCGCCCGCGTCTCCTGCGACCAGGCGTTCTACGCCTATGCGCTGGCCACCGACCGCGCCACCGGCGAGCTCTCGTTCGTGACGCCGGAGACGGCGTTCGCGGCGGCGGTGCGGATGGATCGCAGCAAGGCGGCGACGGCGAAGCAGACGATCGTCTTCACGCAGAGCGGCAGGTTCCATTACGCCACCAAGGAGCACGCCAAGGCGATCCTGCGCGTCCCGGTGCCGCAGGCCATGAACGCCGCGCGCGTCACCGCCGAGCTCGACTTCGTGGCCGGCCCGTGGAACCCGCGCCTGAAGAGCGGCGCGCACAACCTGCTCTTCTTCCACCGCGGCCGCTTCCGCAGCAACACCCTCGCCAACGTCAACGCCTTCGGCCCCAAGAGGAACCTGTTCAAGATGAACCAGAACCTCGACATGCCGGCCGGCTGGAACACCCAGGCCGAGGTGGGCTTCACCTTCGTGCACGGCCAGCGCTACCACGTCAAGGTCGTCCAGGACGCGGCCACCCGGATCATCGATCTGACTCTCTCGCAGAACGGGCAGACGCTGCGGACGCTGCGTTTCGGCGGCAGCGTGAAGGGCGGCGCCATCGCCATACCCGCGTCCGGGCTGGTGGCCGAGTTCGGCAACAACAACAACCAGTTCCTTCCCGAGGTCGCGAGCCTCGCCTTCGCCTACGAGAACTTCCGCGCCGAGATCGTGGAGAAGTAGGCGCCCACCCAGGGCGGCCACATAGGGCCGCCCCTACAGATCGTTCTGTGGCCGTCCAGATTCCGGTGCGCCAGGCGTACGGGGTTGATTTCAATCCATGTGGCCTGTAGGGGCGGCCCTATGTGGCCGCCCTGGGTGGGGGGCCTTGTCACGGGGAGAGGAGGGCCGGGAGGTGAGGGTCTTCTTGAAGGATACGGCCGCAAAGTGCCATCCCTACAGGGTTTGGCTTGCATTTCCCTCCGTGGCGCTATAATATAGGGAAGTTTCAATCTGTCGCAGCATGCAGGACCCACGGCCGCTCTGTGTCCGGGGGTGATCCAGCCGTAGCCAGGAGGTGGTCCAATGAGGAAACCGCTCGCCGCCTGTCTCGCGATCCCGCTGCTCGCCGGCGCCGCCGCGGCGTTCGCCGGCACAGTGTACGTCCCGGTGCCCGATCCGGCCGGCAGCACGGGGAGCTCGCATGTGCTGCGGCTCTGGATCACCAACTCCGGCACCGCGCAGAAGTCCTATACGGCCACCTACCTCACCGCGGACAGCGACGGCACGAAGCGCTCGTCCAAAGCCGCTGAGACGCCTGTTTCGGCCGGGCGCACCACGTTGCTCGGCGGTGTCGGCACGCAAGGCAAGGTCGGACTGCTGGAGATCGATTCCAGCGCGGAGATCTCGATCGAGGCGCGGCTGACCAACACCGCGCCCGGCGGCCAGATCACGCAGAGCCTGGTACCGGTGATCTCCTCGGACAACATTTTCGCGGCCGGCGCCACGGCGATCGTCCAGGGCCTCGGCCGCGACGACGTGCGCGGCGATCTCTCCACTCTCGGCATCGTCAACCTCGCTCATCAGGCCTCCCAGTGCGAGGTCGAGATCTTCCGCGCCGACGGCTCGCAGATCGGCGGCGCCGTCACCCTCGCCTTCAAGCCGCTGTCGCTGCGTCAATTCACCGACTCGTTCAGCCTGCTCGGTCAGTTGAACATCGCGGACGCACGCTTCTACATCACGTGCAATCAGCCGTTCTATGCCTACGCGACCATCTTCCTGAAGAGCAACTCGCAGATGCTCTTCGCCGGGCCCTCGGCCACCGGCGCCTCGACGCTCGCGGTTCCGGGCGGCGGTGGCGGCACGACTCCTCCACCCGCCGCCGGCTCGGTCGTCTACTCGATCCCCGGCCTCTTCCACACCCCGACGCCGGCGAAGCCGAAGGAGCAGCGCTCGATCGTCCTCGAGCGCGACCTGTCGCTCAAGCGGCTGATCATCGAGATGGATTTCATTCCGGGCCCCTGGAACACCTCCAAGACCCCCGGCAACCACGGGCTCATCTGGCTCTATCGCCAGAAGTTCCGCAGCAACACCATCGCCAACATCAACGCCTTCAGCCCGCCCAAGATGACGCTCAAGGCGGCCCAGAACATCAACCTGGAGCCCCGCGCGAGCACGCAGGGCGAGGCCAGCATCCCCTGGGAGCAGGGCAAGCGCTACCATGTGAAGTACACCTATGACGCGGAGAACGGAGTGGTGTCCGTCGTGCTCTCCGCCGGCGGCACGACGGTGAAGTCCTTCTCCTATGACTCCACGGCCCCCAACCGCGTGCTGACCGTACCGGCGAAGGGCTTGACGGTGGACTTCGGACACTACGCGAACCAGGAGGGGCCTGAAGTGGCCAACTACGACTGGCGCTTCTACGATTTCCGCATCGAGATGGTGCCGTACTAGGGCGGCGCGGCTTCCGCGGCTCTCTTGGCGCGCTTGGACCGCGGCTTGCGATTGAAGTCCAGCATCTCCGAGGCCTTCGGAGCAGGCTTCATCGTCACCGCCGTAGCCGCGGCACGGACGTACGGCGAATCGGCCCGCACCCAGAAGCCGCCCACCTTCCGATAACCGTAGCTGGGCATGACTTCCGTGACCTTCCCCATGCCGCGGCGCACGCCCCAGATCTGAAAGAAGGCGTCGGGCCGCTGCTCGCCCAGCAGCCGCTGCTCGTTCCATTTCAGGTGCCCGGGCCGGAAGAACCGGAAGTCGTCCTCGCCGAGCTCGACGACCGGAGGCATATGGGCGACCGTGCGATCGTTGTAGCCCAGGATGTCGATCATCCGGTAGTCGGAGAAGTAGGCGGGAATGCCGGCCCAGGCGGTGGCCACCACGGCGCCGGGCTGGACGAGCCTTTCGAACGCCTGTAAAGAACCGACCACCCGCTCGTGCCGATCGACGTTCGGCGGCCGTTCGGTGAGAGTGAACCGGCGCCAGTTGTCGTCGGCCTCGCTCGACAGCCACAGGCCGTTGACGAGCAGCAGGGACACGGCCGTGGCGCCGGCGGCGAGGAAGGGCTGGAGGAGAGGATCCGCGGCCTCCTCCCTGCCTCTCCGCCACGCCGAGAGCGCGGCGTTGAGCACGGCGTTGAACAGCACGAAGAGCAGCGGCATGACGAAGGCGATGAAGCGGTTGGCGCGCACGGGAAGATCGCCGTCCCAGGCGTCGCCTCCCGTGTAGACGCAGTAGGCGCAGTAGAGGATGAAGACGCCCGCCGGCAACGCGATACGCGCGTTGCGCCGCAACAGCACCCCGGCCCCCAATCCCACCGGCAGGATGAAAAGCAGGTGCTCGCGCAGGAAATCGGCGAGGACGGAGATTCCGCGCAGCAGGCGGACCGTGAGGGCCACCCCGATCAGCTTCAGGTAATAGGTGTTCGGCAGCAGGTCGTGGAAGTAGAACCAGCGGAAGAGCGAGTAGGCGAGGCTGACGCCGCAGAAGACGGCGAGCCCCATGAGCCAGCTCCGCCTGCCCGCCGGCCGCAGCCCGCCCCGCAGGAGCAGATAGAGCTGCACGGCGACGACGAGCAGCAGCATGTCCATGCGCAGCAGATAGGCGGCCGTGCAGACGAGCCACAGTGCCAGGTGGCGGTCGCGCCCGCCATGAACGGCGGCGAGGGTGAGATGCACGGCCAGCACCGCGAGCAGCGCCTGCAGCCCGGTCTCCATGCCCATCAGCGTCCAATAGGCCAGCGGATAGTAGAAGGCGGTCAGCACGGCCGCCGGCAGCCAGTGCCGCGCGTTCACCTCCGCGAAGTGATCGAGCACCAGCCGGCGGACGGCGAGGACGGTGCCGAGGAGCGAGAGCAGGGAGACGATCTGCATCAGCAGGCTGCGGTCCGCGAGGGCCACCGGGAGCGCGTTGACGGGGATCATCAGCAGCAGCCAGAGCGGATGCGTGAAGCCCTCCACCGGCTCGCCCCAGCGCGCCCAGTTGAGACCGTGCCCTGCCAGCAGATTGCGGGCGTACGTCATCGAGATCATCGAGTCGTCGAAGAGGGTGAAGTAGCGCTTTCCTTCGATCACGAACGAGGAGCGGTAGATGAACCATCCTCCCCAGAGGACCAGGAGGAACAGGAGAACGGCGAGAGGAGAGACGAGGCGGCGCATCGCGGCTTCCTTGATCATGTCATCCTCTCATGGGCCGCTTTCCCGGCAGAGAAGAAGGCGCGGAAGGGCTTCCAGTAGCGCGCGGCCAGCAGGCCGGCCGCGAGGGCCGCAGCGGCCAGAGAGGCGGCGAAGCGCGGCCAGGAGCCCGCGGGCGCCAGCCAGGCGGCGAGGGCGAAAAAGGGCAGCGGGATCAGGTAGAGCTGCGCCAGATCCGCCAGCAGCCCGCGGAAGCGCGGCCCGAAGACCCGGGCCACCTCCCAGGCCATGACGAGATTGCCGAGCAGCAGGTAGTTCGCCGCTCCCATCCCGGGCGCTCCCCACAGTTGCGTGAACCAGATCCCGAAGCCCACCAGCGACGCGAGATTCAGCAGCTCGATCCACAGCCAGGAACGGTCGCGGTGCTCCGCCTTGAGCATCTCGCCGCCGAGCATGGTGAACTGATCGAAGAAGGGGATGAAGGAGAGGACCCGCAGGATGGGCGCCGCCGCCAGCCAGTTCTCGCCGAAGAGGATCAGGATCGTCTTCTCCGCGTTGAAGAAGAGGAAGTAGCTCGCCACCACCTGGCAGCCGAGGAGCTGGACGGTGCTCAGGCGGAAGAACTCGACGAAGCGGAAGCGGTCCCGCAGGTACTCCACCAGCGTCGGGAAGAAGGCCCGCGGGTAGACGATGGTGGCGACCAGGAAGGCGATGCCGTAGGTGCGCGCGTAGAGGCCGACGGTGTTGGCATCGCGGAACCAGCCGATGATGTAGATGTCGATGTAGGTGACGAGCTGCAGGGCCATCCAGATGAGGAACAGCAGGAAGCTGCGGCGGACGAGGTCGGGCACCAGAGCCGGCTCGACCTTGAGCGGCACCTTGCCCCACGCCTTGAACCAGGAGTAGCCGGCGAGGAGCGCGGCGCCGGCGAGATCGCCGGCGATGAAGCTCCAGTATCCCCAGCCGAGCCAGGCGAGCCCCACCGAGACGGCGGCGATGATGACGCCGCGCCAGATCTCGGGCGCCACCAGATGGCCGATGGTGAGCTCGCGCTCGAAGAACGCCTTGGGCACCACCGCCAGGCCGTCGAGCAGCACCCAGACGGCGAACACCCGCAGCACCGTCGGCAAATCGGGATTGAAGCGGCCGAAGACCGGCGCCACGCCGATCAGCAGCAGGGTGATGAGCGAGCCGAGCGCCGTGACGAAGGCGAGCACCGTACCGTAGGGCCGGCGGGAGTCGCGCACCAGGTGGTACGGCAGGCCGAGGTCGCGGACCGCTGAGGCTACGGTGACGATGCGCAGCGCCAGCTCGTAGACGCCGTGTCCCTCGGGCAGGATGAGGCGCGCGAGGGCCAGCTTCGCCCCGAAGCTGATGCCGAGGCGGGCGAGCTGGATGGCGTAGGACGCCATCGTCGAGCGCAGGACGCGCTGCTCGGTGGAGGCCTCGTCGGAGATCATAGACGTCCTGGGTCCTGGGTCTTGGGTCCTAGGTATTCAAGACCCGAGACCCAAGACCCTTTCTCATACCAAGTTCGCCCACCGCGCCCATTGCTCCGTCAGGTCCATGCCGGCCGCGAAGTCGAAGGCCGGCGCGTAGCCGAGGAGCCGCTTCGCCTTGTCGATGCGGACGCGGGTCCTGGCGCGGAAAAAACCGATCAGCTCCGGCGGCAGCGGATGGATCGGCAGCTCGCGGTCCGCGGCGGCCGGCCGGCCGCCGCCGGCGAGCCGGCCCTTGATCCTCTGCTGCCAGCTCTCCGGCAGCACGCTGCTCGCCATCTCGCGCAGCCAGAGCACCTCCCGCGTGCGTTCGATGCGCTCGCGGACGCCGCGCTCCTGTTTGAGGATGCGCAAGGCCTCGCCCACGGCACGCGGCCGGCCTCGCTGCGATCGGCGCCAATAGGCGAGCGCCTCGGCTTCCGTCATCTCCACCGTCCGGAGCTCACGCCCAAGCATGCGCGCGAAGCGGCCGAAGAGCTCCTTCCACGTCACCGGCTCCTCGCCGGAGATCAGGAAGGCCTCCCCCGCCGCACGCTCCTCCACCGCCGCGAGGAGCATGGCGCTCACCAGATCGTCCACGTACACGGCGTTGGCGAGGCCCTCGCCGCCGTCGACGAGGATCTGCCGGCCGGTCTCGAGCGTGCGGAGGATGTTCTCCGTCCACACGCCGCCGTAGGGCCCGTAGACCGCCGTCGGCTGCAGCACGGCGACCGGCAGGCCCGAGGAGAGGGCGATCCGCTCGGCCGCCAGCTTGCTGTCCGAGTAGGCATTGCCGAAGCGCCGCCGCGGCGCGGTCTCGTCGAGATCGCCGTCCGCCGTCTGGCCGTAGACCATGAGGGTGCTGAGATGGACGATCCTCTTCACGCCGGCCTTCCGGGCCGCGGCCAGCACCCGCCGCGTGCCTTCGCGGTTCACCCAGGCGCGATGCTTCTGGCTGCCGGAGGTGCCGTAGGCGCAGTGGAACACCACATCGCATCCCGCGATGGCGGCCTCCACATCGGACGGTTTGGCGACATCGCCGCGAATGATGGTAAGGGGAAAGCGGGCCAGGCGGCCGGCGCCGGCGAGATTGCGCACGAGGGCGCGCACCTTCGCCCCGTGCTGCAGGATCAGGCGCTCGACGAGACGCCCGCCGATGAAGCCGGTGGCGCCGGTGACCAGCACCGTGCGGCCGGCGAGGCTCAAGTTGCCTGCTCCACCGGCGCGGGAGGGATCGACCAGGGAAGCACCAGCGGCTGGCGGCGGGCGTAGCAGGCTTCGATGAGCGCCAGAGACCGGCGGCCCTCCTGGCCGGGGACGAACGGCTCGCGGCGCTCTCGGATGGCATCCGCGAAGTCGTCGAGCTGGCGGACGAAGGCTTGCGTGAAGTCGAGGCCGTCGGCTTCGCCATTCCGCCGTGCCCGGCCGGCGAGGCTGACTTCGCGGTCCGCGATGAGCAGGCGGATCTCGGGGTCCGGCTCCCAGATGCCGACTTCGAGCGTGGCGCGGGAGCCCTCGAAGACGCAGGTATTCGCAAGATTCCGGGTGCGGCTGATCTCGACCGTACCGGCGAGGCCCGAACGCATCGTCAGGCGCAGCTCGCAATCGGACTCGATGCCGCCCATGGCGTCGTCCCAATACTCGACCTCGGCCCAGTCCCCCAGCCACCAGAGCAGGAGGTCCAGCACGTGGGCGCCGTAGTCCGCGAGCACGCCGCCGCCGGCCGTCTCCTTCCTGAGGAAGAAGTCGGTGGCGAACGGCCAGCGGGGGATCACTCCCTGGCGCATCTCGAAGCGGCGGATGTCGCCGAGGAGACCGTCCCGGAGCAGGTTCCGCACGAAGCGGGAGGAATCGAAAAAGCGGAACTCGTGGCCCACGGCCAGTACGGCGCCCGAGCCCGCCGCGGCGGCGATCATCTCGTCGCACTCGCGGACGTTCATCGCCATGGGTTTTTCGACCAGCACGTGGAGACCGCGCCGCAGCAGATCGATCGACACCGGCGCGTGCAGATGGTTCGGCAGCGCCACGACCGCCGCGTCCACGCGCTCCGGCAGCCTGGCGGTGTCGGTGGCGACCTCGGGCACCGCGAAGCGCTCGGCGAGCTGGCCGGCGCGCCTCGCGTCCACGTCCACCAGCACGGCGGCCTCCGCGCGATCGGAGAGCGCGATGGCAGGCAGGTGCTGGAGCGAAGTGATGGCGCCGCACCCCACCACGGCCAGACGCAGCTTGGGCTCTCGAGAATCCGGCATCCGGCGGCGGATGTTAACAGAGCGCTTCAGGCCGGACCGGGATCGATGCGCGCATGCTCCCGCATCGCCGCCGCCAGCTCGGCAGGGATTCCGATGTCGCGGTACGAGCCCCGGGGGAACTCCACCCCCTCGACATGTAGGCCGGAGACCACGGCGGCCTGGACCACGGCGCCGATCTGCAGCTCTCCCTCCCCCGCCGGCGCCTTCCCCACCGCCTCATGGAGAAAGGCGGTGAAGGCCGGACCCCAGACGGCGATCAGCCAGTTGAAGCGGAGCGAAGTCTTCTCCGGCCGCACCTCGACGCGGAGCACCCGGCCGTCCGGCCCCAGCTCGACCATGTCCGTCGTCTGAAACCGCTCGGCCGGGAAGAGACCGAGAACGAGGTCGGCTCCCGTCGCCGCCTGCCGCTCGACGAGCCGGGCGTAGGCGTCCTCGGGCTGGAAGATCACGTCGGGAAAGCCGAGCGCCACGAGCGAGCCCTGCACGAAGGGATAGGCCCGGTCGAGCGTCTCCGGCACGCTGCGGGAGCCCGGAATCGACAGATAGGCGAGGACCACGTCGGCCATCTCTCCACCGCCGAAATAGCGAGGGATGTCCCACTTCGACTCGTGGAGGATCATGAAGGCCTGCCGGACTCCTCCAGCCCGCAACCGCTCCAGCAGATAGTGGCCCACAACCTTGGGTACGGGCCCCTTCGGCGTCTCCCTGAAGCCGATGGGGAGCAGTTCCTTGCTGCAAGGCAGAGGTCCGAGCCGCTCGGCCCGGCCGGCGGCGGGGATGAGGCCGACGAGGGGGAGGGAGGACGACGTCACCAGATGATTTGAACCGGATAGTCGCGAAACGCTGGATCCGCTGTAAGGATCGGAATGCCTTCCGAAATGGCTTGCGCAATGAGCAACCGATCGAAGGGATCTCGGTGATGGAAGGGGAGAATTGTAAGCGGGAGAAGATGCTTGAATTCCATCCCCAGGAAACCGAGCTCGTTGACGATGAGCTGCCGTGCGAGATCCGAGAACGGCCGATCCAACTCGAGCTTGTTCAGGCTGAGCTTGATCGCGAGCTCCCAGAGGCTCGCGACGCTAAGCAGAACCTCGTTCTCGATGTTCGAGATCGTTCGCAGCGCCTCTTCGCCCAGGCGCTTATCGCCGTGCAGGAACCACAGAAATGTATGGCTGTCGAGGAGACAGCGCATCACATGTACTCGGCGAAATCCTCGAGCGGCTCATCGAAGTCATCCGACATGTACTTGATGAGTCCCTTCGCACTCCCAAAGGTACGCTGCTTCGGCTTTTCCGCTCGCTTCTCACCGGTCTTGCCCTTGATCTCGATGACCACACGGTCATGATCGTTCAACCCTGGATCTTCCAAGGGCTTGAGCATGCCGTCTTCGTAATCTGCCTCTAGAACACGGGCCATAGGGTGCCTCCTCCGCCTCAAGAAGGTTACCACGAACCAAAATCAAGCGAAGGGGCTACATGCTACCATCCGCTCCCGCTCATGCTCCACCCCGACGCCCCCGCCGAGCCGAAGCGCTGGATTGGTATCGCCCTCGCGGCGTTGCTGGCCGCCAGCTTCGCCCTGCGGACGTGGGACGCCAGCCAGGGCCTGAGCTCGAGGCGCTACGTCGACGATCGCTTCGGCTTCATGAATATCTCGGCCATCCTGAAGCACGGCGATTTCCGGCCGCGGCACACGTATTACCTCAGCCTCTCGTACCTGCCGCAGACGGCGGTGCTGGCGGCGAGCCAGTCGCTCTACCGGGTCACCCACTATCCACCGTTTTCCATCTACGGCAAGGCCGGCGGCGGCTACTCGGCGACCGCGTACTGGCTCTGCCGCATGGTAAACGTCTTCTACGGCGTGCTGGGCCTCTTCCTGCTCTTCCTCATCGGCCGGCGCATCGACTCGCCGGAGACGGGCCTGCTCGCGGCGGCCATCCTGGCGGCGTTCCCGCGCCACCTCCTGGCCTCGGTCGAGCTCAAGCCGGACATCCTCGTGGTCCTCCTCGTGACGCTGACGTTCTACTGGACGCTCGGCGCCGCTCTGCGGCCGAGCCTCGTCCGCTTTCTCGCCGTCGGGCTCGGCGTCGGCCTCGCCGTGTCGACGAAATATACGGGGATCGCCGCGGCCCTGCCGATCACCACCGCCGTGCTGGTCAACGGCCGGCGCGAGGCGCGGCAGTGGCGCTGGCTCCTTCTCGCCGGCCTGACGTCGGTCGCCGCTTTCGTGGCCCTCAATCCCTTCCTGCGCGCGGTCTTCCGGTTCATTCCCCGGCTGGTCCAGGGTTATGCGGCGAAAGGCGTCGAAGAGAAGAGCAACCACTGGGTGGTTTTTGCGCGCCAGATCGAATTCCTCATCGAGCACCACGGCCCCGTCATCGCCGTGTTCGTAGCCCTCGGCGTCGTAGGCATGCTCTGGAGGCTCGCTCGGCCGTCTGCGCAGGAGCCGCCGGAGCGGCGGCTCGGCTTCCTGCTGGTGCTCGGCCTGCTGATCGGTTACTCCCTGCTGCACGCGCTGGGCACGACCCTCTTCCGCGGCCAGAACTATCTGCCGGCCGTGCCCGCTTCATCGCTCGCCGCCGCCTGGGCCATGGTCGAGCTCTGGCGCGCGCTGGCCCGCCGCGTTCCCTGGCTCGCGGAGTGGCCCGTCGCGGCTCCCATCTGGCTCGCCGTCGTCGCCGTGCTCGTCGCGCAGCAGGGAACCGTCGTCTACCAGCGCGTCGTGCCCACCAACTTCGCCGTGGCGAACCGTTCCCTGCTCTCGACTCTGGAGCCGCTCGGCCTCCGCCACATCGTCTACGAAAAGGCGCTGGGCAGCTTCGACTTCGAAGGCAAGATGCGCCGGCCGCTGGTGAGCCGGGTGGACCGTCTATCCACTGCCGATCCCCGCTTTCTGGACAGAACCGACGTCGAGATCTTTGCCGGCAGCCGGCTCGCCGGGCCCGAGGCCGAGCTCTACCGCGGCCGCGTCGCCCGCCTGCCGGAGAGCCAGGTGCAAGTGGTGCGCAGCCGGGCGTTCGAGCGCCGCGGCGAGCCCGTGGTCCTGTTGCGACATCTCTGGACGTTGAACGGCGAACCGCTGGCGCAACACGTCCGCCGGCCGGACGGCGCTCCCTACCTGGTCGGCAAGCTGCCCGAGGGATTCGTGCGGCCGGGCGAAACGGTCTCCCTGCTGTTGTGGGTCCCTCGCGAGTCGGTGAACCGCAAGTGGATCCAGTTGTGGCTCGATCCCGGCAACCGGCAGATACCGCTCTCCTACTCCGGCCGCAAGCTGAGCCGCTACGTCCACGTCAGCCCGCGGTTCCAGCTCCGCGGCGATGAGGCCCGGGTGCGCATTCCCTCCCGGCCCACGGACCGCCCCAGGGGCTTCGGATTGGAGATCTATCGGTGGCGGCCCTCAGTTCCCGCCGGCGATGTACCCTAGAGCTTTCAGCTCCTCTTTCTCCTCGGGCGTGAGATGCGGCTGCCGGCCTACCGAACGACCTGGGGCCACCTCGGAGCCGTTGGCGGCCAGCCAGGCGTTCCTGAGCTGGCGGGCCATGCGCTGAACCTGGCCGGGATCGTCGATCCGCAGGGTGCCCTTGGGCGTCCAGCGCCACAGCGACATCTGCGGCGGCGTACCCCGCGTTCCGGTGAGGGGAAGGACGGACGCGAACTCACGCTCCAGGCGGCCGAAGATGGCCTGGGCCGGCTCGGTGAGCGGGGGCTTGGGCTTGCCGCCGAGCCCCTCGTAACGCGCCCGGAAGTACTCCGGCTCCGCAGCGGCGAACCGGCTTTCCCACAGGAGTTGGAGATCGCCGTTGACGAGGGAGAAGCGATTGACGCCGTTGCCGAGATAGAGCTCGGAAAGAGCTCCTTTCTCGAAGCGCTCGAAGAAGCTGGGCGCCGCTCCCGGCTCCGGCTTGCCTCCCGCCGCCTCGATCAGCGTCGGGGTCACGCGCACGTTGGCGATGCGGCGGCCGGGCTCGATGGCCAGCTTGCGCCCGAAGCCCGCCGGCAGCTTGATGACGAGCGGTACCTCGACGAGCACGTGACCGAGATTGCCGCCGTGAGCGATCTGCCCGTGCTCGCCGAACTCCTCGCCGTGATCGGAGGTGACGACGAGGAGGGTCTTCTCCCACTGGCCGCTCTTGCGGAGCGCCGCGAGAAAGAGGCCGAGCAGATGGTCGGCCCAGGCGGCGTTGAGCTCATACAGCGCCCGGAAGACCCGCTCCTTCTCCGGCGGCAGGTCCACCGCCGGGTCGTAGTACGGCTCGAGCTCGAGAGGCCGGACCTGCCGCGGCAGGTCCGGCGGGATCTCGTCGAGCCGATCGAGGAGCGGATCGCGGCGGACGTAGGGGGCATGAGGGGGCAGGATGTGAATCCACACGAAATCGGCCCCGCCCTTGAGGCCTGCCAGGTGACGCTCCGCCCGCCGGCCCTCGCGCAGGTAGCGGAACGCGTCGAACCCCTGCGCATAGCCGTACTCGGCCTGCAGCCAATGGTTCGAGCGGAAGGCGGTGGTGCTGTAGCCGGCCACCTTCAGCGCTTCCGGCAGGGTGACGAACCGCGCGTCGAGCACGGCCCGGTCATTGGCCCAGCTCCGCGCCCGCCAGGGTTGAAAGCCGGTGAAGATGGCGGCCATCGAAGGCACGGTCCAGCTCGAAGGCGAGACGGCGCGGCCGGCCCAGTCGGCTTGCCGCGCCAGAGCGGAGAGCTCGGGCATGATCTTTGGCGGACCGCCCAAGGCGCCCACCACGTCGGCCCGCAGGGCGTCGATGGTGATGAGCACGATGGGCCCACGATGGACCGGCGGCGGCTCCGGACGGCGGCAAGCCAGGGCGAACGCGCAAAAGAAGAGCGCGGCGAGGAGCGACAGGCGGCGGAAAGGGCTTTGAAACACGATGATGTCTTTTAGGACGGCCTTATGTTGCCGCCCCATGCTCGGATCTGCGGTAGGATACCCCACGTGTGCGGACCGCCAATTCGCCCGCTGTGGGTAGTCGTATGCCTCTTCTCCGTCTACGGAGCTGCGGCCGCTTTCGCCCAGGGTGAGCCTCTCCAGGCATCGCGAAACGGCGAGACGCTGGCGCTGATCCCCCTCGAGAGCTCGGCCCGCCTGGAATTGCCGGACGGCCGGAGCCTGAGCGTGCCCCTGCCGGAGCGCGCCACGGTGTATTCCTTCGCCGCTCTCGACGAAGGCTGGATGGCCGCCGGGACCTACCCGGATCCGGCGAACGGCGGCCAGCGGCTGTTCCTTCTCCGGGGGGACGACAAGGGAGCGCGGCCGTTCGCCGAGCCCGCTGGAGAGGCGGGGGCGCTCCGCCGTGGACCGGTGCTCCTGGTGGACGGCGGCCGCCTCGCGGGCGTCGCCTGGCTCGAAGGGGACGGCATCACCTCCCTCTCCGTGCGCTCCGCCGCCTGGACCGGCCAGCGCTGGCAAGCCACTCAGCAGGTTTCCCACCCCGGCCCCGGCAGCCAGCTCGCGCTCTCCGGCGCCGTGCTCGACGACGGCTCCTGGCTCCTCGCCTGGAGCGCCTTCGACGGCACCGCCGACGAGATCGTGTGGAGCCGGCGCGTGGGCGGCACCTGGCTCCCCGTGAGCCGTGTCTCCGAGCGCAACCGGGTGCCGGACATCGTCCCGGCCGTCACTGCCACCGCGGGCGGCGGCGCGCTCCTCGCCTGGAGCCGCTACGACGGGCACGGCTATCAACTCCGCCTCGCGCGTTTCGAGCATGGCGAATGGAGCGGCGAGCGCGCCGCCGGTCCCTCCGGCTCGCTCTTCCCCGTGTTCCTGGGCGAGCCCGACCATCCCCGCCTGCTCTACATGGACGCCTATCCCCGCGCCTGGTCCGTCCTCGATCTCGATCCGGCTGGGAGGACGCGGGCCAAGGTGAAGATCTCCTCGCCGCTGGACCGGCCCGTCCTCTCCTTCGCAGACGACGAGGTCCGCATGCGCTGGCCCGGCCGGGAGGACGCAGCGTCGGCGCGGCTGGAAAAGGTTCCGTGAAACTCCGCCACCGCTCCGCCGCCGCCCTTCTCGTGCTGGGGCTGGTCCCCACGCTCGCCGCCGCACAGACGGCGCCGCGGAAATTCCTCTGCTTCGGCGACAGCATCACGGAGGGAACCACCGATGATCCCGCGCGGGCGCAGAAGGGTTATCCGCCGCGCCTACAGGTGCTCCTCCAGCAGGCCGGCGTGAGCGCCACGGTGGTGAATGCGGGTAAAGGGGGCGAGCAATCCCCGGTAGGTCTTGAGCGAATCGACGAGGTCCTCGCGCAGGGATCGCCGGGCGACGTGCTCATCGTGATGGAAGGAACGAACGATATTACGCGGGATATCTCGGTCGAGACCACGATCAACGCCCTCGACGAAATGGCTCGGCGGGCCGAGGCGAAGAATCTCAGCGTGATCCATGCGACGGTGATCCCCCGGTATCCGGAAGCTCCCAAGGATTCGGACAATCTGCTCACCGACGAGCTCAATGGGCGCCTCCGCAACGTCGCCGGCGTCCGTTCGCGCCGGTTGGCCGATCCCAACGAGATCTTCCGCAACACGCCCAACCTCTTCGCCGGCTTCTACAGCACCATACGGCCGGACCCCGTCGGCCACCCCAACGCCGCCGGTTACGACATCCTGGCCAACGTCTTCTTCAACGTCATCCAGCAGATCGATCGGGTGTCGCCTGTTCCCGGCATCGTCCGGCCCGCCACCGGCTCGCGCAACGTGTCGGCGAGCACGGCCATCGACGTGGATTTCTGGGATTTCGGCGCGGGCATCGATCTCGCGAACACCTTCCTGCTGGTCAATGGTCAGCCGGTCTCGGTGGTGCCGACAGGAGGCACAGGACACGCACACCTGACGTATCAGTCGCCGACGCCCCTCAGCGGCACCGTGCGCGTCGGCCTGCGCTCCCGCGATCTCGCCGTGCCCGCCAACTCCATCGACCGCGAGATCGCCCATTTCACCATTCGCGGAGCGGGACAGCTCCAGGGCGATCTGAACGCCGACAACCGGGTGGACGGCACGGATCTGGTGAATTTCGGACGTCACTTCGGCTCGCGGCGAGGCGACCTGAACTGGGACGAGGCCGCCGATTTCAACGCCGACGGCGCCGTGGACGGCCTGGATCTGGCGGTGCTGGCGTCGAACTTCGGGCGGACGGCGACCTAGTTCACGTATCCCAGCGCCCGCAACGCCCGCTCGGTCTCGGGGTCTCCTTCCTCTTCATCCCCCATCGCACGCGCCTGCCGCATCCAGGCGACGAGAGAGCGTCGCAGCCGGCGTACCTCCTCCGGCTTCGCGGCGGCCAGATTGCGCGATTCCAGGGGATCCTGACTGAGATCGTAGAGCTCGAAGCCGCCGGTGGCCGAGGCAACGGCGCGGAGGCGCTTGCCTCCCGAGTTGAAGACCAGCTTCCAGGTGGACTCCTGCACGCTGCTGTAGAGGTTCGGCCGCCGGCCGGCCCCGGAAAAGGCCTGACGAAAGACGGCCGCCTGCTGCGGCTCGCCGTCTCGCAGCAGGGGCCAAAGGCTGTGGCCCTCGAGACCGGGAACGTCCTGCTCCGGCGCAATCAGCTCGCGCAGCGTCGGATAGAGGTCCACTAGCTCCACCGGCCGGTCCACGCGGCGCCCCGCCGGCAGGCCGTTCATGACGAAGACGAGCGGCACGTGGGCCGTGGTGTTGTAGGGCAGCGGGCCGTGCTCGAACCAGGAGTTGTGCTCGCCGAGGCTCTCGCCGTGATCCGCCGCGACGATGACGAGGCTCTCCTCCAGCAGGCCGAGCGAGCGCATCTCCTCCAGCAGCTTGTGGATGTATTGATCGGCCACCAGCACGTTGGCGTCGTATTGCGCCACGTAGTACTTGAGATCGGTGCGTCCTTCGAGGGTGTACTCCCGGGTGACGCGCGGCGGCAGCGGCCGGTCTCCGGGGCCGCGGAAGACGGCGTCTCCGAAGAATGGGTTCGGCGTGCTCCCGGGCAGCATGTACGGCGCGTGCGGGTCCGAGTAGTGGATCCAGGCGAAGAGCCGGTCCGCCCCGGCGTGCTTGCGGAGCAGCGGCACGGCGAGCGCGTTCACCCGCGGCGCGCTGGCGAGAGGCCGGAACGCCTTGGCATCGTCCGGAAACTCGCCGCCGCCCCAGGTCTGGGCGAAGTCGTCGAACCCGGCGTCCCAGCCGAACTTGGCGGCCAGGACCGCGTTCGAGATGACGGCGAACGTCTCGTAGCCGCTCTCCTGGAACAGCTCTGGCAGCGTTAGATACGGCTCCGGAATGCGCACCGCCGCCTTGTGGGTGAGGCCCGTGGTGTGCGGGTAGAGGCCGGTGAACATGGACGCGAACGAGCTGCCCGTCTTCGGCCACTGGCAGATCGCGCGGTCGAAGGTCACCCCGCCGGCCGCCAGCCGCTCCAGGTCCGGCGTGGTGGCGCGCGGATAGCCGTAGAGGCTCATGTGGTCCGCGCGCAGGGTGTCGACGGTGATCAGGAAGACGCGGCGGGGCGGGCGCAGTCCCGTTCGCGCCTGAGCTCCGTCCGTCTCCTCGCTTCCGCGGCAGGCAGCCAGGACCAGGAATAGGAGCAAAAGAGGGTAAAGTTTTGAGGACTTGAACGGCGGCATCGAGTCTCCAGCGGGCCTGGAATCGTATTATAAGTGGCTGGTACGGTCCGTAGGCCGCCGGATCTCAAGCCGGCCAAGGGCTCCCGATGCCGTTTTGGCACTGAGAGCTCGCTCTTTGAGATCGCGGTACCAGGGCGTGCGAAAGAAATCCCATGCCGTGAGAAGCGTTCCCCACGCCTTGGGAAAGGTTCCCCAGGCCTTGGGAAACGTTCCCCACGACGTGGGGAAGAGTTCCTAGGCCTTGGGAAACGTTCCCTGCGCCATAGGAAAGGTTCCCCAGGCCCTGGGAAACATTCCCCACGACGTGGGAAAGAGTTCCCAGGCCTCGGGAAACGTTCCCCGAGATGTGGGGAAGGGTCCCCAGGCCTCGGGAAGCGTTCCGCACAACTTGGGAAAGGTTCCCGCGACGTGAGAAAGTCATCCCACGGCGTGCGAATTTGATCCCGGGGACGAAACTGCCGCTCGATAAGCCTGGGAGGCTGCATGGTCAAGGACGTGAAGCTGCGCCAAGCAGGAGAATCCGTCAGCGCAAGGATCCCGAAGGATATGGCGGAGCGTCTGCATCTGGTACCTGGAGATCGCGTTCTCGCCATCGAAACGGATAGCGGGATCCTGCTGGCTCCCTACAATCCCCACGTCGAGCGGGCACTAGAGATCGCTTCGCGGGCGGCCAAGAAATACCGCAGCGCCTTGCGCGAGCTGGCGAAATAGCGGATGGACGAGCCCATCTGGGTGGATCGCCTTGTCGTCGATGCCGTTCATCTAGATCAACTGCGGGAGCACGGTGGCCTGCCGGGAGTCCGCGACGAGAATGCCCTTGAATCTGCCCTCGCCAGAGCCCGGAACCGATGGGCCTATGAGACCGATGCCGATCTCGCCACGCTCGCGGCAGCATACGGCTTTGGGCTCGCCACCAACCATCCCTATGGCGACGGCAACAAACGCGTCGCCTTCTTGACGATGGTCGTCTTTCTTGGCCTCAACGGCTGGGATTTTGAAGCACCCGAAGGCGAAGTGGTCTCCACCATGCTTGCCGTTGCGGCTGGGAGATGCTCTGAGCCCGAGTTGGCCGAGTGGCTACGTAAGTACATGAGCCTCTCCGCTGGATTAGAATGATGTGACGAGAGGACGGCCATGAAAACGGCCCAGGCGCGCGAACCCATCCATATCGGGAAGATCATCCTGAACGCGAGGATCTTCAAGTTCCGTGAGCCGCAAGTATCCGTCGGCGATAGCGCTCTGCTGGAGGCGGTTAGCCGCCTTTTCGCGCTGCTGGAGGAGCGGCGGGTCGAGTACGTGCTCGTCGGTGATATCGCCAACCTGCAGTACGTTGACGGGCGTAACTCGGAAGACCTCCAGATCATCCTTACCCCGTCCTCCCTGCACCGCTTGCCCGAGCTGAGCCATATCAAGCGGGATGGCAGCTCCGTCCGGGCAGACTTTGAAGGAATTCAAATCGATCTGCTGCTGACAAGCAACCCTCTCTTCGATGAGGTGCGCCGCAGGTACGCCACCCGCCAACGCTTCGTCGAGCGGGAGATCCCGTGCGCCACGCCGGAGGGGTTGGTCCTCCTAAAGCTCTATGCCCTCCCCTCTCTGTATAGGCAGGGGGACGTGACCCATGCGGCACTTTATGAGACCGATATCCTCATGCTGATGCATCGCCAACAGGTGGACCCCGAACCGCTCCTCACTGAGTTGAAACTGCACCTGAGCGGGACTGATCTAAAGGCGCTGAGAGGGATCGTCGAGGAAATCCGTCAGCGCATTGAACGATCCAGGAGCCAGTTCGCGGGTTGAAACGACCGCTCACCGCGGCGGCAGTTCAATCGACTGCCCATGATGAAACACGTTGCACGGATCCCACTCCCCCTTCACCCGCTGCAGCCGAGGATAGTTCTCCTTGTAGTACAGATACTGCCAGTCCTGAGGTCTGAATCGCAGTAGTTGACGTAGCAGCCGTCTATGACGTCGTCCGGCCAGGGACCGCGGTCGCCGTACATCTCCTGATAGAAGCCGTTGATCCAGTCGAGATTGACTTTGTCCTGGCTGGGCTCGGTCCAGTACGTCTGGTACTGGAGCTTGAGGATGGACGAGCGCTGGGGCACAGCGGTGGCGTCGGAGGCTACGGCGTTGATCTGGCAGCCGTAGGAGTCCACCTGCAGGAGGGCCTGCGAGTTGACGGGATATTGGTCGGTCGTCAGCCACTTCCAGATGGTCTCGATCTGCGAGTCCGGAAAGGCTTTCTTCATGTAGGCGGACTTGTACTTCCCGCGCTGATTGGGTCCGGAGCCGTTGAGGGTCTGCGTACACTCGAGCCAGGGCATGTGGCGGATGTCGGTCGTCCTCGCCACGAGGTGGTGATAGCCCACCGGCACGCGCGGCGCCACGATCTTCACCTTCTGGTGATCGAGGCCCGAGCGAATGGCGGCGAGGAACTCGTCCAGCCGCTGCGGCTCGGGCCCGACGTACTGCACCGTCAGCGTGACCTGCTCGGCCGCCACGCGTGTCAGGTGGAAGAGTGCGAAAAGGCCCGAGTAGGGGCTGCCGACGCCGCTGTTCCCTTCGAAGAAACGGCCGTAGTTCTGCACCAGCTTGGTGAATTCGTCCTGGTTCTGGCTCAGCTCGGACCATTCCCACGAGAGGCTCGCGAGATAGGCCTCGCTCGGCCCCGCCGGCAGATCTTTGAAGAGGTAGCGCGTGATGATGCCGAAGTTGCCGCCGCCTCCTCCCGTGTGGCCCCAGAGGAGGTCCAGCTCCTTCGGATCGTTGGAGTCTCGCGTGACGCGGACGAGCCGCGCCTTGCGGTCCGCCGTCACGTGGACGAGCTCGACGCCATAGAGCCAGTCCACCGTCAGGCCGTGGAGGCGCGAGAGCAGACCGTAGCCGCCGCCGCAGATGTGGCCGCCAGCTCCCACCGAGTAGCACGAGCCGGCCGGCAGGGTGACGTTGTACTGCCGGTAGAGCTGGTTGTAGATGTCCCAGTTGGTGCAGCCGCCTTCGAGGAAGTACCAGCGGTTCTCCGCGTCCCAGCCGGCGCAGTGCATGGACGACACGTCGATGATCACGCCGTCGTTGAGAGACACCCATCCCTCGTAGCAATGGCCACCGCTGCGCACGGTGACGCGGAGGTTGCGGTCGAGGCACTCCTGCACCGTCTCGACGATCTGCTGCGCGCCGCCCACCACCTGCACGTATTGGGGATGGCCCACCCAGCGCTGGTTGAAGCCGCGGACGAGCGTCGCATAGCGGGAATCCTCCGGCGTCACCCGCGCGCCGGTGAACACAGGGCAGTCTTGGAGCATTACAGCCCTCCTCGCGAATGAACCTCCACAACGTTCCTGTAGAGACGTTCCAGCCCGTCTACGATACCCCACCGCATACCACGGGGACGGCGGAACGTCTCCTTGAAGGATACGCCGGTCAGGACATTGACGCCGGCGACGGAATAATCCTCCTCCGGAGGAGAGACGTCCCGCCGTCCCCGTGGCCTGCCATGGATGTCGTGAACGGGCTGGGAACGTCTCTACGGTTCGGTGGAGGGTTCCGTGGACCCCGCCGCCTTGATCCGCTCGACCAACTCGCGCCGCTGCCGGCGTCGCCTGATGCGAAAGCGCAGCAGGGCCGCCATGCAGACGAAGAGCACCGCGGCGGCCGCGAGCGCGGCTTTGTCCTCGTAAGGCTTGCCTTCGACCAGAGCGGCGACGGCGCTGTTGGCCACGACGATCAGGCCCAGAATCGCGCCGAAGAAGAAGACCTGGATGGCCTGCCGGGTATCCAACCGTTCGAGCTCGTTCAGCTCCAGCTCTTCCCGTTTGCGCCAGGCGTGCACGTGCAGCAGGGCGAAGAGGACGAACACCGCCGCGAAGCCCAGCCCGTAGATCGTCATCATCGCCGTCATGTGCTCCGTCTGGAGCGCGCGCTCGAGCGTGCCGTCCGGCATGCGCACCATCTTGTGGCCGAGGAGGCGGTCGACGAGCGCGCCGAGCATGAACTTCAAGGGGAAGACGAAGAAGAGGACGACGAACAGCAGCGCGCCGTTGAGGATCGCCGTCGTGCGGTCCTCCAGGCCGTAGCGCCGGAAGAAGACGAACTGCCGGTACCACAGCGTATAGAGGAGCGTGAAGGTGATGCCGAAGGCGATGAAACCCCGCATCGTCTCCAGTAGCTCTCCGGACGTGCGCGGCACCTCGAGCGCGACGATCAGCAGCGTGATGGCGAAGGCGAAGACGGCGTCGCTCAGGCCTTCGAGCCGTGAGATCTCGCGGCTCCGCCAGCGGAACTCATGGGGCTTGTGGACATGGCGCGCCGCAAGGTGGTCTCGGAGCACCAGGCGATTCTAATCGTCCTCCGGCGGCGGCGGAACCCGATATTTGTCGACCTCCGTGCCGGCGGCCGCGAACAGGGCATCGTCATCGTCGATCGCAAGCCCCGTGCCCTGGACCTCCAGCCGCCGCAGCAAGCTGCCGTCCTCGCTCTTCAGGACGTTCACCCCTTTGGCATCGCTGACGAAGATCTGGCCCTGGCCGTCCACCGTCAGTCCCGCGATGACGCCCGAGAACTGGCCGTCCTCGTCGCCCTCGCTGCCGAAGCGGTTCTGGTACTCGCCGGTGAGCTTGAAGATGCAGACGGCGTGCAGCCGGTTGACCGCGGCGTAGATCGTCCGCCGGCCGTCCATCGCCACCAGCACGTCGCCCGCCGGCTCGCCCGACGCGCCGGTCACGGCGTTGCGGTGAATCGTCTCGATCACACCATCCCTGCCCACGAGCACGAAATCGTCGCGCTGCGCGTTGCGCCAGCTTGCGATCACGCCGAAATCGGGCCGCGGAGCGACGTGAAAGAAGCCGGCGCCGTCCGGGTGCTTGACCTCGCCGAGGAGCTTGCCGGCCTCGCCGTCGTAGCGGAAGAGCCGACCGCCATTGGCGACGAAGAGGATGCCGTCGCGGTCCGCGGCGAGCCCGGTCAACGGGCCTGCGGGATTCTCGACTGAGAAGCGGCCGGCGGGCCTCCCCCCGGGCGTGAAGCGCAGGATGCGGCCGGCGGCGGCGTCTCCCGCATAGACGAAGCCCTCGGGATCGGCCGCCACCAGTGTCGCCTTCGTCATCTGGCCGGCGCCCTTCTCCGGCGTTCCGAAGCGGAGCTCCGGGACGTCCTTGGGCTCATTGCTCGGAAAGTAGTGAACATCGTTCGGCACGCCTTCGGGCTCGGCCGGCGGCTTCGGCGGCTTGCGGGTGGCTCCGGAGGCGACGTAGCCCGCGGCGGCGAAAAATAGAAGAAACAGTATGGCGAAGCGGCGGTGCGCGTTCTTCATGGCTTTTTCTCCGCGCTCAGCGCCTTGGCGGCTGCATACCGGCGGACCTGCGTCCAGTCGGCGACGTATAGCTCGTTCTTGTCGTTGACGGCCAGTCCATAGGCGCTCATCTCGTACGCCTGCCGCGGACGGCCGTCTGGTGTGACAAGGTTGAGAGTGCTCCAACCGCTGACCCAGAGCTGACCCTGACGGTCTACCGCGAGGCCCTGGAAATCAGTTTCGCTGTCGCCGGGAGGGTGGCCCGCATAGCCAAAGCGGTTGATGTACCGCCCCTCGGGACTGAACTTGAAAATCGCATGGTTGCCTTCGTCGGCGACGTAGAAGAAGCCCTGACCGTCCATGGTCACGAAGGGAGACCGCACCATGTACTCCGCCACCTTGTCGATTGCGCCATGAAAGATGCGTTCGACCTTGCCTTCCTTGTCCAGCAAGGCGATGTCGTCGGAGTGGTTGGGCGCCTGGAGCACGGCGATCACTCCGCCGCCCGGCCGGGGAGCCACCGCGAGGTAATTGCCGTTGCCGGGGCGTTCGACCTCCCCCAGCGGCTTCAGGGTCTTCGCGTCGTAGCGGAACATGTGGTAGAGCCCCACGACGAACAGCACGCCGCTGCGCTCATAGGCGATCGACTCGATGCGATCGGACTCGACGTAGACCAGCCTCTCGAGCTTGCCTTCGGGGCTGAAGCGCTGCACGCGTGCGAGCTCCCAATCGCCCACGTAGATGAACCCCTCGGGGTCGACGGCGACGCTCTCGACCCGCGTCATCTGGCTCGGGCCAATCCCTTCCTTGCCGAAGCGAAGCACTTCCTCTCCGAGCCGCCCCGGAGGTGGCTTCGGAGCTTCCTCGGCCGCAAATCCACGACCGCAGAGAACGCAGCCGGCGGCGATCGCCAGGACGGCGATGACCGCGGCGCGAGATCCCTTCGAGGCACAGCCGACGAGCTTTCTCATGAAAACCCACCTCCTTGCCTGCCTTAGACACGCGACCAGTACGGATGGTTCCTGGGTGGGCATTGTACGTCTCCCGGGGGGTGCTGCTGGAGCAGAACACCGAGCTGACGCGCACCACCCGCGAGCTCACCGAGCGCGTCGAGACGCTGACGCGGGAGATCCACCAGCGCACGGTGGCGGGGGAACCACCCTTCCGGGCAGGTCGCGGGTAGGCCGCACAAGCAGTTCCGAGCCGCCCCTCGGCGTGGCGCGCGATCGGCGGCGGGCTCGTACGCTTCTCTTCCATGGAAGACCTCTGGCAGCCGGTCCGCTTCGATCGCGAGATGATCGACGCGAAGGTCCTCCCCTTTCCCGGCGTGCGGCCCGCCGCCGAGACCGTCCTCCTGGTGGGCAACCCCAACGTCGGCAAGAGCCTGCTGTTCAAGAACCTGACGAACCGGTACGTCAACGTCTCCAACTTCCCCGGCACCACGGTGGAGATCACCCGCGCTCGCGCCGCCTTCGCCGGCCGGCCGCTGGACGTGGTGGATTCGCCCGGCGTCAATGATCTCTCGCCGCGCAGCGACGACGCCCGGGTGACGGCGAAGCTCCTCGAACAGAACCCTGGCGCCACCGTCGTCCAGGTGGCCGACGCCAAGAACCTCCGCCGCGCCCTGCTCCTCACGCTGCAGATCGCCGAGCTGGGCCACCGACAAGTCCTCGTACTCAACATGCTCGACGAGCTCGCGGCCCGCGGCGGCCGCATCGATGCGGAGAAGCTCTCCGGACTGTTGGGCGTGCCCGTCGTCGGCACCATCGCCACGCGCAATCAGGGAACGCCCGAGTTGGTGACGGCGCTGCCGGACGCCCGGCCGGCGATCCCGTTCGACGTGGAATCGGCGGATCCGTACGAGCAGAACCGCACCCGGCTCGCCCGCGTCAACGAGATCCTGGCCGAGACCTACACGCTGACGCAGCCGAAGCACGCCTCGCTCGCCGTGCGCCTCGGCTTCTGGGCCATGCATCCGCTCAAGGGATTGGCCTTCCTGCTGGTGATCCTCTCCCTGGTCTTCTGGTTCGTCGGCCTCTTCGGCGCCGGCACGCTGGTGGACCTGCTGGAGACGGGCGTCTTCGCGCAACGGGTGACGCCGCTCGCCCTCCGTGCCGTGGACGCCATGCTCCCCTTCCCCCACACGCATCAGCAGGAAGCGGCGTCGTTCACCTTCGCCATCCCGCTGACGCCGGTGAACGAGGTCCCGCTCGGCACCGTCGAGCGGACGGTCATCGTTCCGGCCTACGGCCTGGCGCCGGGCGCGCGGCTGGGCTGGAGCGGCGAGATTCTGCGCTTCGTCCATGATTTCGTCGTGGGGCCCTACGGCGCCGTCACCATGGCGCTCTCCTACGCCCTCGCCATCGTGCTGCCCATCGTCACCAGCTTCTTCCTGCTCTTCAGCCTGCTGGAGGACTCCGGCTATCTGCCGCGCATGGCGATCATGGTCAACCGCACGTTCCGCCTCATGGGATTGAACGGCAAGGCGGTGCTCCCCATGATCCTCGGCCTCGGCTGCGACACCATGGCGACGATGACGACGCGGATCCTCGAGACCCGCAAGGAGCGGGTGGTCACCACCATGCTCCTGGCGCTGGCCGTGCCCTGCTCGGCGCAGCTCGGCGTGCTGCTCGCCATGATGGCCAGCCTCTCGCCGCTCGCCGCCGTGGCCTGGATGGGACTGATGGTGATCGTCGTCCTGCTGGTCGGCTCGCTCACCGCGCGCGCCTTCCCAGGCGAGACGGGAGACTTCATCCTGGAGATCCCGCCCATGCGCCGGCCGCAGCTCGCCAACGTCTGGGTGAAGACGATCGGCCGCCTCGACTGGTATCTGCGCGAGGTCATCCCGCTGTTCGTGGCCGGTACGGCGGCGCTCTTCCTGCTCGACCGCCTGCGCGTGCTGCCGGCCATCGCCAGGGCCGGCGAGCCCCTGGTCGGTGGCTGGCTGGGGCTGCCGAAAGAGATGTCGAACGCCTTCCTGATCGGCTTCCTGCGCCGTGACTTCGGCGCGGTCTACATTCTCGACGCCTCGACGGGACCGCACCCGCTCCTCACGCCGCTGCAGATCTTCGTCTCCATGGTCACCATCACGCTCTTCATGCCCTGCATCGCCAACTTCTTCATGATCGGCAAGGAGCACGGCATGAAGGTCGCGTGGGCGATGGCCGCATTCATCTTTCCCTTCGCCTTCTTCGTGGGCGGACTTATCAATCACCTTGCGCCATGGCTGAACATTTTCTGACCTGCCCCCTCTGCGGCTTCGAGTTCCAGAAGGCGGACGCCCTCTGCCATCACGGCTGTCCGCTGGGCGCCATGTGCAACCTCGCGCGCTGCCCGCAGTGCGAGTATGAGTTTCCGCAGCAGACGCCGGCGCTCTCCTGGCTGCGCCGCCTCTTCAAGAAGGAGGAACCCGTGCCGCCCATGCCAGCCGAGGGCCTGCTGACGGTGCAGGACCTCGCCGGCGGCGAGAGCGTCGAAGTGCTCTGCCTGGGAGGTGAGAGCCCCTCGCGGCGCAATCACCTGGCCGTCTTCGGTCTCGTCCCCGGCGCCGAGCTCCGCCTCCTGCAGCGGGTCCCCTCCTTCGTCATCGAGATCGGCGAGACCGTGCTGGCGCTGGATGCGGACGTGGCGCGGGATATCGTGGTGAAGCGGGCGGCGGCGGTAGGCTGAGGCTCTTCCTATTCCGCCGCGCTCGCACACTTCGTGAAGACCCACCTGTTATCGTAGCTCTGCCCTGAGCTGCGGAAACTCTCCTCGGCAACCAGGATCGTGCCGTCCTCTTCGAGGCGGTAGCGGACCAGATTCGTGGCCTCCTCGCCGCCGTGGACGATCCGCGCGAAGAACACGAGCTGATCACCGTCCCATCGCAAGGACGGGTAAAGAGTGGCTTCGCCGCGAGTAACCGGAGCGCCATCGGCCCCCACCGTCAGATCGATGGCGAAGGTGTCGCTCCGTCCGCCGAAGGTCAGCGTCCTCTCGAGACGAAACCCTGGCTCACGGTGCTCAATGGCGAACATGACCGCATCTGGGGACTCGATCTGCAGCGCGCTGGCGCCAGGCGAGAACTCCCACCGACCTGAGAAATCCACCCGCGACAACATCACGGCGGCCCGCCGGGAACGTCTGTTACGGACATCGTTGTAGCGGGGCCTGCTTGAACCTCCCGGGATTTCCTGGCCGCCAGCTCTTCCCGGATCCTCTCGGCCTCCAATTCTTGCAGCTCCTCAGGAGACAGGCCGCTGGCTTCGGTCCATAGCAGCCGCGTCCTCTCACCAATCACCGGCCAGTACCTCCACTCTCTGAGGTATGCTCGGCCCTGCCGCACCCCGATGAAGTCAACGTCATGCACGTCTCCGACGGGAGTGTGCGCCTTGTCGACGAACTCCGCGGGGCTGAGGCGGCGGGCCTCCGAGCAGCCGCCGGTAAAGAGGCCAACGGCGAGGATAGCCAGGACCACGGCAACCGGTTTGACGTGTTTCATGGTGGAGCGAACTTGACGGCTCTCGATTCTACTCCAGCGGCGCCGATCCGCAACCCCGCCGGCCTCGCGAAGAAGGCCCGAAGAGCCTGACGCTTTTCGTTGCACGCGTTTCGACCGGCATTGCACGCGTGCAACGGACAGCGGCACGCGTGCCACGAGGCGTTGCACCGGTAAAAACGCCGTCGTACGCGTGCACCCAGCCGTTGTATACGTGCAGCAAGGCGTTGCACACATGCAACGGGCCGTTGCACGGGTACAAAATTTTGTGCACGCGTGCAATGGGCTGCTGTACGCGTGCAAGGGACCGCTGCACGCGTACAACGGGCCGCTGTCCGCAGGCAATGAGGCGCTGAACGCGTGCAAGGAGACGTTGCACCGATAAAAAAGTTGTTGTACGCGTGCAAGGCCTTGTCGCACGCGTGCAACGGGCCGCTGTACGCCTAAAAAAGGCGCGCTACGCGTGCAACGCCGAGCGATATCGGTACAACGGGACGTGTTACGGCTCCGTATACTCCTCCCGAGGAGAGACGCTCGATGATCCCCGATCGCGGTTCCTGGAGAAGACTCGCGGTCGTCATGGCGCTGGCCTTTTCGGTCGCCACGGCTCCGGCTGCCGCAGACGAGAAGCTCAACATCCTCTTCATTACGTCGGACGATCACCGCTGGGACGTGCTCGGCGTAGCGGGCGACACGTCGGTGCACACTCCGATTCTGGACCGCCTCGCCGCTGAAGGGATCTGGCTCCGCCAAGCCACCATTCACGTCTCGCAGTGCCTGCCCAGCCGGGCCACCTTGCTCACCGGTCTCACTCCGCAGCAGCACGGCGCCCTCTCCATCGAGATCCAGCGTCCGGAGGCCAAGGGGCCGGACGCCTTCCGTGGTTTGCCGACGCTGCCGGGGTTGCTGCGCCGGGCGGGCTACACGACGGTCCTGGCCGGCAAGTGGCACCTCCCCGCCGATCCGTGGCGGATCGGCTTTTCCGACGTGCGCACCTGGCTGCCGGAGGGAGGCACCCACTACAAGAATCCCCTGCTGGCGCGAGGGAAATCGCGGAAGATGAAGACCCTTCCCGGATACACGCAGGAGATCTTTGCCGACGATGCCGTGGCCTTCCTGCGCAGCGGTCACGCGAAGAAGGCTCCGTTCCTGCTCTGGCTCGCCTTCACGGCGCCGCACACCCCATTCGAGCCGAACCCGCCGCGCATCGAGGCCCTCTACGCGGAAAAGTCCGGCGCCGCCCTGAAGCCGCCCGGCTTTAGCGCTCCGGCGGAGGCCGACTGGCGCCATTACAACGAGGCGGTGAGCTCTCTCGACGAGCAGGTCGGCCGCGTGCTGGCGGCCCTCGACAAAGCCGGACTCGCGAAGACCACGGCGGTGATCTTCCTGGGAGACAACGGCTTCATGATGGGCCAGCGGGGCATCGGCGCGAAAGGCCCCAACGGCAAAGTCGTGCCTTACGAGGGATCGCTGCGCGTGCCGCTCATCGTCCGCGCGCCGGGTCTCGCGCCGGGCGTCTCCGATCTCGCGGCGTCGAGCCTCGACCTGCCGCCGACGCTCCTCGCCTTCGCCGGGCTTGAGGCCCCCGCCTCCTGGCCGGGGCGCAACCTGCTGCCCGCCCTCCGCCATGAGCCCGGAGCGCCGCCCATCGACGACGCCTTCTCCGAGTGGGTGGACGACCAGGGGGAGAAGTTCGGCAAGCTGGCCCATCGGCTCGTCCGCACGCCGCGCGCCAAGCTGATCGTCTGGGCCGAGCCCGGGAAGCAGGACGAGCTCTACGACCTCGCCGCGGATCCGGGGGAGCAGAAGAACCTGATCGACGATCCCGCGACGCAGCCGTTGCGGCGAGACCTGACGGTCCGCCTGCGCGCCTGGCTGGAGAAGACGGCGGACCCGGCCCGCGAGTGGCCGAAGGTCAAAGCCGCTCCCTGATCGTCACGATCAACTAAAATGAGTAGCACAGTGGACGAGGTTCAAGACGGCACCTGGCTGCCGACACAGGACCAGCCCGTCTGGGTACGCTGGTTCGACGAGCTGTCCGAGCTGTCTCCCGAGGAGCGCTCGGCGCGGCTGTCGCGGCTGGCCGGGGAGCAGCCGGAGCTTGCAGCGAGGCTCGAGCGGCTTTTCGCTGCCGAGGCGAGCGCCTCCCCGCTTCTCTCCCGGCCGGTTGCCGAGCAGGCGCCGGGGTTCGTCGCGGCGGCGTTCGCTGACAGTCCGGTGCCGGAGGTGCCGCGCGAGGAGCTCGCTGCGAGCCACCGCCTCGGTCCCTACCGGCTCCTCGAAATCCTGGGCAGCGGCGGCATGGGCGAGGTCTTCCTCGCCGAGCGGGCGGACGGCGTCTTCCAACACCGGGTCGCCCTGAAGCTGATCAAGCGCGGCATGGACTCCGCGGAGATCGTGCGCCGCTTCCAGCGCGAGCGCCAGATCCTGGCTCGCCTCGAACATCCTGGGATCGCCCGCCTCCTGGACGGCGGCACCGCCCCGGACGGACGGCCGTACTTCGTGCTGGAGCTCGTGGCGGGCGAGCCGATCCTCGCCTACTGCCGGCGCGTGAAACCCTCGTTGGAAGAGCGTCTGCGCCTGATGATGGCTGCCTGCGAAGCGGTGGACGCCGCGCACCGCAGCCTGATCGTCCACCGAGACCTCAAGCCTTCGAACCTGCTGGTCACCGCCGAAGGGCAGATCAAGCTCCTCGACTTCGGCATCGCCAAGCTCCTGGCGGAGACGCCCGGGGACACGGCCACTCAGCACCTCCAGGCACCCCTCACGCCGGCCTACGCCGCGCCGGAACAGATCCTGGGCGGACCGGTGACCACGGCCACGGACGTCTACGCACTGGGGGTGATCCTCTATGAGCTGCTGACCGGCCGCTCCCCCCACGCTGACAGCCGGACGCCTGCCGCGGTGGCCCAAGGCGTGGGTGACGAGCGCGCCGAGCGGCCATCGGCCGTTCTCCGCGCAACCGGTCGGGAGGCCGACGGCGATGCGGCGGGAATCCCCGATCGGCGGCGCTTCGCCCGCCGCGTTCAAGGCGACCTCGATTCCGTCGTTCTCGCCGCCCTGCATCGCGATCCCGCGCGCCGCTACCGCTCGGCCGCCGACCTCGGCGCCGATCTCCAACGCTTCCTTGTTGGACGAACTGTACGGGCCCGCCCGGATTCAGCCCTCTACCGGGGACGGAAGCTCGTCCAGCGGCACAAGCTCGCCGTCGCGGCGCTGGCGGCGGCCGTGCTCTCGCTCGTCGCCGGCACTATCGTGTCGCAGCGCCAGGCGCGGATGGCGAGCGAGCAGGCGCAGCGGGCGGAACGGGTCAAGGAGCTCCTGCTCTCCATCTTTCGCGAAGCCGACCCGGAGACCGGCCGGGGACCGGAGCTGACGGCTCGCGAGATCCTCGCCGCGGGCGCTCGGCGGGTGGACGCGGAGCTGGCGCCGGAGCCCGTGGTGCGGGCCGAGTTGCTGGACGCCATCGCCCAGATCGATCGCAGTCTCGGCCTCTACGACGCGGCGAGCGAGGCGGCCCAGGCTTCCCTCGCCGAGCGGCGGCGGCTCTTCGGTGCCGATTCGGTAGAGGCGGCGCTCAGCTTCACGACGCTGACCGAGATCCAGGCAGCCCGTGGCAACCTGAACGAGGCGTGGCGGCTCGCGGAGCGGGCACGGCCGGTCCTCGAGCGGCACTTCGGTCTGGACAGCAGGGAGGGGCAGCGCCTGGCCAGCATCCGCATCTTCGTGCTCGGCGAGCAAGGAGAAGAGGAAAAGGCGCTCGCCCTGGTGCGGCAGAGCACCGCCGCTGCCCGCCAATATTTCGGCCCCACGAGCGTCGAGACAGGGCGCCGCCTGCTCGAGACCGCCTCCATTCTCGGCAATCTCTCCCGCTTCGACGAGGCGAAGCGGGCGGCGCGTGAAGGCCTCGCCATCCTGGCGGCGTCGCCCCGGAGCGCGCCGCTCGAGGTGTCGGTCGCGCGCCGGACCCTGGCCGAGCTGCTCGCCTCCAGCGGGCAGCGCGAGGCTGCCGCCGCCGAGCTCGCCAACGTTCTCGTCCAGCAGCGGGCGACGGTGGGGTCCAATCACGTCGAAGTGGCAGAGACCTTGATCAAGCAAGGCTTCCTGCTCTCCGATCTGCGGCGCAACGAGCAGGCCGAGCGCGCGTTGCGCGAGGCCATCCGCATCCTCGAGCCTCTCGACCATTACGACGTCGGCTCGGCGCGCCGCTATCTGGGTTTCTGCCTGATGAACGAGGAGCGCTACGCCGAGGCCGAGCAGCAGTTCGTGGAGGCGGAGCGGTTCCTGCGGGCGAAGGTCGGGGACGACCATCCGTTGGTCTGGGCCGCCGTGCTGAGCGAGGGTTGGGCGCGGCTGCGAAGCGGCCGGCTGGGCGAGGCGGAGCGAACGCTCACCCGGGTCGTGGACCACTACGAGCCCAGCGGGCCGGAGAGCTACGAGATCCGCACCGCCCTCAAGTACCTGGGCGAGGTGGCGCGGCTGCGCGGTAATCCGGAACGCGCCCTGGCGCTCCATCGGCGGGCCTTGGAAATCGAGCGCAAGCTCTTCGGCGACGCCGCGCATCCCGGTGTAGCGTCGTCGAACTACCAGATCGCCCTCGACCTGCTGGCCCTCGGCGCCCGCGAGGGTCTGACCGAGGCGCGGCGCAGGATCGACGCGGCGATCCTGTTCCTGCGTCAAAACCATCCCGAGCACCCGCTCATCGCGGACTATCTGCTGGCGAGCGGCCGCGTGGCCCTCGCCGCCAGCGATCGGGCGCGGGCGCGGCAAGACCTTGCCGAGGCCGTCGTCCTCCTGCAGGACCAGCGCGGAAAGGATCATCCACTGAGCCGCGAGGCCGCGGCCCTGCTGCGGCGCGCGAGCCCGGCGGAGTGAGGGCGTGACGGTGCCGCAGGAATCCACGGAAGAGATCACGCGCTGGCTCGCCGCCGCGCGGGACGGCGACGGCGCCGCCTCCGAAGCCCTCTTCGCTCGCGTCTACCGCGAGCTCCACGGCCTCGCTCACCGCCAGCTCGGCGCCCGCGGCCGGCCCGGCGAAACGCTCAACACCACCGCCCTGGTGCACGAGACCTACCTGCGCCTCGCCCGGCCGGCGGGCCTCTCCGTCGCCGATCGCGCGCACTTCTTCAACCTCGCCGCGCGGGTCATGCGCCACGTGGTGGTGGACTATGCCCGGCAGCGGGACGCCGCCAAGCGCTCAGGCGACGTGGTCCGTATCGAGATCGGCGGGCCGGGGGAGCCGCCGGCCGCGGCGGACGCCGGTCTCACGGCGGATCTCCTCGCCCTCGAAGCCGCTCTCGAACGGCTGTCCGCGGAGAGCCCGCGGCTCGGCCGCCTCGTCGAGCTGCGGTTCTTCGCCGGGCTGAGCTTCGCCGAGATCGGTGAGCTGCAGCGCCTGACCGAGCGCACGGCCAAGCGCGACTGGCGCAAGGCCCGCGCTTTTCTCCTCGCCGAGCTGGCTGGCGCGCCGCCCGGCAAGCTCGCGGACCCGTCGCCCGGACGGTGATGTCCCTTTCCGGCGCCGTTCTCCGCATCCAGGTCTAGATCGCCTTCGGGCGACGACCCCCGACCGATGATCGGCCTGGGCGTTTCTTCTGGAGAACGTCATGAACACTCTCTTTCCGTGCGAGTCCGCTCGCTCTCTCCGGCGCCAAACGGGCGCTACCTGGCTGGCCTGCGTGGCTCTCGGCCTGTTCGCGGCGGGCGCCGGTTCCGCCGCGCCGATGCCCACGCGAGCCGATCGCGATTTCGACGGCATCGCCGACCGCCAGGACGGCTGCCCGGCCTCGCCGCGCGGTGCGGCTCCGATCGCCGAGGGGTGCTCGGCGCTGGAGATCGCGCTGGCCCCGGAGCGCTTCGTCGATCCCATCCGCTCGCTGCTCGACGAGCGGGCCGCGGTGTTGGCGGACGATCCGCTCTATGCCGATGCCGGCCACGTCCTGCGTGAGGCGAGCGCCGCCTTCGGCGAAGCCGCGGCGGTGCTCCGCGCCGGCGAGGTCTGCCGCGCCGCCGATCTCTTCGACGCGGCCGTGGCCGGCGCGGAAGAAGCCGAAGAGAGCTTCGAAAGTACGCTCCGCGCTCAAGCTCCTTCCGGCCTCCCCAGGATGAGCCTGGCCTTCCTACGCCTCCAGCAGAGCCTGACGCAGCAGGCGGTGGAGCAGGCCCGCATTGGCGCCGGCTTCGTGCGCGCCGCCTGTGGCCAGGTGGTTGGGGCCGGCCCGCTGCACGGTCAGGTGGCTGCCGTCGACGATGCCTCCCGCACCTTCCGCTTCGCGGGCCATCGTACCCTCGGCGTCGTCGGTATCGCCGAAAGCCAGCTTCCGGCCGGGCTGATGGCCGGCCGGCGCATCGACGGCCGCGGCCTCCGCTTCGCCGACGGCACCGCCCTGCTCACCTCGCTGCGCGACGACCTTCCCATCTCGGCGGCGGCAGCCAAGGCGACACCCTGCCTCACGCTGTGGGTGGCGCCGTTCCAGCCGTTCCCGCCTTATAAAGAGAATCTCAACCAGCCATATCGACTGCGCCCGACCGCCGGCTACGCCCAGGGCATGTTCGGCACTCTCAACCTCGAGCGCTGGCAGCGGCTCGCCGCCGAGACAGCGACGACCCAGGTCGGCGGCGTTCCGGCTGGCTGCGCCACCAGCAACGGCTTTCAGACTTTTTCCTTCTCGATGAAGATCGACGTCAGCCAGGGCGGCAACACCTGGACCATCGCCAGCGACCTGCAGGACGGCGACGTTCCGGTGGGGCTGCCCAGCACGCTCGTCGACGGCCAGCTCGCCACCGTCACCGCGACCACCTTCAAGACCACCTGCACCAGCGGCTTCGGCTGCGGCGCTCCCCAGCAGCAGGCCACCGAAACCCTGTCGCTGGTGATGCGCCCGTTCGGTTCCTACGCCGTGGTCACCTACACCGAGACGGTTTTCAACGTCGGCGGCGACCAGGTGATCAACGACTTCGAGCAGGCCAAGGTGAGCACCGTCACTCTCTCCAATGTCCCCAGCCCGAGCCCGACCTTCTCCGCCATGGGCTACAAGATCACCAACAACAATCCTTCCGACACCCCGAAGGGTGTGCTGGTCACCGATAACTTCGCGGTCTACGAGGTCGATGACCTCTACGACGAGGCCGCGGCGTTCCAGGGTATGTTCGGCGGTCTGGCCGAGTTTCTCACCAAGGGCGTCGATCATGTGGCCGCGCTCAACTGGCCGCAGTTGACAGGCGACAACTCGACGACCGGCAAAGCTTTCGAGTATTCCGCCACCCTGCCCAAGATCGTGCGCGACCGGGTCAAGGACTGCCCCGGTTCGCTCGACAGCTTTTATTACCTCCCTTACACCGGCGGCTATCCGGCCTGGACCATCACCAAGGGGAACTTCGATGACCCGACCCTCGGCTACCCCGACGGCGTCCACAAGTTCGCCCTGCAGTTCACCGCCGCCTCAGGGACCGACGTCTACGCCGCGCGCGGCGGCGTCGTCACGATGGTCGAAGAATCAGAGCCGACCAACGATGCCGACCTGGTCGACGCCTCCAGCACCGGCAACTGGGTCAGCATCAAGCATGAGGACGGCACCTATGGGTTCTACTTCCATCTGGCGAAAGACGGAGTGCTGGTAAAGAAAGGCGATCGCGTGTTCCGCGACACGCATATCGCCGAGGTAGGGCAGAACAAACTGGTGTTCGAGATCGGCAACCAGTGTCCGCCGCACCAGTGCCCTAGCCTCTCGGGTTACCAGACCGTCAAGGGTCTGTACGAGTTCTTCGCGGGCGAGCAGATCGGAATCGGCGCGTGGATACCCGGTGACTTTGTGACGTGCGAGGTGCCGCGCGTCGGCGACAAGATCTTCTCCAGCTCGGGTACGATCTGAGAGAGCCGTCCAAAACCGAAGGGCGTCGGACTCATCGAGCCCGACGCCCAGCCCTGAGCTGGACGAAGTCGCGCACGATGACGAACACCGGATCGCCGGGCTCGCTGAGCTTATGAACCGCGCTGTAGTGAGTCCGGCCCGCCAGGATCTTGTACTCTGCCCAATTCCCCTGCGCGCGTGCGTCCTCGACGAACTTCCTATTGGTCTTCAGCACCGGAGGCTGCTCCTGCTCGCTCTCGGCGATGAGGAAGAGGAACGGCGGCAGTCCGGCCCGGACGTGGCGGATTGGCCAGTGATCCAGGTACGCGTCCAGGCTCTCGTACATCCGGTTGCCAGGATCCCGTGCGAAGGCTTCCTCGGCGCGGGCGCGGCCGTACTGCCTCATGCCTTCTTCGAACTCGACGTCCCACATGATGGAGCCCATCGGGACGACGCCGCGCAGGTCGCTCGGCTTCAGGCCGTGGCGGGCGAGATAGCGTTCGTCCGTGCCCACCACCGCGACCAGCGTGGCTCCCGAGCTGTGCCCGAGGAGAAACAATTTCTGCGGATCGCCGCCGCGCGAGCCGATGTTCGTCCGCACCCAGGCCACGGCGGCCGCCACGTCTTCGGCCTGCGCCGTCCAGGCGTGCGCCGGCGCCAAGCGATAATTCACATTCGCGCACGCGACGCCAGCGGCGGGAAACGGCGCGCATGCTTTCCTGTAGTCCTCATCACCCTTGTCGCCGCTCGTGAGGCTGCCGCCGTGCACGAAGATCACCGTCGGAAATCCCTTGGCGGCGGGAACCGACAGATCCAGCCGCTGGCTCGGATCGGAACCATAGGCGAGATCCCGCTCCACACCCTGAGCGGCGCCGGCGTTGCTCCACGTCGCCGACCCGAGAAAGAGCACGAGGAGCCAAGACAACTTTCTCATCATCGGCACGCGCCTCCTTTGCTCCCGCCGTTATTCTCGCCCTTATTCTCGCAATACTGGCCGCGTCAGACAGGTGGGGCCACCCTCCGCCTTGAGCGAGATCTCGCGGCCGCGGTAGGTGAGGACCTCGCAGCCGGCTTCCTCCAACCGCCGGCGGGTCACCGGATTGCCTTCGAGCATCAGGGCTTTGCGAGGAGCGAGCGCGAGGACGTTCGGGCCTTGCGTCGGAAATTCCTCTTCGGGCACTTCGATCAGACGAAATCCGCGGTCTTGCAGCAGCCGCCAGAAAGAAACGGAGAGCAGAGGCGGATAGACCACGGCGAGATCGTCATCCACCAGGCTGATCAGCGAGAGCAGATGGAGGCAGGCCTCGGGTCCGCCGAAGTACGGCAGCTCGACGGGCATCACCTCGACGCCCATCGTACCTAGGATAATTCGGAGTTGGCGGAGGCCCTCGGCATTGGTGCGGAAGCCGAGCCCGGCGGCCAGGGTGCGGCTGTCGAGCCAGAGGAGGTCTCCTCCTTCGGCGGTAGCTTCTCCTTGCAGTGCCGGGAGGAGGGGAACGCCGATCTCCTGGAGCCGGCGGCCCAGCGCCTCCTCCTCGCCGCGGCGCAGGGCCTTGCCCATGCGCAGGAGAATGGCGCCGCGGTCGGTGATCAGCGCGGGATCGAAGACGTAGATGGCGTCCGCGCGGTCCGGTTGCGGCTCGGAGTGCTCGATCACCTCGGCGCCGGCGGAGCGCAGCAGCTCCGTCAGGACATCGTGCTCGCGCCGGGCCTCCTCCAGATCCGGCCGCGCCGTGTAATGCCAGCGCGCCGGATCGGCATTGCCGAAGGCCTCGTCCGGGCGGCGGACGAGGACCCTGCGCAGGGGCGCGACCATGCTCTGGCAGCCGTAGCGGGAGGTCATGCGTTCCTTCTAAGGCCTTCCGACCATGGTGCCGACCGCCCAGAACCAGGCCGCCCCCGGAACGGCTCCCAAAGCCGCGGCCCAGGGCAGAGGTACGCGGGCGGCCAACAGGACGATGACGAGGGCACCGAGAGACCAGACGATGATGCGCTCCTGCTTCGGCGGCAGCCGGGCGGCCCAGATCGCGGCGGTGAAGGCGGCGAGGGCTGCCCAGGAGAGCACCTCGATCCCCAACGCGCGCGCCAGGAGAAACGTGAGCGCGACGCCCACGCCCACGGCGGCCAGCAGACCGGCGATTCTCATTCGGCTAATCGTAGCAGCGACGGCGTCCATGTTAACCTCCGGCGTCTGGCATGCCCCCGTTACGCATCCATCCCGCCAATCCACGCTATTTCTCCGGCGCCGACGGCCGCGCCGTCTATCTCGCCGGCTCCCATCATTGGGACAACCTGGTCGACAACGGCGAACGCCCGGGCGGCTTCGATTTCGAGCGCTATCTCGATCGCCTCGCATCCTGGGGCCACAATTTCATCCGCCTCTGGGCGCACGAGGCGTGGACGCATGATCTCCACCCGCGGCCGTACCAGCGCACGGGTCCCGGAATGGCTCTCGACGGCCGGCCGCGATTCGATCTGACTCGGTTCGACCCCGAGTACTTCACGCGTCTACGGCAACGGGTGGTCCGCGCGGGTGAGCGGGGCTTTTACGTCGCGGTCATGCTCTTCAACGGCTGGTCCATCCACGACAACGGTGAGGGGAACCCCTGGGAGCGCCATCCCTTCAACCGGCGCAACAACGTGAACGGCATCGATGGGGATCCCGGCGCGCGCGGAGACGGCTCGGACGTGCACACCTTGCGCATCCCTGCCGTCACCCGTCTGCAGGAGGCCTACGCGACAAAGGTCGTGGAGACGGTCGGCGATCTGGATCACGTCCTCTGGGAGATCTCCAACGAAAGCCCCGGGACCTCCCGCGACTGGCAGTACCATCTGATCCGCCATCTGCGGAGCGCCGACGCCGGACGCCATCTCATCGGCATGACCGCCTGCTTTCCGGGGAACCGTAACGAGGACCTCTTCGGAAGCCCTGCCGACTGGATTTCCCCTGGCAATTCGCGCGGTCTTGGTGGCGGCTGGCGACGCGATCCTCCTCTCGCGGACGGCTCTAAAGCCGTGCTCGTCGATACCGATCATCTCTGGGGCGTCGGCGGCGGCCGCGACTGGGTTTGGAAAACCTTTCTACGCGGGCACTATCCCCTTTACATGGATCCTCTCGATGCCGACCCGCAGCGCGAGGAGCCGCGCCGGGCGATGGGCGACACCCTGCGCTTCGCGAAGCGGATCGATCTCGCCTGTTGCGTCCCGGACACGAAAATCTGCTCGTCAGGGTACGCCCTGGCCAACCGGACGCCTGGACACGAGGAGATCCTCGCCTATCTGCCGCGCGGCCGGGCCAAGGTGGATCTCTCCGGCGTTGAAGGAACGCTGTGCATGGAATGGTTCGATGCCGCGAAGGGGACCGTGACGGACGGAGGTCTCGTCGAGGGCGGAGAAAGACGCCGCCTGTCCTCACCGTGGAGACGTGATGCGGTACTGCTGCTCAAGGCTCTGGATCGATCCCCAGCCCGTCCGCCAGGCGGTTGGGGTAGCGCCCCGAACGCCGGGAGCGATAGTGCGGATCCAAGCCGTGGCCGGAGGCCACACGCCAAGCCCTCGCCGGGAAAGACCGAGCCCGCGCCCGGAATCGGCTCGATGAGCCAGGGGTCGGCCGCATCGGCCTCCGTCGCCAGCGGCGGCTCACCAACCCCTCCGCAGCAACTTTGAGACGGAAAGCTTGAGCTTTACTGACCCGTAGCGGCGCCTCTGTAGCTCATAGTTGGCCTGGATAGTTTCGTCAGCGATTCTGCGGAGGTCGTCGTAGGTGACCTCCCGCCCGTCAAACGGTAAGTTTCGCGCATAGGCGATCCTCGCCGCGTTCAGTCTTGATCGCATACGCTCAAAGTTGGCTCTTGCCTCTGCCAACTGGGGATCTTCCGGGTTCTGGGATTCAGACATATAGTTAGTATAGATTAGATGGCTAGACCGAGGTTAGATGGATCGGCCAGCACAGCCCATTGTCTATGACTGAGTTCGAGATCCGCCCCGCGGCTGATAGCGACTTGGAATGGATTCGGAGCTTCGGCCTGCTGACCCGTAGACCAGCCAGACAGACGATCCGATGGCAGGAGTACTTCGTGGCCCAGGCCGGTGAAGAGCGGGTTGGCTGCGCCGCGGTCGAGCGCGTCAGCGAGGGCGGCTACCTCTACGGCCTAGCCGTCCACCCTGACCACCGACGGAACGGCATCGGTTCGGCGCTAACTCAGGTGCGGGTGGAACGTGTCGAAGCTTGGAATGGGAAGTTCGCGGTGGCACTGGCTATGTTCTGGAACCTAGGTTTCTTTCGCAGCCTTGGCTTCACCCATGTGCCGAAGGCGAGCCTTCCAGCGGCGGTGACCCATCTGCCCGATTTCCGCGACCCCAAGTTGCGGCGCTCCGCCGCTGTGCTCAAGCTGTTGACGACGGCGGGATGAGGGAATGACGGTGACGCGGGATCAGGTGAGCAGCCTGCTGACCCTGAGGGGACGGGAGTGGGCCAAGCTACCCGCGCGCCGGCGCGCTGACCTCGTGCAGCAGGCCTTTCACTACTGGAGGAATCGAGGCTTTCCCTACTTTAATCTGTCGGAGAAGCAGATCGCCGCGGAGTTCGGTCACCTCAAGACGAAGGAACCGAGTTCCGCCCTCCGCAACGGCGGTCTGTACGGGTCCAATGCAGGGCTGCGGATCGCCAATCTATTCCAGCCTCAGATGTGGTCGGTTCGCGTCAGCCGCTACCGTAGCCCGATGGATGTCTTCTCCGACGACACCTTGCTCAGACAAGCTCTGATGCGGGCCTGGTCGATCTGGCCCGACCGCTTTGGGGTCAACGCCAGTTGTCTGCGGCGAATCCTCAAGACCTTCCCAGGGACCGCTAGCGTGTCGAACTTTCGTCCCACGCTCGCCCGAGCGGTGGCAGATCGGTTCTCTCCCGCAGGCGGTACGGTAGTTGATTTCGCCGCTGGTTATGGTGGCCGACTCGTGGGATGCCTCTCGCTCGACCGAGCATACGTGGGGATCGAGCCGTGCGACGCCCAAGTCGAGGGGCTCCGCAGAACGATGGCTGCCCTGGCGGAACACACGGCGCCCGGGGCTTCGGCCACCATCCGCCATGGGTGCGCCGAGGACATTCTGCCGAAACTGCCGACCTCCTCGGCAGACTTAGTATTCTCGAGTCCTCCCTTCTACGACTGGGAGAAATACTCCGAGCAGCCCACGCAGAGCTACGTACGCTATCCGAGCTACCAGACGTGGCTTAACTGCTTCCTCGCATCGGCCATCAAAGAGAGTGGCAGGATCCTCAAGCCGGGCGGCAGGTTGGTCCTCAATGTTCCTGGGCGCTACCGTCGGCCGGGCAAGGACGACGTGCAGCATCTTGCGCTAGAATCGGGTTTCGGACTGGAGGCGACATTCCCGCTGCTGCTGGCACGGGTGCCGTATCTCCATCCCCGCGGAGGAGGACCGTTTAAGGCCGAGTTCCTCATGGTCTTCCAGAAGAATTGAGCGCAATCGATGCACCTACGTGGTATTACGATCCTGGCGGTTTTGGCTATCGGGTTGCTACTGCCGGCCGACCTCCCGACCGCCGAGAAGGCTGACCCGGCCATCCAGCAGCAGCGGCAGATGGAACTCGCCGCTCTCTATGAGCGTTTGCACGCCTGGCACGAAGCGGAGGCTCAGTTTGTAGCGGCGGCCCAGGGCCCATCGGAAGAGCTGAGAAAGCAGGCGCTCCAAGGGATCGAGCGGGTTCTCAAATTCGCCGCAGGGAGCAGCGATAGCTCCTCCCTCAAGCTCGCCGAGTTCTATGAGGGTCAGCAGATGTGGAACGACGCCGAGACGCACTATCTCGCTGCGGCCAAGGATGCTTCCGGAGAAGTTCGGAGGCTCGCCCTGGAAGGTTTGAACCGGGTGCGGGACCGAATACCGCGGAACCGCCTTGAATACAACGAGCAGTGGTTCGACATTCTCTCGGGCCTCGTAGCGCGGGTGCTGGCAGTCGTTTTTTTCGCTGTTGCCGTTTTCCTGGTGGCCGGGAGCCTGTATAAGGTCTGGAACAGGATCCAGGTAATACCGTTTGCCGCCAGCAGTGAGGCTGCAGGATCTCAAATTATCTTCTGGCTGGGCCATCTGCAAACCACTGTCCGGTCAGCAACTGCACTGCCCAGCGCGGCGAGAGTCGATCTTCTTCCTTACCTCCGTTTACCTGAATTGGAAGAGCAACTCCCCGACTTGGGGGAGATTGCCATTGCCGGTGTCAAGTTTTCGATCCGTGAGTTGCTGCACCGGCTGGTCCTGCCGCGGGTGCGGGTAACGGGAGGTTGGATTACCGGCGCCTCGCAAGGGAAGGCTTTCGCCCGTTTCGAGCGCCGGCGGAAGTTTTCGCGTTACGAGTCCTACGCGACCATCAAACGCGACATTCCGGTGGACAGGCAGGATGAAGAACTTGAGGTTTTCGCATACCATATCTGGATAAAGGCGGTAGAAACGTATGTCTCCTAGACCCTCGACTCCACTCCCGACCGACCGACCGGAAGCTCTGAAGAGCTTTGTCGAAGGCCGCGATCGGTTCAATTCTTATCTGGGAACCGGGACCAGCGGTGACCTCGAGAACGCCAGCCGGCTTTTCGAGGAAGCGGCAAATAGCGATCCCAAATTCGATCTTGCTCTCTTCTATCATGCCCTGACTCGTGCCGAGTTGCGGGACTCGGATACCGCAGTCAGAGAGCTCAACGAGTTGATCTCCAAAGGTGTCAAGTTCCTGCCCGAAGCATACTTACACTTGGCCTACGCGCATACCAAGTATTACCGCGACGAGGAATACTTCAAGGCAGAGAAGGCTCTCGAACACGCTACGACGGAAGTCGAAAAGAGCGGTGAGAAAAGGCTCAAGCCCGTCATCCAAGCCTATCGCGTCTTCCTTTACTCGGTGATGGGCGGGCGACTGAAGGCCGATACCCAGAAAAGGCAGGAATATACCGACAAAGCGATCCGGCTTGGCGAGAAGAACCTGCGAAGAAGGTTATGGCGAAGAGACTTGATCAAACTAGAGTTGCTCAATGCCCTTGGCATTGCCTATATGCGAAAGGGGCAGGAAAGCGGCGCTTTTTCCGAGCAGCAGAAAAAGTGGTGGCGGTTGGCAAGGTCACGCTTTCAGGCAGCTCTCAAGCTGGGATTTAACTCAGTTCGGGTGCATCAAAACATCGGCACTCTACTAGGAATCGAAGGGGACCAGTGGAGAAAAATGGACGAATCTGAAAAGGCGGCGGATTGTTATCACCAGGCGATCCGGGAATACAATATTTCAATCGATATCAATCCACTAGATCAGTTTCCACATTACTCTCTGGCTCGACTCTACATTCGGTTGGGTAAGTGGGACCTGGCCCATGAGCGTCTCATCTACGGACGCAAACAAAGAGGGGCCGTCTCCTGGGAGAAGTGGGAACAAGTCGAGGAGGCAATAGAGAAGAAAAACGCTGCCGTTCTTGACGAAAAACCGGTCAGTACATCTTGAGCTTATGGCGTCCACCGTCACCCTGAATAGATCTGCAACTCCCGCAGCTCCTTGATCTGATCGCGCAGCGTCGCGGCTTCCTCGAACTCCAGGCGCTTGGCGGCGGCGCGCATCTCTTTCTCGAGTCGGCTGATGCGCTCGGCGAGCGGTATGTCCATCGCCTCTGCCACGTCGGAGAGACGAGCGGGACCGGCGGAGTAGAGGTCTAGGTTGCTCATCTGCACCAGTGGGTTATGGATGTCCTTCAGAATGGTGGCCGGCTCGATGCCGTGCTCCTGGTTGTACGCACCCTGCTTGGCGCGGCGGCGCTCGGTCTCGTCGAGGGCCTTCCGCATCGAGTCGGTGACGTGGTCGGCGTAGAAGATGACGCGGCCGTTGACGTTGCGGGCGGCGCGTCCCGAGGTCTGGATGAGTGAGGTCTCGCTGCGCAGGAAGCCCTCCTTGTCGGCGTCGAGGATGGCGACGAGCGAGACTTCCGGCAGGTCGAGACCCTCGCGCAGCAGGTTGATCCCCACCAGCACGTCGAAGTCGCCGCGGCGCAGGCCGGTGATGATCTCCACCCGCTCCAGGGTCTCGATGTCGCTGTGCATGTAGCGCACCCGCATGCCGAGCTCGCCCAAGTACTGCGTCAGCTCCTCGGCCATGCGCTTGGTGAGGGTCGTCACCAACACCCGCTCCTTGCGCGCGACGACCTTGCGGATCTCCCCCACCAGATCGTCCACCTGACCTTGCGCCGGCCGCACCTCGATGACCGGATCGAGCAGGCCGGTGGGCCGGATGAGCTGCTCGACGATGACGCCGCCCGCGCGCTGGAGCTCCCACGGCGCCGGCGTGGCGGAGACGTAGATGCGCTGGCCTACCCGGGCATCCCACTCGTCGAAGGTGAGCGGCCGGTTGTCCAGCGCCGAGGGGAGACGGAAGCCGAAGTCGACGAGGGTCTGCTTGCGCGAGCGGTCGCCGTGGTACATGCCGCGCACTTGCGGGATGGTCTGGTGGCTCTCGTCGATCACCACCAGGAGGTCGTCCGGAAAGTAGTCGTAGAGGGTCGGCGGCGGTTCGCCCGGCGCGCGTCCGGAGAGGTGGCGCGAGTAGTTCTCGATGCCGTGGCAGTAGCCGATCTCCTTCAGCATCTCGAGATCGAAGCGCGTGCGCTGCTCCAGCCGCTGGCGCTCGAGCAGCTTGCCCTCCGCCTCCAGCTCGGCGAGCCGCCACTGCAGCTCCTCACGGATGGTGCCGATAGCCTGATCGAGGCGCGTCTGGGGCGTCACGTAATGGGTCTTGGGATAGACGGCGATGCGCTCCACCTCCTGCACGGCCTCGCCGCGCAGCACGTCGAAGCGGCTGATGCGCTCGACCTCGTCGTCGAAGTACTCGACGCGCAAGCCGAGCTCCTCATAGGCGGGGAGGATCTCCAGCACGTCGCCGCGCACCCGGAAGCTGCCGTGGAAGAGGTCGAGCTGGGTGCGCTGGTACTGCATGTCCACCAGCCGCTTGAGGACAGGGTCCATGCCTTCCGAATCGCCGCGGCTGAAGAACTGCAGCATGCCGTAGAACGCCTCGGGCGAGCCCAGGCCGTAGATGCAGGAGACCGAGGCGACGATGATCACGTCCCGCCGCTCGAAGAGAGATTTAGTGGCCCGTAGCCGCAGGCGGTCGATCTCCTCGTTGATGTTGGTCTCTTTCTCGATGTAGGTGTCGGTGGCGGGGACGTAGGCTTCCGGCTGGTAGTAGTCGTAGTAGGAGACGAAGTACTCGACGGCGTTGTTGGGGAAAAAGCTGCGGAACTCCTGGAAGAGCTGCGCGGCGAGGGTCTTGTTGTGGGAGAGGACCAGCGTCGGCCGGTTTACGGCCTGGATGGCCTGGGCGATGGTGTACGTCTTGCCCGAGCCGGTGATGCCGAGCAGCACCTGCTCCTTGTCGCCGCGCTCGATGCCTTCGGTGAGCTGGCGGATGGCCTCGGGCTGGTCTCCCTGGGGCGTGAAGCGCGAGATGAGCTGAAAACCTGCCATGGGTAGGATTGTAAACGGATGACGGGAGGCAGTTTGTTCCGGCGGTGTTGCAGGCCTTTGCCGCTGGAGGATCTGCCCTTCGGAAGGCAGGATCCTTGAATCAGGCTGCCGGTGGCGCACTTGCCGGCGGGCTCTCCTTGTGCGCCACTTCCTCCAGGATCCGGGTGAGCTCCTGGACCTCCTGCCGGGTGATCGGGTCTTTCTTCCAGGCCAGCTCCACCATCTTGGAATTGAGCGCCTGGCTGGCCTGGGCGATCTCCTTGACGTCCTCCGTGGTGGCGAAGCGCTGGCGCGCCGCATCGAACGCCGCCTCGAGGCGCCGGCGCTCCTCGGGGGTGACGTCGCTGGCGAGCTTCGCCAGGATGGCGGGCTTCGACTGCTCGAGGGAGAAGTTCATCATCTTCCCCATGTTCCGGCTGACGTAGTAGAAGAAGCCGAGGAAACCGGCGCCGGCGAGGACGAGCAGGACAAGGCAACCGATGACGAGCGGCTTGGGACAGCCGCTCGACTTGGGCCGCGCCGACGGATCGAACGGGGCCGCGGGGGGTGGGGGAGGTTGGACGTGCGGGGGTTCCATTCAGACCTCCGGATGCCGGTTGAGCTCGCCAGCCTGGCAGCGCTTTTCTATCATCGGGCGACCCGCCCTGGGAAGGCTCTATAATCCCTCCCATGCAGTACGATCCGCCGCCCACCGACCGCTCCCGCTCCGTCCCCGCCGCGCCGCCTCCCCGCCCTTCCGGCCGCCTGCTGCGCTGGGCCTGGCCGGTGCTCGCCGCCCTGGCGGTGGGGGCGGTGACCGGCGTCGCCGTGGCGGCGGCCATCCACGTGCCGCGCGTCGACTCGCTGGCCGACTACACGCCGAGCCTGGTCACCCAGCTCTACGACAGGAGCGGAGCCGTCTTCGCCACCTTCGCCCGCGAGCGCCGCGTGATGTTGAAGGAGAGCGGCATTCCGCGCGTCATGCAGCAGGCGATCCTCGCCTCCGAGGACGCGAACTTCTTCCGCCACGGCGGCATCGACGCCATGGGCATCCTGCGCGCCGCGCTGGCCGACGTGAAGGCCGGCAAGGTGGTCGAGGGGGCCTCGACGATCAGCATGCAGCTCTCCCGCATCCTGTTCCTCACCCGGGAACGCACCTGGCGGCGCAAGATCGAAGAGGCGTTCGTCACCGTCGAGTTGGAGAAGAACTACAGCAAGCAGCAGATCCTCACCCTCTACCTCAACCTGGTGAACTTCGGCCACGGCAACTACGGCGTGGAGGCGGCCTCGCGCTATTACTTCGGCAAGCCGGCGGCCAGGCTGACGCTGCCCGAAGCCGCGATGCTCGCCGGCATCATCCCCGCCCCCAGCCGCTACAGTCCCTACCGTACTCCCGAGACGGTGTTGAAGCAGCGCGACCGCGTGCTGCGGCGCATGCTGGAGGAACGGTTCATCACCCCCGATCAGTACCAGCAGGCGGTCGCGCAGCCGCTCGGCGTCGTCTCCCAGCGGGCCGAGGAGCTGTTCGCCCCCTACTTCGCCGAGGACGTGCGGAAGTACCTGGAGACCACCTACGGCGCCACCAGCCTCTATGAGGGCGGGCTGCAGGTGCAGACGACTCTCGATTCCCAGATCCAGAGATCGGTCGAGAAAGCCGTGCGCTCGGGGCTGCTGAAGCTGGATCACCGGCGGGGTTGGCGCGGTGCGATCGCCACCATGGAGACGGCGGAGCTCGATACGCGGCAGCTCCCCACCTGGACGCAGAACGAGCCCGTGCCCGGCCGCTGGTACCAGGGACTGGTGCTCGATACCGGCGCCAGGAGCGCCAGCGTGAAGATCGGTAAGGGGGTCTACACCCTCGGGGCGGAAGGGATCGCCTGGACGGGCCGGCGCGAGCCGGGCAGCCTGCTGAAGCGCGGCGACGTGGCCTGGTTCCGCTTCGAGGTGCCGGAGGCGAAGGCCGCCAAAGGCGGCGAGAAGCCGAAGGCGCCGGCAACCCCGGCGGCGCCGCGGCTGATGCTGGAGCAGGAGCCGCGCATGGAGGCCGCCGCCGTCGTCCTCGAGAACCAGACCGGGGCCGTGCGCGCCATGGTGGGCGGCTGGGACTTCCAGCGCAACAAGTTCAATCGCATCACGCAGGCCCGCCGGCAGGTGGGCTCGTCGTTCAAGCCGTTCGTCTACGGCGCCGCGCTGGAGGCCGGCTGGACCCCGGCCGACACGCTGCTCGATGCGCCCGCCTCGTTCATCGGCGCCGACGGCAGGCTGAGCTACCGGCCGGAGAACTACTACCATAAGCATTACGGCATCGTGACCCTGCGGCGGGCCCTGGAGCTTTCGATCAACGTACCGGCCGTCAAGCTGCTCGACCTCGTCGGCGGCAAGCGGGTGGTGGATTTCGCCCACCGCTGCGGCATCCAGACGCCGCTCCCGCCCTGGCCGAGCATCGCCCTGGGGTCTGCCGACCTGGTGCCACTGGAGGTCGCTTCCGCCTACTCGACCCTGGCCAACCAGGGAACCCACGTCGCGCCCTACCTGATGGAGAGGGTCTCGACGTCGGACGGCCAGATCCTGCTGCCGCACTTCCCCGCCACCTACAGCGCCACGACGCCGGGCCTCGCCTACGTGCTCACCCACATGATGGAAGGGGTCGTCGATCACGGCACGGCGTACGACATCCACGACCTGCCGCTCGACATCGCCGGCAAGACCGGCACCACGGACGATTTCTCCGACGCCTGGTTCGTGGGCTACACGCCGCGCTACACCATCCTGACCTGGGTGGGCTACAACACGAAGCGCTCCCTCGGCGGCGGCATGAGCGGCGCCGTGGCGGCGCTGCCCATGTGGCGCGCCATCGCCGAGGACGGCCTCGCCACCGGCTGGCTGAAGAAGGGAGAGACCTTCCCGGTGCCGCCCGGCGTCATCCTCCGCGACGTCGAGTACTACTCCGGCCTCCTGGCCCAGGGGGGCCGCACCGTCAAGGAGGCCTTCGTCGCCGGCACCGAGCCCAACCGCCAGTACAGCTCGCAATGGTCGACGATCAACAGCCTGCCGTGGTACCAGCAGAAGGCCTTCTACATTCCCAAGGAAGGCGAGAAGATGCCGGGCAAGACCGGCGCCGCGCCCGGCGAGGAGCCCCAGCAGCAACCCCCGCCGACGCCGGGACCCCAGGACCTACCGGCGGAAGAACCGCCGCCGCCGGGGGAAGAGGCGCCGCCGCCTTCTCCGCCGCCGGGGTAGGTCCTCGCCCGGCGCTCAGCGGCCGCCGAGGCCCACCAGCGGCCGTGGCTCGGGCTCCGCGAGGCGAGCAGCGGCGCCGGGCGGTTCGAGCTCCGGCCTCAGGTCGTGATCGGAGAGCAGCTCCAGATAAGACCCCAGCCGCGCCTTCAGGCGCTCGGTGTAGAAGCCGGGCAGCTTGCGGGAGCGGCCCTCCAGGAACGCCCGGAGCTCCGCATCGCGCGCGATCCGTCCTCGCATGCGCTGCAGGCCGAGCGCCGAGATGCGCATCCCGGAGGAGCGCAGGAAATGCAGAATTCTCAAGGGCCGGCTCCGCGTGCTGCGCAGGCGGCGGAGCAGCAGCCGGCTCGAGGCCACCGTGCGGTAGAGGCGGATCAGCAGATCGTAGTAGGTCAGCGGGTCGTAGTGCCGCGGGCGCAGAACCAGGTACGGCGTGTAATAGAAGGCGAACGGGATCTCCGCGAGGATCCTGCCCTCGGCCAGGCAGCGGTCGTACATGGGCGTGCCGCCGAAGGGGGTGGGGATGTTGAGCGTCGGCCAGACGAAGGGCAGGCGCCGCACGAACTCCCGGGTCAGCTCCACGGGCTCCTCCCCCTCGTCGCCGTCGGTGCCGAAGAGGAAGTTCGCCTGCAGGCCCGGCACGTAGCGGTGCAGCTCCCGGAAGTGCTCCACGACGCCTTCCATCTTCTCCTGGCCCAGGCTGCGGCCGGCTCCGGACTTGTTCGAGTAGCCCGTCCACGACTCGATGCCGGGCGCCACGTAGACGCAGTTCGTCTCCCGCAGCCGGCGGACGCGGGAGCCGCGCAGGATCGACAGCGAGCTCTCCATCACGTACGGACTGCGCCGGCCCGCCGGGATCTCCTCGATCAGGTCCAGCACCTCGTCGAACTTGACGCCGAAGTTGGGATCGTGGAACGAGACGAGAATCCCGGGCAGGTGCTCGGAGATGTAGCGCAGGTCCGCCAGCAGCCGCTCCCGCGGCAACATCACGTAATCGTTCTTCCAGTCGACGCAGAAGTCGCAGCGATAAGGGCAGCCGAGGCTGGTCAGCAGCGGCACGTGGCTCAACATCACGGGCCGGCCGCGCTCGAAGCTGGCGATCCTGATCTCCGGCATCCGCTCCTCGACGCTCGGGACGTCCGCGAGGATGTGGCCGCTGCTCACCACGGAGCCGGGCGCGAAATCGCCCTTCAGGATGCGCTCGATCAGCGGCTTGTCGCAGTCGTGGACGACCAGATCGAAGAAGCGCAGGCTGTCGGTCGGGAACGACGTGGCGTGGGGGCCGCCCAGGACGGTGAGCGCTCCCCGGCGGCGATACAGCCTGGCGAGCGCATAGGCGAGGGTGATCGCCTGCGTGTACGTGGCGAGGAAGACGACGTCCAGCTCCTCGGGCAGCAGCCTCTCGGGCCGCGCCTGGCCGTAATAGGTCGCGTAGTGGACCTCGTGACCGAGCTGGCGGCACCAGACCGAGACCGCTTGCGGCGTGATGCTGGCGTACTGCCGGCGGAAATGATTGTTGTAGACGTTGACGACGGGATTGCGCGGCTTCGAATCCGTCAGGACCTCCAAGATTCCTACGCGCATGGGAGAATCTCGCCTCCTGGGGTCCCGAGGAAATGACTCTGCTGACTAGGCTTAGGCCTATCGTAGAGTCGTTCCCGGCCGGCGTCAAGACTCAAGGCTTCTTCCCCACCATCCCGAAGTCCTGATATCCGAAGAGCAGCTCGTCGAGACGGTCGCGCAGGCGATTGACCTGGTCGGCCAGCGGGCGCTGCTCCGGAGGCAGCTTCGCGAGATCGATCTCGGGCAGGCGCTCGCCCGCCGGGAAGGGACGGAGATCGAGCCGCTCGACGGGCTCGAAGCCGGCCAGCTCGTACATCAGCTTCAGGCTCTCCGGATGCACCGGCCGCACGTGGGTGGGATCGAGCCAGAAGTTGCGCGCCGCCACGACGACCGAGAGCGGATTCGGCGTCTCCAGGATCAGCACCCCGCCGGGCCGCAACGCCCGCCAGGCAAGGCGAACCAGGCGGTCGAGCGCGCCCGCCGGCAGGTGCTCGACGACGTGGAAGGAGACCACACCGCCGAGGCTCCCTTCCGCCGTGCCGGCGAGCACCGCGAAGAGGTCTCCCTCCTCCGCTGCGAGACCGCGGTCGCGGCAGAGCTGCACCATGCGCGCGGAGGAGTCCACGCCGCGCCCGGAAATGCCGTGGTCGCGCAGCAGAGCGAGCGCCTCGCCGCGGCCGCAGCCGAGGTCGAGCACCGGCGCGCCTTCAGGCAGGCTCCCGAGGTACGGCAGGTAGGCGGCGATGCGCTCGCGGATCTCCTCCTCGGTGCCGCGGTAACGGCGTTCGAGCTCCAGATAGCCGTGCTCCGCGTGGGCGCGGGCGATCGTCTCGACGTCGGGCTCCTCCCCCGGTCGCACGGCGGCCAGGGCGGCGCCCAGGCTGCCGAGGAGGTCGCGGGCTTCCCGCCGGTAGCGATCGAGCTTCTGGTCGGCGCGGGCGAAGAGCGCGTCGTTGTGACGCATGATCTCGTGGATGCCCTCGGAGTCGAGGGCCTCCTGGAATTCGATGCGCCGCAGGTGATCGGCGCGCGCCGCCTCCAGGCGCTCCAGGTGCTCGAGCAGGATGAGGTTGAACGCGCTCTGCCGGTCCCAGAGATCGTTCTGCGGGATCTTGACGAGGGGACGGAAAAGGCGCTTGAGGCCGACGAGCAGGCGGCCGAGAAAGCCGCGATGGCTGCTGATGGGGAACTCGTGGTCCCCCGCCCACAGCCATCGCCAGTCGCCGAGATCGCGGGTCGGCTCGACGAGAAAGTCGTCGATGGAGGGGGCGCGACGAGCCGGCACGCCGGGTGCGTTCGCCATCGCTCCCTCAGGACAGCCGCTACTCTTCCGCCACCACCGCGACGGTCACCTCGGCGATGACCTCGGGGTGCAGCTCGATGCGCACCGGATGATCGCCGAGGGCCTTGATGCCGCCCTCGAGATCGATGCGCCGGCGGTCGACGACGAAACCCTTTTTGTCCAGCGCTTCGGCGACGTCACCCGCCGTCACCGAGCCGTAGAGCGTGCCGGTCTCGCCGACCCGCTTGGGGATCTCGACGCGCAGGCCCTCCATGGTCTTGGCGATGCCGGCGGCGGCATCGCGCTCCTTGGCGTGCTGGGCGTCGATCTTGGACCGCTGCTGCTCGAAGTACTTGACGTTGGCGTTCGTCGCTTCGAGCGCGAGACCCTGGGGAACGAGATAATTCCGGCCGAAGCCCGGCTTGACTTCCACCACCTGGCCACGCTTGCCGAGATGGCGCTGGTCGCTGAGCAGGATGACTCTCACGTTCCCCCTCCTAATCCGTGGTGAACGGGATCAGCGCCAGGTGGCGCGCCCGTTTGATCGCCTGCTGCAAGGGGCGTTGATGGTTGGCGCAGGTTCCCGAGATGCGGCGCGGCAGGATCTTCGAGCGCTCGGGGATGAACTGCTGCAGGAGCTTGACGTCCTTGTAATCGATGTAGTCGATCTTGTCGGCGCAGAACTTACAGACCTTGCGCCGGCGGAAGAAGACCTTTCTCGCGCGTGCCATGGGCTCAGACCTCCTCTTCTTCGGCCGCCAGGTCGGCGCCCGGGGCCTCGCGCTGCTCTTCGGCGCCCTGGCGCGGCGCGCCACCGGCCTGCGGCCGGCGGGCCGCCCGCTTGAGGTCCTCGTCGGTGCGCACCGTCAGGTAGCGCAGGATCTTGTCGTTCTGGCGCATCCGGTGCTCCACCTCCGGCAGCGCGGTCTTGCCGCCCTCGCTGCCGATGTAAAGCAGGACGTACTTGCCCTCGTTCAGCTTGTTGATGGGATAGGCGAGCTTGCGCCGGCCCCAGCTCTCCTCGCCGGTGATCTGCGAGCCGCCGGCGGCGATCATGTTCTTGTACTCCTGGGTCATGGTGACGACTTCCTCGTCGGCGACACGAGGGTCGACCACGAACATCAGCTCATACGTGCGCATGGGTGGTGACTTGCCTCCCTATGGCCTGGTTCGGTCCCGCTTCACGCGGAACAGAGAGGTTGACGAATCGGCGGCACCGCAGGCGGCCCGCCCGTTTGGGAAGGGTGATTGTACACGGATGAGGGGGAAAAGCAAGGCCGCCCCCGCCCCCCTCACCTCCCCAGCCCTCCGGGGGTGAGGGCTCGGGCGGGGGAAAGGTGCCTACCCGTTGTGCCTCCGCATCGCCGCCTCCATCCCTTCGCGCAGCCAGGCTTCGCAGGCGTCGGCGGCGCGGTTTATCATCTCCTGGGCAGCCTCCAGCTCCTCCGGGGCGAAGGGGGAGAGCACGAAATCCACCATCTCCTGGCCTTGCGGCCGCCCCTCGCCGGGAGAGACGCCGAGGCGCAGCCGCGGCACCTCGGAGGTGCGCAGGTTCTCGATCACCGACTCCAGGCCGCGATGGCCGGCCGGGCTTCCCGACGGGCGCAGGCGGAGCTTCCCCAGCGGCAGGTCGACCTCGTCGTACACCACCAGCATGGCGGCGGGCTCGAAGCCGTAGCGCTCGGCGAAACAGCGGGCGGCGTAGCCGCTGCGGTTCATGTAGGTCTGCGGCTTGGCGAGCAGCACCTCGTCCTCGCCCGGCCGCGAGCGGCCGGCGAGAGCGTTGCACTCCAGCCGGTCGACGGGGACTTCGAAGCGCCGGGCGAGCTCGTCGATCACCCGGAAGCCCACGTTGTGGCGGGTGTGGCGATACTCCTCGCCCGGATTGCCCAGTCCGAGGATGAGGCGCATGCGGGACGGCGGCGGGGAGCCCTACTCCTCCGCCTTCGTCCGCTTGATGACCTCGGGCTCGGCCGCCTCGCCCTCGGCCGCCTCGCCCTCGGCCGCCGGCGCCACCTCCAGCCGGCTGTGGCTGAGAGAAACGATGACGCGGTCGGGGTCGTCGAGCAGCGTGACGCGCTCGGGAACCTGCAGGTCCTTCGCCTCGACGTGCTGGCCGATGTGCAGGTCGGTGACGTCGCACTCGATGTGCTTCGGGATGTCGGCCGGCAGGCACTCGACGTGGACCTCGCGGGTGACGAAGTCGAGCAGGCCGCCCTCGGTCTTCACGCCGTACGCGGTGCCGACGAGCTCGATGGGCACCGCCACGCGCAACTTCTGGTCCATCTGCACGCGCTGGAAGTCGATGTGTATGACCTGGCGGCTCACCGGATCGAGCTGCATGTGGCGGATCATGGCGTGCCGCTCTTTGTCGCCGAGCTTGAGCAGGAAGATCGGGTTCTCGCCGCCGTGGCCCTTCATCGTGTCGACGAGGGTCTTGCGGTCCACCTCGATCGCCACGCTCTCCTTGCCGCCGCCGTAGACCACGGCCGGAATCTTGCCGGCGGAGCGGGACCGCCGGTTGGCGTTCTTTCCCGTCTCCTGCCGCGGTTGTACTTCGATGGTCATCGTCTCACTCATGGGGATTTCCTCGTTTTTTGAGCTTTAAACGAACAGGGAGCTCACGGAGCTGTTCTCGTGGATCCGGCGGATCGCCTCGCCGAGCAGCGGCGCCACGGAGAGCGGCCGCAGCTTCGGCAGGCGGGAGAGCTTCTCCTCCACCGGCGTCGTGTTGGTGATGAGCACGGTCTCCAGGGCCGAATCGGCGATGCGCTGCAGCGCCGGCCCGGAGAGGATGCCGTGGACGCCCGCCGCGAGGACCCGCTGGGCTCCCTCGCTCAGCAGGGCGTCCACCGTCTTGGTCAGGGTGCCGGCCGTGTCGATGATGTCGTCCACGACGATGGCGTTGCAGCCGGCGACGTCGCCGATGATGTGCATGATCTCGGCCTCGTTCGGCGCCGTGCGGCGCTTGTCGACGATGGCGAGACCCGCGCCCAGGCGCTTGGCGATGGCCCGCGCGCGCTCGACGCCGCCGGCGTCGGGGGAGACCACGATCAGGTCGGGGATGCGCATCTCGCGCAGCGCGTCCAGGAGCACCGGCGCCGCGAACAGGTGGTCCACCGGCACGTCGAAGAAGCCCTGGATCTGGTCGGCGTGAAGGTCCATCGTCAGCACCCGGTCGGCGCCGGCGCGCGAGATCAGGTCCGCCACCAGCTTGGCGGTGATCGGCACCCGCGGCCGGTCCTTCTTGTCCTGCCGCGCGTAGCCATAGTACGGCAGCACCGCCGTCACCCGCGACGCCGAGGAGCGCTTGAAAGCGTCGAGCATGATCAGCAGCTCCATCAGGTTCTCGTTGGTGGGGTAGCACGTCGGCTGGATGACGAAGATGTCGGAGCCGCGGACGTTCTCCTCGATCTGGCAGAACGTCTCGCCGTCCGAGAAGTTGAACGCCGCGACGTTGCCCGCCTCGAGGTTCAGGTAGTCGCAGATCGCCTGTACCAGCGCCGGATGGGCGCGGCCGCCGAAGATTTTCAGTTCACCGGCCATATTCCCCCTTTGACAAGGACGACACTCAGAGCTCCACCGCGGCAGCGGGCCTCACGCGAACGATGCGGCGGAGTGGGATTCGCTGACGGCTCGATCTGGTTGGGGCGGGAGGATTCGAACCTCCGGATGCCAGATCCAAAGTCTGGTGCCTTACCACTTGGCGACGCCCCAGTGCTTTCCCCTTTGAACGACTCCGGCATCCGGGCAGCCGCCTGGCGCAACCCGCTTTTCCGCCCGCGCCGGGACCTCCCCGGCGCGGGACCTGAAGCTTACACGCTCCAGAAGGAGTCGCGAAGGTGGATCTCCTCGACCTCCTCCAGACTCTTCTCCGGCGCCGCGGCGAGGCGGTGCTCCTCCGCCTCGACGGCCGCCGGCATCCGCACCCCCCGCTCTCCACGATCGGCCGGCGGCTCGCCCCGCTCCTCGAGGACGCGATCGTACTCGGCCAGCACCTTGTCCTCGATCGACCGCCGCGTCTCGTTGTTCAGCGGATGGGCGACGTCCTTGAACTCGCCGTTCTTCTTCTTCCGGCTCGGCATGCTGATGAACAATCCGTCGCGTCCCTGGATGATCTTGATGTCGTTGATCATGAAACAATGATCAAACACGATCGAGACGAATGCCTTCAGCTTCTCTTCCTGAATCGGAAAGACCTTGACCTCTGTGATCTCCATTTTCCGCGTCCTCTCCGGGTCATCCCTGGTCATTCCTCCGCGTGTACGCCGGCCGGCCAGTGAGCTGCCCGGCGAAACCCATGAGGCAGCCTCCCCCTCAGTCGTTCGGCGGCGCCTCCCCGACGGCGGAAAGCGGCGGCTACAATAGCTCCGCGTTCCCTGGGGAAGGGCTGCGCGCTATGCACGCGTCGGCATCAATGCAGGCATTATATACTGGCAGAACCTCCGGGAGAGCACTGGAAATCCGTTTTGGCAGGACTCCCTACCGCGGGCCCTTAATGGTAGAGGGGAGCGGCGGAGGTGTCAAATCCCTCTCCGGGGTGAGGTCACAGGCCGTCCGGCGCCGTCTCCGGCACCTCCTGCTGGCGGCAGGGGACCTCGCGGTAGTCGGCGGGGGGCTCGAGCCGGGGCGGCTCCAGATCGAGGTTCTCGCGCACCATCTCCCGCCAGCGCACCTGCACGCCGCGCTCCCGGTCGGAGAGGATGGCCCAGTCGTCGCGCCGCATCCACCAGACCTTCGGCGTGTCGCCGTCGGAGGCCGTCCAGCTCAGCACCAGCCCCTGCTCGCCCAGCGCGCCGTACCAGCGCCGGTCCGCCCCGTCATGGAAGTCGAACTGCCGCCCTCCGGCCGCCGGAGGTGCGGAGCCGGGCGCCGGCTCGGCGGGCACGCGGCCGAGCAGCAGCGACGGCAGGGAGAACAGGGGGAAGGGACCCAGGGGCACGCCGGTGAGATCGAACCGGCCTTCGAACCGGCAGTAGCTGTGGCCACGGTGGTTGAGCCACAGGCCGGCGTCGTGCGAAACGTCGAGGCTCCACAGCGAGCGGCCCACCGGATCGACGGCCTGCAACTGGTAGCGCGACGGCGAGGCGAGGCGGAGCGTGACCCGGAACGAGCCTTCGCCCTCCGGACCCGAGTAGCTCACCCGGTACAGCCGTTGCGAGCCGTAGGCGCCCTGGGGAATCTGCCACGGAGCCAGAGTTGGCGCCGGCAGCGGCCGGGGCAAGGGACCGCCTGCGCAACCGGCGGCGAGGAGGAGAATTATCGTTGCCGCTTCAGCGGGGTTGAGCCTTGTCGAGCCCGTCCAGCTTGCGGCGGACCTGCTCCGCGTTTTCGCCCGCGAGCGACAGAGCTCGCTCATAGGCCTGCCGTGCCCTCTCCGTCTGCCCCAACGCAACATAGACATCTCCCAGGTGCTCTTGAAGCGTCGCGTCCTCGGGCTCCAGGCGGGCGGCCCGTTCGAGGTAGCTGCGGGCCTGCTCGGTGCGGCCGAGTCGGTAATAGGCCCAGCCGAGGGAATCGACGTAAGCGCCGTTGTCGGGCTCCAGAGCCACCGCCCGGCTCACCAGCGTCAGCGCCTCCTCCAGATTGACCCCGGCCTCGGCGTAGGTGTAGCCGAGGTAATTCAGCGCGGCGTGGAAGTCCGGCTCGATCTGCAGCACGCGCCGGAACTCCGCCACCGCCTTGTCGCGCTGGCCGGTGCGCTCATAGGCCGCTCCCAGCAGGAAGCCGGTGACCGGCTGGTCGGGATGGCCGGCGGCGAGCTTCTCCAGGATCGGGATCGATTCCTGATAGCGCTCGAGCCGCTGGTAGGCCTGGGCCGCCGCCAGCGCCGAGGCGTCGTTGCGGCCCGCCAGATCGGCGAACAGGCGCTCCCCCTCCTCGGCGCGGCCGGAGCGGGCCAGCAGCTCGGCCCGCTTGCTGGCGATGGCGACGGATTCCTTGGCGCCGGCGAGCAGCGCGAGCGCCTCGTCGAGCCGGCCGGCCTTGGCGAGCGCGTCGGCCTGGAGCAGCACGGCCTGGCCGTGCACGGCCTCGTCCGCGGAGGCGAGCAGGGGCCGCAGCACCTCCTCCACCCGCTGCCACTGCTTGTCGTCGAAGTACACCTGCGCGGCCTCGAAGCGGACCTCCTGCGACTCTGCGGCCTTGCCGTCGCGCTCGAGCGCCTCGGCGAGCTCGATCAGCAGCGCCGCCGCCGCCTCGTGCTGGCCGGCGCGCTGCATCACCCGCGCCAGGGTGAGCGCCACCGCCGGGTCCTTCGGCTGCGCCTCCCGCACCTTGCCGAGGAGGCTGATGGCTTCGTCGTTGCGGCCCTGCGCCGCCACGATGAGGCCCTTGAGAAGGGAGAGGGCGTTGCTGTCCGGATCCTTGCCGACGAGAGCATCCACCGCGGCGAGAGCCTCCTCCAGCTCGCCCGTCTGGTAGAGGGCCCAGGCGATCTGACGCCGCAGCCGCGGATCGTCGCGCGCCTCTTCGGGGGCCCGGCGCAGCGTCTCCAGGACGGCCTTGGCGTCGCCGCGCCGGCCCTGCAGATCCGCCAGCGTCAAGCGGGCTTCGAGGGAGCCGGGATCGAACGTCAGGATCTCCTGCAGCGCCTTCTCGGCCTCGGCCGCCTGGTTCGCCTGCATCAGCGACTCGACGAGGAGGGCATAGGCCATGCGTTGCTGGGGCACGTTGTCGATCAGCTCGTGGAAGACCTCGGCGGCCTTCTGCGGCTGGTTCTGGTCGAGGTAGATGCGGCCCAGCGTCATGAAGGCCTGCACGTCGGTCGGCGCCCGCCGCCGCACCTCCTCCAGGGCGTCCCGCGCCGTGGTCAGAGCGGCGGGATCGCCGGCCGCGAGGTCGAGGTAGACGTCGCCCACGGCGCGCAGCACGTCGAGGTTTTCCGGCGCCAGCCGCCGCGCTTCGGCGATCTTCTCGCCGGCCTTGCGCAGGGACTCGTCGCGCGCCGACGGGTTGCGCGCATACTGGGCCGTGCGGGCCAGGAGCTGCGCGTGCTCGAGCAGGACGTAGGCGGCGTCCGGGGTGCCGGAGGCGAGCTTCTCCGCCTCCTCGAAGGCGACGAGGGCATCGTTGACCGCGCCTTCGACGGCCAGCAGCTTGCCGAGGGCGAACTGGTAGGAAGCTGCCGGCGGATTGACTGCGGCGGGGGCAGGCGCGGCGACGGCGGCGGACGGAAGGGCGAGGCATGCGGCCGAAACCGCGGCAACATAAAGCTTCACAACTTGCAGGATAGCAGCGCAGCGCGGCGCTTTACAAGGCTATCGAGCCGCCTCTATAATGTCGCCCTTACGCTTAAGTGCAGGAAAGTGAATCATTTAGAGCCTCTCACTCCCTGACGCTTCCCGGTATGACAAAGCTCGGACAGCTCCTCGTGGCGCGCGGCTGGATCACGGTCCAGCAGTTGACGCGAGCTCTGAAGGCGCAGAACGTGGCCGGCGGCAGGCTCGGCACGTGCCTGCTGGAGATGGACGCCCTCCGGGAGGATCTCCTGCTCAAAGGCCTCGCCGAGCATCACGGCGTTCCCGGCGTGGCGGTCGAGGATCTGCGCGGCATCCCCGAGGAAGTGCTGAACCTCATCCCGGACAAGCTCAGCCGCCGCAGCCGCGCCGTGCCTTTCCGGCTGGAGCTCGGCCGCCTCGACGTGGCGTTGCTGGATCCCCGCAACCTGGCGGCGCAGGACGAGATCGCCTTCTCCTCCGGCAAGCGCGTCAGGGTCTACGTGGCCAACGAGGTCCGCATCTACGAAGCCCTGGAGAGATACTACGGGGAGGAAATGCCCTCGCGCGTCAGCGTGATCCTGGATCGCCTCAACCGCGCCCGCTTCCTCTGGGAGAAGCCGGCCGAGAACGCCGAGCCGGCCGCCGCTCAGCGACCGATCGAAAGCCTGTTCGCGACGCCACCCAGGATCAAGCTGCCGCCGCCGCTCCCCGAGCTGATCCAGCCGGTGCCGGTGCCGGCCGCGGTTCCCGCCGTCGCGCCGCCGGCCGCGGCGGCGGCCCGGACCGCCTCTCTCGCCGCCGCGCCGGTGGCGGCACCGCGGCCGATGTCCGTCGCCCTGACGCCCCAGGAGCGGGCCGAGCTGGACGTGCCGCCGTGGGTCGAGCCCGCGGCGGCGGACCGGCCCTCCCCGGCGCCCGCCAATCTCGACGAGGTGGAAACGGCGCTCGCCGCCACGCGGGATCTCGACGAAGTCGGCGAGACCCTGCTCGCCTTTCTCGCCCGCGACCACCGGCGGGCGGCGCTCTTCCAGGTGTCCCGCGACCGCATCAGCGGCTGGAAGGCGCAGGGGGCGGGGGTGGATCGCGAAGCCTTCGCCGCGTTCGCCATCGGCTTCGATCAGCCGTCGCTCTTCCTCAATCTGCGCCAGGGCAGCGGTCTCCACCTCGGACCCCTGCCGCCCATGCCCGCGCACCGCCAGCTCGCCCGCACCTGGGGGGGCGAGCTGCCGCGCGACTGCATGATGCTGCCGGTGCGCATCAAGGACCGGCTGGTGGTGGTGATCTATGCCGACGGCGGGACGCGCGGTCCGGTCGAGCTGCCGCAGATCCAGCGCCTGATGTCGCTGGCCACCGCCGCCGTCGAGCGCTGCATCCTGCGGCGCAAGCGCGGAGAGGCTAAGTCGCAGTAAGAACTCCACTTGTTGACACCTCTCGGTTGACACCCCTCGAAAGGCGTTGTTAGACTGCCCCCCGTTTCGGAGCCGCAATGATCAAGTCGGACATCGTCGACCGCGTCGCGGAAATCACGGACGTGCCCCGGGTAAAGGCGGCGCAAGCCGTCGATATCATCATCGAGGCGATGAAAAACGCGCTCTGCGACGGCAAGCGCATCGAGCTGCGCGGCTTCGGCGTCTTCCAGGTGCGCGACCGCAAGAAGGGCGTCGGCCGCAATCCCAAGACCGGCGTCGAGGTGGCGATCTCCCCCGGCAAGACGGTGCGCTTCAAGCCCGGCAAGGACCTCAAGAATCTCTGAGCCGGACCTTCCCTCTCCGACTCTCCCGCCCATCCCGATGAGCGACGGCACCCGCGATTGGCGGCAGGGGCCGCCGTTCCCGCCACCGCTCATCGAGCTGCTGCCGGCCCCGGGCGACGTCTTCGCCGCCGCGCCGCCCCGCGAGCGGCCCCGCTACGGCCTGGCGTTGCTGCTCTTCGGTTTGACTTTCTTCTGCACGACGACGCTGGGGCCGGTCATGGTCCAGCTCAGCCGCACGGACATGCTGGCGATCTTCGGTCCTTTTCTGACGCCGGGCGTCGTGGCGCAGGTGTGGCGGAACCCGGCGCTGCTGCGCATCGGGCTCGCCTTCTCCATCCCGGCGCTCGTCATCCTGCTCGCCCACGAGCTCGGCCACTACATCGCCTGCCGCCGCTATGGCCTGCCGTGCACGCTGCCGTACTTCCTGCCCGTACCGTTCAACTTCGGGACTTTCGGCGCGTTCATCAAGATCAAGGCCCCGATCCGCAGCAAGCGCCAGCTCTTCGACGTGGGGATCGCCGGACCGATCGCGGGCTTCGTGGCGCTGCTGCCGTTCCTCCTCTACGGCATCGCGGCGTCTCACCCCGCCCCACTGGCCGTAGCCCCTCAGCCCGAGGACGCCAACGGGCTCATCCTCCTTCCCGGACGGTGTCTCGCGATCAGCCTGGTGACGTGGCTGTTCCACGGCCGCCTGGCGCCGGGCATGGTGCTGGACCTCCACCCCGTGGCGCTCGCCGCCTGGCTCGGCCTGCTCGCCACCTCCATCAACCTGCTCCCCCTGGGACAGCTCGACGGCGGGCACATCCTCTACGCGGCGACGGGCCGCCTGCAGCGCCGCGTGGCGTTTCCCCTGTGGGTTGTGCTCGGGTTGATGGGCTTCTACTGGGCAGGCTGGCTGCTCTGGTGCGTCATCGTGATGCTGATCGGCCTCTACCACCCGCCGGTCTACGACGAGAGCGAGCCTCTCGACCGCCGGCGGCGCATCCTCGCCTGGCTCGCCCTGGCGATGCTCATCCTCTGTTTCATGCCGGTGCCGATCCAGGACATCGCGGTGCGCTGAACCCCTCGGGTTAGAACTCGGCGAACAGCGTCACCGGCCCGTCGTTGACCAGGGCCACCTGCATGTGGGCGCGAAAGCGGCCGGTCTCGACGCGGAAGCCGCGGCCGCGGAGGTCCTCCACCAGCGCCTCCACCAGCGGCCGCGCCTCCTCGGGCGGCGCCGCCCGGTCGAAGGACGGCCGGCGCCCCCTGGCGAGCGAGCCGGCGAGAGTGAACTGGGAGACCACCAGGAAGGCTCCGCCCACCGCGGCGAGGTCCAGGTTCATCTTGCCGGCGGCGTCTTCGAAGACCCGCAGTCCGGCCAGCTTCTCGGCCGCCGCGCGCACCTTGTCAGGGCCGTCGCCGCGCTCGATGCCGACGAAGACCAGCAGGCCGGGGCCGATCTCGCCGACCACCTCGCCGGCCACTTTCACCGACGCCGACGAAACTCGTTGACAGATAACCCGCATTTTTTCCGTTTATATAGGCCGGAGGAAATTTCGCCACCGCCGACCGCTCTCCCGCCGGGAGCGGCGGGACGGCTGTGATACCGTAACCGATTCAAGACCAGAGGAGAACGGACGCATGGTCAACAAAGTGATCCTGATCGGCAATCTCGGCCGTGACCCGGAGGTGCGATCCACCCCGTCGGGGCAGCCGGTCGCAAGCTTCACCCTGGCGACCAACCGCCGCTGGCGGGACAAGAACGGCCAGAAGCAGGAGCAGACGGAGTGGCACAGCATCGTCGTCTGGGGCAAACAGGCGGAGATCGCGGGCCAGTACCTGACGAAGGGGAAGCAGATCTACCTGGAAGGACGGCTCCAGACGCGCTCGTGGGACGACCGCCAGACGGGGGAGAAGAAGTACAAGACCGAGATCGTCTGCGACAACTTCCAGATGCTCGGCAGCGCGCGCGGCGGCGATTTCGAGGCCCCGGGCGCCGGCGCCGCTCCCTCGGCCGGCCCCTCCTACGACGAAGGCGGCGGCCACGGCGAGGTTGAGGAGGACGACATCCCCTTCTGAGCCCGCAACAAGGACTCCAGGGACAGCAAGGACAGCAGGGACAGCAAGGACGAGAAGGTTTCACCCGTCCTTGCAGTCCTTGTTGTTCCTTGTGTCCCTTTCTTGGGGCTGAGGGGGCCTACGCGTTCTCCTGCAGTTGTTCCAGCGCCTGGCGGATGCGCTCCAGCCGCTCGCCGTGGCTGGTCTCGCTCATGAACTTGACGTAGTCCTGCGCCGTGCGCAAGGTGAGCAGGCGCTGGCGATAGGTGTCGAGACGGCGGTTCGCTTCCGCCATCCGCTCGCTCAGGGCGGGGTGCTCCAGGCGGGCGACGATCTCCGGCAGAGCCGCCAGGGTGTGGCAGACGTTGAGCACGTCGCAGCCGGCGGCGAAGCAGGCCTCGCAACGCTCGGGGAGATCCCCCCACTCGTCCAGCGCCTTCATCTCCATGTCGTCGCTGAAGACGAGCCCGTCGAAGCCGAGCCGGCCGCGCAGCACGCCGCCGAGGATCGCCGGCGAGAGGGTCGCCGGCCGCATCGAGGCGTCGTAGGCGGGATACAGGGCGTGGCCGACCATCACGGCTCCCGCCAGCCGCTTGAGGGCGAGGAAGGGCTCGAGATCGACCCGCAGCTCCTCCTCCGGGAGGTAGACGGCGGACATGCGGAAGTGGGTGTCCTCGCCGGCGGCGCCGAGGCCCGGAAAGTGCTTGAGACAGCCCCCGGCGCCGCCGGTGTAGAGGCCGCGCAAGAAGGCCTGGGCGCGCGGGATCACGTCCGCCGGCGTGGCACCGAAGTAACGGTTGTCCAAGGCATTGTCGGTGGCCCCGCGGTCGAGATCCACCACCGGCGCGTAGTCGACGTCGATGTCGAACAGCCGCAGGGCCTGGGCCACCCAGTGGCCTGCCTGCAGCGAGTAGCTCGGCGGGTGCTTGGCGAGGAACGCGGCTCCGGGCGCCGGCCCCACCACCTCCTGCAGCCGGTCCACCCGGCCGCCCTCGGCGTCGATGCAGAACACCGCCTCGGGCAGCAGCCGCCGCAGGTCGGTCATCAACGCATTGAGCTGCTCCTCGTCCTTGATATTGCGCTTGAACAGCACCACGCCGCCGGGCTGATGCGCGGCGAGCAAGCCGGCGGACTCGGCGTCCAGCTCGGGACCCGGAATGCCCACGAAGACCTGCTCGGCGGGTCGCATAGGTGAGGATCTTATCCTGGGAGCGCCGGCGTCCTCGCCGGCAGCAAAAAAAGAGCCGGCG
>JBIOVX010000127.1:0-24630 GCA_044868005.1 Thermoanaerobaculia bacterium | reverse complement strand
TGATGTACATCACCCCGCCGCAGTGCGGGGAAGCCTTGCGCACCGCCGCCGAGATGTTTTTCTCCCTCATGCTTGAGCATTACGGCGAGTGGCCGGGATGGTCGGAGAGCGCTACGCGGATTGAACTGCGCGCCGCTGCTGCCGACTTGAGGCACCTGGAAGGCTTCCTTGCCACGGTCGGAACCGAGCACGAAAAGTCCACCCTGGAAATCGGAGACGCATGGCTTTCCAAGATGGCGGCGAAGCTGGCGCCCCGGCTCGGCGGCATCGCGGCCAAAATCGAAATGAAGCTGTCAGAGGTGCGCTCATGAGCGGCGGCCTTGGAATGCAGCCTCGATTCACTCAGAGCGTCACTCTCACCCTCCGCGCCTTCCCGCCTCAAGCGGACAAGTGGAGAGCCGCCGCCGCAGTCTACGGCTACAGCGTCGAGGGATGGCTCACGGTCACGGCGGATAAAGCGGCCCGAGAGCTGGCGAGAAACCGGGGCAAGGCGAAACCGCTCCACTGGCGGCGGGATTACTTCATCGTCTCTCTGCTGGATCGAAGCGCGCGGCCGGAAGTGCGGGCGGATTGGCGGGTGAGTGGCGAAATCTCCGGTCACTTCGGGATCTTCCGTGGCGACGGCGACGGACCCGGCGAGCCCGGATGCTGCCAGCACAGCATTGTCCATCTCCCCTCTCGCCGCATCATCGACACGCTGCCACTCCTCAAGGCGGCGCGTGTGCTCGCTTCCGAGCTTGCGGCCTTGGAATGCAACTGGCGAGAGACGGACCCGCAGAAAGTCTTGATCGGCACGCCCGGCCAGCAAAAAGCGCAGGAACTCCTCCAGAACTTCGACACCCTCACGCGGGGCGTGAACGGATGAAGGTCGCATCCTTCCATGTCCGCGCTACCCTGGCGCAGTCTGTCGCTTGGAAGCGAGCGGCGGAGGCTCACGGCCATGCATCGGTAGGGACTTGGATTCCTGAAGCCCTAGACCGCTACCTGGACGCCTTGAAGCGAGCCGGCAAGCCTCTCCCCCTGGCATGGCGCAAGGGGAGGTTTACGGTCAACCTGGAGAGCGGGGAGACGGTAACGCTGCCGGGTTTCGTCTCCCCGCCTTTCGGGGTGTTTCGTGGTACGGCAGAGGGACCGGGATACCGCGCCTGTAATCGCTTTTCGCTCGTCTACGTCCCGCAGAATCGGATTCTCGCCACGCTGCGGAGACTCCGGCAGGCTCAGGCGCTGGCGAGCGAGCTATCCCGCCTATGGGTCCGGTGGGGCGGGAACGAGCCCTCCGAAGATCCCGGACCCGCAATCGAGCGGCACCGCCGGGAAAGCCTCTGAAGTCAAAAGGGCGGCGCCTGTACGGGCCGCTCCTTTCAAAGCACAAAATCGGCGTGAGCTTTCAATTCTCGCCTTACCCCATGTCCTAGACATTCGAGGTAAATGCGTATGCCTTCTTTGCGAGCAAACTTCATAGGCGCCACAAAATCGGAGTCCCCTGTCACTAGCACGAAAATGTCCGCGAATCTCTTCAGGGCAATCGACGCGATATCAAGGCCAATCCTGATATCGACGCCCTTTTGGGACATGTCGGGCACAAGGTCTTGGCCAGTAATGGCCCCGCCGCTCTTTTTGAGGTTCAGAAGGGCATACTTTCCCAATTTCCAGCCGGTTTGCACTAGGGAGCCGCGACGGACGGCGAAGTCCGGTTGCAACTCTAGCGAATCAATGAGCGCCCGATTCTGAGCCGCTGCTGCGGTAGTGGAAAAATTGATCTTTGTCCCGTCGAGAGGATTGATTGCCTTTCCTTCAAAGGGAGGAGCATCATAATAATACACGCGATGCAGTTCCTTCCCCAACAACCTTGGCTTGTCCATGATCGTTTCGCAAAGACCAACTATATTCTGGACCGTTGGGAACGCTCCAGTCCGCTTTTGCAGCTTCTTTTTGATGAAGCCGCCGTCTAGAAATAGGACAACTTTTTCTGGCATAAGGAAGGCATAAAAGACTGTCTCCCCCTTACGCGAGGCTTTCGCCTCTTGGATCAAGGGCGTAAAGAGGAGACGCTTCTTCTATCGGTTTCGAGGACTACCCTAGCACGGTTTTGCTAGACCGCCTAGGCCGAGGGGGATCAGTTCGTGTCCCCCTTGTAGCACCCAGTATAACAGACGGCCCCCCGTAATCAATTTCCTGTTACCAATCTACTCAACCTGCTCCCCCTCGGCCCGCTTCAACTCCCGCCGAGCGGCGGTTACTAGCGTCTCTCTCAACCAGTCGCTCAAGTCCCCCGATCCCTTGCGCCGGACGGCGCGCTCTGCCGCTTCCCGTATCAAGGCGTCATGCTCGGGAAAGAGACGGACCCGCATAGAGGCGGAATGACGGCGTAACTCTTCTTTCTTTGGTCTAGGCATGGCGGGAGTCTACACCCGTTGGGACTACGATACAAGAGGGAAGATTCCCCGAAGATTCTTCCCCAAACCCCTTGACAGCGGGTCCCGATGGGACTACGATAGCGCCATGGTAGCCAAAAACAAACGGCCCCGGAAGTCGCTGGTAACGACCGCCGGGGCCTCAACCCGCCCGACCGGAGCCGTGCGAGTCGCCACGGTCATTATGGCTCCGGCTCGGGTTTTCCGCAAGGGAGACTCCGATGCTCTGCCAAGCCTGCCAAACGCCCGCTAAGCGCCATGGAACCGACCGGAAGGGAATCCAGCGGTATCGCTGCCGGACGTGCCGTAAGACGTTCTCAGAGCGTTCCGAGCGGCCCATCAAGAGCATGTATCTTGCGGATGACAAAATCGAAATCATCCTGAGCCTGCTATGCGAGGGGAGCGCGGTGAGGTCGATCGAGCGGACTACGGGCGTAGACAAGTCCACCATCTTGAAATTGCTTGTGCTGGCCGGGGAGCGTTGCGAGCGGCTACTGGCGGAGAAGATCCAGGGTGTCCCGGTTGCCGACTTGCAAGCCGACGAGATTTGGACGTTCATTCGCTGCAAGCAAAAGACCCGGGAGCGGAAGGGAATCACAGACGTAGACGCGGGGGACGCCTACTGCTACATCGGGATGGATCGTAAATCGAAATTAGTGCTCTCCTGGCATCTCGGGCGGCGGAATAATTGGGACTGCCACGACTTCATAGTGAAGCTCGCGGCGGCAACTGACGGCCAGTGCCAAATCTCAACCGATGCATTCAACGCCTACCCGAACGCCATCGAGTACGCTTTCGGCGCTCGGGCCAACTATGCGCAGGTAATAAAGGAATTTGCGAATGCAGGCGGGGAGGAAGGCCGCAGGTACGCCCCTCCCCGCCTGATAGGACAGGAGAAAGTTGCAGTCCAGGGAACGCCAGATGAGGAGCGCGCCTGTACGTCTCACGTCGAGCGCGGCAACTGGACGCTGCGCGGACACCTTCGCCGGTTCACTCGGCTGTCAAACGGATTCAGCCGGAAAAAGAAGAACCTACGCGCCGCCCTGGCGCTCTACTTCGCCTATTACAATTTCGTCCGGTTTCACAAGAGCATCCGCATGACGCCAGCTATGTATGCGGGACTGACTAAGAAGCCTTGGACCGTGGCGGATCTGCTCGCGGCTTAATTTTGCTTCCATCCTGCCGTGGAACCTACTATAATGGACCTCTTGTGGGCAATCTGTCAAATCCCATTTGACCGGCTAGGAGATTCATAATGAGCGACGATATTTTTAAGGAACGCCTGAAGCAAGCGGCTCGCGGTCACGCGGAAAGAGTCGCAGCGAATGGTCGCGCTGGAGAAGCTAGGGGGGAAGCTCAGACACGCTTTCTGCTTGACTTTCACGATAAGTCAAGCAATGTACTCGGACCCCTGCTGACGGAAGCGGCCAATGATCTGTACTCCTCTGGTAAGGTTATGGCAGGGCCCATGTCTTCCCCGGACAAAGACTCGATTACGTTATTGGTGACGTGGGGGACGAAACGAGCAAAGCTGATATTCTTGGTCGATCCGCTCCTCATGAGGATTCGCCTACGGGAATCTTCGGTTGACACTGCCGATCCCGATTTGTCAGAGCGCGCTGCCGACATCGCCACGCTAACACTTGGTGATTTGGAGCGCGCAACGCTCTGGCCATACATCGCAGAATTCGTGGAGCGCCATCTGCGGTAAAAATGACGGCGGCCACGCGGCTACTGCTGTGTAAGGCTCAGCGCCTAGGCTTAAGCCTGTGATACCGAAGACAAAGAAGCCTGATCTCCCCCAGGTTGCGGCTCGCCGAAATTTGCTCGTAAAGCTTTCTAGCGCGCCGCCGGCTTCTCCAGCCACTGATTTCTAGGACTGTAGCTTGATTCCCGAAGATTCTGATCTTCCCCCATATCCGGCGCAACTCCTCGGGTTTCTCTGGCATCCCGCGCCCGCGGCGCCGACAGTATTCGTCTATCAGATGAACTATCTCCATGGCATGCATCTGCATTAAATCGTGTCCAACTACTCGGTATGTCCTGGGGCCAAACTGAACCGTCTGTCGCTTCCTTTGCGGTGCGGTTGCAATGTTTGCCATGAGGCTGTAGAGGCCATACAGGAGGAACGTCCCTATGCCGACGAACAGGGCCGCCAGCATCCTTGACCACAGCGGCTGCTTCAGGATGAAAACGGCAGTGGCGCCCGCTAAGGCCGCAACGATTAGAGCCTTCACCAGCGAGCGCCCCTGAAACTCGCCCGAGCGTCGCGTTTCCTGCCATGCGTCGCGGACGTAGGAGCGGTACAGCCGGAGCCTTCTTTGAAGCTGTAGGGGTGGCACCGCGGCGAGCGTACGCGCAGGCAGGCCGCTCCGCCAAGCCTATCGACACTCCTGCATGCCGCCTGGACACACTTTCGCCCCTGTTGCGCCGTTTTTGGGATCGGCGTAGTAGAATACGAATCCATGGACCCCGTGACCGTAGCGACGATTAGCGGCATTGCCGGAGCGATGAAGGCGACGATAGACGCCGCGCTGGCGATCCTGTCCAAGGTCAAGGGCCGCGACGCGGAGAAGGCCGCCAAGGACGCGCTAGCGCTGGTTTCTGAGTTGAACACGCGCCTTCTCCAGCTTCAAGAAATAGCCTTCCGCCTTCACCGAGAGAAGGCCGAGGCGGTCGAAGAGAACGCCCAACTCCGCGCAGAGATTCGCCAAGAAAAGGAACGGACAGCGGATCGGCAGCTCTACCAGCGCCAACAGGTGGGCAAGTCTTGGGTACTGGTCCGGGCGGATCAGCCGGGCACGTACTTTTGTGAGGTATGCCTTGAGTCGAAGGGCCAAGGCATCCCCCTAACCGAGCTTACGCGGGAATTCAACTTCGCCGGGACGCACAAATGTCCGAGCTGCAAGGGATACTTCAGGTACGGTTAGACCCGCCGCCAGCGGATGCTTTCGCCCTATTTGCGCCGGTTCTGAAGCAGGCGCGGCAACACACTTTCCCCCACTACCCCGCAGGTGTCGGGGAACGCTCAGCAAGCGTCACGGAGCATTCCGCAAGCGCCGCGGAATTCTCCGCAACCGCTGCGGAATGTTCCGCAGGCTCTGGGGAACACTCCGCAAGAGCTGCGGAGCATTCCGGAGGAGTTGCGGAACGCTCCGCGCCGGTCGCGGACGGTTCCGCGGTGGAGGAGGGTCACTGCCGGCGCCGCCCTGTTGGCGGGCGGCGCCGTTCTTCCCTCAAGCCGCCACGGACGCCTCGGTCCGCAACTGCTGCAGGTATTCGTACTGCGAGGGGAGCGTGGCGACGAGGCGCTCGGTTCTCTCGCGCAAGAGGCGGAAGGCGTGGAGGGCGTTGGTGTCGTCGACATGGTCGAGGGCCGGCAGGCTCCTCTCGGGAACGCAGTTGAGCCCGAGCAACATCACGGAATAGGAGTAGAACTCGAAGCCGTGATACCGCGGATTGACGTTCTTGGCGTTGGGCAGGCGGTGCTTCCAGATGTCCAGGCGTTCGCGGAGCTCCGGCGAGAGGGCCACGTTCCCCGTCGCCCGCCAGAACTCGGTGTCGGTCCGCTCGCTCACGCAGTAGTGGAGGGTGAGGAAATCGCGGATGCCGTCGATGCTCTCGGCGATCAGCCGGTTGTAGCTTTTCACCATCTCCTCGTCGATGGCAGCGCCGGGGAGATGGCTGATCAGCTCCTCGATGGCGTGCTGGATGAAGAAGATGCCAGTCGATTCGAGAGGCTCGACGAAGCCGCTCGAGAGGCCGATGGCGACGCAGTTCTTCACCCACGAGTTGCGGCACCTGCCGATCCGCATCCGGATGTGCGCGGCCGGCAGGGACTCGGCGGCCGGCCCCAGATGGCGGCGGAATTCTTCCTCCGCCTCCTCCGGCGAGATGAACGCGCTCGAGTAGACGTAGCCCGTTCCGGTACGGCCGTAGAGGGGAATGTCCCATATCCAGCCGGCGCTCATGGCGGTTGCCGTGGTGTACGGATTCATGCCTTCGACTTCGATGTCGCGGGGCACCTGCATGGCGATCGCCCGGTCGCAGAGGAGCGAATCGGAGAAGGAGACGAACGGCTCGCCGAGCGCCTGGTTGATCAGCAATCCGCGGAAGCCGGTGCAGTCGACGAAGAGGTCGCCGCGGAGGGCGCCGTTGCGCTGCGTGACGAGGTGATCGATGCTGCCGTCCTCGCCGAGCCGGACCTCGTTGACCTCGTCGATGATCTGGCGCACGCCGCGCGACGTCGCGTACTCCTTGAGGTAATCGGCCAGCAGCTTGGCGTCGAAGTGGTAGGCGTACGGGTACTGGACGGTGTGGTCGGAGAGGAAACAGTTCTTCGGCTTGCGGCCGCCACCGAAGTAGTCCTGGACCCCTTCGTCGAAGACCCTGCCGTCGAGGAAGCGGGGCGACCGCTTCGCCTCGCAGAGGCCCGCAATGCTGAAGCAGGCCTGGTCGAAAGGCCTCTCGTGGCGCTTGAGCTTGAGCCACCATTCGCCCATGTTGTAGCCATCGACGGTCTCGTATCTCTGGAACGGGTGATAGAAGTGGCCGCCGTCGCGCCGCCAGTTGGCGAACTTGATGGCCAGCTTGTAGCTCGCGTTGCAGCTCGGCATCCAGTCCTGCTCCGCGAGCCCGAGGAAATCGAAAAAGAGCTTGATGGTGCTGAAGGTAGCCTCGCCGACGCCGATCGTCTTGATGGCGGCCGACTCGATCACGGTGACGTTGACGCTGGGAGCTGCCTTCTTCAGATAGGAAGCGGTCATCCAGCCTGCTGAGCCGCCTCCGACGACAACCACACTCTTAGCCATGTCAAATCCCCCCAAAGAAAAAGAAACACAGTATTGGATAGTGGGAAAGTCAGGCCTGGCGGCCGGCTTTCCCCCGTCAACTGAAAGGGGGGCCGCTCCGCGCGGAGCGGCCCAATGAATCAAGCCATCGCCGGCACGGCGACGGGCTCCGGCATCTGGGGTGCCGGAGGCCCGCCGAGTACCGACGGATCGAAGTCGAACCAGCGATTGAGCGGCGGCGGCGCCTCGGTCAGGCCCCAGCCGATCATCCGCACCAGCTTCTCGGGCAGGAAGTCGAGGTGGCGCGCCTCGGGATCGCCCCAGGCGTGGACGGGCGGCAGCGGGGTGCGGGCGAGCAGCTCGAAGATGTTCGCCGCCGCCTCTTCGGCGGAGATCCGGCCGGCGTCCCAGAGGTCGAACATCGTGTCGCCGAAGTTGGAGAGATCCTCCAGCGGATCGTCCCCGGGCAGGCTGCTCATCGGCAACGGATCCTCGTCCAGCGCCTCGAACTCGGCCTTGTCGCCCGTCGCGAGGTACTTGAGGCAGACGCGGAACATGCGCAGGTCGCCGAAGATGATGTTGGCCGTCCAGACCCGCAGCCAGGCGTTCCAGGTGTCGTAGTGACCGAAGGCGCGGAAGGAGTTGTAGACCATGCGGTCGTTGTCCTGCAGCATCGCCTCCTGGAGCCGCCGCGGATAGTCGAAGCGCGAGAGCGCGAAGTCGTCGTCGTGCAGCGCCTGGATGAGGCGCGGCGCGAAGGCGTGGATCTGCTCGAAGGTGTTGATCATGCCGCGCGAGTAGAGGGCGTCGATGAAGCCGTGGGCGTGCGACATGAGGAAGTAACGGGGAGCCGTGCTGTCCGTCGCGGCGAACTGCAGCCGGCCCGTGCCGACCCAGGGCCGCACCGCCTCGCCGCCCTCGAGGTGGCGGGCGATGCTCGGGTAGCGCGCCACGATCTCCTCGAACTCCTGCTGCGGCGGGATGTCCCGCTGCGGGTACTTCCGCATGTCGAGGGTCAGGCCGACGCTGGTCAGCAGGCTCTCGGAGCCGGGCGTGTTGTCGAAGCGGATGACCCAGAACCAGCCGCCGTCGATCACGTGGTGCAGCGTGCCCTCGTACCACCCGCGCGAGAGGCCGGGCCTCTCCTCCGGTGGCAGCGTATCGTCGTACCGCTTGAGCCCGATCATGTGCGTGAAGATGGTGCGCGACTGCGTGCGCAGCGGCGGCACTTCCTGGCGCAGGCCGAGCTTGTGGGCGACCACCGATTTATGGCCGGAGCCGTCGACGAGGAAGCGGGCGTGGATCTCCTCGCCGGCGGAGGTGCGCAGGACGACGCCGTCCTCGCCGAGCGCGAAGTCCTCCACGTCCGTCCGGTCGCGGTAGACGACGCCGTAGCGGATCGCCGCTTTGACGAGGTAGTGGTCGATGTCTTGACGGAAAAGGTGGCTTTCGGAAACGAGCGGTGTGGCGGGAGGGATCAGCAGGTGCGCCTTGTTCGGGTCCTGCCACTTGCCCTCGTCATGATAGAGGAAGCCGAAGGTCTTCTTGACGCCGCAGTTTTTCGTGACGTGCTCCAGGATCCTCTCGGTGCTGCTGAGGTTCTGGATCTCCGGCACGTCGAAGCGCTCGCCGAGGATCCACAGCAGCATCGAGCTCTGCGGCTGCATGGCCTCGCCGACGGCGAAGCGCGGATGCGTGCCCTTTTCGAGCAGCAGGACGCGGAATCCTTGTCGACCGAGGATGGCGGCGAGCGTCGAGCCGCCGATGCCCGAACCCAGAATAGCCACATCGAACTTTTCTTGATTCACGCGATTCTCCCCCCATGGAGCGACACGCGCTCCCAAAAAAGACCGCAGCCGGGCGGCCGCGAGTCATGAAATGCATGGTGCTTCGGCTAGGGAGTGCGCGACACCCCACAAAGCGGGACAAACTTCGTGAAGAATTCTTTTGGCACGGTCCGAATTGCGAAATGTACAGGAAAGAATAGTTTTAAATACCGCGGGCTCGGCCGCGCGATAAGATAGGCCGCCGTGACGACGAAGGCTTCAGTCGAGGAGATGATCCGCTTCATCGCGGAGGCGTATCCCATCTGCCGCAGCATCACCGGCGACGGCCTCCGCCGCACCCTCGCCCTGATCCGCGAGCGCATCCCCTTGGACGTTCACGAGGTCCCCTCGGGCACGCCGGTCTTCGATTGGACCGTACCGAAGGAGTGGAGTATCCGCGACGCCTGGATCAAGGATCCTGGCGGCAACAAGGTGGTGGATTTCCAGACCCACAACCTCCACGTCCTCAACTACAGCGTCCCCGTCCATGCCAGGCTGTCCCTGGAGGAGCTGAAGGAGCACCTCTTCACGCTGCCCGACAAGCCGGACGTGATCCCGTACCGGACCTCCTACTACAAGGAAGCCTGGGGGTTCTGCCTCAGCCATCACCAACTGCTGGCGCTGGGGGAGGGGGAGTACGAGGTCTTCATCGACTCGACGCTGGAGGACGGCTCCCTCACCTACGGCGAGCTGCTCCTGGCAGGCGAGACGGAGCGCGAGGTCCTGCTCTCGACGCACGTCTGCCATCCCTCGCTGTGCAATGACAATCTCTCCGGCATTGCCGTCATGACCTGGCTGGCTCAGGCGCTCCAGGCCCGGCCGCGGCGGCGCTACTCCTACTGCTTCCTGTTCATTCCGGGGACCATCGGCTCGATCACTTGGCTGGCGCGCAACGAGGAGCGGGCGGGACGGATCGCGCATGGGCTGGTGGCGGCGAACCTCGGCGATGCCGGGTGGTTCCACTACAAGCGGAGCCGGCGGGGAGATGCGGAAATCGACCGTGCGGTCCTGGAGGTGCTGCGCGCCTCGGGCGAGGATTTCAAGGTGGAGGACTTCGTCCCCTTCGGCTACGACGAGCGGCAGTACAACTCGCCGGGATTCAACCTCGCCGTGGGCTCGCTGACCCGCACGCCCTACGGCCGGTATCCCGAGTACCACACCTCGGCGGACAACCTGGATTTCGTCAAGCCCGAGGCGCTGGAGGGCTCGCTGCGCACCTATCTCGCGGTCGTGGACGTCCTCGAAGGCAACCGCCGCTATCTCAACCTGAACCCCAAGTGCGAGCCGCAGCTCGGCCGGCGCGGGCTGTACCGTTCGATCGGCGGCGACGACGCCGGCCGAGCGCGGGAGCTGGCCCTGTTGTGGGTCCTCAACCTCTCCGACGGCGAGCACGATCTCTTGGCGGTCGCGGAGCGATCGGGGATACGCTTCGCGGCGGTCCGCGAGGCGGCGGACGCCTTGCTGGAGGCCGGTCTCCTGCGCGAGCACGAGGAGGAGGCATGAACGCGCTTTTCGACAAGGCCGCGGTGGTCACCGGCGCCAGCAGCGGCATCGGCGCCGCCATCGCCGCGGCGCTGGCCGGCGAGGGAGCGCGGCTCCTCCTTTCCGGCCGCAGCGCCGAGAAGCTCGAGCAGGTCGCGACCGGAGCGCGAGAGCACTCGCCGGCCGTCGAGACCTTTGCGGCGGACCTCGCCGAGGACGAGGCCGTCCGCGACTTGGCCGCCCGCGCCCAGACGGCGTTCGGCGGCGTGGACGTGCTGGTGCACAGCATCGGCCTCTTCGCCGCCGGCCTCTTCGAGACCTCGCCGGTGGAGGACCTCGACCGGCAGTACCGGGTCAATACGCGCGTCCCCTACCTGCTCACGCAAGCGCTCCTCCCGTCCTTGATCTCCCGAGAGGGACAGGTCCTCTTCGTCAACTCGAGCACGGGCTTTCATCTCCCCCGCGCCGGCTGGGTGAGTTACGCGGCCTCCAAGCACGCCCTCCGCGCCCTGGCGGACGGCCTGCGCGACGAGGTGAACAGGAAGGGAGTACGCGTGATCACCGTCTTCCCCGGCCGCACGGCCACGCCGATGCAGGAGGAGGTCCACCGCTACGAGGGGAGACCCTACGACGCCGAGCGATTCCTGCAGCCGCAAGACGTCGCCGCCGCGGTGGTGAACGCCCTCTCCCTGCCGCGCACGGCCGAGGTCACGGATCTGCATATCCGGCCGATGCGGGGGAGCTGAAAAGGGACGACAGGGACACCAAGGACAGAAAGGACAGAAAGGACAGAAAGGCGTCCTTGCTGTCCCTGCCGTCCCTGAAGTCCTTTTATCCGCCAGCGGGCGCGGCGTCCGTCCGCGGGCTCACGTCAATCCCCGCCTTGCAAAGCACCCGGCTGCCACTCGGGATATCTCGCGTCACGATGGCGTTGACGCCGATGAAGACGTTGTCGCCCACGGTGATGGGGCCGATCACCTTGGCGCCGGCGCCGATGAAGACGCCGTCTCCGATCACCGGCATGGCTTCGATCCGCGACGGGTCCGGCGAGCCGATCGTCACCTGGTGGAGAAGGATGGCGTTGCTGCCGATGCGCACGTAGCCGCCGATGACGATCCCCGTCCCATGGCTGATCAACAGGCCAGGGCCGATAACCGCTCCCGGACCGATCTCCACGCCGGTCAGGAACAGGTTGAAGCGGGCGATCAGCGGCCCGAGCACGGGGATGCGCCGGCTCTTGAACCAATGCGCCATCCGGTGCAGGACCACCGCCTGATAGCCGTTCTCGAAGAGCAGCGACTCGATGACGTACCAGGGGAACGGCTTGTGCTTCCAGATCCGCAGCCGGCGGGTGTCCTCCCGCAGGTTATCGAACACGGGATCCCTCCGCGGGCAGCACCTCGACGGGCACCCGGAGCGTCCTGCCGCCGTTCTTCTCGGAGAACCACGCCACCGTTTCGAAGACCGGGTCCAGCTCGAGGACGTAGCGGCCCGGCGCCTCCGGCGCAATCACCTTCTGCTTGACGCTGACCCGTCCGCCGGGCGGCACCGGCAGCGGGATTTGCGTGCGCTGGCCGTCTCTCACCAACGTCTTTCCGCTCTCGTCCAGCCAGTGGTAGGAGAGGTTCACGCGGGCGGCGCCGTCCGCCGTCCAGGGAAACCTGCTGCGGTTGAACAGGCGGGTGAGGACGCTGAAGGTCTCTCCCGCCTGCACCCGCGGCGGCACCACCGTGTTGCCCCACTGGACGCCGTAGAGGTCGGCGTCGAGCTGCGCCCCCGTGCCGAGGTAGGCGAGCGCGGCGCCGGCGTAGAAGTTCTCGTTCGTGCGGGCGTTCTGGGTGAAATAGGGGCAGGTGTTCGGCGGGTACTCGCGCACCCAGTGCTGGATGCGGCCGCTGCGGGAGGTGACGATCATCTTGTAGACGTAGAAGGTAGCCCACTTCTGCCGCCGGACGCGAAACGGCTCGCCAGGTTGGAGGCGGATCCTCCGGGCCTCCTCGGCCGGGCCGAAGTCCAGGATCTCCCGGCCGTCTCCCATCGCGATCTCGATATGGTTGCCGGGCGCCAGGTTGGTCACCTGAAAGACCGCCGCGGGGATCGGCCGCGCGCCGATGAAGTAGAGCTCCACGCGGTTCGCGCCGCCCACCCACATCTGATCGCCGAGGGGCAGGAAGACGTCCTTCCTGCCGACGATGCGCAGGTCGCCGAGCTGCGCCCGCTCGTAGCCCGGCACGTTCTTCAGCGAGAGCTCCAGCGGCAGGAAACGGAACGGCGCGTTGCGCACGTGGACCTGGAGAGTCGGCTCGGGCACGATGGCCCCGAAGGGCGTGAAGAGCAGAGGCCCCAGGAAGAGTCCCGCGGCGGCGTGCCCGGCGAGGATGAGCCAGCGCGGGCGGATCTCGGTGACCAGGAAGAGGAACGCCGGCATGGCGTTGATGAAGTAGCGGTTGCCGAGGAAGCCGCCGCCTCCCTGCCAGTTCCAGGCGATGAAGACGAGGAAGTAGAGGGCCACGGCGGAGACCGCCGCCAGCAGCACCCAGCGTTCGGGCGAGCGGCGGCCGCGCAGCAGGAAGAGCAGGACGGCGAGCCCGGCGAACGGGGTATAGATGAGGAATCCCGTGTGGCGGCCCACCAGGAAATAGCCGACGTTCTCGATCAGCTCGTAGAGCGTGATCTCCGGAACGCGGAAGAGCCACGTCCAGGTGTTTCCCGTGGTGGAATTCGGCACGGCGGCCCGCGGTGCGGCCTGGGCGGTCTGCGGGGCCGCGGGAGCGATCGGCATCCTGCCCGGCTCGCAGAGCGTCACTCCCTGGCGCTGGACCCCGAAATAGGCTGACGGGTGACCGGTGAGGAGGATCGCGAGCCCGGCCACGACGGCGAGGCAGAGGACGGCTCCCAGCAGCCAGGCGCCGATCGTCCGCCAGCGCCGCCGCCGGGCATAGGCCCATAGAGGCGCCAGCCCCACGGCTCCGAACATCGGCTTGTTGTACACGGCGAGCACCAGCACGGCGCCGGAGAGGAGGGCAAAGAGCAGCTCCCGATGCTCCTCGGCCTGCCCCGTCTCGTCCGGCCGGGGCAGGCCGAAGAACAGGCAGGCGGCCACGGCGGCCATGTTGAAGACCTCGGGCTGCAGCCAGAAGACGTAGGAAAAACCCACGCTCAGCAGAAAGAACGAGGCCGAAAACAGAGCCGCGATCCCCTCCTGGTTGTACCGGCGCAGATAGAGATAGCCCATCCAGACCATCGCCATCGTCAGCAGCATGTTGAAGCCGATGAGGCCGTTGGCGCCGAAGAGCGCCGCGAAGGGAGCGGCGAAGAAGGAGTAGATGTAAGGCTTGGCGAAATAGACCGTGCGCCAGCCGTCGTCGGTCATCAGGATCAGGTTGTTGACCGGGCCGAACGGGAACTCCTGGAAGGCGCGGTCCACGTCCTTCGTCTCCAGCCGCAGGTCGCCGTCGCGGGCGAGGCTCAGGGAGGCGAGATAATAGGCGCCCTCGTCGGCCTTGAGGTGAGTCGGCAGACCGGGCTTGCCGAGGGTCAGCGGCAAGAGGAGGAAGAACGCCGTGACCGACGCGAGGACCAGGGGCACTGTGCGGTTCACGACGGGGCAGTCTAGCGCAGGTACCCAGGAGGGCGGATCTACCGGGTTGATCCATCCTCGGCGCCTTCATATACTGGCGTGCGAGAGTCCCATCCGCTTCGAATCCCTGAAGGCAACCACTTCGGAGAGGCATAGCATGACCACCCTCTACTTCGACACCCACCTCGGCGATGAGGAGCGGCGCCGCCGCCTCTATGCCGGGGACATCTTCGTCTATTCGCCGCGCCCGAGCACCAAGGCGCTCACCGAGTTCGCGCGCGCGCTGATCGAGGAGGCGTTCCAGCCCCTCGATCCCCAGCACGCCCAGGACAACCTCCCCGTCGAGAAGTTCGTCGAGATCATGGGGCCTCTGAAGCCGCGGTTCATTCACCACCCGCGCACGCTGGAGCTGCTCCTGGAGCTGCTGCGCGACATCGGCGCCGACCTCGACAAGACCTACTTCGACGTGCCCCGCATGCGGGTGGCGACGAGCGGCGGGTATCTGACGGCCGGCGTGGCCTACGTGCTCCATCCGCACCGCGACATCTGGTATTCCTCGCCGCCCTGCCAGCTCAACTGGTGGCTGCCGGTCTACCCCTTCGAGGCGGAGAGCTCGTTCGCCTTTCACAACCGGTATTGGGAGGAGCCGGTGCCGAACAGCTCGCACGAGTACAACCACTATGAGTGGAACAAGGTGGGCCGCGCCAGCGCCGCGACGCAGGTGAAGGCGGACACCCGCAAGCAGCCCAAGCCCACCGGGCCGCTGGAGCTGGAGCCGGAGCTCCGCGTCGTCTGCCCGCCCGGCGGCTTGATCCTCTTCTCGGGCGCTCACCTGCATTCGACGGTGCCCAACACCTCGGGCCGCTCGCGCTTCAGCGTCGACTTCCGCACCGCTCATCTGGACGAGCTGGCGTCGCTGAGAGGCGCGCCGAACATCGACCGCCACTGCACCGGCACGACGCTCTTCGAGCTGCGGCGGGCGTCGGATCTCTCGCCGGTGCCGGAGGAGATCATCCGCCTCTACGATCCCCATCCGCCGGAGGACCGCGAAGGCCTGGTCTACAAGCCTCCGGCCGAGGCCGTGCCCGCCTCCGGGAGGTAGCCCTACGATGCGAGGCGGGACGGCGGCGGGATCTCCGCGCGCAAGCCCGCCCGCATCCCTTTGAGCTTCGCCACCACCGCCGCCTGGTTGCCCCGCCGCCGCTCGCGCAGCCAGGCGACCGGAAAGGCCGCGGCGCTGAAGGCCAGGTAGGTGAGCCACTGCCAGGGCCTGGCGTAGCGGCGGACGTAGATCGCCCCGCTCCTGCCGAACTGGAAGTTGCGGCCCGGGCTGTAGCTGCCGGTGGTGAAGGCCACCATGTGGTAGAGCACCGCCCGGTGCGCGTAGACGCAGCGGAAGCCCTGCCGCTTGATGCGGGTGCAGAAATCGGCGTCGTCCACGCAGATGTAGAAGATGTCGTCCCACATGCCGGCGGCCTGGGCGGCGGCGCGCCGGATGAGGATGGCGCAGCCGTTGACGTAGTCCACCTCCTCGTCGCGGTCGTACTGGCCGCGGTCGATCTCGCCGTAGCCGCGCTCGCGGGTGATCGACTCGCGGAAGCGCAGGATGCCGCCCGCCGACCACAGCCGCCGGCGGTCGCCGTGGAAGTAGCACTTGGGGCCCACGGCGCCCACCTTCGGGTCCGCTTCGGCGACGCGCACCAGCTCGGTCAGCATGCCCGGCTCGACCTCGATGTCGTTGTTGAGCAGCAGGACGTAGTCGTAGCCGTGCTCGAAAGCCCAGCGGAAGCCGGCGGCGTAGCCGGAGGCGCTGCCGCGGTTGACGTCCAGCCGGAGCTGCCGGAGGTCCGGAAAGGCCTGGGTGAGAGCCTCCGGCGAGCCGTCCGTCGAGGCGTTGTCGAGCACCACGAGGTCGAAGTTGGGATAGTCCATCCGCCGCAGGCTCTCGACCGCCTGCCGGGTGATCTCCCTGCCGTTGTAGTTGACGACCACGGCGGCGACGCGAGGGGTGGGTTGCGGCATCGGCGGGATTGAACCATAGGGGCGGCGGCGAAGCCACCACCCGGCGGGGTGGCCCCGTTTACACCACCCCCTCGAACCGCTACAATCCCCGGCTTGTGACGGAGCGCACAAGCGCGTCGCTTCCCTTTCCATGATCGACACCGAGTCCGGGATCCGCATCCGCCAGCTCGACGAGCTGGACATCAGCGAGATCGTCGCCATCGACGAGAAGATCGGCGGCCGCTACCGGCCGGAAGTTTGGGAGCGGCGGATCGGTTATTACCTACGCCGGGACCCCGAGGCCTCGGTGGTGGCCGAGGTGGACGGCAAGGTGGCCGGTTTCATGCTCGGCGAGGTGCGCTCCGGAGAGTTCGGTCTCGAGGAGCCGACGGGTTGGATCGAGGTCCTGGGCGTCGATCCCGCCCATCGCAGCAAGGCGATCGGCCGGCGCATGGCCGAGGCGGTGCTGGAGCACTTCCGGTCCCAGGGCGCCCACAGCGTCCGCACTCTGGTGGACGAGGAGCGCGGCGACATCCTCCGCTTCTTCAGCTCCCTGGGTTTCGAGGCCTCGACGATGCGGCCGTTCGTGAAAACGTTGTAGGAGATCGGGATGAGCGTACGAACCACCACCCTGCCGAAGCGCTACCACGAGGCCGTGCTGCGCTGGAAGGACGTGTACCTTTCGGACTACGACTTCCTGATCGAGAACTGGGACAAGCACTTTCCCCACGACGCGCCGTTCCAGCTCTGCGCCTACCGCGAGCTCGGCATGTGCAGCGAGATCGAGTGCGGCGACCTCAAGGGGAGCCCCAAGTACACCCGCGCCTCCGAGATGCTCCCCGAGCAGGCCCACCACATGTTCGGCGCCATCCGCGCCCAGGCCTCGACCGAGTTCGGCTCCATCCAGCAGCACCGCCTGACGCTCGCCCGCGCCCAGGACGAGGAGGAGCAGTTCTGGATCCTGCGCATGATGGCCGAGGAGCTGAGGCACGGCTACCAGATGCTCCACCTGCTGGTCGAGGACGACTGGAGCGCCGTCTCCCAGGAATCGCACTCCGACCTCCTCGAAGACATCCTGTCGATGACCACCGGCTCCCACCTCCTGGGCGCCTTCAACATCGATTTCGACTCTTTCGTCGACAACGTCGTCTTCTGCGCCCTGATCGACCGCGTCGGCAAGTTCCAGCTCGCGATGCAGAAGATCTCCGCCTACCAGCCGATGGCCGAGAGCATGCCGCAGATGCTGCGCGAGGAGGCCTTCCACCTCGCGGCCGGCGTGGTGCCCATGCGGCGCTGGGCCACCGCCGCGGCCCGCGGCGAGACCTACGTCACCATGGACGTGCTGCAGCGGGCGGTCAACAAGTGGCTGCCGCGCGGCCTCGAGATGTTCGGCGACGAGCGGGGCGGCGCCACCAACGTCCGTTACGGCTTGAAGCCGATGAAGAACGCCGAGGCGCAGCGCCAGTACTACGACGAGGTGAGCAAGCTGGTGCGCGACCTCAACCTCCGCTACCTGCGCGCGCGGGTCGAGAACCTCTCGCACGGCGAGTCCGAGGCGGTGCTCGAGCGCATCCTGGCCGGCGAGACCGTCGAGGGAGTCCGCCGCGAGGACCTCCTTCACATGCCGCACCCGGACTTCTTCCGCCGCCGCGGCGTGCCCGCCTTCCGCATGACGGGCTTCGCGGGCGAGACCTTCGACGGCGTCCAGGACTACCTGCAGCACCTCATCCGCAACCTGCCCGAGGCCTACCGCGCCAGCCGCGACTTCAAGGATTACGCCGAGGCGCTCACCCAGGTCGGCGAGGGCAAGGTGACTCCCGAGCAGGCCGCCGGCAGGATGCCCGCCCTCCGCCGCGTCGCCGGCGCCTGCCCGTGCTCGAAGTCCGTGCGCTGGGTCGTCGACAATCCCGAGCCGGACGCCGGCCAACCCGCAGCCTGATCTGAGATAGCATTCGCCGGCCCATGAGTGCGTTCAACCGCGTTCTGGTGACCGGCCTGCCCGTCGTGCCGAAGCCGATCGTCGGCCGCGTGGCGTCGCGCTACGTCGCCGGCGAGACCCTCGACGACGCCGTGCGCGTCGTGCGCTCGCTGAACGGCCAGGGGGCCATGGCCACCGTCGATCTGCTCGGCGAGGAGGTGCACGAGCGCGAGAAGGCCACCGCCGCGGTGGAGGAGTACCTGCACGTCTTCGACGCCATCGCCCGCGAGCGGCTCGACTCCAACGTCTCCATCAAGCTCACCCTCCTGGGCCTCAAGATCGACGAGGGCTTCTGCCGCGACAACGTGGCGCGCATCGCCGAGACCGCCAAGGGCTATGGCAACTTCGTCCGCATCGACATGGAGGACAGCACCTGCACGGACGCCACCCTGCGCATCTACCACGAGCTGCAGGAGCGCTACGGCAACCTCGGCGTCGTCCTCCAGGCCTACATGCGGCGCACGCTCGCCGATATCGACGCCCTGCCCGTCGAGGGCGCCAACGTGCGCCTCTGCAAGGGGATCTACGTCGAGCCCCGGAGCATCGCCTGGAAGGGCTACGAGACGGTGCGGGCCAACTTCGTGGCCGCCCTCGAGAAGCTGATCCTGCGCGGCGTCTACGTCGGCATCGCCACGCACGACGAGTACCTGGCCTGCCGGGCGGCGGCGCTCGTCGACAAGCACGGCCTCGAGCCCCGCCAGTACGAGTTCCAGATGCTGCTGGGGGTCGACGAGGAGCTGCGCCGCATCCTCATCGCCGCCGGCCACCGGCTGCGCGTCTATGTGCCCTATGGGCGCGACTGGTACCCGTATTCGATCCGGCGGCTGCGCGAGAACCCCGAAGTGGCCCGGCATGTGTTGAAGGCATTGCTAAAGGGGAAGTGACTCCCCTCGTTGACGCTCCAAACCATAGGTGATACGCTATTTACCCACCCGATCAGTCTCGGGAAGGCCGAATTATGGACGAACGGTACCGCTCGGACTCCCGTGAGCTTCTACAGTCCCGGGGCGATTCCGACACCGACGATATCGATCTGACGCCGCTTCACGAGAGCGGCATGACGCAGACCTTCGAGGGAGCCACCCGCGAGCGCGAGGGCCGCGCCCACGCGCTGCTCGAGTCCGAGGCCGACGTCATCCTGATCGCCCATCCCGAGAACCAGCGCCTGGGCCTGCGGTTCCGCCTCTCTCCAGGCTCCACCCTGGAGATCGGCCGCTCCGCCGCCGTGGGGATCAGCCTGCCGGAGGTGATGTCGATCTCCCGCAAGCACGCCCGGCTGCGTTACCTGGGGTCGGCGGTGACCATCGAGGACCTGGGCAGCACCAACGGCACCTACGTCAACGGCCAGCCCATCCACGGCCGCACCGTGCTGCGCAGCGGCGACCGCTTCCAGACCGCCGCCGTGCACTTCAAGTTCCTCCATGAGCAGGACGTGGAGAACGCCTACCATCTGGCGATTTACGAGCTGGTGGCGAAGGACGGCCTGACGGAGATCTTCAACAAGCGGAAGTTCGACGAGGAGCTGCAGCGGGAGTTCTCGCGCGCCGTACGCCACCACCGGCCGCTCTCGCTGATCATCTTCGACCTCGACGAGTTCAAGACGATCAACGACAGCTACGGCCATCTGTGCGGCGACTTCATCCTGAAGCAGGTGGCGTATCTGGCGCGCGATCTCGTGCGTCCCGAGCAGGTGCTGGCCCGCGTCGGCGGCGACGAGTTCGTGATCATCGCTCCGGAGACCGGCGCCGAGGGAGCCGAGACGCTGGCCTCCAAGCTGCGCGAGCGCGTGCTCGGCTACGAGCACCAATACGGCGACATCAAGATCAGTGTGAGCTGCTCTTTCGGCGTCGCCGAGCTGACGGGCGACATGGCGGTGCCCCAGGACCTCTACCAGGCCGCCGACGACGCCCTGCTCCTCTCCAAGCGCAGCGGCCGCAACCGGGTGGCGGTGAATACGGGGTAGTTTCTTCCTCCAATCCGCGAGAGTTTTTCGTAGGGGCGGGGCGTGTCCCCGCCCAGGTGGAGGGTCGACTGGATCGCGAAGAGGGCGGGGACAAGCCCCGCCCCTACGGAACAAATCCTGCCTTACTTTGCCGCCTCGCTATTTTCCCCCAGCAGATACCGCCGCACGAACTCGAAGAGCACCGCCCGCTGGTAGTCGGAGTTGTTCTTCTTCGCGAAGCCGTGGCCCTCGTCCTTGCCGACGAGGTACCAGACCGGCACGCCGTTGCTCTTCACGGCGGCGGCGATCTGGTCCGACTCCGTGACCGGCACCCGCGGATCGTTGGCTCCCGCCGAGACGAGGAGCGGCTTGGTGATGCGGCCGGCGCGCTTCACGGGAGCGATCTCCTCGAGGAAGGCGCGCATCTGCGGATCCCGCTCGTCGCCGTACTCGACGCGGCGCAGGTCGCGGCGATACTCCTGCGTGTGCTCGAGGAAGGTCACGAAATTGCTGATCCCCACCGAATCCCAGCCGCAGCACAGGCGGTCGCTGTAGAAGGTCATCACGGCGAGCGACATGTAGCCGCCGTAGGAGCCGCCGGCCACCATGACGCGCGACGAATCGAGATCCGGCTGCGCGGCGATCCAGTCGAGCAGCGCGCCGATGTCCTTCACCGAATCTTCGCGCAGGCGGCCGTTGTCCAGCTTGAGATAGCTCTTGCCGTAGCCGGCGGAACCGCGCACGTTGGGATAGATGAGGGCGACGCCAAGCTCGTCGAGCAGATAGTTGTTGCTCCCCCGGAAGCCCGGCCGCGACTGACCTTCCGGCCCGCCGTGGATGTCGATGTAGACCGGCCGCCGGCCCTTGAAACGGTCCGCCGGGGGACGGTAGACGAACGCCGGGATGCGCCGCCGCGAGCCGTCCTGCGCCGTGTCGAAGGTAGAGACGTGGATGAGCTCCGGCACCGCGAAGCTCTCGGCGTTGAGGCCGCCGGCCTCGCTCGCCGTCCAGCGCTCGAGGCGCCGGCTGTCCGCGTCATAGGTATAGATGTCGCGCGGCGAGCGCGCCCAGTCGACCGAGAAGCCCACCTCGTGCGAGCCGGGACGGAACTCGAGATCCCGCGCAATGCCGTCCGGCAACTGCGGAGCCGGCAGAGCCTTGCCGGTCTCCGCCTCGACGAGGTGCAGCCTGGAGATGCCGTCCTCGTTGACAATAAAGGCGAGCAGGCGGCCGTCGTCCGAGATCTCGAAGCTCTCCACGTCCCACGGGATGTCGCCGGAGATCACCGTCTGGCGGCCGGTCGCGAGGTCGATGCGCGCGAGATGCAGGAACTCGCTGTCGCGGTCGGTGGTGGCGTAGACCGATTCGCCGTCCGCCGACCAGCGGCCGGTCCCGTACGCCACGGTCGGCTCTTCCTTGCGCGGGTTGCGCGGCGTGATCGTGTGCAGCTCGCCGGAGGCCACGTCCACCCAGTGGAGGTAGCTCTCGTTGGCCGAGATCCCCTCCTGGAGCAGGAGCCGGCGGTCGTCCGCGCTCCAGTCGACGGGGTCCCAGTCGCCCTGGACCTCGAGCAGCCGCCGCTCGCTCCCCGGCGTCGCCGGGTCCGTCACGTAGACGTCCATGTCGCGGCCGTTGCGCGCGTTGCTCGCGTAGGCGAGCCATTTGCCATTGTTCGACCAGCGCGGAGAAACGTAGCGGTGCTTGCCGTCGGTGAACCGGCGGGAGCGGCCGGTGCGGCGGTCGAGCAGGAAGAGCTGGAAGTTCTCGGCGCCGCCCGCGTTCAGCGAGTAGACCACCTGATCGGGATCGCTCGGCCGGTAGAGGCCGTTGGCGACCGCGTCGCGGTAGAAGGTGAGCTGCGTGCGCGCTCCCATCGGCGCCGCCACCTCGTGGAGCTGAACGCTCTCCGCGAAGCGGGTGCCGATGAGCATGCGCCGCTCCTTCGGATGCCAGTCGGCGAGGATCGCCGCGCGGATGTTCTCGTAGGGCAGCAGGTCCTCCTCGTGCGCGCGCGAGATGGGCGGCACGCCTTCGGCGGCGATGCTCTCGGGCACGGCCAACGAGGCCGCGCTCGTCGTCGCAGCCGGCAGGGAGTAAGCGGCGAGGACGAGGCAGCCGAGAGCGGCGAGGAGGCGAGCGAACGATTTTCCGTTCATATCAATCTCCGCTGTGGACATTCCCGGCGGAAAGGTTACACTGCGCCGGGGGGATGGAGTCATGATCGGCTTCTACAACTGCAATCGCTGTCCTTCGTACTGCTGTTCCTACTCGCGCATCCCAGTCGAGGAGTCCGACGTGCGCCGGCTGGCGCGGCACTTCGGACTCACGCCGGAAGCGGCGGCGCGCAAGTTTACCAGGAAGGGCGAGGAGCCGGGCGAGGTCATCCTGCGCCACAAGCCGGACAAGATCTACGGCACCGTGTGCCAGTTCCTCGACACCGAGACCCGCCGCTGCACGGTCTACGAAGCGCGGCCGACGATCTGCCGCACCTATCCCGGCACCGCGCGCTGCGGCTACTACGACTTCCTCTGCTTCGAGCGCCGCGCGCAGGAAGACCCGGAGTTCATTCCGTCGACGTATAACCAGCCGGAGTAGGCCCTCACCACCCGATCCCGTAGTCCTCGCCGAAGTCGCTCGAGCCGCCCCACATCGAGCCGTGCTCGTGATCGAGCAGGATGGCGTTGATGGGCCCCGAGGTGCGCTCCTCGACCTCGACCTTGTAGCCCATCCGCTGCAGCTCCTGCCGCACGTAAGGCGGCGTGCTGGCGTGGACGGTGATGCGTCCGGGCTCGGAGGCGTGCTCACCGAACGAGCTGTGCATCTGGTAGCTCGTGATGTTCGGCCCCTCGACCGCCTCCTGCACCGTCATGCCGAACTCCGCGACGTCGAGGAAGAACTGCAGAAGGTTCTGGTCCTGGGTGTCGCCGCCCTGCACGGCGAAGGCCAGCCACGGCTTGCCGTCCTTCACGGCGAGGCTGGGCGTCAGCGTCACCCGCGGCCTTTTGCCGGGCACCAGCACGTTGAACGGATCTTCCGCTTCGTCGAGCACGAAGCTCTGCATGCGCTGCGAGAGGCCGATGCCCGTGCGGCCGGCGATGAAGGACGGCACCCAGCCGCCGCTCGGCGTCACCGAGACGAGCCAGCCTTCCTCGTCCGCCGCGATGATGGAGGTGGTCCCGGCGCGGAAGCTCTCGTCGAAGGTCATCGCTCCGACGGAAGGATTCAGCGGCTGCGTCCATTCCTTCTTGTCCGCCGGCGCGCCCCATTTTTCCAGCAGGCCGAGATAGGGGTTGGTCTTGCCTTCGAAAGGATAGGGATCGCCGGGCTTGACGGCCGGGTTGTTGCGCTGCCAGTCGATCTCCTTGCGCCGCGCGTCGGCGTACTGCTTGGAGAGCAGCCCCTGGAGCGGCTCGGCGGGCGGGAAGTAGGGATCGCCGTAGTAGAAGTCGCGGTCGGCGAATGCCAGGTTCATCACCTGATAGACGGTGTGGATGTAGCGGGAGCTGTTGAAGCCCATGCCCTTGAGGTCCATGGGCTCGAGGAGATTGAGCGCCTGGAGCATGGCGGGCCCCTGCGTCCAGGTGTCGAGCTTGTAGACGTCGACGCCTTTGTAGGCCGTCTTGACCGGCTCCTCGATGCGCACCTTCCAGGCCGCGAGGTCCTCCTTGGTGATGAGGCCGCCCTGCTCCTGCGTGCCGCGCGCCAGCTCCTCGGCGATGTCCCCTTTGTAGAAGCGGTCGTAGGCGGCGTAGATGGCTTCCTTGCGGCTCTTGCCGGCGGCGAGGGCCTGGCGCTCCGCCTCGACGAGCTTGCGCAGGGTGGCGGCGAGATCGGCCTGGCGGAAGATCTCGCCGGCGCGCGGCGCCTCGCGCGCTTCACCGAGGTGGGTGAGGAAGATGGCGCGCGAGGTGGGCCACTCCTTGATGTGCTTCTTCTGCCGCTCGATGGTGTCCGTGAGCTGCGCCTCGATGGGATAACCGTCCGCCATCTGGATCGCCGGCGCGAGGACGTCGGCGAGGCTCAACTTGCCGTACTCGGCGAGCATCGTCATCAGGCCGCCGGGAGTCCCGGGCGTCACCGCCGCCAGCGGGCCGTACTCCGGCGGATAGGCCATGCCTTTGCCGTGGTAGAAGTCCGGCGTGGCGCCCGTGGGCGCGACGCCCAGGGCGTTGAGGGCGATGACCTTCTTCGTGTGCGGATTCCAGAGGAGCGCCTGCGTCTCGCCGCCCCAGGCGAGGGTGTCCCACATCGTGCAGACCGCGCCGAGCATGGCCGCGGTGGCATCCACGGCGTTGCCGCCCTTCTGAAACATCATGGCCCCGGCCGTGGCCGCGAGCGGCTTGCCGGTGACCGCCAGCCAATGGCGGGCATGGAGCGGCGGCTTGGCGGTGCGCGCCGAGGCCGGCTGGATGCCGAGAGCCGCCGCCAGGAGTACGAAAACGACGGCGAAGGCAGTGGACCGGCGAGTGGCGGAATGCGCGTTCATCGTTTTCCTCCTCGTCTCGGGTGGGGAGTTTATAGGAGGTCCCTGCCCATGCTCAGCGGTCTGCCCTCCGAAGCCCTCACTCCCCTAACCCCTCTCTCCCGGAAGGGAGAGAGGGGAACAAAGCCAAGAAA
>JBIOVX010000126.1:0-16337 GCA_044868005.1 Thermoanaerobaculia bacterium | reverse complement strand
AAGGCGCTCCGTCAGATGACGGCGCCGCTCCGTCATCTCAGAAACCGTCCCGTCATCTGACGGCGAGGCTCCGTCATCTCAGATACGGCGCCGCAGGATGTCGGAACCGTTCCGCAGGATAAGAAGGCGTTCCGTCAGATGACGGCGCCGTCCCGTCATCTCAGAAATCGTACCGTCATCTGACGGCGGCGCTCCGTCATCTCAGATACGCCGCCGCAGGATGACGGCGGCGATCCCCAGGATAAGAAGGCGCTCCGTCAGATGACGGCGCCGCTCCGTCATCTGAGAAATCGCTCCGTCATCTCAGAAATCGCTCCGTCATCCTGCGGCGGGGCTCCGCGAGGCCGTTTTGCGACCCAAGAAGGGGGGAGCACTGGTCCGCACGGTCGCCCGAAGACGTCTAAATCAGAATTTTGAACCGTCCATATCAAGGTCGAGACCGCTCAGGCCGAGGCTTCAGCCCTACAGCCTGAGCTCCCTCCAGGCCGTAAAGCTCAACCACCCACCGCGGCGAGACGCGGCGCCGCCGGCGCGTGGCGCCGTTCGCCCACCTGCTGGCGCCACATGGCGTAGTAGAGCCCCTTCTGCTCCAACAGCTCGCCGTGGCGGCCGGACTCGACGATGCGGCCGCGCTCGAGGACGTGGATGGTGTCGGCGTGGAGGATCGTCGACAGACGGTGCGCGATGAGGATGGTGATCACCTGGCTCGAGGCCACGTCGCGGATGGTCGCCGTGATCTCCTCCTCGGTCAGCGAGTCGAGCGAGGAGGTGGCCTCGTCGAATACCAGCAGGCGCGGCCGGCGCAGCAGCGCCCGGGCGATCGACAGCCGCTGCTTCTCGCCGCCGGAAACCTTGACGCCGCCCTCGCCGATGACCGTGTCGAGGCCCTGCTCGGCCCGCGCCAAGAGACTGTCGCAGGCCGCCTTCTTCAGCACCTCCAGGCACTCGGCGTCGGTGGCGCTCGGGTTGACGAAGAGCAGGTTCTCGCGGATCGAGCCGGAAAAGAGCTGCGTGTCCTGCGTCACCAGGCCGATCTGCGCCCGCAGCTCGTCGAGGTCGATCTCCGTTCCCGGCTTGCCGTTGTACAGGATGCTCCCGTGCTGCGGCGTGTAGAGGCCGACGAGCAACTTGACGAGCGTCGTCTTGCCCGAGCCCGACGGGCCGACGAAGGCGAGGGTCTCGCCGCGCTCGACCTCGAAGGAGACATCGGTGAGCGCCGGGGTCCTGGCGGTCTGGTGGGTGAAGCCCACGTCCTCGAAAGCGAGGGAGCCGAGCTCGCCCAGCGGCAACGGGCGTGCCGGCTTCGGCTCCACCGGCAAGGCGAGTATGGTCTGGAAGCTCTCGAGCGAGGCCTCGGTCTCGCGATACGTGTTGATCACCGTGCCCAGCTCCTGCAGCGGCCCGAAGATGAAGAACGAGTAGATCCACAGCGAGAAGAACTGGCCGACGGTGATCTGTTGCGTGAAGATCAGGTAGAGCATGAGGAACAGGATGGAGGTGCGCAGGGCGTTGACCGAGGTGCCCTGGATGAAGCTCAGGAGGCGCAGGGAGCGGACCTTCCTGAGCTCCAATTGCAGGATCTTGCCGGTGATGGCGTTGAGCCGCTCGATCTCCTGGCGGGCGAGCCCGAGGCTCTTCACCAGCTCGATGTTGCGCAGCGACTCGGTGGTGGAGCCGGCGAGCGCCGTGGTCTCGGCGACGATGACCTTCTGGATCTTCTTGATGCGCCGCGAGAGCAGGGAGCTCAGGAGCCCGAGCAGAGGGATGGTGAGAAAGAAGACCGGCGCGATGAGCCAGTGCACCGTGAAGGCGTAGATCATCACGAAAACGACGCCGACGAGCGTCGTGAACAGCGTGTTGACGGCGGTGATGATGAGCTTCTCGACGTCGGCCCGCACCTTCTGCAGCTTGCCGAGGGTCTCGCCGCTCCGCTGGTCCTCGAACAGGGAATACGGCAGCTCGAGCGAATGGCGGACGCCGTCCGCGTAGAGCCGCGCGCCCAGCCGCTGGGTGATGACGTTGACGAAGTAGTCCTGGAAGTTCTTGGCCACCCGCGAGACGAACGCCACGCCCACCGCCGCGGCGAGCAGCAGGCTGACACCGCGCAGGAACTGCTCGGTCGTGTACTCGCGGTAGCGGGTGGCGTACTCGTCGATGACGTGGCGGAAGATGAGCGGGTCGAGGAGCGAGAAGACCTGGTTGATCGCCGCGAGAACCAGGGCCAGCAGCACGAGCGGCCAGTAGCGGCGGAGGTAGGAGTAGAGGAGGCGCATGGGCTCTATGGTAGCTGATGCCGATCCCGAACATCTTGGACTTCAGACGGTCCTGCCCTTCGAGACCTCACCCCCTGGCCCCATAGGCGTTAACTTAAGGCGTAGGGGCGGGGCTTGTCCCCGCCCAAGGGACAGAACGGCCTGGTTCTGCCCTTTATTTTTACTTGCCACAGGTTGTTTCAACAAAATTACCCATCTCGCGGGCGGGGACAAGCCCCGCCCCTACGTTAGGTTAACGCGTATGGGGCCAGGGGGTGAGGTCTCGAAGGGCAGGACGGCTGGATCTAGGTTATTCATGCCCCAACACCGCGTGCGGCCGGTACGGCTCCTCCAGCTCCCGCCGCTCCTCCTCGGAGAGCCGAATCTCCAGGGCGGCCACGGCGTCTTCCAGGTGTGCCGTCTTGGAGGCGCCGATGATAGGCGCGGTGACGGCCGGCTGGTGGAGGAGCCAGGCGAGAGCGATCTGCGCGGGCTTGACGCCGCGCCGCTCGGCCACGGCCGCCGCGCGCTCGGCGACGTCGTAGTCCTCCGGCTGGCGATACAGGTTGTGCGCGAAGGTGTCGCTGCGGGCGCGGCGGGTCGCACCCTCATCATCGCGCGGGCGGTTGCCGGCGAGGAAGCCGCGGGCGAGCGGGCTCCACGGGATGACGCCGATCCCCTCCTCGCGGCAGAGCGGCAGCATCTCCCGCTCCTCCTCCCGGTAGACGAGGTTGTAGTGGTTCTGCATGGAGACGAAGCGCGTCCAGCCGTGCACGTCGGCGAGGTAGAGAGCCTTGGCGAACTGCCAGGCAAACATGCTGGAGGCGCCGAGATAGCGCACCTTGCCGGCGCGCACGAGGTCGTGCAGCGCCTCCAGCGTCTCTTCGAGCGGCGTCTCTGAGTCGAAGCGGTGGATCTGGTAGAGGTCTACGTGATCGACGCCGAGACGGCGCAGGGAGGCGTCGATGGCGTCGAAGACGTGCTTGCGCGAGAGGCCGCGGGCGTTGGGAGCGTCGCCCATGGGGAAGTAGACCTTGGTGGCGATCACCACCTCGTCGCGGCGGGCGAAGTCCTTGAGCGCGCGGCCGACGACCTCCTCGCTGGCGCCGTTGGAGTACATGTCTGCGGTATCGAAGAAGTTGACCCCCAGCTCGAGGGCGCGGCGCAGGAACGGCCGGCTCGCCTCCTCGTCGAGCACCCAGTCGCGCCATTGCGGCGTGCCGTACGTCATGCAACCCAGGCAGATGCGGGAGACTTTGAGGCCGGTCCGGCCAAGGCGGATGTAATCCATGGCTCGGCGGGCATCGTACCAGAGACAGTCCGATCACTGGGCGATCGTGCAGCCGCCGGCGGTCGAGGCCGTGGTTATGACGACCTTTCCGCGCGCGTGCCCTTCCCCCAGGTACCGCATCGCCTCGGGGACCTCGCTCAAGGTGTAACGCCTGTCGATGACGGGCGTCACCTTGCCGGCCGCCAGGAGCTCGCGCAGGACAGCCAGGTCCTCCCTGCGGGCTCTCGCCATGGTCATGGTCAGTTTCCGGCTGGAGAACCACGACCACACGAGCGCTCCGAGGACGCGGGGCAGGGGACCGAGCCACTGGCCGCCCTGCCCGCCGACCATGACGTATTTCCCCTTGGGGCTCAAGACGCGCCTGCAGGCTGACAGGGAATGGTTGCCGATGCAGTCGAGGATCAGGTCGTAACGTTGCGCGCCCCGGGTGAAATCTTCCCGGGTGTAATCGCAGACCCGATCGGCGCCGATGGAGCGCACCATCTCCACGTTCCGCGTGCTGCAGACGCCGGTCACCTCGGCGCCGAAGGACCTGGCGATCTGCACGGCGAACGTGCCCACGCCTCCCGCCGCGCCGTTGATCAGGACCTTCTGCCCCGGCTGAATCCGCCCCGTGTCGCGGAGGCCCTGCAATGCGGTGAAGGCCGCCACCGGGACGGCAGCCGCTTGCTCGAACGTCACGTTCTCCGGCTTGACGGCCAAGGCCGACTCGGGAGCGCACGCATACTCGGCAAAGGCCCCGCGGCACGAGCCGAACACCTCGTCGCCCGGTTTGAGCGCGGTGACGTTCCTGCCCACCGCTTCGACCACGCCGGCCACGTCGACGCCCAGCCGTGTGTTCTTGGGCTTGCGCAGCCCGGCCATCATGCGCAGGAAGTACGGCTTGCCTCTCAGGCTATGCCAGTCGTATGGGTTGACGGCGGCCGCCCGCACTCGGATCAAGGCTTCATTGTCCCCAGGGGTCGGCCTTTCCGTCTCTTCGCACCGGATGACATCGGGCAGGCCGTAGTCGGAATAGACGATGGCTTTCATGGGGGCTCCCAAGCGTGCCGCGTCCTTCATCTACCGTTGTAGACGTACGAGGGGCGCGGATATTTTGGGGCCGGATCACCGAACGCCTGTTGTAGGATGATGCGGATGGCACGCGGCGCCGCCCTTCCCCTCCTGTTGACCGTCGTAGCGCTCCTCGCGCCGATGACGATCGTGGGGGACTCCTGCGCGGACTGCCTGTGGGTGAATTCGCCGGGTTGCTGTCTGAGCTCCTGCTGCCCCTGCTGCGTTCACGGCTTCTCGACTTTGACGGTTTCAGTGCGAGTGAGCCCGGGTGCGGCGTGGCGGGAGCTGGCCGGCAATCCGGCGGCGGACCTCTGCCTTGCCGCCGATCCCCGCGACGTCTTCCACGTCCCGAAGTCCCTCCTCGCGTAACTCCGCCCTCCACCGCTTGAGTCGCTCCACGCCTCGCCGAAGGCGAGGCTTGGCTGTACATGTCGCGAGAGGTGATCGATGAGATTCCGATGGCTGTGGGCCGCATGGTTCCTGGTTGCCGTTCCTGGTTTGACCCAGGAGAGGGTTTTGACGCTTCCGGATGCGCTGGCGTTGGCCCGGGAGCGGGGAGCGAGCATCGCCCTGGCGAGGGGCAGGATCGAGGAGGCCCGGGCACGCCGGATCCAGGCCGGCCGCCGGTTCCAGGAGAACCCGGTGCTCGAGGTCAACGGCGGACCGCGGTTTGCCGAGGACGATTCCCTCGACTTCGAAACCGCCGTGAGCCAGGGGCTCTACTCCGGCAGGCGGCGGGCCGCCCGTGTCGCCGGCGCTCAGGCCGCGCTGGAGCGCGCCGAGGCGGATCTGGCGGAAGCCCGGCGGCTGCTCCTTCGGAACGTCCGGGAGACGTTCGTCCGCGCGCTGGCGGAGCGCGATCGGATCGCGTTGCTGGCGCGGAGCCGCCAGGCCGCGGAGGAGCTGCTGGCGGCGACCGAGCGGCGGTACGAAGCCGGCGAGGCCACGGCGCTGGAGCTCAACCGGGCGCGCACCGTCGCGGCGGGAGCCCGCGCCGGGCAGAGCGCGGCGGAGGGGAACGCGGCCATGGCCGAGCTGAGGGCGTTGCTTGGGCTGACACCCGCCGAAACCGTCGAGATCCGCGGCAGCCTCGCGCCTCTTCCACCTCTGGATCTGGAGGTCTTCCTCGCCCGTCTCGACCAACGGCCGGACCTGCGGGCGCTGGCGGCCGAGCTGCGCGAAGCGGAAGCCGAGGTCTTGCTGGGAGAGGCCCTGGCGCGGCCGGAGTGGGGCGTGCGCGGCGGCGTCGCGCGGGAGGAGGACGCGGAGATCGTCACCGCCGGATTCGTGGTGAGCCTCCCCATGCACAACCGCGGGCAGGAGGCTCTCGCCGTGGGCCAGGCGCGGGTAGCCGCGCTCCGCCAGGCGCTGGACGCCGTCCGCGCCGCCGCCGACGCGGAGGTGCGCGGCAAGCACGAGGTCTTGACGCGGCAGCTCGCCGCGGCGCGAGAGCTGGAGCGGACGGCGCTCCCCGCGCTGGAGGACAACGAATCGCTGGCCTTGAAGAGCTTCGAGGCCGGCGAGATCGATCTCGGAGACCTGCTCCTGATCCGCCGCGAGATCCTGGAAACCCGCCTGACCTACCTGGACCGCCTCCTCGACGCGTCGCTGACGCGCTTCGAGCTGGAGGCGGCCGCCGGAGCCCTGCCATGAGCGCCAAGAGTTGGCTGATCTGGATGGTCCTGCTTCTGCCGCTGGCCGGCTGCGGCGGCGAGGAGATGAAACAGGGGGACCGGCACGAGGAAGAGGCGGCGGGCGGCGAGGAGCACGCCGGTGAACAGTCCGAGGCCGGCGAAGGGATGCTCGCGATCGACCCGGAGGTGCTGCGGGACTTGAAGCTCACGACGTTCGCCGCCGAGCTGCGGCCGGGAGGCGAGGGCGTGACCGCTCTGGGCGAGCTGAAGGTGAACGAGCAGGCCTATGCCGAGGTGGGCCCGCCGATCCCCGCGCGCGTGGTCCGCCTGATCGCCGCGCCGGGGCAGCACGTGCGGCGAGGGCAGCCGCTGGCCGAGCTGCAGAGCGTCGAGCTGGGGCAGGCACGCGCGCAGCGGACCGCCGCCCGCGCCCGGGCGGAGCTGGCGCGCCAGACGGTCGAGCGGAAGCGCGGGCTCGCCGCGGAGCGGATCGTCTCGCGCGGCGAGCTGCAGCGGGCCGAAGCCGACGCCGCCGAGGCCGAGGCGGAGCTGCGGGCGGCCGAGGCGTCCGTCTCCGCCCTGGGGGTGGGAGCAGTCTCGGGAAGCGGCGACCTGTCGGGATTCGCGCTGCTGTCGCCCATCTCCGGCACGGTGCTGGAGCGGACGGCGGTACAGGGCCAGGTGGCCGATCCCTCGCGGCCGTTGTTCCGCGTCGCGGACCTGTCGCTCCTCTGGCTGGTGGTGCAGTCGCCGGAGCGCGACGCCGTCAAGGTGCGGGCGGGCTCGGCGGCGGAGATCTCGCTGGCGGCCATCCCCGGCCAGAAGTTTCGCGGCAAAGTCGATTGGGTGGGCCGCGAGGTGGACGCTCACTCGCGGACGGTGCCGGTGCGCATCGTGCTGCCGAACGAGGGCGGGACGCTGAAGCCGGGGATGTTCGCCACGGCCTGGCTCGCCACCGGCGGCGAGGGAGAGCGGGTCGTGGCCGTGCCCACGACCGCCTTGCAGCGGATGGACGACCGGTGGGTGGTCTTCCTTCCCCGCGGCGAGGGCAAGTTCGAGGTGCGGCCCGTCGAGCGCGGCCGGGATCTCGGCGACGAGGTGGCGATCGTCTCGGGCCTGAAGCCGGGAGAGCTCGTGGTGGACGAAGGCGCCTTCGTGCTCCGCGCCGAGGCCGAGAAGAAGGAGGGCGGCGGTGAGCATCACCATGATTGAGAGCCGGAGGGTGAGCTCATGATCGCCCGCATCATCCGCGCCTCTTTCGCCAAGCCCGCCCTCACCATTCTTCTGGCGCTCACGGCGGTGGCCGCCGGCGCGGTCTGGCTGGGCGATCTGGAGCGCGACGTCTTCCCCGATCTCGCCACTCCGGTCTTCAGCGTCTTCGTCCAGAACCCGGCGATGGGCACCGAGGAGCTGGAGACCGGCGTGGCGATTCCCCTGGAGGTAGCCATGGCGGGCCTGCCGGAGGTGCGGCGCGTCCGCTCCAGCTCGCAGGCCGGGGTGGCGCAGGTGCGGGTGGAGTTCGAGCCCGACGCCGACTACTACCTCTCGCGCCAGCTCGTCACCGAGCGGGTCAACCAGGTGGCGCGGGACCTGCCGCCGGGAACGGACGCGCCGCTGGTCTCCAGCCTCACCGGCCGGCTCAACGAGGTGATGGAGCTGGTCGTCGAGGCCGATCCCGGGAGCGCGGGCCTGATGGAGCTGCGGGACCTGGGCGAGTTCGAGGTCCGCAACCGGTTGCTGAGCGTGCCCGGAGTGGCGGCGGTCGAGGTGATGGGCGGACACCTGCGCCAGTTCCAGGTGCAGCTCGACCCCGAACGCATGGCGGCCCTCGGCGTCACTCTGGGAGAGGTGCTCGCGGCCGTCGAGCGCTCCAACGAGAACGCCGCCGGCGGCTTCGTCACCCAGGGTTCGATCGAGTGGACGGTGCGCGCTATAGGCCGCGCCGCCAACGTCGGCGACCTGCGGGCCACCGTCGTGGCGGTGCGGGAGAACACCCCCGTGCTGCTCGGCGAGGTGGCCGAGGTGCGGGAGGCGCCGGCGGTGCGCCGCGGCATGGCGCACGGGCTGGGCTCGGAGATCGTGAGTTGCCGCATCTCGAAGCAGTTCGGGGCGGATACGGTCGCCGTCTCGCGCGGCGTGCGCGCCGCGGTGGCGGACCTCGCCAAGAGCCTGCCGCCGGGCGTGCGGGTGCGCGTGCTCTACGACCAGGCGGATCTGGTCACCTCGGCCCTCGGGGGCGTAGGACGGGCTGTGCTGCTCGGCGCCGTGCTGGTGGTGGCGGTGCTCTTCCTGCTGCTGGGAAACCTGCGGGCCGCGCTCATCGTCACCGTGACGCTGCCGCTGTCGATCGCCCTGGCGGGCCTGGTGCTGAAGCCGGCCGGCGTCGGCCTCAACACCCTCACGCTCGGCGGGCTAGCCATTGCCGTAGGCCTGCTGGTGGACGCGGCGATCATCCTCACTGAAAACGTCTACCACCGCCTGACCGTCAGCGACCGTGCGCGATCACGGCGTGAGGTGGTGCTCGCCGCCGCCGTCGAGGTGGGACGGCCCATCGCCTTCGCCACGTTGATCGTGATCGCGGTCTTCAGTCCGCTCTTCGCCATGAGCGGCATCGAGGGACGAATGTATCGCCCGCTCGCCGCAGCCGTCGTTGCGGCCATGGCCGCCTCGCTGGCGCTCGCCTTGACGCTGGTGCCGGTGCTCGCGGGCTGGCTGCTCCGCCCGGCTCCCGTCGGCGCGGAGGAGGACGTGGCGCTGATCCGGCGCATCAAGGCCGTCTACGCTCCGCTGCTGGACCGCTGCATGCGCCGCACTGGCCGCGTCCTTGCCGTGTCGCTGGCCGTCACCATCCCGGCGCTGCTGCTCGCCTTCCGCGCCGGCTCGGATTTCATGCCTCGGCTCGACGAGGGAGCCCTGCTGCTGCAGACGCTGCTGCCGCCGGAGGCCTCTCTGGACGAGGTGGACCGCCGGAATCACCGGGTGGAGGACGTCCTGCGCCGGTTCCCCGAGGTCAAGGAGGTGGTGCGGCGCACCGGCCGGGCCGAGCGCACGGAGGATCCCATGCCGCACGTGCTCTCCGACGTGTTGGTGGTCCTCAAGCCCGAGCGCTCCCGCCCGCTCGAAGACCTGGAGGAGGAGATGCGCGAGCGGCTGGAGAAGGTCCCGGGCGTGGCCGTGCTCTTCACGACTCCTCTCGGCATGCGAATCGACGAGGGCCTGGGCGGCACGCCCGCGGACATCCAGGTACGGATCTACGGCCCCGACCTGGAACGGCTGAGCCGCCTGGCGCAGCGAGCCAAAGAGCTGATGGAGCCGATCGAAGGGATCGCCGACCTGCGGGCTGAGACCCTGACCGGTCTGCCGCAGATCCGTATCACGGTCGATCGCGAGGCTGTGGCGCGGGTGGGGCTCACGCCGGCCGATGTGGTGGACGCCCTCCGGGTCGGCTTGGCGGGCGAGGAGGTGTCGCAGGTCTGGGTGGGGCAGCGGCGGTTCGATCTGGTCGTCCGACTCGCGGACGACCGGCGCAGCGACCTCGCGGCACTCTCCGCGCTGCTGATCGACGGGCGGGACGGCACCCGCGTGCCGCTCGGCCAGCTCGCGCGGGTGGAGCAGACCTTCGGACCTGCGGCCATCCAGCGCGAGGCCGGGAGCCGGCGGATCGCCGTCGAAGCGAGCGCCGCCGGCCGCGACCTCGGCGGCGCCGCCGCGGAGGTCCGGGACCGGCTCGCGCGAGGTCTGAACCTGCCCACCGGCTACTTCTTCGACATCGGCGGCCGGGTGGAGACCCAGGCGCGGGCGCTGCGCTCCCTCGGCCTCGCCATCGCGGTAGCTCTCCTCGCCGTCTTCATCCTCCTCTACCTGGCGCTGGGGTCCTTCGCCGAGACCTTGGTGATCCTCGCGACTCTGCCGAACGCCTTCGTGGGCGGCATCCTCGCCCTCTGGCTCGCCGGGGAGACCTGGAACGTCTCCTCCCTGGTGGGGCTGATCGGCCTCTTTGGCATCGCCGTGCAGAACGGCCTCGTACTGGTCTCGCAGACCCGTGGCCTGTTGGCCGAGGGGAGGCCGTTCGAGGAAGCACTGCGCGAGGCATCGATCGGCCGCGTGCGTCCCAAGCTGATGACGGCGGGCTGCGCGATCCTCGGTTTGCTGCCGCTGCTGGTGCTCAACCTCCACGGCTCCGAGATCGAGCGCCCGCTGGCGATCGTGATGATCGGCGGCCTGGTGACCTCGACTTTGTTCACGCTGCTGGCGCTGCCGACCTTCTACCAGTTGGTCCACCGGATGCAGGAGAGAGTTCGTAGGCGGTCTGCGATCGCGGGAGAGGTTTGATGGCGACGCTGGTCGAGAGCGGAGAAACGAGAGGCCAACTGCTGAGGCGCGCCCTGCGTCTGGAATGGCTGACGGTAGGCTGGAACGTCGTCGAAGGCGTGATCGCGGTGGCGGCGGCCTTGGCGGCGGGCAGCGTGGCCCTGCTCGGCTTCGGCATCGACAGCTTCGTCGAGAGCGTCTCGGGCAGCATTCTGGTCTGGCGCCTGCTGGCCGAGATGGGGAGGGCCGCCGATGCTCACGCGATCGAGCGGCTGGACCTCCGCGCCCGCAAGCTGGTTTCTCTGTCATTGTTCGCGCTGGCGCTCTACGTCGCCGGGGATGCCTCCCTGGCGCTTTGGCGAAGCGAGCGGCCGGATGCGAGCCTCGTCGGCATCGTCCTGACCTGCGTCTCCATGGTGGTGATGTTGTGGCTGGGGCGGGCCAAGCGGCGGGCCGCCGCCGGACTCGGCAGCCGGGCGCTGGCAGCCGACGCCTTTCAGACGACGGCCTGCTGGTGGCTCTCCATCATCACGCTCGCCGGCATCGGGCTCAACGCGGCGTTCGGCTGGTGGTGGGCCGACCCCGTGGCGGCGCTGGGAATGACTCCCTTGCTCATTCGGGAAGGGATGGAGGCGTGGCGAGGAGAGGATTGCTGCGGATGAGCTGAAGCGATGGTTGCGCGCGGCCTGGAACGCATGGATACCTCCCGCCGACGTCCTCTATACGGATGAGACCTCTCGTCTGTCGCTCGCAGAGGCTCACTCCGCCAGCTCATGAAGGTCCTGCCCCAACTGGGCCGGATCGCGCTCGACCGCTCAGCCGTCCGGGAGGCGCCAATAGTCGCGCTGGCGGCGGAACGGCAGCGTGACGGCATGCCAGAGCCGATGGTCTTCCGGCAACGTGTAGGCGGGCACGCCGATCGCGACCGCGTCACGCGGCACGTTGAGGCGCAGCGTCCCATGCAGGCGGTCCCACCAGGAGAACACCACCGAAAAGTTGGAATCCGTCTCGCCGCGCACCTGCGAATGGTGGATGCCATGCATGCGCGGAGTCACCAGCAAGCGGTTGAGCGGGCGCTCGAAGGCGATCGGCAAGCGCAGGTTGCTGTGATGAAAGAGTGTGTTGAGCTGGAACGCCAGCTCGTAGACGCCGTAGGTCCAGGCGGAGACTCCGGAAAGCGTCACTTGGATCAAGCGGAAGGCGACCGACAGGGCCACTTCGCCGAAGTGAAAACGAAAGCTGGTCGAGACGTCGAGATCCGGGTCGATATGGTGGACGTTGTGGAAACGCCAGAGGAACGGCCAGCGGTGGTTGATCCGGTGCCAGTAATAGAAGCTGAGATCCATTAGCAGGAAGCCGAGGATGAAGCGGCCGGCAGGGAACGGGAGAAGGTAAACGAGACCGAAGTCGCGCGCCGCCGTCCAGCCGAGGAACGAGAGGACGACCGGCCGCACCGTGACGGCCGCGGTGCCGAAGGCGAGAGCTGAGATCACCAGGTTGACGACCAAGCGGCGGAAGGTAGAGAAGGTGCGCCGGCGCAGTGGAAAAAGCCGCTCGAGCAGGAAAAGAAGGACGAGGGCGGCGCCGAGGACCGCCAGGAGGATGCGCGGATTCATGCCTGGACGCATCATAGCCCGCTGGAGCAGCCTCTCATGAGCTGAGAGAGCTTGCCGTCTCACTCGCCTGTAATGCCGGCGGCCGTCCCACGACACAAAACGCCGCACACGCGCTTCCGGAACACGGTCTTCCGAGCCCGGGAGACGGTGCTCCGGGTCGCGTGCGCGTTGTTCTGGGCCCGGAACAAGGTGTCCCGGCCCGCGGACACCGTGTTCCGCCTCCCGTGCGACGTGCTCCGGCCCGCGAAGACCGTGCTTTGGCCAGCGGAGACCGTGTTCGGGCCCGCGAAGACCGCGCTCCGCTCCCCGAGCGCCATGCGACGGGCGCCGGTGCACAGCGCCGCGCGTGAGGATCTCGCGGCGCGGGGGAATTGGATCGTTTTCGAAGGCCGTCTAGAGCTCCTCCGCCTCCCGGCGCGCCTCCTCCGGCGCCTGCCGAGATCCTTCGAGAAAGGGACGGTCTCAGGCTTCCTGCGTCACCGGCAGGCCCGTCTCCGCCACGTTGCGCTTCGCCGGAGGCGGCAGGAAGCCTGTGCGAACGAAGGTGTCGAAGTAGGTGGTGAGCAGCGCGGAGTCCAAGGGAGCGCAGGTGATGCCGGAGCCGCGCAGGCCCTCGCGGGTGTTGCGGTCGTCGAAGATCAGCGGCTTCAGCTTGCCGGTCCGCTGCTCCCGCCGGGCGGTCTCGGAGTAGTTGTCGGCGATGGACACCATCGGGGCGAAGGGGCTCAGGGCGTTCTCGCCGGCGGTGTCCTCCTTGAGCAGCTCCAGGGTGTATTCGGTCCATTCTTCGAGGCCCATGAAGCGCAGGGGATAGCCGTAGTCGCGCACGACGGCGAAGACCTCCCGCCAGAGCGGAACCTGCGGGTGCGGGAGCTGGAAGAGCCGGCCGAGGCTCTCGTCGCGCAGCGAGAGATGGACGATGGACGCCGCCACGTAGTCCACCGGCGCCACGTCGAGGGGCTCGTCGCCCGCGGGCGCCACCCCCATCTGGATGGATCCCTTGATCAGGTTCCAGACCATGTCATGCGTATTGCCGAGGCCGGTGCGGCTGTCGCCGCTGAGCACGGTGGGCCGGTAAATGGTGGCCGGGATCCCGCGGGAGCGCGCGAGCCGGCACAGTTGCTCGCCGACCCACTTGGTCTCGCCGTAGCCGCCGAACAGGCCGGAGATGCTGCCGGTCTCGTCGTCCTCGAGGACTTGTGGCTCGTCGCGGTAGCCGTACTCGATCTCCGGCACGGCCGCGATGCTGGAGACGAAGTGCAGCGGCTTGGCGCGGCCGAGGCCGGCCAGCCGCAGCGCCTCGACCGTGCCCAGGACGTTGGCCGGCTTGAGGATCTTGTACGGGTAGGTGAAGTTCACCCAGGCGCCGCAGTGGTAGACCGCGTCGACGCGCTCGGCGAGGTCGCGGAACGCCTCCTCGGCGAGGCCGAACCGCGGGGCGCCGAGGTTGCCCGGCACCGCGAGGATGCGGTCCGCCATGCCGGCGCGCCACAACTCGCGCGATTGGAGGGCGGAGCGCAGCCGGCGTCCGCCCTCGGCCGCGTCGCCGGCGCGCACGAGGCAGTGGATGCGCGCCCGGGTCCGTCCCAGCAGCTCGGCCAGCAGGTGGGCTCCCAGGAAGCCGGTGCCTCCGGTGAGGAAGACCTCGGCGGGGCTCCCGGCCGTGCCGCTCCAGGGAGCCTCGGCCCGGATCGATGGATCGAGCGCCACCTCCGCCCGCAGGTCGACCGCCTGCTCGCGAGCCGCGAGCGCGGCCACTCCCTGCGTCCGCAGCAGCTCGATGGCCTCAGCCAGCTCGGCGATGGTGGGCGCTTCGAAGAGATGGGACAGGGGGAAATCCACGCCGAAGGCCTTGCGCAGGTGGACGAGGAGCTGCGGCGCCAGCAGTGAATGCCCTCCCAGCTCGAAGAAGCTGTCGTGGATGCCGATCGGCGCGACGCGGAGGAGCGACTGCCAGATGTCGGTCAGCCGCCGCTCCTCCTCCGTGCGCGGCGGCGCGTAGGCGTTGCGCAGGTTGGCCGGCCGGTCGTGGCGCGCCGCGGGCACGGCCGCCGGAGCGGGCTTGCCGGCCTCTTCGGGGGAGACGGCGGGAACCGTCACGGACGCGGCCGAGGGGCGGTCGATCCAATAGCGCCGGCGCTCGAAGGGATAGGTCGGCAGGCGCAGCCGGTGGCGGCGCTCGCCGGCGGCGAAGCCGGCCCAGTCGATGGGCAGCCCGGCGAGCCAGAGGCGGGCGAGGGCGCCGAGCAGGAAGGCGGCGTCCGGCTGCCGGTCGTAGGAGGGACGCAGCGCCGGCACGGCGACCGGCATCTCGCCGCCCGCGAGCTGCAGCGCGAGCGAGGTCAGCCCCTGGCCGGGACCGGCTTCGACCAGCACGCGCGAGGGCTCGCGCAGCAGCTCCTGCAGGGCCGGGCCGAAGCGCACCGGCTCGACGAGGTGGCGCACCCAGAAGCCGGGATCGGCCGCCTGCTCGGCGGTGATCCAGGTGCCGGAGACGTTCGAGAGGTAGGGGATCCCGGGGGGCGAGAGGCGCACGCTTCCCATCAGGTCGCGGAAGGCCGGCCGCAGCGGCTCCATCATCCGCGAGTGGAAGGCGTGCGTGGTGGGCAGCCGCCGGGTGGCGACGCCGCGGCCGGCGAGCTCCGCCGCAAGGGATTCGACGGCATCGACCGTTCCGGCGAGCACGGAGAGGGCCGGTCCGTTGAGCGCGGCGAGCGAGATCTCTTCCGAGGTCAGCTCCCGCGCCTCGGCCTCCGGCAGGGCCACCGAGAGCATCGCACCGGCCGGCAGCCCGCCGATCAGCCGCGCGCGGCGGGCCACGAGGAGCAGGGCGTCCTCGAAGGAGAGGACGCCGGCGAGGCAGGCGGCCACGTACTCGCCGAGGCTGTAGCCGGCCAGGGCCCGCGGCCGGACTCCCCAGGCCATGAGCAGCTTCGCCAGCGCGTGCTCGACGGCGAACACCGCCGGCTGCGCGACCTCGGTGCGGTCGAGCGGGTTCTCTATGATCGCGGCGCTCGCGGCGGCGGTTCCGCGGCCGAGCATGGCCCGCAGGTCGGGCCCGCCGGCCCCCTCGCCGGCCTCGGCCTCGGGTCCGGTGCCCCGCGGGAAGAGGGCCGCCGGCAGGTCGATCTCCTCGCCGCGCAGCAGGTCCGCCGCGCGGTCGATCTCCTCGCGGAAGGCGGGCTCGCTGCGGTAGAGCCCGAGGCTCATTCCCGCGTAGTGATCGCCGAGGCCGGGGAGCAGGAAGGCGACCGGGCGGTCGGCCTTCTCCTGCACGCTGCCCAGCAGCCGCCGGCCGTCGCGGGCGCGCAGGGCGGCGGCGGCGTCTTCGCGGCCGCGGCAGACCAGGGCGCGGCGGTGGGGGAAGGTGCGGCGTCCCGCCTGCAGGGTGAAGGCCACGTCCGCCAGCGGGGCCTCCGGATGCTCCGCCAGCCAGCCGGCCAGGTCGTCCGTCATCCGCTCGAGGGCGGTGGCGGTCTTGGCCGAGAGCACCAGGAGCTGCCAGGGGCGCGAAGGCCCGGAGGGGTGGCGCTGCGGGGCCTCCTCCAGGATGGCGTGGACGTTGGTGCCGCCCATGCCGAAGGAGCTGACCGCGGCCCGCCGCGGCGCCGCTTCCTCGCGCGGCCACTCGCGCAGCCGGGTGTTGACGTAGAACGGGCTGCCCGCGAAGTCGATCCGCGGGTTGGGCGTGTCGAAGTGGAGGCTCGGGGGGATCGCTTCGCGCTCCAGCGCGAGGGTGGCCTTGATGAGGCCGGCGATGCCGGCGGCCGACTCCAGGTGTCCGACGTTGGTCTTGATCGAGCCGAGGGCGCAGAACCCGCGCGCCGCGGTGCCGGCGCGGAACGCCTGGGTCAGCGCCGCCACCTCGATGGGATCGCCCAGCGGCGTGCCGCTGCCGTGCGCCTCGACGTAGGAGATGGTCGCGGGATCGATCCCGGCCACGGCCTGGGCGAGCCCGATGACCTCGGCCTGCCCCTCGACGCTGGGCGCGGTATAGCCGACCTTCAGCGAGCCGTCGTTGTTGAAGGCCGAGCCGAGGATGACGGCGTGGATGGGATCGCCGTCGGCGACCGCCTCGGAGAGCCGCTTGAGGACCACGACGCCCACCCCCTCGCCGAAGAGCGCGCCTCGGCCGCCGGCGTCGACGGCCCGGCAGCGGCCGTCGGGGGAGAAGATG
>JBIOVX010000125.1:0-21166 GCA_044868005.1 Thermoanaerobaculia bacterium | reverse complement strand
GATTCTTGTTCCCGGGAGAAGCCGGCGGGACGCCGGCGCTCCCAGGGCGTTCAACGATTCTACAATCCTCGCCCAGCCGTGCCTGTCTACCCCCTCCTCCGCCGCCTGCTTTTCCGGCTCGACGCCGAGGCGAGCCACGGGATCGGCATGGCAGCCTTGCGCACGGCCCAGGCGCTGCCGGGAGTGACGGCAGCCCTGGCGCGGCGGAACCTGGTGACGGCCGACGCATTGCGGCAGACCCTCTTCGGCCGCGAATTCCCGAATCCCGTGGGGCTCGCCGCCGGCTTCGACAAGGACGCCGTCGCCGTGCGCGCTCTGCCGGCCCTCGGCTTCGGCTTCGTCGAGGTGGGGACGGTCACCCCCCTCCCCCAGCCCGGCAACCCGCGGCCGCGCCTCTTCCGCCACCCCGCCGAGCGCAGCCTGCAGAACGCCCTCGGCTTCAACAACGGCGGCATGGAGGCGATGCGGCGCCGCCTCGCCAGGCTTCACCCTTTCGCCCTGCCGCTCGGCGTCAACCTCGGCAAGAACAAGGCGACTCCACCAGAGCAGGCTCTGAACGATTACGAGACGCTGATCCGGGGCCTCCACGAGCTCTGCGACTACCTGGTGGTGAACCTCTCCTCGCCCAACACCCCGGGGTTGCGCGATCTCCAGAACGAGGCCTTCCTGCGCTCCGTGCTCGGCCTGGCGGCGGGGATCACGGCCAAACCCGTCCTGGTCAAGATCGCGCCGGACCTCACGCCGGCCCAGGCCGTGGCCCTGAGCGAGACGGCCGTCGAAGCCGGCGCCGCGGGGATCATCGCGACGAACACTACAGTCGATTACTCCCTGCTGCCTGGAGCGAAGGATTTCGGCGGCCTCTCCGGTCAGGTCCTGCGCGAGAGGAGCTTCGCGATCTTCGCGGCCGTGGCGAAGGCGCTGTTCGGTCGGACGGTCCTGATCAGCGTCGGCGGGATCGATTCGGGCGCCGAGGCCTACCGCAGGCTGCGGGCGGGGGCATCGCTGGTGCAGATCTACACCGCCCTCATCTACGAGGGACCTTCACTGCCGCGGCGCATCAACGAGGAGCTGCGGCGGTTGATGGAGCAGGATGGGGCGAGGCGGATCGGCGAGGTGATCGGGGCCGATCGCCCTTCGGGAGGTCCGCCGCCCCGCCTCCCAACGTGAATAGCGCTATTCACGTCCCCACTTTCCCGCCATCCCATTGAAAATCCGTAATTTGCACCGAAAATTCGGCTTGTTTTCGCCTCGCAAGCGGCCGCGAACGTGAATAGCGCTATTCACGTTAGATCCACCTAAAACGAGCGTCCTCCGATCTCGAGGCCGGGGCTCGCAACTCTCGGCGGCTCAGGAGTTTGTGAGCAGGCGGTGAACGGGCTGGAGGTGGTGGAAAGCCCTCTCCGAACGGCAATTCGGCCGGGGAAAGTGAATAATAGTATTCAGTTTCTGGCCACTATTGACAATTATGTTTCTATATGGCATAATCTGTCTTCGATGCGGCGGCGGACTGAGGCACCAGGCTCGCCGCGTCACGGCCGGACCCATCAACTTCTGGAACGGGAACCAGCGGGGCCGGCCGGATCCAAGGGGCAGGACCGGCGTCATGGTGGCGCCGTGAAGCCGAGCCGACGTGGCTCAACCCCTGAAAGGAGGGGACTATGTTGAGAGAGAACACCAACGCAGGAATGCTGGGGCAACTGGTGCGGTTCAGCGCCGCGCTGACCGCCAACTCCTCGGAGCTGGCGCATCTCGAAGGGATGCGCCTCCGCTTCGAGAAGCTGGTCAGCGAGGCGCAGGCCATTGCCCAGCAACAGGCCGCGCTGGTGGCCAGCAAGCAGCAGGCGAGCAAGCGGTTGCAGGAGATGCTCACCGAAGGCTTGCGGTCGGCCACCGGCCTGGAGCGGCTGCTCCAGGAGTTCTACGGTCTGCGCGCGGAAAAGCTGGCCGAGTTCGGCCTGCAGCCTTTCCGCGGCCGGCGCCGCAAGGAGACGCCGGACGATGAGCCGGAGACGCCGGAGCCCGAAGCGCCGGGCACCACGGCTTCGCCGCCGGAACAGTCTCAGGACTGACCGTGACTCGAGGTCATATCGGTTTCGGGGAGCGTGCGGCACGGCGCTCCCCTCTTTTTTTGTGCCAAAACAGGCTCGCGGACCCGCGCCCCAGGATGGGGGAGCCGTATCTGAGCTTGCGGCGCCGTATCTCGGATGAGGGAGCGCCGCCCCAAGCTTGCGGCGCGATTTCTGAGCTTGGGGAGCGCCGCCCCCATCATGCGGCGCGCCTTCTGACCTTGCGGCGCGACTCCCCCATCCTGGGGCGCCGCATCTTGGATGACGGAACGACGCCCCGAGCTTGCGGTGGGATTTCTGAGATTGGGGAGTGCTGCCCTCATCCTGTGGCGCGCCTTCTGACCTTGCGGCGCGACGCCTCCATCCTGGGGCGCCGCATCTTAGATGGCGGAACGACGCCCCGAGCTTGCGGCGGGATTTCTGAGATTGGGGAGCGCCGCCCTCATCCTGTGGTGCGCCTTCTGACCTTGCGGCGCGACTCCCTCATCTCGGGGCGCCGCATCTTAGATGGCGGAATAACGCCCCGAGCTTGCGGCGAGATTTCTGAGCTTGGGCCGCGCCGCCCTCATCTGGGGGAGCGCCTTCTGATCCTGCGGCGCGGCGCCCCAGGCTTGTGGCGGGATTTCTGATCTTGCGGCGCGACTCCCTCATCTCGTGGCGCCACATCTCAGATGACGGAACGAGGCCCCGAGCTTGCGGCGGGATTTCTGATCTTGGGGAGTGCCGCCCTCATCTGGGGGAACGCCTTCTGATCCTGCGGCGCGGCGCCCCGAGCTTGCGGCGCGGTTTCTGAGATTGAGGAGTGGCGCCCTAATCTTGGGGCGCCGCATCTTAGATGACGGAACGGCGCCCCGAGCTTGCGGCGGGATTTCTGAGCTTGGGGAGCGGCGCCCTCATCTCGCGGGCCGCCGCCGTCATCTCAGATACGGCTCCCCCATCCTGGGGAATGACGCCCTCATCTCAGATGCGGCTCCCCCATCCTGGGGAACGCCGCCGCAAAGACTGTTTACGGCGCTTTTAGGCCAGATGGCCGGTGCCGGGCCCGCGGTGGCGGCGGGCCGGAGCGACCGGGCCCGCCGGCGGGTTCACTACTGGAAGTACCCAAACACGTCGATGATGACGTGCGTGCTGGTTGAAGTTGTAACGGTCAGATCGTTCGGCTGTGTGGAGAGAGCTACGATTCCGCCGTTCCCCGGGCCTCCTTGGCCGGGATCGAAGGTGAGATACGAGGCTAGCGGCAAGGTTCCACCCGAAGGATAGGCAACCAGGTACCCTCCCCCTACCGATCCGACGGACGTGATGTTGACCGCCACGGCCTTGGCGCTTAACGGTACGCCGCAGTTGCCCCGGATCTGGAAATTGCGGTTATCTGGAGATGCCAGCACGGGCCCTCCCTGGTCGGCGAAGCGGGTGTCCACAGCGCGGCAGGCGGTGATCGGTCGGTACTTTAACGGAGCGTCCGGCTTGAAGTACCCGAAGACGTCGATCACGGCGTGCGTCGATTGGGCTCCGGCAATCGGCGTGTAGTAGTCGACAGAGACGTCCGGCGTGGTCGATGCCAGGCGGATCCTCGCTCCGTTGGTCAGCACGACTCCCGCGTTGAAGGTGATCACCGGTATCCCCGGAGGGACGCCGGCCTGGAAGAACGAGGCATGTCCGCCCGCTGTCGGCGAGCTGATGATGAGGTTGAGAGGAGCAGCGGCCGCTCCCACCGGCACCCCACAGACTCCCTGGACGGTGAAGTTGCGGGTGGTACCGGGCGCGATCGGCGCGCCCGTCCGCGTGTCGGCGATCCGGCAAGGGGTCAGGGTCTGGAAGCCCAAAGGCCCCTGGGCCCCCGGTGCCGGTGTGGTGTCCTCGCTGAAGTAGCCGTAGACATCCAGGATGACGTGAACCTGACCGGGCGAAGCGGCGATGTAAGGACTGATGTTGACCGAGCCTGCTCCGTTGGTGGCCAGGCGTAGAACCGCGTTGTTGGTGCGCAGGGAAATGGCCGGATCGAAGGTCATCATGACGTGCATGAAGGGGCCGAAGGTCTGGTTGCCGGGGAAGAAGACGAGGTGGCCCGGCCCCGTGGGGGAGACGACCGTGACGTTGAACGACACCGCCTTGGCCGACGCTGGGATACCGCACAGGCCGGTGACCTGAAACGTCACCGGCGGGCCATTGGTCAGCGGGGCCGTGGTGCGTGTGTCGGCGATCCGGCAGGGGGGCACGGTGAAGAAGCTTTCGGCGGCCCCGGGGATCTCGTTTGTCACCGAAACCTTTTTGCTCATGGACGACTGCCGGCCCCATGGATCAGAGACCGTGAGAGTCGCCGTGTAGGCACCCGTGGCACCATAAAGGTGGCTGGCCGCGCTCCCTGTGCCGTTCGTCGAGTCCCCAAAACTCCAAGCGTAGGTGAGACTGGTTCCGGTGGAGCCGGCGCCGTTGAGCGAGCACGACAGACCGGTGCAGACGAAGCTGAAGCTGGCCACCGGCGGCGGAGGAATCTCCACGTTGACACTAATATTCGGGCAGGTGCCGCCGAACCACTCCACGCACTCGTGCACCATGCGCCACTGGAAGGGGTATGTCGCGGGCGTTGTCGGCGCCGTCACCGTGAAGTTGATCGTCGTCTGAGCGCCCGGCGCAACTGGTGCCGACAGCTCTACACGCGACCGGCCCCAGGTGGTGTTGTCGTAAGGGTTGAACGAGCCGAGGCGGTAGGCATAGCAATACGGTCCCACGGGACTCCACGCCAGGGTGCCCACATTCTTCAGTGTCATGCTCACCGCGTAGCTCTGTCCCGCCGTCATCGTCGTGGGCACGCTTTGCGAGATGCACTGAGCGTTCTTCGGCAGACAGCCAGGTGTGCCGCGAGGATCACCGTAGGGATAGTTGAGGACCTCGGTTCCGTCGCTCACGCCGTCGCAGTCGCTGTCCGCCAACGCGATGTTCGTTCCGGCCAGTCGCTCAAAGCCATCGATCAGGGTGTCGCCGTCAGAATCGGCGTTGGGGTATACATACCCAAGGACCTCGTTGACTCCGGCCGTCGAGGTGTATCCCTGGGCCGCCATCTGTGCGAGCTCCGACTCCGGAAAGATGGCGAAGTCATCGCGCTGCGGATGATACCGACGGTAGAGCCGCACGGTGCCCGCCGGCATGCAGGAAGGCTCCGGTGTACATTTCTGGTAGATGTACCCCTCGATTCCATCGACTTCATATCCCCACCCCGCACTATGGAAGAGGTCGATTCCGGCGAGCTCCGTGGTGTAGTTGGTGTCGCGATGGTTGGAGTTGCCGTTTGGATTCGGTCCTTTAAAGCTCAAACGGTAGAGCGGCACCAGTGGGGGAGCGCCCGCGAAGGGCGGTCGGTCGCCCGTGAAGATATAGACCGACGCGGTCGGCGTGGTATTGATACAGGGGCTCACTCGGCACTGTGTTCCCGGATACAGGGTGTAACCCGGGGTCGCCGGGCCCACAGGTGAGTAGAACCACCCCGAGTCCAAGAGCGCCGTCGCCGCCATCTGGGGCACAGTCGTGTAGAAGTGGTCCTCGACCCAGGAGCTGTAGAGACTGAAGAGCGGCGTGAGACGGTTCGGGAGTTGGACTCCGCCCGACTTGCCAAGAGCCGCTTTGGTGGCATTCGCCACGTGAGGCTTGCCATAACCGTACTGGGAATTCCAGCCAACCGGGTTATCCAGGTTGGTGCGCAGCAGGGTCTTGATGTTGTCTTTCGAGAGTAGCGGGTTCACCGAACGGAGGATGCCCGCCACCCCCGCGATGTGCGGGGCGGCCATGGAAGTCCCAGTGCATAGGCCGTAGTCGTCGAACCCGGGACAGGTAGAACCTGCGCCGCCATACTCAAGGCCACGGTAGAACGTCGACAGGATCTGCTTGGCCGGAGCCACGATCTGATCGGAGGTGTAGTTGGAGCCTCCGCACTCGAGACCGGGTGCTACGCAGTCGTTCCAAAAGCTTCCGGTTGAGGTGATGCCTCCGACAGCGATGGCCCGCGCATCCGAGGCCGGGAAGTCAACGACGTTGCTGAAGTCGTTTCCGACTGCGGCGGAAAGCACAACGTCCCGGTCCTGAAGCAAATCCATCGCCGTGCAGAGCACGTGGAATGGATCGGTCGCACAAGCAGGGGGCGGCTCTCCCACACCGGGGCGCCATCCCAGGCTCATGTTGAGAATCTGGGCACCCTTTAGAATGGCGCCATTCATCCCCGAGGCGACCTCGGCCTGCGTGGTGGCGGAATTGAGCCATTCACCGTTGATCAACTGGAAAAGGTGGCTGATCTTGCTGATGATGAGGCTGCAGCCCCAGCAGGTGCCGGCCACACCCTGGGAGTTGTTCGTTGTAGCGGCGATCGTCCCAGCCACGTGGGTCCCGTGCCCGGCAAAATTGACCGTCCGGCACTGACTCATATGATCAATGCTACTCCATTCAATCTGGGGCTGTCCCTCATCGACACATCCTCTGGAAGCGGCTCCCGAACAGTCGTTGCCGGGTGTTAGCGAGCAGTTGTCCGACGGATAACCGTAGTCGCGGGCGAACTGCTGCCGGTAATTGCCAACCGATGTGAGGTTCCCGGAAGCATCAAAGTTGTAGGTCTTCAGGTCCGGATGGGTTGTGTCGACTCCGAGGTCGATCACTCCCACGTAAGCTCGGCCCTTGTTGTAATCCCAAGCCTCCGGCATCTTCAGCGAGTGGAGTCCCCACTGATACAGATTGGGCGAGGCCGCGACCGGGAAGTAGGAGTCGTTCGGAGTGGCGGACACCTCCATCGGCCAGTTGTAGCCCGCCCACAGGACATGAGGGTTGTGCTCCAATGCCCTCTTGATGGCCTCCATGTTGGCCTGCTCGGGGTACGACAGGACGATGTACCGCAGCAGGCGTTCCTGGGGACTGTCAGGACGCAAGACTGCGTGCCCCCGGTCAGGCTCCGGTATGAGCAAACGCCCCTGGGCCGGATTCCCCACTCCCAGATTACCTGGGAGAGGCTGGTGCTGCCGCGTCCGCGCGACGACCTCTTCCGATGTGGGGGCTTGGGGCCCGGGCGCGAGCAGCACGATCAACTCCCTGGGAGGTCCCTCTCTTGAGGGGGCGCCCACAGGAACAGCGTGAGCCATGCCGCAGGCGAGAATCACGAGGGCAATGAGAAGGGTCGGAACGGAGCGATTGCCTCTGCGAGTCATTCTGGTTCTCCTTGTAGAGACCACACGCGGGCAGCATGCGGTCGAAATCGAGGCCCCTGGATTGAGGCCGTTTAGAGAGAGGGGCAGCCCTTTCCCTTATATCGAGCCGTAATCCCGCCGGTTGCTAACTGCCGCGAGCTTGAGAATGCAGGCGATAGGCCACGCTAGAGGTGGACCTTAAGTGCTTCAATTTAAAAGGTCAGCTTTAAGGTCGAAAGCTCGGTCTCATTTTTGAGTCCTTCCGAGACACCGCTGTTGTCTCGAATTTAAGACCCCAGACAGAGCGGCGGGCGAGGCCTCGCCGCTCCGGGAGTGAAGATTGTGAGGAGGGAGGCCGCGATCAGTGGGTGGGATCGCGACTTCCGGCTGAAATCCCGAGAGCCTTCGTGTAACGGTGGTAGGTCGCCTTGGTCAGCCCAAGGCTCTCCCGCGCGGCCTTCGCGCAGCCGGCGTGGCGTTCCAGGCGCGACAGGATCAACTCGCGTTGAAAGAGGCGTACCGCGTCGTGCATCGACCCTCCTGTCTCGAGGAGGGAGCTTGCTTTGGGATTGGGGTCCGTTCGCAAGACCTCGGGCAGGCAACTCTCGATCAAGGCGGAGTCGATCCAGCCACCGGGCCGCGCGTGGATCACGAATAGCGAGCAGGCCCGCGCCAGCTCCCGCACGTTGCCGGGCCATCTATAGGTGTTCAATGTGTGCTGCGCCTCGCGGGTGAAACCGAGAGTCCGTTTACGATGCTTGCTCTCGTGGTGCCGCCGGAAGTGCCCGAGCAGCAGCGGGATGTCCCACGGCCGCTCGCGCAGCGGCAGGAGCCGGATAGCGAGCGAGCGGAAGCGGTCATAGAAGTCTGCCCGCAGGGTTCCCTCGCGGACCGCCTCGTCGAGATCGCGGTTGGTCGCCAGAACGACCGCCACGTCGACAAGGCTCTCGTGCGTCTCCCCCACAGGGACGACGCGATGAGTTTCGAGGACCCGAAGCAAATGGGCCTGTGCCCGCAACGAAAGCTCGGCCACCTCGTCGAGGAACAGGGCTCCGCCGTCGGCCGCGCGGAAAAAGCCGGCCTCGTCAGTGAGCGCGCCGGTGAAAGACCCTTTCTTGTGGCCGAAGAAGCGGGAGGCCGCGAGCTCGTCGGTGATCTCGGCGCAGTTGACGACCACGAGGGGCTTGCGGCAACGCGAGCTGTAGGCATGCAGGTAGCGGGCGACGAGGTCCTTGCCGGTCCCCCGTTCGCCGAGGATCAGGATCGGCTCGGGGTTCTCCGCATCGAGCGTGGGAATGTAGGTCTCGTGAAGGGCGCGCCGAAGCGCTTGGGTGTGAGAGGAGTCGCCAAGGATCTCGGGAGCGCGTTCTCGCCTTTGAGATAGAGCCATACGGTTAGGTGAATCCTTCATTCGCCATTCTCTTGTGTGCGCCACCGGGGAAACGTTTCATCCGGTTTCCCCTCCCGAAGGCCGCGACTACGCCCAGCTCCTAAAGGCGATAAACGAGCTGCTGGAGCTCCATGGCGGCAGCGTCAAGGCCGCCCGGGAGAGCCTGGGGCTCACCAAGGCGACCTTACCGCCAATCGCCGAACAGCTCGAAGGCCGCCCAGTGGAAGGGATGGGGCGAGCCGGACTTGCCGCGAATCTGATCGATCTGCGCCGCCCGCAAGGCCTCGTCTTTTGACTTGCCATTGCGGAGGTAGCCGTAGAAGCGCTTCATAAAGCGAGCGGTGGAGACGTCATAGACGCTCCACAGCGAGGCGAGGACCGAGCGGGCTCCTGCGAACTGGAAGGCGCGTACCAAGCCGACCATACCCTCACCGCCCATCTCCTTGCCGAGTCCAGAATCGCAAGCCGAGAGGGTGACCAGGTCCGCGTCAAGGCGCACGCTCTCGAAGATCTCCCAGGCTTGGAGCAAGCCATTGTCGCGGCCCTCTTCAGGGTGCTCGGGAATCGAGAGGGCCAATGCGGAGTTGAGAGGGAATCGCTCGTCGAGCAGGCCGTGGCACGCAAGGTGGAGCCGCCGGGCTTGCGGCGCCAGAGACTTGATCGCCTCCTCCGTGGCATCGCGGCCGAGGAGAGCTCGGGCACCGGAGAAGAGGTGGGAGATGGCCTCCACTTCGCCGCGCGTTGCTGGCAGGGGTTTCAGTTTCAGGCCTCGGCGAAGGGCGGCCTGCACTTGCGGATCCGCGGCCGTCTCAGAATGGGTCTCGACCCCGGCTGGGTAGAGGGGGTCTCCTACGGCGAGCAACTCCGTCGCCGGCGCGGAAGCCTCCTTGGAGCGTGCTGCCTTCAGCTCTTTGTAGACCGCCGCGGAAGCCGCGATATGAATCGGCTTCGACTCCGCCAGGTAATGGTTACCGGAGACGAGAGCCGCGAAAGGCAGAGAATGCAGCGGCCCGTCCGGCGATATGAGCCAGCGGTCAGCCTTGCCGAGCATCTGCTCGGCTGGGCGGATCAGAAGGTCATAGAGATGCCGGCCGCTCTCTTTCAATACCGAGAGGTCGGTATGCGGACGGTCCACCAAGCTGCGGAAGGCTTCGATCTCCTTGTTGAGAGCTTCTCTTCCGGCAGGGAGCGGATGGAAGGAGAACCCTGGGCCGGGGGCTGCCGCGGATTCAATGACAAAGAGAAAGCTTCGTGTGTCCCCAACGGCATAGGTGAGCAGCACGGTTCCCGGATCGAGAGCAGATCGGGCTGCCTCCAGATCGAGAGGTGGGGGACTTTCGAGAGCGCCGAGGCGGGGCGAGGAACGCCGGATCCGCTCCTGGACTTCCGCCTGTTCGAGCCGGAGATCACGCAAGCGGCCTTCCAGCGTCTCGCGCTTTTCCGAACCCTGCTCAGGCACCCAGTCGGCGAGGGCCGCCTGGGTCCGGTCATACTCGGCTGCCAGCCGATGACGTTCGGTATAGAGCTCTACTGGAAGCTCCGTCGCGAAGCGAAGGTCTTTCTGTGCCAACAGCTTCTGAAACCCCCGGGCGCGCCCGCGCTCGATGAGCTTCCAGGCTTCCTGTGGTCGGGCGAGCGTGACCTGGTACTCCGCGGCTTCGAAGTAGAGATCCCCCAAGAGCGAGCCGTAGAGCCATTGAGACTCCTGCGCACCGCCGAGACGTGTCCGCTGTGCTTCCAGGGCATTGACTGCCGCCAGATAGCTCGCCGCAGCTTCTTCGGCCTGGCCTCTCCGCGCCTGCAGCCGGGCCAGGGCTTGGTGGCCCTCGGGCAGCGGTCGGCGATCCTTCTCGTAGATACGGATGGCTGAGCGGAAATGAGCTTCGGCCTCCTCCGTGTTTCCCTGATCGAGAAGCAGAAGGCCGAGACTCAGATGGATGGAGCCGATTTCGGCGGCATCCGCGTTGATCCTCTGCCAGATCGCCAGGGCTTGCCTCAGGAGGCTTTCGGCTTCGGCTCGCCGTCCCTGCAACCTTGCCGCCTCGGCCAAACCGCGCAAGCACCGGGCACTGTTCGGCCCTTTTGGGTTGAGTTTCTCGCTGATTGCCAGGGCACGCTGCCACGATTCTTCCGCCTTGAGTCCCTGGCCTTGGCGCAGCGCCACCTCACCGATGCCGACCAGGCTGCCTCGAACCAGGGTACCGCTGGGATCGAGCTTTTCGTAGAGGGCCAGCTCCCGCCGGAAGAGATTCTCGGCTGCGTCGTGGTCCCCGCGCTCATAGGCAAGCTCGCCAAGGTTGTGTAGCGTTACTGCCAGGGCCACGCTCTCGGGCTGGATTTTCTCGAGGATTCTCTTGGCGCGGAGGAAGATTACCTCGGCACCCGCGAAGTCGCCGCGAGAGTAGAGCGTGATCCCGTAATTCTGGAGCGCTGGAATGATCGCGTCGCCCGAGGGTGTGAGCTTTTCCCGAATCGCGAGAGTGCGAGTGGCATACGCCTCGGCTTGCGCGAGATTTCCGCGCCTTCCCATGATCACCGTGAGGTTGTTCGTTGCAGCTGCTTCACTGCCGCTACCGGGAGCGGCGCGAATCACCAAGTCGTAGGCTCGCTGGTACAAGCGGCCCGCCTCATCCAGGTTGTCCTGCCTTTCGGCCACATTGCCAAACTGGGTGAGCAGCGTTACTACACCCAGGCTTTCTGGATGATTCTTCTCTTCCAGCTTCAGGGCTTGTTCGAGGTGCTGCCTAGCCTGCGTGGCTTCACCGTGCAACACAAGCGCATTGGCCCAACTCATCCGGAGGTGCTCTTCCACGCGGGCTGTTCCCATCGCTTGAGCTTTCGCTACGACAGCCTGGTACTCGGCATCCACTTCGGGCCATTGCCGAGCCTTGGCACGGAGCTGGGCAGCTCGGGATTGGAGCCATAGTGCTGCGTCGGCGCAGTGGTTTCCATCGGCCAAAGCGGCTGCACCCTCGAGTTCCTGCGCAGCGGACGCTGGATCGCCACCTTGCTCGCGATCCCGGGAGACCTGGTAGGCCTCGGCAAGCGCGCCGTTGAGAAGTGGCGCCACCGTAATGCCCTGGAGCGTCGGCAGCAAGTTCCAGCGGAGGGTCTCCGGCCCTCGAGCTCCTTCAACGACAACCCCGCCACGCGGGACATCCTCCATCTGGACATCTAGCCAATCGAACGGAGTGCGAAGGTCTCCTCGCGCAATGCAACCTGCCTTTTCCACGAGGGTCCTGCACCAGGTCAAGAGCCGATCGCCTGGCATGAGCCCAGCACGAGAAGCCGCGGATTCCGGGGTGACGGTTTCGACGACCAGACCCGGTGCGGAGAACGGGCAACGCGGATCTTCAATAGCGTGGCGAGCGAAACCTGTCGGTGTTGGAGTTGCGCCGAAGGCCAGTCCGAGGCTGTGGTCCACGGCGGCGAGCAACGCCCGCGAGTCCGCGTCCGCCGCCAACGCCAGGCGAGCGCCTGAGTCGACCTGCACGGTCGTTCCCGCCCGCAGACGATCGAAGAGCCGCAGGGGCCGGCGGGCCACGCGGGGAGCCGCGAGCGAAGCTTCGCCTGCCAGCGAATAGACGATAGCTGCAGGTGCGTGTGCTGCAGCGCTCGCCGTCGCGGTTGTGGAACAAAGTGAAAGAGCGACTAAAGCTCCGAGTCTCATCATAGGTTGAACTCTCATGTTGCCGAGACCTCCGGCTGTGAAGAAAGGTTCCCCCGCAAGCCGAGAGCGGTGCGGTCAGCCCACTCTACGTTCCTATGTGTCTAAAGAAAGCAATCCCTTTCTCTATGTGGTTTGGTTCCAATCGCTGACGGCCTACGGGATCTGATTCAATCGCGGACGCCTGACCGGTATAGCTCGTGGAACCGCCGGTTCTACTCCCTCCCCGGCAACACGGCTTCACCGAGGCGAGACGTTAGGTCATCCATTCGCGTCAGCTCTGTTTCCTGCTACCGGCTGCGGTTCGATATCGTACGCGCGGTGAAGACACGCTCCAGGTCCGGCCGGCTGCTCGCCCTTTGCTCCCTCGCGGCGCTCCTCCTCCTGGCGTCCGCCTGCACCCTCGTGCGCTTCGACAAGCGGAGCGTCTACCGGCTCGACCATCCCTTTGCCGTGGAGGACGACGCCTTCCGCCGCTCGCTCGGCGCCTTCGGCTTCGCCATGGTGGAGGGGAACCGCGCCGAGATCCTCAACAACGGCGACCAGATCTTCTCCGCCATGACCGCCGCCATCCGCGACGCCAAGGTGACGGTCAACCTCGAGTCCTACATCTTCAAGGACGACAAGGCGGGAAAGATCATCGCCGACGCGCTCATGGAGGCGGCGCGGCGGGGCGTCGAGGTGCGCGTGCTGGTGGACGGCACGGGCAGCAAGTTCTCGGGGCCGCTTCTCGCGCGCATGCGGCAGGCGGGAGTCAAGGCGTTCAAATATCGCCCGATCCGGCCGTGGAGCCTGTTGAAGATCGCCCGCCGGACGCACCGCAAGATCCTGGTCGTCGATGGCGCGGTCAGCTTCACCGGCGGCTTCTGCATCGCCGACCAGTGGCTCGGCGACGCCCGCAACCCGAAGGAGTGGCGGGACATGATGGTGCAGGCCACCGGACCGGTCTCGGCGCAGATGCAGGCCATCTTCAGCGAGGACTGGACGTTCACCACCGGCGAGATCCTGGCCGGGGAGAAGTTCTATCCGCGGCTCGAGCCGGCGGGAGAGATCCTCGCCCAGGCCATCAAGGTGTCGCACGGCGACTCCTCCTCGCTCGCCGCCATGCTCCACTACGTGACCATCCAATCGGCGCGGCGGTCGATCCACATCCAGAACGCCTACTTCGTGCCCACCCGGCAGGTCCGCCAGGCGCTCATCGAGGCGGCGCGGCGGGGCGTGGACGTGCGCATCATGGTTCCCGGCCGGCACATCGACGAGCCGCTGGTGCGCATGGCCTCGCGCCGCCACTACGGCGAGCTGCTCACCGGGGGCGTGCGCATCTTCGAGTACAACCGCACGATGATGCACCAGAAGGACGCCGTGATCGACGGCATCTTCAGCGTCATCGGCTCGATCAACTTCGACGCCCGCTCGCTGCACGAGAACGCCGAGGAGAGCCTGGCCTTCTACGACCGCGAATTCGGCGCGCGGCTGGAAGCGGTCTTCGCCGCGGACGAGAAATATTGCCGCGAGATCACCTACGAGCGCTGGAAGCGGCGCAGCCTCGAGCAGCGCCTCGCGGAGGTGGTTTCGGGGTTGTTCGAGCCGCTGTACTGAGGAAACGATCAAAGGGACAGTAAGGACAACAAGGACAGCAAGGACAGAATCAAAGTCCCTGGAATCCTTCCCCCTCTCCCGGTGAGGGTGGGAGGGAGGGGGTCGGGAGAGGGGGCCAGGGGGTGAGGGTTCTACGGCGGCGGTGGGCCGTCCTCGGCGGGCTTCGCCGGCTGGGTGGCGCCGATCGGCTGGCCGTTCGCGGGCACGACGCCGGTCTCCGGCGGCGGGCCGGCGGGTGCTGCCTCTGCCGCGGCGGGTACCGGTACGGGCTGGGGCGGCGGCCGATTGCTGGCGGGACGGATGAGGATCGCGCCGGTCGGATCGCCGGCGGTGGTGCCTTCGCCCGGCGCGATGTTCACCGGGTGAGGCGGGAACGTCTTGGCCTCGCCGATGACGATCGTGCCGGCGCCGCCGGGATCGGCGATCTGGATCCCGTCGTCGGTGATGGCGTAGCGCGGCTCCTCCATCGCGGCGGGATCGATCCTGGCGCCGGTGACGGGGTCCACCATCGGCTGGCCGTAAGAGAGGTCCGCCCAGGCCTCGCCGTAGCCCGGCGAGTGGCGAAGGCAGGGCTCCGCGGAAGCCTGCCACTCGGGGAGGACCTCGGTGACCCGCTGGGGACAGAATTCGGTGGCGAGCTGACCGGTGGTGGGATCCAGCGTCACCTTCACCATGCCCGCCGGCGGCGTGAAATCCGGATAGCCGCCGGGCGGGCGCACGGCGGCGGTGAAACGGCCCCAGATGGGCAGGGCCGCGCGCGCGCCGGAGAGACGGGTGGCGGCGTTGTTGTCGTAGCCCACCCAGACGACGGTGGCGCGGTCCGGCGAGTAGCCGGCGAACCAGTTGTCGCGGCGGTCGTTGGTGGTGCCGGTCTTGCCGGCGAGGCGGCCGGTGACGCCCTGCGCGCGGGCTCCCGCCGCCGTGCCGTGGTCCATGGCGCCTTGCAGCACCGAGGTCACCATGTATGCCGCTTGCGGCGGCAGCACCCGTCGCGGCGCCGGCAGATCGTCGCCGAGGATGAGCTCGCCTTCGGGATCGCGCACGGCGGCGAGCCCGTGGAGCGTCGGCCTCACGCCGCCGGCGGCGAAGGTGGCGTAGACCCCGGCCATCTCGAACGGGCTCAGCTCGAAGGCGCCGAGCGCCAGCGACGGACGCGGCTCGAGATCGCCCGAGATCCCCAGCTCGCGCGCCTGCTCGACCACCTGGTAGAGACCCACCTGGAGGGCCACGCGCACCGTGGGGATGTTGAGGCTCTGCTCGAGCGCCGTGCGCGCCGTCACCCAGCCATGGAAGCCTTGGTCGTAGTTGCGCGGCTGCCAGCTCGCCTTGCCGAAGCGGACGGTGATCGGCGAGTCCTTGAGCATCGTGGCCGGCGTCACGGCGCCGTCGGCGAAGGCCGCCGCGTAGACCACCGGCTTGAAGGCGCTGCCGGCTTGCCGCCGCGCCTGCGCCACGCGGTCGAACTGGCTCTTGCCGTAGTCGCGGCCGCCCACCCAGGCGAGGACGGAGCCGTCCCGCGGATCCACCGAGATCAGCGCCGCCTGCAGCGGCTTCCGGGTCTTGCGCCCGCGCTCCCATCCCTTCTCCAGGCCGGCGAGCCCCCGGTCGACCGCCTCCTCGGCCTCACGCTGGTCCCGCAAGCGCAGGGTGGAGAAGAGCAGGTAGCCCTTGCCGTCGAGCTCGTCGGCGCCGAACCGCTCCTCGGCCTCGGCGCGCGCCGCCTCCGTGAAGTAGGGCGCGAGAGGCCGCGCCTCGACCTTCCGCGGATGGACCCGCACCGGCTGCCTCACGGACCAGCGCATGCGCTCCGGCGAGATCCAGCCGAGGTCGGCCATGCGCTTCAGCACCCAGTTGCGGCGCTCGGCGGCCTTCTCGGGATGCTCGACGGGTGAGTAGGCGCTGGGGGCCTGAATCATGCCGGCGAGGGTCGCCGCCTCTTCCAGATTGAGCTCGGCGGCATCCTTGCCGAAGTAGGCCCGCGCGGCGGCGCCGAAGCCGATCAGGTTCGCCGGACCGCTGCGGCCGAGGTAGATCTCGTTGAGGTAGGCCTCCAGTATGGCCCGCTTGCCGTGGCGCGCCTCGACCATCACGGCGATCATCGCCTCCTTGGCCTTGCGCCGCAGCGTACGTTTATTGGAGAGGTAGACGTTCTTGACGAGCTGCTGGGTGATGGTGCTGCCGCCCTGCTGCAGCTCGCCGCCGCGCAGGTTCGTCCACAGCGCGCGGGCGATGCCGCTGGGCGAGACGCCGGGATGGCTGAAGAAGCCGGAGTCCTCGGCCGCCAGCACGGCGTTGACCACCCGGTCCGGCAGCTCGTCGAGCGTCACCGGCCGGCGCTCCTCCACCTGCTCGTCGTAGAAGGAGGCGAGGAGCGGCGGCTCGAGGTCCGCGCTCTTCGCCGGCCGGCCGGCCACGCGCAGGCTGGTGACGCGGGAGCCGCTGAAGACGGCTTCGACGGGTACGCCGCCGGCCGGACCCTCCGCGGTGGCGAAGCGGCGCAGGTGAACGGCGACGCGGTTGCCGGCGCGATGGAAGGTGCCGGGCTGCGCTCCTACCATGGAATCAGGCGCCTCACGGTAGCCGGCGTCCTTCAGCTCTCCGATCATCTCCTCCGGCGAGAGCCTGGTGCCCGGAGCGAGGTGCGTGGCGGCGCCGTAGAGCCGGGAGGGCTGAGCGAAGGGCGCTTCCGGGAATTGCCGCGAGAGTCTCCACAGGGAGCCGGCGACGACAAAGCCGCCGAGGAACAGGAGAAGCGAGGCGACGAGCCCCGCGATGACCCAGCGCCGGCGAACCGGGTCCATGTCCGGGATTCGCCGCCGGGGGCGCTGGAAGAGGTAAAGGGGTGCTCGCTGCATGACCGTCTCCCGCGGCGCCGAAGTCGTTTCTGCCGGGATGCCGCCGCGCAGGCTTGATGTGGCAAGCTACGTGCCACCCCTTGGCGGCACAGGGGTTGCAGACCCGCCGGTCGAACGGAGAGGAGGTTGCCATGGCGACTTGTGAAGTCTGCGGAAACGACTACGATAAGTCCTTCGAGGTGATGATGCAGGGCTCGTCCCACGTCTTCGACAGCTTCGAGTGCGCGATCCATGCCCTGGCGCCGCGCTGCGAGCATTGCGGCTGCCGCATCGTCGGCCACGGCGTCGAGGCCGCGGGTGCGATCTACTGCTGCGTCCACTGCGCCGAGCAGAGCGGCGAGTCCGGATTGGCGGACCGCGTCTGACCGGCGCGAGAGAGGAGAGAGGATGAGCGAGCTGGCGAAGAAGCATTGCGAGCCGTGCGAGGGAGGGTCCCCGCCGCTGAAGGGAGAGGCGCTCCAGGAGCTCTATGGCCAGCTCGGGAACGGCTGGACCCTGACCGACGAGCACCACCTGGAGAAGGAGTTCCGCTTCAAGGACTTCCGCGAAGCTCTCGGCTTCGTCAACCGCCTCGGCGAGGTCGCCGAGCAGGAGGGGCACCACCCGGACATCTTTCTCGCCTGGGGGAAGGTGAAGGTCACCCTGTGGACCCACTCGGTCGGCGGATTGTCCGCGAACGACTTCATTCTGGCGGCGAAGGCGGAGGAGGTGCTGTAGGCCCCCTCCGCCCACGGTCCACCCCCTCGACGAACAGGTACAGCCCCAGGCAGCCGAGGAACAGCAGGCCGGAGGCCACCAGGGCCGGCAGCACGCCTTCGCGATGGCCGGCGAGGAAGGACTCCAGGGTGGCCGTGAGCAGCCACATCTGGACGAGGAGCAGGATGGCGATCAGGGCGAGCGCGCCATCGATGGCGGTCGCACCGCGGCGCGCGGGTGGAAGTCGGAGAGGGTCCATCCTCAGGCCTCCGGATAGGAGTCGATGCCCACGGCCACCAGCGTGCCTCCGCGGCGCTCCAGGATCACCCGCGGCAAAGGCCGCTGCGGCGGGCCCTGCAGGACGCGTCCGTCGCGCACGGAGAAATATCCCTCGTGGCAGGGGCATTCCAACCGGTTCTTGTCGCGCGCGTAGTAGACCGCGCACGAGAGATGGGTGCATTTCTGACTGTACGCCGCGTACTCGTTCTCTCCGACGCGCACGAGGATGCAGGGATCTTCGGGACCGGGATAGCGGAACAGCTTGACGCCGCCCACCGGAATCTCCTCCAGGGCCGCCACCGCGCGTACCGGATGCGCGGGCTCGCCGAGGAACCAGCCCTTGACCAGGATCCAGACGTTGCCGACGAACATGCCGAGGCTCGTCAACACCAGGAACTTGGCGAACTGGCGGCGGTTCACGTAGCGCTCGTCGGCGCTGAAGATCGAGATCTCCTCCCGCCACAGGGGCTCGCTGCTGGGACGCCGGAAGAGGCTCATGGCGGACTCTCCTCCCACATGAAATCGATGACGTCCACCGCCACCTCCGGCACCTCCGGCGGCACCATCATGAAGACCTGGGTCGTCACCGTCTGATTGCCGAAGCGGAAGACGTTGGCCGGCTTCTCGCGCCGCTCGCGGGCGATCCGCTCCGGCGGCACATAGGCCAGCGCCTGGCTCGGGCAGACCGTGGCGCACATCGGCCGTTTCCCCACCGCGGTGCGGTCGTAGCACATGTCGCACTTCATCATCAGCTCGAGCTTCGTCATCATCTTGGGAATGCCGAAGGGGCAAGCCAGTACGCAGTTCGAGCAGGCGATGCAGCGCGGCTTGAGAGCCGACTGCACGACGCCGTCCTCTCCCTTCTTGATGGCGTCCGCCGGGCAGACCTCGGCGCAGGTGGGATCGTCGCAGTGCATGCAGATGGCGGGCACGGTGGCGATGCTGTTGCGGCGATCGAGGTAATCGACGGTGATCATGGAGGTGCCGCGGTGGGTATCGCACTCGGCGCAGGCGTTGACGCAGGCCTGGCAGCCGATGCAGCGCTCGGGATCGATGTAGAACTCGTAGCCGAACATCGCCTTACCCCAGCACCTTGAGGCCGCCGCCCGGCCGCGGCTCGTCCGGCGACAGCTCGCGGCGCACCCAATCCGGCGGCCCGGCCGCTTTGCGCAGCCGGCAGGCCGAGACCTTGTACTCGGGGATCTTGGAGCGCGGATCGAGCGTGCGGTGGGTGAGCCGGTTGGCGCTGCGGCCGCCCGGCCAGTGGTAGGCGATGAACGCCGTGTCCGGCCGGATGGTGCGCACCACCAGGGCCTGCACGGTGATCTCGCCCCGGCGCGAAGCGACCGTCACCCAATCGCCGTCGGCGATGCCGAGCTGCCCGGCCAGGCGCGGATGGATCTCCACCCGCGGATGCGGGAACTGATCCACCAGCGGGCCGATGCGGCGGGTCTGCGTGCCGGAGAGATATTGGCTCACCACGCGGCCGGTGGTCAGGTAGACCGGGTAGTCTTCGTCCACGGGATCGCCGCTCTCCCGCCACTCCGTGACGACGAAGCGGGCCTTGCCGTCGGGATGGAAGAAGCGGCCGTCCTCGAAGAGGCGCGGCGTGCCCGGATGATCCTCGCTCGGGCAGGGCCAGAACACCCCCATCTGCCGGTCGATCTTCTCGTAGGTGATGCCGGAGTAGTCGGCCGGCGCGCCGCGGGTGGCCTCGCGCAGCTCGTCGAAGATCTCGCGGCTGGAGCGGTAGGGGAAGTACTTTTCCTTGCCCAGCCGGCGGGCCAGCTCGATGTAGATGCGGCTGTCCTGCCAGGCGTCTGCCGGCGGCTCCACGGCCTGCTGGATGTGGATCACCCGGCCCTCGGCGCTGCACACTACCCCCTCCTCTTCCTCGTGCAGGCTGCCGGCGAGCACGACGTCCGCGAGCTGGGCGGTCTCGGAGAGAAAGAAGTCCACCACGGCGAAGAATTCGAGCTTCTCCAGCGCCTCGCGGACGTAGGCGGCGTCCGGCAAGGAGACCAGAGGATTGAAGCAGATGGAGAGCAGGGCCTTGATCTCGCCGCGGTGGATGGCCTCCATGATCTCCACCGCCGAGAGCCCCGCCGGAGGGATCTCGTCCGGCTGGATTCCCCAGACGCGGGCCACGTGCTCGCGGGCTTCCGGGTCCGCGATGGAGCGCTGGCCGGGGAGCTGGTCGCACTTCTGGCCGTGCTCCCTGCCGCCCTGGCCGTTGCCCTGCCCGGTGATCATGGCGCAGGCCGCGCCTTCACGGCCGATGTGCCCCGTGGCGAGAGCCAGATTGATCAACGCCAGGCAGTTCTCGACGCCTTTCGACTGGTGCTCCAGGCCGCGGGCGTGGAGCAGCACGGCGCGCTCGGCCTCGCCGATCCAGTGCGCGGCCTTCTCGATGGCTTCGGGAGGCACGCCGGTGATGCGTCCGGCGGTGGCCGGGTCCCAGGCCTCGACCGACTTCGCCACCTCGTCGAACCCCGTCGTGTGGGCGGCGATGAACTCGCGATTCTCCAAGCCGTCGCGCAGCACGACGTGGAGCATCGCCATGAGCAGCGCGAGGTCGGTGCCGGGGCGGAGCGGCAGGTAGAGGTCGGCGTTGCGGGTGATCGGCGTCATGCGGGGATCGGCCACGATGAGCCGGCCGCCGTTGTCGCGCAGGCGCCAGAGGTACTGCGTGGTGATGGGCGCGCACTCGGCGACGTTGGAGCCGATGACAAACGCCACCTGGGCCTGCGGGATGTCGCTCCACGGCATGGGCGAGCGGTCGACGCCGAAGGCCATTTTGTAGGCCGTCCCCGCCGAGACCATGCACAGGCGCCCGTTGTAGTCGATGTGCCGGGTGCCGAGAGCCACGCGGGCGAACTTGCCGAGCAGATAGGCCTTCTCCGTCGTCAGCGAGGCGCCGCCGTAGAGGGCCACGGCATCCTTGCCGTACCGCTGCTGAATCTCCCGGATGCGCGCCACGGTAAAGTCCAGAGCCTCGTCCCAGGCGGCCGGCCTGAACGCCTCGGGGTCCCGCATCAACGGCTGGAGCAAACGGTCGGGATGCGCGCTCTGCAGGTAGCGCCGCACGCCCTTCGGACAGAGCATTCCCTGGTTGAACGGGAACTCCTCCCACGGCTCGAAACCCACCACCTGGTTATCCCGCACCTTGAGCTGGATGCCGCACTGCTGGCCGCAGAAACAGCAGTGCGTCTTCACCAGCCGGTCGGGAGGGTTCTGCCGCTGCTCGTCATAGCCGCCCGGAGGCGCGTAGTTGAGGTGCGGGCCGTAGCGGGCAATGAGGTCCTCGTACGGCTGGGGGCGTTCAGACATGGGTGATTCCTCGTCTGACTCGACCGGTGTGCCCGCGAGGCCTCACCCCCTGTCCCCCTCTCCCTGACGGGCGAGGGGGGACGCATTCGAAGGGATATTGCCGGAAAAGTAGGGGCGGGGCT
>JBIOVX010000124.1:0-38694 GCA_044868005.1 Thermoanaerobaculia bacterium | reverse complement strand
CCATAGCGGGCTGCTCGGACTCGCCCGCGGCTTCGTTCAACCTGCGTCTATCTGAAATCCTCCCAGCACCGTCCGAGGACTTCGGAGCGACTTGCACGGGAGGACTTCAGATAGACGCTTTCAGGTTATGCGGCGTGGAGGACCAGCAGCTGATGGAGACTATTGCTGAACAGGTCCAGCGTTTCGAACGCCATTACGCGGGGCACATTGATCGCGTAGCTGTGGATCTGCCGGCAGACGAAGACGCGCTTTACTCCCGGATCATCCTAACGACGCTTCTGGACACACTTTCTTCTGTCGCATTCGAGGACAAGCCAGTAGGGGCTCGTTTTGTCGACTTCGTGAGCCAATTCTCGGGATGGGAGCATGCAGAGCACGTTAGCCTCTTCCATCTGAGCCGAGCCCTTGAAGTACATCAGCAGCCTGAGTTCAGGAATCTCAAGCTCTGGGTCGAATCCGAACTTAAGGCGGCGCTACCCGCGGAACCTGAGCCAAGCCTCATAGCGCATACAAGTGTTCGAGAGAAGGACTTGGCAGTAGATCCCGCGCTTCAAACTGTTCTCGCTCAATGGCCGACGAGTCATGGCACCCCAATCAAGCTTGGAAGACTTCAACCGACACATTTTATTCATGCACAGCTGTTGTACCAGTATAGGAATCATCTGGTTCATGAGTTCCGGGTACCGGGCTACGGCTGGGAAGTTGCTCGCACTGTTGAACCATTCTACCAGAAGCAGGTTACAAAGCTGGCTGCCGATCTGAAGCCACTCGCAGAGCGTTGGGAGCTGGTGTACCCACTTAAATTCCTGGTAGGGCTCTGCCGAACATCTCTTGCCCGTCTATCTGAGGCCCTTGTTAACGAAGGCCGAAGTCCCTTCTCTAGTCGTTTGGAAGGAAGTTATTGGATACGATCTCTGAACTAAGGACGCCGCATAACTCGCGGCTGCAGTCGGACGCCAACCTCCGCTTCGCTCCGGTCGGCGCCGCTGAGCCGCAGAGCGTTCGGCGGCGCTAAGACAATGACGATCTCTTGCTAAGGGAGTATTGAGGTGGCGAATTGTGCAGCCTGCGGAAAAAAGCGGCCAATGATCGAAGTCGCACCCTGGCGAGAGGTGGAAGATGCATTACTCTGCCCTGACTGCGCGAAGAAAAAAGAGAACGAACCTCCAGCGGCGCAGGCTCGGGCCGCTAAACTCGCAGGAGCCCGCCTATTCCAGCTTTCTCTGCCCTTGAGCCAAACCACGGGGCGCACTGTGACAATGATGGGGACATATGCCTCAACAACGACAACTCGTCACGCATCGATTCTTGATAGCATCGAAGCTGAGGGCTGGAGGCTTGAGCACGCCGCGTATGTCTACCGAGTTACCGGTAGTGTGAGTCGTGACAAATTCCTCTCGAGTGGCCAGCAGGAGGCCGTACATGGTGAAATCATTGGAATCTACATTTTTCGCGCCCAGTAGCGCATCGTCACTCTCCGGGGGAATAGTTGTGCACCAGGCGCCTGCACATTGGCTTGTACGCCCGTCGAGAGGTCGATCGAACAGGCGAGTTGAGTCCAGGGCGGCCGTGCCAGTGAGCCGCCGCCGAACCAGGCTGCTCCAGCGGACCAGAAAGCTCCGCTTTCCGGCCGCTGAGCAGCGAAGCCGTTAGGCGACCGTCGCACCTTCGTCTCACTTTTCACCGACGAAATGCTGTGACAAATGTGCAATTGGGGGGCCCATGAATAAACGGCGGGGCGTCGCTTTCACGCTCATTGTTTACGCGATCCTCGGTCGATCAGATGCCGCTCTGGCTCAGTTCACACAGCAAGGGCCGAAGCTGGTCGGCACCGGCGCTGTCGGCACCGCGTATCAGGGCAGCTCTGTGTCCCTCTCGGCGGACGGTAACACGGCGATCGTCGGCGGGTACTATGACGACGCCGGTGCCGGAGCAGCGTGGGTCTTCATCAGAAACGGCGGAGTGTGGACCCAGCAAGGGCAGAAACTGGTGGGAACCGGCGCCGTCGGCACCGCGTATCAGGGCGGCTCTGTGTCCCTCTCGGCCGACGGCAACACGGCCATCGTAGGCGGGTACGGTGACGACGCCGGTATTGGAGCAGCGTGGGTCTTTATCAGGAACGGCGGAGTATGGACGCAGCAAGGCCCGAAACTAGTCGGCATCGGCGCGGTTGGAGCTGCGCGTCAAGGCAGCTCGGTGTCTCTCTCAGCGGATGGCAACACAGCCATCCTCGGGGGACCAGGTGATCACTTCACCTACGCCACGCCCACCGGCGCGGCGTGGGTTTTCACGCGAAGGAAGGGCGTCTGGGTGCAGCAGGGAAGCAAGCTGGTCGGCACCGGCGCCGTTGGAGACGCGATCCAAGGTAGCGCCGTGTCGCTCTCGGCGGACGGCAACATCGCCGTCGTTGGCGGCCTCGGAGACCACTCGTTCATCGGCGCGGCGTGGGTCTTTACGCGGACGGGGAGAGTCTGGGCCCAGCAGAGCAAGTTGGTGGGCGCCGGAACGATCGGAATCGTGCGTCAAGGAATCTCCGTGTCCCTGTCTGCGGACGGCACGACGGCTATCGTGGGAGGGGCCGACGTCAACTCGTTGTCCTCAACAGGAGCCGCATGGGTTTTCACGCGGAGGAAGGGCGTCTGGGCCCAGCAAGGAAGCAAGCTGGTCGGCACTGGTGGACCTGCAGCCCACCAGGGCATCTCGGTGTCCCTCTCCGCTAACGGCGATGTGGCCATAGTGGGCGGACCTGACGGGGCTAACCCTGGAGCGGCATGGGTTTTTACGCGGAGCAAGCGGGTGTGGACCCAGCAGAGCAAGCTGATCGGCACCGGCGCGGTCGGAGCCGCACTGCAAGGCACCTCCGTGGCTCTTTCCGGCGACGGCAACACGGCCATCGTGGGTGGGCCCCAAGACAACTTTGCCACCGGAGCAACATGGGTATTCGACAGGGTGCCGTAGCGCTGGAGCGTCCTCGGCCCGCTCCGGTCGCGACGTGCAACAGCGCGCTCTTATGATCGCAAGTAGAACGTGTTTTTACACATTGGCAATCGGTCGCCTAACACCGGGCCTACAGCGGACGGAAACCGCATAATGCGCGGTTCCGCCGCTGAGGCCCATCGCGGTTGGCCGTCAAGGCAGGCTAAGAGGGGCCTCGAAGGAGAAATCTGAATGAGTCCTTGGATTAGGCTCGCTCAGGATGGGAATAGGTATACCCGGCGGAAGTTAGCCCTTTTTCTCTTTCTAGGTATTGGCAGCACTGTCATTGCCGCGCGCAACCTATTTTGTGCTTTCGTAAAAATATCGGGTGGCAAGGCTTGGGATGGAGTCGGCGATCTGACAGCAGGTCTTCTGTTTGTTTTATTTGCTGTCATAGACTTCGTGACGATCTGGAAAAACTGGAGAGAAAGGCCTCCAGAGAAAAATGCTTAATCCGAACCCGACTCCCGCGTTGATCGGGGAAGTCAGATCCTGGCTATGGAACGTCTTCGCGAACTGGCCGCGCAACCGGCTCCACCCGTTGCTCCGGTGCTGCCCACTCCACTCAAGAGACTTGCAGCTTGGCACCCTCGCTTCGCTCCGGCGCCCAACCTGCCTGAGCGCGAGATCGCTTGAGCTCTTTGCTTGACGGTATCGGCGGTGTAGAATTTCTCCAGTTCAGCAAGGGCGGTGGTTGCATGTGCATATCGATCTGTGGCGAAGAGACTCACGACTACCGCGGGCATGCAGGTACGCGGTGCTTGCGAGTCCCAAAGCGTGGTGGTTCGCCGGCCAACCCTCGCTTGGAGCGGACCGGCGGGCGGCCGATTCGGCATGGAAGGAGCGTCCGTGACCGCCGGCCGCTCAAGCGTTAACCGTTCTACGTCGAGCTAAAAGGTGAACCACCCATGCTTGAAATTGACGAGGCCATGGAGTCTGCCTTCGACGGCTTCATTCAAAGGGTGGAGCCGTTCGCGAGAAGAAGTCTGGCAGCTTATGGGATACCATCGGAAGATGGCGAGGACATGCTACAGCAAGCGCTTTTGGCCCTTCTCTACCAATGGGAGAGGTTCGAGGATTCGGAGCAGGCAGCCAAGTGCCTTTCGAAGATCCTGGTCAGGCACTGTTCTATGTACCAGTGGCGGTCTCGGCGGACGTAGAACCCTGGCAGTCGAGCGGACGGAACCGCATAAAGCGCGGTCCCGCCCGCTCACCGCTAACCGTTATACCTCTGGCCGGTGGAGAGCAGTCTAGGGCAAGAGAGCATGGATAAAACAAGCATCATCGCTGCGCTTGTAGGTGCGGTCACTGCTGGGTTCCTGGAAGGCCTCAAGGTCTGGGGAAAGAAGGCTGGTGAAGCTGCGGTACCAACCATGCTGAGGTATCTTCCCAGGGCCCTTGCGTCAGTACCTTTGAAGTGGAGCGCGACGGCTTACTACCTCCTCTGGTGGCTAGGTCTGGCCTTTACCATGATGGCATTAGGTCTTGGGGTTCGTTTGCTCACTGCAATTGGGCTACTAACCGCGGCCCTGTGCCTTGCGTTTGCGGCAGACAGAATCAGACACGATACATTAGTAGGGATGGGTTGGCTAGGAGTGGTCGCCTCGATCGGCGCGATCGCCTTAGCGCGATCCGCCCCGGGGTTCGTCACCGATTTCTATTACCTCGTGGGTGCAATCCTATTTACAGTTTCGTTGAATCTGAGGAAAACGTGGCACCAAGAGGTATAACCAGGCGCCTGCAGCGGACGCTTGAGCCACTCTTAACCCTTGGTGCCCTGCGGCAGTCCGCGCCTTCGAGTACCTGTTGGAGGGCCTTTGATGAGCGCCGCTGAGTCGCGACCGCGTTACTGCCGACCAAGTTCCATTCGGACAACAATCACAAAGGAGAACAGGATGGCAACCCTTCGACAGATCAACGCGTACGCCCTCGCCCTCAACGTCAAAGCGAAGACCGGCCGTGTTCGACTTTGGCTAGTGGGCGGGTCAGACAATCCGAGCCGCCCAGACCATGAACTGACTGTGGACCTGCCGACATTCGCGGCAGCCGCAGGATTGCTTCAGAACGACCGCGATCGCAAGGTCCACTTCGACCCTTCGTCTCAGGAGATCTCAAGCGGCGGCGAAGGCTAACCCTTGCCTCACGAACGGGTTCACCGGACGGGGTGGGCAAGCGACCAATTTGTGCCGCCCAAGAGGAATTCACCTTTGGCCCTACGGCCGGTCGGCTAAAGCGCCAAGCGTTGGCCGGCGATAGAGAATATTGAGGAAGATCAACATAGGAGGACTCCGGATACGGTCTTCGCAGTCGACTAATCACAGGACTGAAACTAGAAAGGATCCGTAACGATGAAAAACTTTCGTGTCACGAACTTCTTTCTTGGTATCATCGCCGCCTGCTTGGTACTGATTGTCATCCACTTCTATGGCCACGGCATCGAGCTAGCTCTTCTCGCCGTCGGCGTTGCCGCTGCTGCCTTTTCTCAAGGAACAGGAGGGCAGGCCAATCCAGTCGAGATCTTCTATCGCGATGAATTTGGTCGTTATCATTCTCTAGTTAGTACGAATGGGTCTATTTCTGTTAGAGAGCACTGATACTTAAGCGTCACTGACTAGGTCTGTAGTTGGTGGACCTTGGAAGTAACGTCTAGTCATAGCGTGGGGTTCGGAGTAGAATTGGAGCAGGTGCTGCAGAGGAGAAGCTTCATACAAATGACGCAACGTATCGGTAGTGCGGCCAACCCCGTCGATCGAGCGGACGGAAAACCGCAAACAGCGCGGTTACCCGCCGCTCATCGGCATCCCGTTAACCGCTAGGAATGCACCATGAGTTCGAATCGAACACAACGGCTGATTCAGTGGTGTTTTGCGCTGCTTGCCGTTGTGGTTGCGTGGCAATTTGAGGTGCCACAGAGGCTTGGCGCCATTGCGAGTGCCCTCGGTGCCGCCAAGGGCTCGTGGTTCTACCGACTTATTGTCGACGGTGGTGTTCCTATCGCATTGGCGCTGGCGGCGGGTTTCAGCATCTGGTTCTATGAGCTTCTTTGGCGATTCTCGCCTTGGTCTAGCTGCAAACGCGGGTGGTGGATCTACGCTTTAGTGGCTCAAGGGCCGAAGGAGACGGTTGATATTGTAGGCTACTTTCTGTTTGACCATTCGGCCTCTCGGGCCCCAAATAACAGAGGGGCACGCATTTTACTGGCAAGAATCAAGACTTTCGTTCCGGGGCGACTGGGAATCTCAATCCGTTACCTTCGATGGGGGTTGTATTAGGGTATTATTCAGTATGCGAGCTGTAAACCCTGCGGCAGAGGCGATTCCGTCGCACTACGAGGGCTACCTTGAGCTCAGGTATCACGACACCCCTTTACTGGGGGGAGAGGCATGGTCCGGGTTCTTCCAAGACCTGGGAGATCGGCGCCTTGTGATAGGGCCTGCATATGCCGAATATCTACGAAGGTTACGGCAGATGCATGACCGTCAGGTTCGCGAGTTACTTGCAAGGAGAGCTCATGACTTAGTTTTGAGAGCTAGAGAGAGGCTTGTATCTAAGGCAGCGTGAGAGCGGTTAACCCGGCTGCTCCATCGGACCGGAAAGCTGGCTTTCCGACCGCTGAGCAGCGAATCAGTTACGCGATCAGGTAAGGCAGTCGTAGGCTATGCAACCGTCCTCTCAAGAAGTCCACGGAAGTATTAACACCGAGGACTATGCGGCAGCGATTCGCCTGGCCTCCCGTGCTACGGGTGCGGCCAGGCTGCTCACCCCGACCATGCTCCTGCTGCTGTTTCTCGCGTTGGTCGTGCAGCCCCTCGTCCGAGGCGTTTCGCTGCTCATCCCTATTGGTGCGCTCGCGGCGCTGGTGGCGACCGTCCTGATTCTGCGGACCGCACCGGAGCGAGCCGCCAAGGTCGCCTTTCGTAACAGCCCGATGCTTGGGGCTCCCTTGCAGGTCGCCATCTCTGAAGCCGGGCTGAGTGTCAAATCTCAATACGGCGACTCCAGACTGCCGTGGCACGTTCTCCCACAGCGCAAACGTTCCGACGACCTCCTCCTCATCTACCAAAGCGACATGCTGTTTCACGTCCTGCCGAGACGCTGGTTCGCCTCGGACCAGCAGTGGGAGGAGTTCAATCGTCAAGTCGCGGAGCACGTGCCCCTCATCCCCCGTCAGAGCGCTCGCGACATCCTCCTGCTCGTGCTTCTTTGGGTCGTCCTGGTGGCTGGCGTCGCCGTTGCCTTCCTCCAAGGAGCGATCGTTCGGTAGCGGTTTCGCGCAGCCTGACTCCGGTTATCCTGAGGCCATGCTCTACGCCAAAGCCTTCCTGATCTGGCTCGCGTTCGCCGTCGTGGCCGTGGCGCTGGGCGCCTGGCGCGACAAGCTGCTGCGCCCGCGTCTGGGTGACTTCCGCGCGCATCAGCTCGAGACGCTGGTCGTCTGCGCCGTGTTCTTCGCCATCATCGTCGGGTTCGTGCGGTGGGTGCAGCCGAGTGAGGCTCAGGCCCTGTGGATCGGCGCGTTCTGGGTGGTGCTGACACTGCTGTTCGAGTTCGGCCTCGGGCGCGCCCTCGGCCGGCCGATGGAGACGCTCCTCGCCGACTACAACCTCCTGCGCGGCCGCCTCTGGCCGCTCGTGCTGGTCACGGAGCTCGTCGGGCCATGGATCGCGACCGTGTCGGATGGGGGCGCGGGTTGAGGATTTTCTGCAGTTGACGGCTGGGTATTTTCTGTAAGTTGACGCTGCTGGCGAACTGTCCTACCATTCGCGCAAGTTACGATCTATCAACTACTTTAGAGGGATGCGATGAGAACCAAGCTTTACCTGTCCGCCGCCCTGCCCGTCCTTGCTGTCGTTGTCGTCCTCTTGAGCTTCGGCGCTCATCCGGTTTCGGCCGCCGATCGCCCGATCGGCGACTCGCGGGTGTTCGCCACGGTGCCGGCGGTTCCCGGATTCCCGGAGGGTATCGCGATCAAGGGGAATCGCGTCTACGTCACGGCGCCGGCCAACTTCGGCATCTTCACGACGTCCGTCGTGCTGGCCTACAACCGCAAGAACGGCCACCTGGAGAAGACGTTCCCCGTCACCTTGCAGGATCCGAATCCGGCGGTGATGAAGGCCCTCTCGCCCGGCAACTTCGGTCCCGACGGCAGGCTCTACGCGCCGGAGCCGTTCATGGGCGTGGTGATCGCCTTCGATCTCGACAAGGACAATACGCAGAGCATCTACGCCGGGCCGTTTCCCTCGTCCGGGCCGGGGACCTCGCTGCTCAACGAGCTGGTCTTCGACAAAGACGGCAATCTCTACGTGACGGACTCGTTCCAGGCCACCATCTTCCGCGTGCCCCCCGGCGGCGGCACGCCGGAGGTCTGGTTCACGGATCCCCGCCTGGCCGGCGATCCCGACGTGCCTTTCGGGGTGAACGGCATCCGCATCGACAAGAAGCTCGGGGTGGTCTACGTCTCGGTGACCGCCGAGAACGGCACGATGGACGGCGTGATCTACCGGCTGCCCCTGGTGGACCATCCCACCGCGGCCGACCTGCACGAGCTGCATCGTTATCCGTTCCCCGATCCCGCTCCGGGTGCGCTGCCCGGACCGGACGGCATCGCCCTGAGCAAGTCGGGCAACATCTACGTGGCGCTCGCGGGCACCAGCCAGATCTCGGTCCTGAAGCCCAACGGCAACGAGCTGGTGCGGTACTCGGGGCCGGCGAAGAATCCCGGCGGCTCCCCGAACCCGATGCCCTGGGCCAACCCGGCCAACATCGCGTTCGACGGCAGGGAGCGCAGGATCCTGGTGACCAACCACGCCAGCCTGGTGAACCCGCCGGACCCGAGCCTGTTCTGCGTCTTCGACGTGTTCGTGGACGAGTTGGGGAGGCCGGTGCCGTAGCGTTATCGTCGCCCACTATTCTCGCGGAGGAATCCATGGCCCGCCACGAAACCGAGCTCTTCGAGCCGTTCCAGCCTACGCCAGGCGATCTGGAGTCCATCGCCAAAGACGTCGCTCCGGTGAAGGACGTGCAGGAGAAGCTGCGCGCGGAGCACGCGGGTCTTCACCTGCCGGACCGCGTGGCGCATCAGTACCAGATCGCCGGCAGCAAGGTGACCCTGAGGATCGAAAGCTCGCTCTCCTCCGATATCGAGGGAGTCGGGCTCTTCGAGCCGGGCACGGAGCACGTGGGAGTCGGCCGCCTGTCGACGGGGCAGGGCGGGCCTCATCATGAAGCGGAGCCGGATTTCCTCGGGCTCATGCTGGCGTTTCAGACGCGGGACGGCCGGCGCGTCGATTTCATTTCCATCAACTCTCCCACCGCGCCGGCGGACGACCATCACGCCTTCATGGAGATCATCAAGGCGAGCGGCGATGCGGCCGGAGCGCGCAACCTCTTCACCGAGCAGAGCGAGTTCGGCCGCTCGCTCCTCAAGCGCCGGGGCGTGATCGAAGGCGCCAAGACCCTCGCGCACATCGGCGGCCAGACCACTCCGACGACATTCTCCAGCACTGCGTACCAGACCTACTGGACGGGCGCCAACGGCGTCGGCACGACGGCGGCCAAGTTCGTCTTCGTTCCCGTACGCGACGAGAACCGGCGTCTGAGCCTGTCGCTCGGCGAGCGTCATTTCACCGAGGAATGGCGCCGCCGGCAGGGAGCGGGCGACGTCGAGTTCGACGTCTTCTGGATTCCCTTCCTCAACGAGAAGGACACGCCGCTCAAACGCCTGACGGAGACGTGGAAGGAAGATCACAAAGAGAAGGTGGCGACGTTGACCTTCCCGCAGTCGGACCTCACTACGGAGGAGGGGATGCTGTGGGCGGCATTGACGTCCGAGATGGGAGCCAACCCCGGCAACTGGGTCCGCGACCGCGAGGGCGCGGCCGGCGAGCCGACGACCGAGTTCGGCACGGCGCGCCAGATCGCCTACGGCATCAGCCAGGCGGGGCGCAACGCTCTCGATCCGAAGTCCTACCAGGCCGTCTTTCTGACGGGACGGATCGACGTCGCGCTGGCGGCGGAATTGAAGCGCCGCCGCGAGGAGAAGGAGCGGTTGGGCCACGTGAGCTGGGCTCCGGGCTGAAGCGAGCCCTTGAAACACCGCCGATTCCATCGCTTTCAATGATCGAAGCGCCGTCCGTGCCGCCGGGCCCCTCACCTCCCCAAACCCCTCCTCTCCCACCGCACTCCCGACCGCCGGGAGAGGAGGGGCATTAAAAAAGCAAATCAAATCAGTCTCCCTCCTCTCCCGGGCGGGTGGGCGTGAGGCGGGAGAGGAGGGCCGGGGAGGTGAGGGGCGCTCAGGCGAGGTTGTGGAAGACCTTCTGCACGTCGTCGTCCTGCTCGAGCCGATCCACTAAGCTCAAGACTTCTGTAGCCTGGCCCTCGGATAGCTCCGTCGGCGTCACGGGGATGTATTCGGATTCGGCGGAGAGCGGCGTGATGCCGCGGTCTTCGAGCGCCTTCTGCATCTGGCCGAAGTCGGCGAAGGCGCAGCGGATGACGAGCTGCGGCTCGCCTTTCTCGCCCATGCTCTCGCCCATCTCCTCGAGTCCGTAGTCGATCAGCTCGAGCTCCAGCGTTTCCGTGTCGAGGCCCGCCGGGTTCAGCCGGAAGACGCCCATGCGCTTGAACAGGAAGCCGACGCTGCCGGGGCTGCCGAGGGTACCGCCGCCCTTGTTGAAATGGGCGCGCACGTTGGAGACGGTACGCGTCGGATTGTTGGTGGCGGTCTCGACGAGGAGGGCGATGCCGTGCGGCGCGTAGCCCTCGTAGAGCACCTCCTCGAAGCTCTCCGCCTCCTTGCCCGAGGCGCGCTTGATCGCCGCCTCGACCTTGTCCTTCGGCATGTTGACGGCGCGCGCGTTCTGGACGACGCGCCGCAACTGCGGATTGTTCGCCGGATCGGGGCCGCCGGAGCGCACGGCGATGACGATCTCTTTGCCGATGCGCGCGAACTGCTTCGCCATGCGGTCCCAGCGCGCGAACATCGTGTGCTTGCGGGTTTCGAAGATGCGTCCCATAGATGGCTGAATCTAGCCCGAGGGGTGCGCCCGAGTAAAGGGTGATCGACTTATTCGAATCTTTCGCAAGAAACGAAATGTGTGGCGCCGTCACCAGATCGACGGAGGGTCAAGCTCATGAATCGCAAACCTTTCGCCGCGTTGACGCTCGGTCTCTTCGCTCTCGGAGCCGTTCCGCTAACGGCCGCCACAACCCCACCGCCCGCCCTCTTCGTCGTGGAGACGACCTATAACCTGCCGATGAACAATCCCAACGCCGGCCACTCGCTGGATCCGACGTTCAGCGACGGTTCAGCGGGTTGGGGCCTTCGCGTGAGCTCCGCGATTACCCCCGACACGATAACGACGACGCTCGATATGACCAACGACACCTGCCAGCGCTCGAACGGGGTGGGAGGCGGAACGCGCGTGGACGTCTACGTCATCGGCCCGCCCGGCACTCAATATGAGATCCGGTACGACTGGACGGCACAGGTGTCGGCCAACGCACAGCGCACAACCGCGCTATGGGCGAACACGCTGTACTCGACATTTGGAAACGTCAACGTCTACGTCGATCCCGGCCACAGCGACTCCAGGAACGACTCCGCGAAGGGAGTCGACACCGGGCTCACGCACGGCCCCACGCGGAGCGAGGGCGGCGCGGACTACTCGTTCGCCAAGTCGTACAACCTCTCGGGCAGCGCCGGGTCGAACGGCCAGTGCTTCACGTGCGGCGGCGACTGCTGCAACTGCGGGCTCGGCAAATCCACGCAGACACTGACCGCCGAGGTCGGCGGTTGCAAGCTCAACGTCAATCCCAAGTGGCGGCAGAACGTCGGCTATTGGGCCACTAAGCCGTACGACCACTCGAAGACGATTGGGGAAAACGGCTGCGGTCTGACCGCTTTGACCATGGCCTTCAACTTCGCCGCGAAAACCAGTTTCGATCCCTACTGGCTGAATGCTTTCATGACCGAGCACGACGATTTCAATGGTGGCAGCGTGCTGTTTCCAGGGACGGTGAAGGATTTGTCGCAGTACCTCCGCGGCAATGCCACCAAGCAGTTCGAGTGGCAAGGCCGAACGATCAGCTCTCGGCTTGGCCTGGCGGCCGCGGAAAAAGTGCTGGAAGACGTAGTCTGCGAGGAAGGCTATCCAGAGATCGTGGGCGTGAAGCTGCGGCCCAAGGGCGGGGTCCTGGCCCCGGGCCACTTCGTTCTGGTCACCGGCAAGGAAGGAGACCGTTTTACCATCATCGATCCGTACGATCCTTCCAAGACCTACCTGGATCAATACTACGTGGACGGCGGCGTCGGTCAATACAGCTACAGCGCGGGTTTCGTCACTTACGGCTATGTAAAGGATCCTCCGGTGACCAGCGGACTTTACGTCTATTCCGCAGCCGCCAACCTGCTCTTGCTCGATCCTCTCGGCCGCCGCGCCGGCCTGGAGCTCGCCAGCAGCGAGGAAGCGGAGGAGATCCCGGGCTCCGTCCACTACCTCGACGCTCTGGAGAACGACGAGACAGGGGAGCTGCCCGACCAAGCGAGCCAGCTCATCGAGATCACTGCGCCCCCGGAGGGGACGTATCGCCTGCTCGCCACAGCGTTGCAAGACGGGCCGTTCCAGATCACTCTGCAGGCCTACGCCGAGGACGGCAGCAAGCAGCCGCCCGTCGTGCTGGAGGGCCAGGCGGCCGCCGGCGAGACCGTGGCCTACAAGATCGATTTCTCCGCGGCTCCCGGCGCCTCGCCGCAGGCCGTGCGGTGCGAGGTGAGCCTTACCGCGCCGCCGGCGGTCGCGGCATCGACCGGACCCGGCGCGGCGATCTGCGCGGCGGTGGTTTCCGACGCGGCGCTGGACACGCCGGCGGCGTCCGCCACCTGCTCCAACGTCGAGGTGAGTCGCCAGGGCGTTCCGGCCGGCAACGTCTTCCCTGTGGGAACCGCCAACGTCACCTATACGGCGGAGGATGACTTCGGCGGTACCGCCTCGGCCTCGCAACAGGTGAGCGTGATCGACAATACGCCGCCCTTCCTCGCCGTTCCACCCAGCATGGAGACCGGCAACGATCCCGGCGCCGCCTACGCCATCCTGGATCCCGGCGAGGCCACGGCGACCGACAACTGCGTAGGACGGTCCCTCTCGGCAACGCGTGACGATGCCCAGGCGCTCTCGGCGCCGTACCCGATCGGCACCACGGCGATCACCTGGACGGCGACGGACGACGCGGGCAACTCGGCGTCCGGCCGGCAGACGGTCGTGGTCCGCGACGTCGAGAAACCGGTCCTCTCCGGCCTGGCGGTGGACAAGCCCGTGCTGTGGCCGCCGAACCACCAGATGATCGACGTGACGGTTGGTTACCAGGTGACGGACAACAGCGGCGCGGCACCCGCGTGCACGTTGAGCGTGGCGAGCAACGAGCCGATGAACGGCACCGGGGATGGCGACACGGCGCCCGACTGGATCGTGCTCGACGCCCACCGGCTGCGCCTGCGGGCCGAGCGCGCCGGCAGCGGCAGTGGACGCCTCTACAGCGTCACCCTCGCCTGCGCCGATGCGGCCGGCAATTCCGCGAGCGGAATCGTGGCCGTGAGCGTGCCGAAGAGCCAGTAATCTCCAAGTTCATCGCCCTCTGGGCGACGTTTCTTCAGCCCGGTGCGGAAGCGCCGGGCTGAGGCGGCGCGGATCGTCCGCGCCCGTTTCCCTGGCTCACACCCTCTCCAACAGCGCATACCCCGCAAATCGCCGGAGCTTCTCGCGGCCCTTTTTCGAGGAGAGGCGGCTGATCAGGTTCCACACCCAGGCCCCCTTCATCGTCCGCTTGAGGCGCAACGCCTCCTCCAAGGTGCCGCGGCGCGCTCTCCCGCCAGCCGCTCGGCGAAAGGATCCCGGAAGATCGCGTCGGACCGGGCGCTCTCCATGGCGCGGTAGACCGCCACCCAGCGCGCGGTATCGGAGACGTTTTCGATGGCCATGATCGATCTCCCGTTCCTCGAGCCTCGGGGCTCCGCCGGAATCTAGCTGAGTGGCACGGCGCAGTAAAGGGGAGTCTCGCGACGTGGCAGCGGCGCCGATTTTGCGAAAGAAACACAATCGGTCACGCCGCCACTGAATACCGACAGCGAGCCGTGAAGGCAGCAGCCTGAAACGGATCTATATCGATATGTAGACATTTTGCTGTCGGGAGGGATCAGATCATGAATCGCCTACGGTTCATTGCTCGTTTTGCGGTACTGGCGCTCGTTCTTTTCTGGAGCTGCGCCATCCCGTTGTTCGCCGACACCGAGCACGTCATCGCCACCGGTGTAAACACCTATCTCGACCTGGATTTGAAAAGCGACAACGAGGCGGGAGTCGCCTACGATTACTACGATTCCTTCAACGGCCGCCAGCTCACCCGCGTGCGCACGGCGAGCGGGTACCAGAAGGACTTGGGAGTCGGGGCGAGCTACGGCGGAGGCTACTTCCTCGGCCCCCACTTCGCCTTCAGCCCCGGCGGGGATGAGCCCAGCCTCGTCTATCACATGTTCTCGCTTTCCATCCCGAGCTATGTGCGCAAGCTCCAGTTCGAGGGCTCCAACAGCACCACGATTTCGGACAGGGCGTTCCGCGACATGGTTTTCGCTTTCGATGAGAACGGGCAGCCGCACGTCGTCTACGACGTGATCAACGCCAACTTCGATTACGAGCGTTGGCAGGCCACGTGGGACGGCAGCCGGTGGATCTCCTCGCAGATCGAGGCGCCGCCCCTGCGCGTGGATCTGGCCAAGTGGTCCATGGCCGCCGATCCGCGGGGAGGCGGCGGCGTCTACGCGGCCTACGTCGTGCGGCCCGGCGGCAACACGACTTCCGCGACGCGGACGGAATTCATCCTCACGCGCTTCGACGCCAACGGCGCCCTGCTGGGCCGCCAGGTGGTGGACAGCGGCGGCGAGCGGGACGTGCCCGGCGAGGTCTCCAGCATGAGGGTGGACGCCCAGGGCAAGGTCCATATCGCCTATACGGTCGACGATTACCAGCGGGGCACCTGGCTTCTCAGGTACTTCGTCGGCGGCCTGACGGGCGGTACCGTGGAGACCCTCGAGCAGGATTTCTGGCCGGCGGATTTTCGCACCGGCGTCGCCCTCGCCTTGGACACCGCGGGTCAGCCGTACATCGCCTACACGGTCATCGATCAGACGACCTACGAGATGCGCCTGCGCGTGGTCCAACGCGATGGCTCCGGCAACTGGACGGCGCTCGCTCCGCTCACGCAGTCAGCCGGCGTCCTCGACGTGGACATGGCCATCGGCACCGACAATGTCCTGCAAGCGGCCTACATGGATCTGAGCGACGAATCGATCAAACTGGTCCAGCGGCCGCTCGCCGCGGGCTGCAAGCTCAATGTCGCTCCCGTATTGCGGCAGGACGATAGCAGATGGGGTGCGGCTCCGTACGACCACCGGCCGACGACGATCGGGAGAAAGGGCTGCGCTCTGACCTCCTTGACCATGGCCTTCAACTTCGCCGCGAATACCACCCTGGATCCGTACTGGCTGAACGGGTTCATGTCCAATCCCACCCACGGGGATTTTGGCGAAGACGGCGGCGTGCTCTTTGGCAAGACAGTGAGAGACGTCTCGCACTACTTCCGCGGCAACGCCGCCAAGCAGTTCGAATGGCAAGGCCGAACGATCAGCTGGCGGCTCGACCCGACGGCCGCCGAGCGGGAGGTGGAGGAGGCGGTCTGCACGCAAGGCTATCCCGAGATCGTAGGAGTGAAGCTGCGGCTGGATGCCAAGCTCGGGGTTCTTGTCCCGAACCATTACGTCCTGGTCACCGGCAAGGAAGGAAACCGTTTCACCATCATCGATCCGCTCGATCCGTCCGTCACCTATCTGGATCAGTATTATGCGGACAACACCGCCAAGAACCCCTATCGCGGAGGCTTCATCACTCGCGGCTATGTAAAAGATCCGCCGGTGAGCAGCGGCATCGACGTGCATTCCGCGACGGCCAATCTGCTGTTGATCGATCCTCTCGGCCGCGCCGCCGGTCTGGACCTCGGCAGCGGCGAAGAAGTCGAGGAGATTCCGGGCGCCGTCCACTACCTCGATGCTCTCGAAGACGACGAAACGGGGGAGCTGCCCGAGCGAGCCAGCCAGCTCATCGAGATCACCGCACCGCCGGAGGGAACGTATCGCCTCCTTGCCACGGCGTTGCAGGATGGGCCGTTCCAGATCATCCTGCAGGCCTACTCTGAAGACGACAGCGAGCAGCCACCCTTGATCCTGCAGGGCCAGGCGGCCGCCGGCGAGAGCCTGGTGTATGAGATCGAGTTTTCCGCCGCTCCCGGCGCGGCGCCGCAAGCCGTCCGTTGCGAAGTGCGGCTCAGCGCGCCACCGGCGGTCACGTCCGCGACCGGACCCGGCGCGGCGTCCTGCGCGGCGGTGGTCGCCGACGCGATCCTGGGCCAGCCCGCGGCGTCCGCCACCTGCTCGAGCGTTGAAGTCAGCCGCCAGGGGGTTCCCGCCGGCAATCTCTTCCCGGTCGGGACGACGACCCTCACTTACACCGCCGAGGACGAGCTCGGCCTCACCGCCTCGGCCTCGCAGCAGGTGAAGGTCACCGACGGTACGCCGCCTCTCCTCGCCGCCCCCGCCGATGTGGACACGCGCAACGATCCCGGCACGGCTTTCGCCATATTGAATCCCGGCGAAGCCACGGCGACGGACAACTGCGTCGGACGTTCTCTGACGGCAATGCGCGACGACGCCCTGGCGCTCTTGGCGCCCTACCCGATCGGCACCACGGCGATCACCTGGACGGCGACGGACGACGCGGGCAACTCGGCGTCCGACCGCCAGACGGTCGTGGTCCGCGACGTCGAGAGACCGGTCCTCTCCGGCTTGGCGGTGGACAAGCCCGTGCTGTGGCCGCCGAACCACCAGATGATCGACGTGGCGGTCCGCTACGAGGCGAAGGACAACAGCGGCGCGGCGCCCGCTTGCACCTTGAGCGTGGCGAGCAACGAGCCGGTGAACGGCAACGGAGACGGCGATGCCGCACCCGATTGGATCGTGCTCGACGCCCAACGGCTGCACCTGCGGGCCGAGCGCTCCGGCCGCGGCAACGGACGCGTCTACACCGTCACCATCGCCTGCGCCGACGCGGCCGGCAACGCCGCGAGCGGTATCGTCACCGTGAGCGTGCCGAAAAGCCAGAAGACAGACCGCTGATCATCGCCCGAAAATCCTTGCCGTCTCGGCCCGGCGCTGCCGCACCGGCCCGAGACGGCGCCCATGCTAGGCTGACCCGACCTACGTATGGCCAGCCCGTTTTCCCGCACCTTGCGCGCTCTCGAAGCCGACGGCCACCGCCGGTGGATGGCGGGGCTGATTCCCGCACTCATTCTCCTCGCCGCCTGGGGCGTCTGGTTCCTGCGCGGTAGGGTCGCGGTGTATGAGGTCACGGACCACGCCTGGCTGGCGGTGGACCGCGAGGCGCACCCGATCGCGGTGCAGGTCGAGGGGCGTGTCACGGCGGTGCGCGCCGCGCTGGGGCAGCGGGTGCAGGCCGGACAGGTGTTGATCGAGCTGGAGGCCGAGGAGCCGCGTGCCCGCCTCGACGAAGAGCGGGCCGGCCGCGATGCGCTCGCCGGCCAGATCGCCGCCCTGCGCCAGCAGATCGCCTCCGGCGGCCGGCGGCTCGTCGGTCAGCTCGGCGCCTCGCAGGCTTCCATCGAGGAAACGCGGGCGAAGGTGCGCGAGGCCGAGGCGGCGGCGCGGCTGGCGGAGCAGGAGGCCGATCGGCAGGCGCGGCTCCTCGCCGAAGGGCTCGTCCCCGCCGCGGAGGCGGAGAAGGCGCGCTCGGCGGCGGAGCAGCGCCGCGCCGCCGCGGACTCGCTGCGCCAGACCCTCGATCGCCTCGCCTTCGAGGAGCGGAGCACCGAAGGCGAGAGCCGCGGCGACGTGGACGAGCTGGAGCGCGATCTGGCGCAGCTCGCGGGGCAGGCCGCCTCGTCGCTCGCCGCCATCCGGCGATTGGAGCGCGAGGTGGCGTTGCGCACCCTCCGCGCGCCGGTCGCCGGCCGCGTCGGCCAGCTCGCCGCGGTGCGTGTGGGCTCGGTGGTGGCCGCCGGCGAGCAGCTCAGCATGGTGGTGCCGGAAGGCGTGCTGAAAGCGATCGCCGATTTTCCGCCCGCCTCCGCCGTCGGCAGGATCCGTCCACGGCAGCCGGCGCGCATCGTGCTCAGCGGTTTCCCCTCCGCGCAGTACGGATACTTGCCCGCCAGCGTCGCACGGGTCGCCAGCGAGCCGCGCGACGGCAGCATTCGCGTCGAGCTCGCCCTGCGGCCGGCGCGCGGCACGCGGCTGCCGTTGCAGCACGGCCTGCCGGGGACGGCGGAAGTGGAAGTCGAGCGCGTCACGCCCGCGATCCTGGTGCTGCGCACGGTGGGGAAGGTGTTCGATAGGCCGATTCAGGCGAGGTAGCGGCGACATGTTCGAACGTGCGTGTCTGCCTTACCGGCGTCCCCCCAATGTAGAGACGCCCCGTGGGGCGTCTCCGAGGCGGCGTCACCTTGCCGGATACGTTCACCCTCCCGCGGGCGGTATTCGCGGAATATCAGGGTTTTTCCCGCCGCGGAGACGCCCCACGGGGCGTCTCTACATTGGGGGAGCGCCGTTCTCCTGATGTCGTTCCGCCTCCGTTTCCTCGCCCCCGAGGTCGTCCAGACCTCCGCCCAGGACTGCGGTCCGGCGACCCTGAAATCGCTGCTCGAGGGATTCGGCGTCCCGCTGAGCTATGGACGCCTGCGCGAGGCCTGCCAGATCGATCTCGACGGCACGTCGATCGACACCATGGAGGAGGTGGCCGCGCAGCTCGGATTGGACGCCGAGCAGGTGATGGTGCCGGCGGACCATCTGCTGGAGCCGGCGGCGCAGTGCCTGCCGGCGATCGTCGTCGTTCGCCACCCCAGCGGGCTGACCCACTTCGTCGTCGTCTGGCGCCGGCACGGCCCGTTCTTTCAGGTGATGGACCCGGCTTCGGGCCGCCGCTGGATGCGGGCGGAGCTCCTCTCCGGCGAGCTCTACCGCCATCGCATGGCCGTGCCCGCGGCGGCCTGGCGCGAGTGGGCGGGCTCGGCGGATTTCCTCGACGTTCAACGGGCGTTCCTCGCCGAGCTGCGGATTCCATCCAGCGAGGTAGAGGAGATCCTGGCGGAGGCTCTGGCGGATCCCGGCTGGCGCACGCTCGCGGCGCTCGACGCCTGCGTGCGGATGGTCCGTTCGCTGGTGGCCTCGGGCGGGCTCGCCCGCGGCGCGGAGGCCGGCCGTCTGCTGCGCTCGCTGCTCTCCCGCTGCGGCGGGACCGCGGACGCCGCCGAACCGGCCGTGCCGGAGGCATGGTGGTGCGTGCGGCCCGCTCCGGCGAGCGATGAGGGCGAAGAGCAATTGCTCTTCCGCGGCGCCGTGCTGGTGCGCGTCCGCGGCCGCCGTGCGCCGGCCGCCGATACCGCAGCGGCGGCGCAGCTCTCTCCCGAGTTGGCCGCGGCGCTCGCCGAGCCGCCGGCGCGGCCGGGACGCGAGCTGTTCCGCCTGCTCGCCGCGGGCGGCTTCTTCGCGCCGGGCGCCATCGCGCTGGCGCTGTTGGTGGCCGGCCTCGGCGTGGTCGTCGAGGCGCTGCTCTTCCGCGCCTTTTTCGATCTCGGGCGCAATCTCGGCCTCGGTTGGCAGCGGGCCGGCGCGCTCAGTCTGCTGTTCGCCGTCATCGCCCTCTTCCTGCTCCTCGATCTTCCCATCGTGCGCGGCGCTCTGCGGCTGGGCCGGCATCTCGAAGCGCGGCTGCGGGTGGCGTTCCTGCGCAAGATCCCGCGCCTCGGCGACCGTTACTTCCAGAGCCGTCTGACCTCCGACATGGCCGACCGCAGCCACAGCGTTCACCGCCTGCGGCTGGTGCCCGATCTCGGCGAGTCGGGCCTGCGCGCCGGCAGCGAGCTCCTGTTCACCCTCGCCGGCATCGTCTGGCTCGATCCCGGCAGCCTGCCGCTCGTCCTCGCCGCCGCGGCGCTGTCGCTCGGCGTGCCGCTTCTCCTGCTGCCGCGGCTCGAAGACTGGGACCTGCGGGTACGCAACCACGCGGGCGCCATCACACGCTTCTATCTCGACGCGTTCCTCGGCCTCTTCCCGATCCGCACGCACGGCGCGCAGAAGGCGGTGCGCCGGCAGCACGAGAGCCTGGTCGTCGAATGGGCGCGCGCCTATCTGCACCTGCGCCGCGCCGAGGTGGTGGCGGACACGATGGTGCAGATCGCCATGAACGCCATCGTCATCACCCTGCTCTTCACGCACCTCGCTCGCCGCGGGCTCGACGGCAGCATCCTGCTGCTCGTCTATTGGGGTCTCAAGGTTCTCAGCCTGGGTCACATGCTGATCCTGAACATCGCCACGCAGTATCCCGCGCACCGCAACGTTACGCTGCGTTTGCTGGAGCCGCTGGGGGCGGCGGAGGAGGGGGAGGAGGCGCTCCAAGGGGACGGAGGTCGATCGAGCGGCCTGCCCTTCGAAGCCTCACCCCCTGGCCCCCTCTCCCTGACGGGCGAGGGGGAAAGAGAGACTGATCTATCGGCAAGATCGGCTGAGGATCGTCCCCCCTCTCCGGTTACGGAGAGGAGGCCAGGGGGTGAGGCTTCGGAGGGCAGGACGTCGCGATTCTCCGGGCTCTCTGTTACCTGGCAAAACGTCACCGTGCGCGCCGGTGGCCACACGATCCTCGAAGGGATCAGCGCCGTCATCGCGCCGGGCGAGCACGTGGCCATCGTGGGTCCTTCGGGTGCCGGCAAGTCGAGCCTCGTGGGCACGATCCTCGGTTGGCACCGGCCGGCGGAGGGGTGCGTGCTGGTGGACGGTGAGCCTGTTGGCGGCGCGCGGCTGCAGGAGCTGCGCCAGGAGACCGCCTGGGTGGATCCGGCGGTGCAGCTCTGGAACCGCACGCTGCTCGACAACCTTCGCTACGGCGCCGCGGACAGCCTCGGCCTGCCGATCGACGACGCCTTGCGGGCCGCGGACCTCGTGGCGGTCCTGCGGCGGCTGCCCGAAGGCCTGCAGACGCCACTCGGCGAGGGCGGCGGGCTGGTCTCGGGGGGCGAAGGGCAGCGGGTGCGGCTGGCGCGCGCGTTGCTCCGTTCACGGGTGCGCCTGGCGCTGCTCGACGAGCCGTTCCGCGGCCTCGATCGCGAGCAGCGGCGCGAGCTGCTGGCGCGGGCCCGTCATCTGTGGCGCGGGGCCACGCTGCTCTGCGTCACGCATGACGTCGGCGAGACGCTGAGCTTCGCCCGCGTGCTCGTGCTGGAGAACGGACGCATCGTCGAAGACGGTCCGCCGTCGCGCCTCGCCGCGCAGCCGGGATCGCGCTACGCCGCGCTGCTCGCCGCCGAGCAGGACGTGCGGACCGGGCTCTGGGAGAGCGCGCTCTGGCGCCGCCTGCGCATGGAGCGCGGCCGGCTGACCGAGGTGGGGCGATGACATCGCGCAATCGCCGAGGCCACGCCTCCAGGTCGGCCTTGTGGGGTTGTTCCCACAGGCGTGGAGGCTTGGCGATGAGGTCGAGCTCGGATCTCGACGCGCTCGCCTGGCCGGCCGAGCGGCTCGGCGAGGCGGTCTCGGCCTTGGCGCGGCTCAGCGGCCTCAAACCCGCGAAGCTCGATCTGCCGGAGCCGCGCGAGAGCTCTCCTGACGAGGTGGACCGCTGGATCGGCGCCGCGGCGGCGGCGATGGGACTCGAGGCCGAGCCGGTCGAGGCCGCCTACGGCGAGGTCGAGGCGCTGGTGCGGCAATCCGCTCCGGCGGTGCTCCGCCTGCCGGAAGGAACCTCCCCGCGTTTCCTTCTCCTTCTCTCCGGCGGGCTGCGGACGGTGCGCCTCCTCGGCCCCGATCTCCAGCCGCGGCGAGTGGAGACGGCAATGGCGTGCGCGGCGCTCCGCCGCGGTCTCGACGCGGAGGCCGGTCCCGAGGTGGACCGCTTGCTCGCCGAGGCGGCGGTGCCCGCGCGCCGGCGGGAGCGCGCCCGCGCGGCCATCCTCGCCGAGCGCCTCGCGCAGCGGCGGATCGGCGGCTGCTGGATCCTCGATCTGCCGCCGGGCGGCAGCTTCTGGGCGGCGGCGTGGCGAGCGCACCTGCGCGGCCGAACCGCCGTCCTGGTCGGCTCGCACATGGTGGAGCACGCCCTGCTGCTCCTCTCCTGGTGGGTGCTGGGCCTGAGCGTGTTGCGCGGGCGTCTCGACCCGGCCTGGCTCCTCGCCTGGGCGCTGCTGCTCGTGACGGTCATTCCGTTCCGGTCCCTGGAGCTGTGGTCCGCGGGCGTGCTCATGGCGCGGGCCGGACGGCTGTTCAAGCGCCGGCTGATGATGGGCGCCCTGCGCACCGCACCCGAGGAGACGCGGCACCAGGGCGCCGGCCAGCTCCTCGGCCGCATCATCAACGCCGAGGCGTTGGAGTTCCTGGCCTTGACCGGCGCTCACGTCGGCGCCATCACCCTGGCCGAGATCGTCCTCGCCCTGCCCGTGCTCGTCGCGGGAGCCGGCGGCTGGCTGCATGCGCTGCTGCTCCTCCTCTGGGTCGCTTTCGCCTTCTGGCTCAGCCGGCGCTATTTCGCCCAGCGGCGCCTGTGGACCGCGGCCCGCCTGGAGATGACGCACGACCTGGTCGAGCAGATGGTCGGCCACCGCACGCGCCTGGCGCAGCAGAGCGCCGAGACCTGGCACGAGCGGGAGGACCGCGAGCTGGAGCGCTATCTCGGCCTCTCGGCGGAGCTGGACCGGCGGGCGGCGCAGCTCCGCGTGGTGATCCCGCGCGGCTGGCTGCTGGTGAGCCTGCTCGCGGTTGCCCGGCCGTTCATCTCCGGCACCGCGTCCGCCGCCAGCCTCGCCGTCTCTCTCGGCGGCGCGCTTTTCGCCTATTGGTCGTTCTGGAAGATGGTGCGCGGGCTCGCCGATCTCGCCGAGGCGGCGGTGGCCTGGGATCAGGTGGCGCCGGTCTTTCAAGCCGCCGCTCGCCGCGAGGTCTCGGCGCCCGAGGCGGAGTTGCTGACTCCCGCGCGGCGGAGCGACGGCGGCCGCGTCGTGGTCGAGGCGCACGATCTGGGATTCCGCTACGGCGAGCGCGCCGACCCCGCGGTGGCCGGCGCCACGCTGGCGGTGCGGCAGGGCGAGCGCCTGCTCCTCGAAGGGCCGTCGGGCGGCGGCAAGTCGACCTTCGCCTCGCTGCTCGCCGGCCTGCGCGAGCCGCAATCCGGACTGCTGCTCCTCGAAGGCCTCGACCGGCACTCGCTCGGTGCCGAAGGCTGGCACCGCCGGGCCGTGGCGGCGCCGCAATTCCAGGAGAACCACGTGCTCACCGACACCTTCGCCTTCAATCTCCTGATGGGCCGCGAGTGGCCGCCGCAGCCGGGGGACTTCGAGGAGGCCGAGGCGGTGTGCCGCGAGCTGGGGCTCGGCGAGCTGCTCGACCGCATGCCCGCGGGCCTGCTGCAGATGGTGGGGGAGTCCGGCTGGCAGCTCTCGCACGGCGAGAAGAGCCGCCTCTACATCGCCCGCGCGCTGCTGCAGAACGCCGAGCTGGTGATCCTCGACGAGAGCTTCGCCGCCCTCGACCCCTTGAGCCTGCGGCAGGCGCTCACCTGCGTGCTCGCTCGCGCACGGACGCTGATGGTCATCGCGCATCCGTAAACCTGATTGAACCGATGCCTGTCCGGCAGGGACTGACAGGCAAATCCCTAAAGGGATCTTGGAAAGGAGGCTCCACCATGAGAGTCAAGACCACTGTCAAGGCTGGCGGCGTGGTTACCGGCGACTGATCTCTTCAGCCGGGAGAAATTATTCGAAAGGAGGTGAATCCGATGCGTATCAAGACCACTGTCAAGGCTGGCGGCACAATCTCGACCACGTAGCCGTCGGGATCGACGAGCTCCCCCTCCCAACAACTTCATTCCTCTTGCGGGAGGCGTCGGCCGGCGCCTCCCGTTAGAGTCTTTTCAGGTGTAGAATTCGCGCAACCTTCCCGGAGACTTTGCGGAAAGGAGGTGATATCATGCGTGTCAAAACCAAGGTGAAGGCCGGCGGTACACCCCTTCCCGCGTAAGCTTTGGATGATCCTCTGGAAGGGATGAGGGGAGGTGATTTCGATGCGTGTCAAGACCACGGTGAAGGCGGGTGGCGTGCTGATCGGTGACTGATCTCTTCAGGCGAGAGAAATCGTTCGAAAGGAGGTGAATTCGATGCGTGTCAAGACCACGGTCAAGGCTGGCGGCGTGATCACCGGCGACTGATTTGCGAAGACGGGCCTATGGCATCGTTCTGACCGGCGCCGACTGATCCGATTTCTTCCGAGATTCCCTGCCAACATCTCGATCTCATCGCGGGAGGCGCCGACCGGCGTCCTCCCCTTTGGTGCCGGCGACGGATACGGCTGTGCTAGCCTCCGCCGGGAGGCCGCGCATGAACCGCATCGAGACCAAGCTGATTCACGCCGGCGAGCCGGAGCCCCGCATCGCAGGCTCGGTCGCCATGCCCGTCTTCCAGTCCACTCTGTACGAGATGGAGGGAACGCCGGGTTATCACGACATCCAGTACATCCGGCTGAACAACACCCCCAATCACACGGTCCTGCAAGCGAAGCTGGCGGCCCTGGAGAACGCGGAAGCGGCGCTGGTGACCGCGAGCGGCATGGCGGCGATCTCCACCAGCCTGCTGACCGTCCTCTCCGCCGGCGGCCACCTGCTCGCCCAGAGATCCCTCTACGGCGGCACCCATGACTTCATCACCAGGGACCTGCCCGCTTTCGGGATCTCCTACGACTTCATCGATGCCGACGATGCGGGATCGTGGGCGGGGCTTCTGAGGAAGGAGACCCGGGCGATCTACGTCGAGGCCATGACCAATCCGCTGCTGGAGGTGGCGGACCTCGCGGCCGTTCCCCGCTTCGCCAGGGAGCACGGCCTGGTCTCGCTCATCGACAACACCTTCGCGTCCCCGATCAACTTCCGCCCGCCGGAGCTCGGGTTCGACTTGTCGTTGCACAGTTGCACCAAGTACCTCAACGGCCACTCCGACATCGTGGCCGGAGCGGTGCTGGGGCCCGCCGATCTCGTCGAGAGCATCCGCATCAGACTCAACCACCTTGGCGGCTCTCTCGATCCCCATGCCTGTTTCCTGCTCCACCGCGGTGTGAAGACGCTCGCCCTGCGCGTGCGCCAGCAGAACGCGAGCGCTCAGCGCATCGCCGAGATGCTTGCCTCGGCTCCCGGCGTGGCTCGCGTCAACTATCCCGGGCTGGCGAGCCATCCGCGCCACGAGCGGGCACGCGCGCTGTTCAGCGGTTTCGGCGGCGTGCTGAGCTTCGAGTTGGAGGGGGGAGGGGAGGCGGCGGCCCGCTTCATCGGCAAGACCACCCTGCCGCGCCGGACCGTCAGCCTCGGCGGCGTCGAAACCCTCGTCACGCGGCCGGCGCTCACCTCTCATGCCGGCATGGAACCCGAAGACCGGCGCCGCCTCGGCATCTCGGACGGTCTGGTCCGGCTGGCCGTGGGGATCGAGGCCACGGACGACCTGCTGGAAGATCTCGACCGAGCCCTGCGATGAGGACGCCATGATCAAGACCCACGGCCTGACCCACATCGCGCTCGCCGTGCGCGACGCCGAGCGCTCCTTGCGGTTCTACAGCCAGGTCTTCGGGGCCGTGGAGGTTTACCACCAGGACGGCTTCATCCAGGCACAGACGCCCGGGAGCCGCGACGTGCTCGTCTTCGAGGAGAGCGAGGAGAAGGTGGGGGAGCACGGCGGCGTGGCGCACTTCGGGTTCCGTCTCGTCGATGCGGCGGACATCGACGCAGCCGCGGCCGAGGTGGAGCGCGCCGGCGGGAAGATCCTGAGCCGCGGCGATTTCTGCCCCGGCGAGCCTTATCTCTTCGCCGCCGATCCCGACGGTTACGTGGTCGAGATCTGGTACGAGTTACCGACGCCGGTGGATCCGGCGTGACCGAAACATTTCCCTGCGGACCATCCCATGCTCAAAGACAAAATCAATCTCGCCGAGAAACTGGCGCTCTTTACCGACCATTGGGGACCGCGGACCGTGGCCACGTTCAACGGCCACGACATCATGGTCGTCAAGGTGCGAGGCGAGTTCGTGTGGCACTCCCACGCGGACACGGATGATTTTTTCCTCGTGCTCGAGGGCCGGCTCGTCATAAGGCTGCGGGACCGGGAGGTCGAACTGGGACCGGGCGAGCTGTTCGTGGTGCCGCGCGGGGTCGAGCATCAACCCTATGCCGCGGAAGAGGTGCATCTGCTCCTCATCGAGCCGACCGGCACCCCGAACACGGGCTCGGCGGAGACGGCGGCGCCCCGCCGGACAATATAGATGGAAGATCAGGCCGAGCGCTTCCTCGCCGCCATCCGCGGGCGTGACGCCGCGGCCGCGCGCTCGCTGCTGGAACAGCATCCGGAGATCGGGCGGGCCAGCGTCTTCACCGCCTGCTGCACCGGCGCGGCGGATTTCGTCAGCGCCGCGCTCGCGGCCGAGCCTCGGCTCGCTACCGCCGTTCACCTACCGGAGGGTTGGCCGCCGCTGCTCTACCTCAGCACATCGCCCCTTCATGCCGGCAACCCGCAAGGTGTCCTGCGCTGCGCCGAGCTGCTGCTCGCGCACGGCGCCGATCCGAACAGTGCCATGCAATGGGACGCGGAGGATCCGCACAGCAAGATCCCCGCGCTCTACTTCGCTTGCGTGGCGGATAACGTGCCGGTCGTGCGGCTGCTGCTCGAACGCGGCGCCGACCCGAACGACGGCGAGTCCATCTACCACGCCGCCGAGCTGAACCGGACCGAATGCCTGGAGCTGCTGCTCGCGCACGGCGCGGATGTCAGCGGCCGCCATTCCCACTGGGGAAACACACCGCTCTACTTCCTCGCCGGCTACGGAGAAAATGCGCCCAATTGCGCCACCGCCACTGAAGGCATGCGATGGCTGCTCGCGCACGGCGCGGACCCGAACGTCACCAGCGATCAGGAAACCGAGACGCCGCTGCATCGCGTGGCTGCCTTCGGCCGCGGTCCCGCCGTCGTGGAGCTGCTGCTGGCGCACGGCGCCGAGGTCGATCAGCCGCGCTCCGACGGCCGCACCGCCTACGTGCTCGCCCTGCGTGCGGGAAACACCGCAGTGATGGACCTCTTGCGAGAGCGCGGCGCGGACACCAGTCTGGCAGCTCCGGTGGACGAGCTGCTCGCCGCCTGCATGCGCGCCGATGCAGAGGCGGCGCGGGCGTTGCTCGCACGGCATCCCGGTCTGGTCGATGAATTCACTCCCGAGGACCGCTGGGTCTTCGCCCAGGCCGCCGACGAGGGCCGCGAGGCGAGCGTACAACTGATGTCGGAGCTGGGCTTCGATCTGCGTTGGGAGGGGCACGGCTGCGGCACGCCGCTCCACAAGGCCGCCTGGCGCGGCAACGTGGCGATGGCCCGCCTGCTGCTCGAGCTCGGAGCGCCGGTCAACGTGCGCGACGGCCAGTACGGCAGCTCGCCCTTGGGGTGGGCGGCGCACGGCTCCAGCAATTGCCGGCAGGCGGACGACGACTATCTGGCCGTCGTGGAGGCGCTGCTCGCCGCGGGAGCCGACGGCGAGACCGCGATCAACCGCTGGGGCGAAGGCCCGGAGGCTATGGCGAGCCCCCGCGTCGCCGAACGTCTGCGGCGGTGGGCGGAAGCCGAGGCCCAAGGCCGCCAGTAGGGACGGTCAACGTCCAAGTTCAAGCCCGAGCCCGGCGGCTCTTGACCTCAGTCAGACTTTTTGGTATATAGAATTGCTATTAAAGCCTGTGTACGACTTATGCTCCGATGCCGGATTGTTGACGGCTGGGTTGTTAGTGCCATTCTGAAGGAATCCATCAGTCGGCGAATTATTATGGGAGCTTAGACAATGATAGAAAAGGTCAAAGGCTACTGGGACGCCATGCTGATTATAATCGTGGGCATAGTCGCTTTTGTCTACGACCTCATTGATCGGTTTGGCGGATTGGACATTAGCAAGTTGATTGCCACGCCTGAGCAAGTCTTGATTTTCTTGGTCGCTACCCTTTGTGCTGGCCTCGGAATCGAGAGGCTATCCACATTACATAAAGTTACAGAAGACATTAATAAAGCTGGCGAGGCGAGGGCATCCCTGTTAGAGAAAGTTAGTGGTTTGAGCGTAAAGGTTGCCGATGATTTGGACAAAATAAAGGCTGTCATTGGCCGACCCAACGTCGCAGAGGTTCTGCTGGGAAGCGCTATCGAGAAGGCCGCGCTGGACCTGATCGATAAATGTGGTGAGCATGATACTATTAAGGCAACGAGTCAATATAGCGGAACCGATGCACTTTCCGACCGCTATTTTGATGCACTTGCAGAAAAGATATCATGGGCAAAATCTAAATCCGGGTACGGGAGTATGGAATATCATGTTATTGTATGCTCCGGTCCTACTGCTGCTGCGGATAAGAGGGACAGGGCTTTTGTCGCTAAAAATGTAACAGAGAAATTAAAAGTTAGATATATTCCACACCCGTGGCCATTTGAGGTCTTGATTGGCGGCCATTCCATGAACATCTCTTTAATGGGAGAGAATGGAAGTTATGAGGCTGCCATCAGAATAACAGATCCAGAATTTGTGGAAAAAGCTGGTGAATGGTTCAATGACGAGCTCTGGGCTAATGCGTCCAAAGCATCCTAAATGAGAAGGTCCGGCACGTCTTGAAGCACGGATTGCTGTAGCTATTGTGGTGCGGCGATTGAACCTGGGCGTCGGCTACGGGGCTATGGGTTGAGGGCTGCCGGCCGGCAGACGGGGCCGCTGTATCTGGGTTGTGCTAGGATCGCAGTTGGGCGACTCGAAAGGACCATCAATGCCAGCCGCGAAGAAGAGCCCAAGCGCACATCCCTCCGCGAAAAAGGGATCGCGAAATCAGCCGGCAAGAATGTCCCGATCACACTCGAGCAGGCGACAGCAGAAGAAATCAGGTCGTCTCTGGGAATTACGCCTACTGCGATGAGGAGAAAGGCTCTCTACAAAACCTCTCAGGGTAAAAAGTCGAACTCGATTTTAGGCCGCGGCAAGGGTAACGCCGCCAAGCGTTCGGCCCGCAGTCACGGAACCAAGAAACCGTGACCGATCCGTCGCCACCTGTAGATCGTGAATCTGTTTTTTGAACGTCCCGTACAATCCCAACCCTGCATGCTGTCAATCGTGGATTCGTTTCGACGTAGGACCGTGTAGTAGCGTTGTAGTGATGGTGGACCGGAGGTCATCTCGATCTCGCATCCGCGAGGCGTCGCCGGCAGACGTCGACGCGATCGCGTCCCTGCTGAAGTCGGCCTTCCTCGAATTCGAGCCCCTCTACACGCCCGCCGGATTCCGCGCCACGACGCCGACGGCGGAGGAAATCCAACCGCGTTTCGCCGAGGGACCGATCTGGGTCGCGGAGCAGGACGGTGGCATCATCGGCACCGTGTCCGTCGTACTCAAGGGCGGCGAGGGTCTCTACATCCGCAGCATGGCGGTGCATCCCGAGGCGAGAGGGAAAGGCGTCGCCGCTTTGCTCTTGGAGACCGCGGAGAGGGAAGCGGAGATCCTCGCCTGCTCGCGGATCTTCCTGAGCACGACGCCGTTTCTCGATGCGGCGATTCATCTCTACGAGCGCGCCGGGTTCCGACGTACCGGCGATGGACCGCACGACCTGTTCGGGACGCCTTTGATGACGATGGTGAAGGACTGTGAGGTGAGACCATGAAGCGATGGGCGGTATTCTTTCCGTTTATTTTCTCTGCGGCACTCTGCGCCAACGCTGCGCCGACCGGCCCGCAGGTCCGCATCGTGACGGACGAAGCGGACGCGGCGCTCGCCATCCTGGAGGAGCATGCGGCTACCGGCGGCGTCAAGCCCGAGAGCTGGGAGCGGCTCTTCAAAAGTGAAGTTTTCGTGCGGCTGAAGAAGCGTCAGGAATCCTTCGGCGGCAAGGACATTGAGAAAGGTTTTCAGGAATTCCTCACCTCCGAGGAGGCGCTTTCTCGCCGCGTTGAGCTCCGCGCCGGCGTCGAGAAATGGAAGCACCTGGACGTCACGGCCGCCGCCCGGCGCGCTGCCGCCTATCTGCCGGGAGGGCTGCAACTGCGGGCGACGATCTATCCGGTCATCAAGAAGTCTGAGAACAGTTTCGTCTTCGAGCTGACGACGAATCCGGCGATCTTCATGTACGTCGAACCCAAGGACGAGCCCGCGAAGCTGGAGAACACCCTGGCTCACGAGCTGCACCATGTAGGCCTGGCGGGGTGTCCCGCGCCGCCGGGCATCGACAAGCTGCCGGCGGTGCAGCAGAGAGTGATCAAGGAATTGGGTGGTTTCGGCGAGGGGCTGGCCGTGCTGGCCGCGGCCGGCAGTCCGGATATCCATCCGCACGCCACCAGCGGACCCAAGGAATGGCTCGTCTGGGAGCGCGACGTGGCGCGCTTCAACGCCGATCTCCCTCGCATCGAGGCCTTCTTTGGCGATGTCCTGGCCGGTCGGGTCTCGGAAGACGAGGAGACCAAGAGGCTTTTCGGATTCATCAACGCCGGCGACGTTCCTCAGGGAGCCTTCTACACCGTCGGCTGGAAGATGGCGGCGATGATCGAGCGCGCGCGGGGGAGAGAGGCGCTCGTCAAGCTGGTCTGCGATCCGCGCGCCTTGCTGGCCGCCTACAACGAGATCGCGGCGGCCCATCCGCGGAGCGACGGCGCGGGTCTGGCCTTGTGGAGCCCGGAATTCCTCACGGCCCTTTCAGGTGCAAACCCGCGCTGACAGCACGCCGTCAGGTTACTTCTTCTCCACGAGGGTCAGGTCCTGACTCACGCGGTTGCCCTGCTGCAGAAGCCGCACCCGGTCCGCGCACTTGAATTGGCGCAACTGAGCTTCGCTGACGGCCTCGTCACAAGTCAGACGGAAGCTCCACTGTACCGCTGGCTCCTTGCACTGGTCCGGCGTGGAATCGGGGCTGGTCGCAGAGCCCGTCCACTCCGCGAGCGGAAGTCCGGTCGGTGGAACGATCTCTCCGCCCTGGCCCCCCGCGGTCACCTTGGCGATGAAGCCGCGCACCAAGATCGGCGTTCTCGTGCAGCAATTGAGCGTCTGGGGATCGCACCCTGAAGGACGCTCCTGGTTGGCGGCATAGACGGTATGGATCTCGACGTACTGCCCGGGCCCTTGGGCCAGGCCCGGCGGCGGCATCTCGCCGTTGCATCCCTGAGGGGTTTCGATCGGGAAGTGGTAGTGCTGGCCGCAAAGGTAGAGCGTTTCGGATTGGCCGCCCGCACGCGGCTTGTAGAGGATCCGGTTGTTGGAGTAGATCCTCTCGACGATCGACCAGTCGGAGGTCCCATTGTAGGGAGCCGTGTTGCGATTGATGTCGCGGGGCGACTGGGGATTCGAGCACTTGGACTCCTCCGCGGTCACCGGCAGCAGCAAGGCAGTGATCAACAGCCCTGCGCCTAGACAAGCGGTCTTGGCAATCATCGTTTATTCCCTCCTGGAGTTGAACGTACTATAGGCTTGAAGCCTGGCAAAAACAATGCAGGGGAACCTCGCATGGGAAAGCGTCCGTTCGACATCGACCTGGCGATGAAGCGGATCGACAAGGCGGTCCGCCCTTTCCGCAAGGCGGCGATGTTCGAGCTGGCGGACGACGGCTTCGGCTCGCTCTTCGAGCTGCTCGTCGCCTGCATCATCTCCATCCGCACGCGCGATGAGGCCACGGTGCCCATCGCCCGCAAACTGTTCGAGCTCGCCCGCACGCCGGAGGCGATGAGCCGGCTCGCGGCCCGGCAGATCGACGCGGCGATCGGTGCCAGCACCTTCCACGAGGCCAAGGCGCGCCAGATCCTGGAGATCTCCCGCCGCATCGTGAGGGACCACGGCGGCGAGCTTCCCTGTGACTTCGAGATCCTGACGTCGTTCTCCGGCGTCGGTCCGAAGTGCGCCAACCTGGCGCTCGGCATCGCCTGCGGCCAGGTGCGCATCGGGGTCGACGTGCACGTCCACCGAGTCACCAACCGCTGGGGCTACGTGCGGGAAAAGACGCCGGAGAAGACCATGCTGGCCCTGGAGGAGAAGCTCCCCCGCGCCTACTGGGTGGAGATCAACCGCCTGCTCGTCCCCTTCGGCAAGCACATCTGCACCGGCACGGCGCCGAAATGCTCGACCTGCCCCGTGCTCGACATGTGTCAACAGGTGGGGGTCGTGGAGCACCGGTGAGATCCCCGGGCCTCTGATAGACTCCTCTCCGTCCCGAGGTTCCGTCTTTCCGTGACTGATCGCTGACCCCGAGCCGCTCCATACCGACGTGCTCCGCGAGATCCACGTCCGCAACCTGGCCGTCCTGGCCGAAGCGTCCGTCGAGTTCGGCGCGGGCTTCAACGTGCTCTCCGGCGAGACCGGCGCGGGTAAATCCATCATCGTCGATTCGCTGTCGCTGCTCGCCGGCGCGCGGGCGAGCGCCGAGATGGTGCGCACCGGGGCCGAGGCGCTGACGGTCTCCGGCGTCTTCGCGCCGGAGGGGGACGGCTGGCGCGCGGCGCTGGAGGAGGCGGGCCTGGAGGCGGAGGGGGAGGAGCTCCTCGTCCGCCGCGAGATCGGCCGCAGTGGCCGCAACCGCGTGTTCGTCAACGACCAGCCGACCACCCTGCGGCTGCTCTCCGATCTCGCCCCCTATCTCCTGCGCATCCACGGCCAGCGCGAGGAGCTGGGCCTCGTCGAGCCGGACCTGCAGCGGGCGATGCTCGACCGCAGCGGCGGACCCGAGGCCGCACCCCTCCTCGCCAAGGTGGCCGAGGCCTTCGATGCCTGGTCGCGGCTCTCCGAGCGGCTGGAGCGCCTCTCCGGGGATGACCGGATGCGGCGCGAGCGGCTGGACCTCCTGCGCTTCCAGGCGGGCGAGATCGATGCCGCCCGCCTGCGGGCCGGCGAGGAGACGGAGCTGCGCGCCGAGCGCGACGTGCTGCGCAACGCCGAGGCCATCACCCGCGCGCTCGGCACCGCTTTCGCTCTGCTCTTCGAGGAGGAGGGCTCGGCCGTGGAGCGGACGGCGAAAGCGCAGTCGCTCCTCGCCGAAGTGGAGGCCTGGGAGCCGCAGGCCGCCGCCTGGAAGACGGAGCTGGAGGAGGTGCGCATCCGCATCACCGAGACGGCGCGCGCGCTGCAGCAGCGGCTGGACGGCCTGGAGGCGGACCCGGCGCGGCTCGACTTCGTGGAGGAGCGGCTGGCGCTCCTCGAGCGCCTCTGCCGCAAGCACGGCGGCAGCTCCGCCGCGGTGCTCGCCCGGCGCGCCGAGATGGAGATCGAGCTGGCCGAGCTGGAGGGGGACGCCTATAACCGCGACGAGCTGGAGGCGAAGGCCGCCGCGGCGCTCGCGGAGTACCGGCAGGCGGCGCTCGCCCTGTCGCAGGCCCGCGCCGCGTGGGGGGCCGCCCTGGTGGAGCGGATCGAGGGCGAGTTGAAGGACCTGGGCCTCGCCCGGGCGCGCCTCGCGGTGTCGCTGGAGCGCCGGCGGCGGGCGGGGAGCCCGCTCGTCCTCGGCGGCGAGGAGGTGGAGCTCGGCCGCGACGGCGTCGATCAGGTGGTCTTTCTCTTCGCGCCGAACCCTGGCGAGGAGCCGCGGCCGCTCGCCAGGATCGCCTCGGGCGGCGAGCTTTCCCGCATCCATCTCGCCCTGCAGCTCGCCACGCGGGGAGAGGCCGAGAAGGCCCATCCGACGCTGGTCTTCGACGAGGTGGACACCGGCGTCGGCGGCGCCGAGGCCGCGGCCCTCGGGGCCAAGCTGCAGCGCCTCGCCAAGGGTGGACAGATCCTCGCCGTCACCCACCTGCCGCAGGTGGCCTCCCACGCCGATCACCACTTCCGGGTCAGCAAGCGGGTGGACGGCGGCCGCACCAGCGTGCGCGTCGAGGACCTGGACGCCAGGACCCGCGTCGAAGAGGTGGCCCGCATGCTCGCCGGCAAGAAGGTCACAGACCTCTCGCTCTCCCATGCCCAGGAGCTGATCGCGGGAGCGGCGCGGAAAAGGCGATAAGCCTGCTTCGGCCATCTGCGTAAGAACAGGCCGCAGCGCCGCCGCCGGGGCCGGCCATCCCTTTCTTGGACTGGGGGCCCGTGCGCGTGCCGATGGCCACGTCGTAGGTGCTGACAGTCCTCTCCAGTCAGAATAACTCGTTCAAGATCCAGAAACAGCGGCCGCATCGTCGGCGAGACACTCATCGTCGAGGGCTGCCGAAGGCCCCGCACAGCCTCATGGGTCTAAGCCACTCCAGGAGCGAGGTACGGCGTCCTGCACGGATCTCGAAACGTGTGTTGGGCAGCCAAGCCTTGTGCTCTGCCACGAGCTGGAAGGTCTCGGCCGGTACCCCGGCAGCGGGACTCACCTGGAAGCGGAACGTCGCGAGGTCGCCTGGTGGCACCGTGTTTTCCGAGAAGCCGGTGATACGGTTCCCGGCGAGCCAGCTTGGATGATAGTAGGCTGAGGGACGATTTCGTGGGTCGGCAGTGCCGATGCGGACCGGGTGCTCCCGCCTCCAGACCGATGAGCCCGTGTTCTGCACCACGAGGCACATCTCAGGCCACCGGCTGAGCGCCGACCTCAGGGGAAGGATCCTGGCCGAGTACTGATGCAGAGGATGTTCTCCCAAACGGACTGCAGTGCAGGCTCGGCAGACGGACGGGGTGGTCTGAGGCTGCAGAATGTCCTGACGGAACCGCTGGTATGCCGTGCCGTGCCAGACATCCAGGAGCCCGCTCTCCTTCAAGTCTCCCAGGACCGCCTCGGGGGACGAAGCGGCATAGCAGCAAGGGAAGACCTTACCGTCTTTGTCAATGTAAGGGAGCTCCCAGGGGAGACAGCATTGCCTCGTACCGCCACCCGGCGCGGCGTCATCAAAGTAGCTGCTGCGGGCCGTCTCCGGGTCCCGCAGCTCCATCTGCATCCGATCCGGCAAAGTAAAGAACAGCTCGATGCCTTCCCGCCGGCAGGCTTCCTGAATTTCCTCCACGAAGGGGAGCAACTCTTGGCGGTAGAGTAGGTTCTCCTCGTGGGTCTGGGGTATGTAGTCGATCAGGCCTTGCAGAACGTACTTCTTCACTCCCAATCGGGCCAGAAGAGGGGGAAAGGCGACTAAGCTGGCGACGTTCTTTCTCATTAGAACGGAGGAAACCGAGACCCGTAACGGATCGCCAATCTCGGTCATTAAATTCGCCGTGCCCTGGAGCGCCTTCTCAAGACCGCCTCCTCGTATCCGGCTATAAATCTCGGGATCCGGCGAGTCGATCGAGACATTGATATGCGTCAGGTGCCGGAGCTCAGCCAGCCGCTTCGCCAGCACCGGCGTCAGCGGCGTACCATTGGTGGAGATGCTGGTCCAGATCTTTCGGCGGTCCAACTGCTCCAAAAAAGGCAGGCATCGGGGGCTGAGCAGTGGCTCCCCAAAACCCGCGATGATCACCTGTCCCACGCGGGCTGCCAGCGCGAGTACTTCCTCCAAAGGGGCCTCTTCCATATGCCCGGGGATAACGCTCGAGGCCGTACCTTTCATCGTTAGCGGACACATCGTGCAGCGCAGGTTACAGTGGCTGGTGATCTCTACCTGCAAGGCAAAGGGCAGATCGGGACGCGCTAAATCGAAGCGGGAGTTTGGGTTGAGCACGCCTAGTATAACCTTAGGTTAGCCAAGTCTAATTTACCTACTGTCTCATGAGCCGTCAAGCGAGCGACCGCTTTCCCGAAGGGCCCTTGGCCGCCGTGACCGCCGATTCGGCGAGATGCTAGTCTCCCACCGTGACTCCTCTCCGAGCCGGCGAGACCGTCGATCGAGCTGCTAGAGCGACGAGAGGAAGGAGAGCGCCGGATCTATCGGTATCTGCTCACGGATCTGGGGACGGACTCTGTTCTGCATTGTCGAGTTGACGAAGACGACAAGCTCGCTGATAGCCGGCTGGAGACAGATTCCGGCCGCCTCTCACGCCAGTGAGAGACCCGCGGAGCCGGCGCCGCCGCGAATACAATTACCCTCTGTGAGCGCGACCCCACCCCCCACCCCCCTCTGGCACTGGGGAGATCCCATCGCCCCCCTGCGCGATCTCCTCCGCCGCGGCGGCGTCCTCGCCATCCCGACCGAATCGAGCTACGGACTGGCTGCCGATCCGCGGAACCCGGCGGGGGTCGGGGCGATCTATCGCATCAAGGGGCGGGAGACGGGCAAGGCGCTGCCGGTGGTGGTGGCCGGCCGCGAGCAGCTCGCCCCCCTGGGGATCAACTTGGGCGCCGATTCCAACCTCTATATAGTGGAGCGTCTTTTCGCCCTCTGGCCGGCGCCGCTGACGGTGCTGCTGCCGATTTCCCGGCCGCTGCCGGCCGCGGGCGGAGAAAACCGGCTCGCGGTGAGGGTGCCGGAGCACGGGAAGCTGCGGGAGCTGCTGGCGGCGCTCGGCCACGGCTTGACGGCGACGAGCGCCAATCGGAGCGGCGGCGAGCCGATCCTGGATCCGGAGGCGGCCGCCGAGCTGCTCGCCGGCGAGGATGCGATGGTAGTGGATGGCGGCGTCCTGCCCGGCGGACCGCCGTCCACGCTGGTGGCAATAGAAGAAGGCGGGATCGCGGTTCTACGGACAGGGAGATTCCCCGCCGGGCGGCTGCAGGAGGCGCTCGTCCAATCGTCTACGGGAGAGTAGCTATGAGGTACCCAAGGTTCGATCTCTCGGTTCGCATGGCTCTAGCGCTGGTTGGCGCCCTGATGCTCGTCGCGCCGCTGGCGGCAGCCACGCCGGCCAAGGCCGCAGACCATGCCGCAGCCATCCCTACGGGCGCGCTGCCCACGATCCCGATCGCCGAGATCCAGCGCGGCCAGCACGGCTACGGCCTGTCCGTTTTCGCCGGCACGGAGCCCGAGCGCTTCGACGTCGAGGTGATCGGCATCATGCGCAACGTCAGCCCCGACGTCAGCTACATTCTGGCCCGCCTGACCGGTAAGGGGCTGGAGAAGAGCGGCGTGGCCGCCGGCATGAGCGGCAGCCCGGTGTTCCTGGACGGCCGCCTCGCCGGCGCCGTGGCGTTCAGTTGGGCCTTCACCAACGAGGCCATCGCTGGCATCACGCCCATCGAATCGATGCGCCAGCTCTCGGGCTTGAAGCCGTTGCGGGTCACGCCTCCTCCTCCGCCCGTCGAGCTCTCGGACCTGCTCGCCGGGCGGTTGCCGCAGGATCTCCTGACCACCCAGCTCGCGAAGCTCCGGCCGCGCTTCGTGGAGGGCGCCTCGTCCGCCGTCCAGTGGGCCGCCTCCGGCTACGGCGAACACTCCACGGGTCTGCTGCGCCAGGCGCTCGGCAGCGTCGGCTCGGGCGGCAAGGCCGAGCCCGGCACGGTGCCGGATGAGCTCGCTCCCGGCAGCGCGGTGGCCGTCGTGCTCGTGGACGGCGACTTCCAGCTCTCCGCCTATGGCACGGTGACCGATCATTACGGCGATCAGGTGCTCGCCTTCGGCCATCCCTTCCTCGGTCTCGGGCCGGTGCGCGTGCCGATGGCCACCTCCGAGGTGCTGACCGTCCTCTCGAGCCAGAACGCCTCGTTCAAGATCCAGAACAGCGGCCGCATCGTCGGCGCCTTCGAGCAGGACCGCAAGATGGGCATCCAGGGCCGCATCGGCGCCGAGGCCCCCATGGTGCCGATGACGCTGCGCGTGGACGGCGAGCGCCCGCGCACGTTCCGCATGCGCCTCGCAGAGCTGCCCGAGTTCATGCCGCTGCTGGTGGGCAGCTCGGTGCTGGCGGGGCTGGAGTCGGCGAGCTACACGACGGGCGCGCAGAGCCTCGACCTGACGGCCAAGCTGCGCCTCAAGAAGTACGGCGATCTGGAGGTGCGGCAGAGCTTCGATGGCGACAACGCGGGCGTCGACGCCGCGACCTTCCTGCTGTCGATCGTCGCCTACCTCTCCCAGAACACGTTGGAGAGGGTGGAGCTCGAAAACGTCGAGGTGGATCTCGACCAGACGACGCAGCCGCGCTTCGCTTCCCTGGTGGGTGCCAACGCCAACCGCACGCTGGTGCGGCCCGGCGACCGCGTGTCGCTGAATCTCGATCTGGTGGCCTACCGCGGCGAGCGCTTCCGCCACTCGTTGAGCCTCGACCTGCCCGAGGACCTTCCCGCCGGCCGCTACTCGCTGCTGGTGGGCGACGGCGCCAGCGTCGATGCCGCCCGCCTGGCGATGGAGCCGGCCGAGCCGGTCACCTTTAAGCAGGCGCTCGAGCTGCTGCGCTCCTTCCACTCCCGGCGCGATTTGATGGTGCTCGGGGTCTACGGCGGCCCCGGCCTCTCGGTGGCCGGCGAGGTCATGCCGCGGCTCCCGGGCTCGGTGCGCTCGCTGTGGGGAGCCGCCTCGTCGAACAGCGCGGCGGTCCTGCGTACCACCGTGGCCCAGGAGCAGCGCGAGGTCCTCGAAGTGCCGATGGAAGGCCTGGTGAGGATCGATCTCGAAGTGCGCCGGCGCGAGCCGCAGGCGGGTGAGGGCGAGGAAGGGGAGAAGGCGGGGGACAAAAACCCCGCCGCGGCCGACTCCACGGGCAAGGCGGTGCCCTCCGAAGCCCTCACTCCCCCGGCCCCTCTCTCCCAAAAGGAGAGAGGGGAGAAAGAATGA
>JBIOVX010000123.1:0-20761 GCA_044868005.1 Thermoanaerobaculia bacterium | reverse complement strand
CCCCTCGCCCGTCAGGGAGAGGGGGACAGGGGGTGAGGCTTCGAAGCGCAAACCGCCACCTCCATGTTCGCCCTTCTGTACGTTGTCGTTGCTCCGACGAGGAGAACGTATGAGCAATCGCGTCGTCCTCATCACCGGCGGCGCGGCCGGCATCGGCCGCGCCACGGCCCGCCGCTTCGCTCGCGACGGCGCGCGCGTGGCCATCTGGGATGTCAAGGTTGAGGATCCTGACGCCCTCGTCGCCGAGCTGTCCGAGGCCGGCGGCGAAGGCTCGTTTCAGCAGGTCGATGTCACCGACGCCGCCGCGGTCGAGCAGGCCGTGGCGGCGATCGTGGAGCGGTGGGGGAGGATCGACGTGCTGGTCAACAACGCCGGCATCCTCCGCGATCACCAACTGATCAAGTGGAAGGATGGGCAGAAGCTCGCCGAGATGACGGAGCAGGACTTCGACGCCGTCGTCTCGGTCAACCTCAAAGGCGTCTTTCTCTGCACCCGCGCCGTGGTGCCGCGCATGATCGCGGACGGCGGCGGCGTGATCCTCAACGCCTCGTCGATCGTGGGGCTCTACGGCAACTTCGGCCAGACCAACTACGCCGCCACCAAGGCCGGAGTCATCAACATGACGAAGACCTGGGCGCGCGAGCTGGGGAAGTACAACATCCGGGTCAACGCCGTGGCCCCCGGCTTCATCGCGACCGAGATGGTGCAGGCCATGCCGGAGAAGGTGCTCGCCGGCATGGTCGCGCACACGCCGCTCGGCCGCATGGGTCGGCCCGAGGACGTGGCCGAAGCCTATTTCTGGCTCGCCTCCGAGGCCGCCGGCTTCGTCCACGGGACGGTGCTCTCGGTGGACGGCGGCCTGGTGGGCGGCACCTAGCGGCTGCTGCTCGGGCTACGGCTACTCGTGCCAGTAGGGCCGGGCGTGAAATGGATGTCCCTCCTCGGTCATCTCTACTTGAGAGCGCCATGAAATATTGGCGGATCGTCGAGGAGGACGTCCAGTGGATCACCCCTCGGAAGAGTCCCTGAAACGGTTTGTATCCGGCACGCCAACGCGTCAGGAACGCAAGGCTGTGATCGCTCATCTCCTCAAGGGATGCACGGACTGCAGCCGCAAGCTGAAGTCGTTGATCGAGCCGAAGCCCGTGGCCGGTGGGGCTTACGACGAAGCCCTGGCGCGATTCGACCGCGAGCTGCTCGAGCTGCTGGATTGCTCGATCGATCCGGCGCGGACCTTGCGGACCTTTCTGGGCAATGTCCTGCCGCCTTGGAGCTAGGGAGTCTGGCCGCCCGTCCGCTGCGCCTGTTTTGCCACGGCCTCCGCGGCTTTGCGGGCCGTTTCGGGATCGCCGAGATAGTAATGGCGGAGCGGCTTCAAATCGTCGTCCAGCTCGTAGACCAGCGGGATGCCGGTGGGGATGTTGAGCCCCACGATCTCCTCTTCGGATACGCCGTCCAGATGCTTGACCAGAGCTCGCAGGCTGTTGCCGTGGGCCGCGATCACTACCCGTTTGCCGGCTTCGAGGTCGGGAACCATGGTGCCGTGCCAGTAGGGCAGAAAGCGGGCGACGGTATCCTTGAGCGACTCCGCGCAAGGCAGCGCGGCGGGCGAGAGGCCGGCGTAGCGCCGGTCGCGGCCGGGATGGCGCGGGTCGTCCGGGTCGAGGGCCGGCGGCGGATCGGCGTAGCTGCGGCGCCAGAGCAGCACCTGCCGGTCGCCGTACTTCGCCGCCGTCTCCGCCTTGTCGAGCCCCTGGAGCGCGCCGTAGTGCCGCTCGTTCAGCCGCCAGCTCCGGTGCACCGGCAGCCACATCAGATCCATGTCGTCCAACACGATCCACAGCGTGCGGATGGCGCGTTTGAGCACCGAGGTGTAGGCCACGTCGAAGGTGTAGCCGTCCGCGGCGAGCAAGCGGGCGGCCTCGTGGGCCTCCTCGATCCCTTTCGGCGTGAGGTCCACGTCCGTCCAGCCGGTGAACCGGTTCTCCAGGTTCCAGGTGCTCTCGCCGTGGCGGAGCAGGACCAGCTTCAGCATCGCCCCTTCCTCCCGAGCGGGAGGATATCAAGGGCGCAGAGCCATGCGCTTGAAGTAGATCTCCGCGTTGCCGTCGCGCCGGTCGGTCCAGACGACGTAGAACGAGCCGGCGCCCGCGGCGACCGCGGGCCGCAGCGAGTCGTCCAGCGGATTGCCGGTGGAGCGCGTCAGACGCTCGTCCCGGCCCCAGGTCGAGCCGCCGTCGGCGGAACGCTTGGCGTAGACCTGCACCGTGCCGTCCCGGCCGTCGTTCCAGACTACCTGGACGTCATTGCCGGAGGCGGCGATCGAGGGACGCAATGACAGGCCCGGAGCCCTGGTGAGGCGGACGTCCGGTCCCCAGGTGCTTCCGCCGTCCTGCGAGCGCTTGTAATAGATCTCCCATGAGTAAGTCCAGGTCTTCATGAGCGCCTCGAAATGGCGGAGCAGCGCCTCGAGGCGCGCCGGATCGCCGCCGTGCTGCACCCAGGCAGGCGCCGCGGCCTGGAGGGCGCGCATCTTTTCCTGGACGCGCTCCATGAAAGCCGGCAGATAGTAGTTCGCAGGATCGCGTGGCGGCGGAGGAGAAGGCGGCAGCCCCACCAGCGCCAAGGCCTCGTCGAGGCTGGCTTCGACGTCGAGATCCGTAACGCCCGCGTCGCGCCGATCAAACCAGACGAGATGTAGGGTGTTGCCTTGCACCGCCAGGGAGCCCGCCCATGAATCGGCGGCATCGTCCGTCAGGCGCTGCACCGGCTCCCAGGTGGCGCCGCCGTCCAGCGAACGCCGGAAGTACTCCTCCTCGTTCCCGTCGCCATAGTCGACGAAGCCGACGTAGGCCCGCGCGCCCGCGATCTCGACGGTCGCCACCCACGACTCGTACGGCAGCTCGGAGATCCGCGTCTCTTCTCCCCACGTGGCGCCGAAGTCTGTTGATCCGCGGGTGTAGACCTCGGCCTGCCCCTCGCGCCCGTTGCCCCAGACGACGCGCACCCGTCGTCCGGAGGCGGCGATCGCGGGGTGGGCTCCCTCGCCGAGCCGGATTTCGGGTCCCCATGTGGCGCCGCCGTCGGCCGAGCGCCGGAAGACGATCTCAGGCTTGTGCAGCAGGTCGTGCCAGACGACGTACACGGAGCGGCCGGCGAGCGCGACCGCCGGATACTCGCTGTGCGCCGCGAGGGACGACAGGCGCACGTCCGGACCCCAGGTGCGGCCGCCGTCGGCGGAGCGCTTGGTGTAGATCTGCGGCAGGCCGTCGCGGGTATCGAACCACACGGCGTGTACCGCGCCCGCAGGGCCCGCCGCCAGGCTGCGGGCGAAGTTGATGGAGGTCTGCGAGTCCCCGGCGTGGAAGGTCAGCCGCTGGTCGGCGGACCAGCCGGATGCCGGACGCCGGACCGTATCAGCGGACGGTCCGAGCGCCGCTCCCAGGAGCAAGGCCGCGGGCAGGCCGATCCAAGCCAGTCGTGCGATTCTCTTCATGGCTCAATCTCCCCTCTTGCGCAGCTCTTGCAGCTTGGCCTGCTGGGGCTCGGTGAGGAGGTTCTTGATCTTCACTAGGAGAGAGATCTGCGCCCGCTTGATCTCGCGCTCCAGGGCCAGCACTTTGTCCACCTCGGCCAGCACCGCGGCTTCGTTCACCGGCTGGGCTTGCAGCAGCCGGACGAGCTTCTGCGACTCCTCCTGCAGGTCCCACTGGAAGTCGAGGAACTTCGATTGGGCGCCCTGGACGTTGTCCTTGATGGCGGCCCGCTGCCGGTCGTCGAGACCGATCTCCTGGCTGTATTTCATGACCAGCTCGGGCGGAAAGACGTTCTTCGCAATCGGATCCTCGCCGGGCTGCTGGGCCCAGCCGCAGGCCGGTCCGGCGAGGGAAAGGAGCAGTAGGACGGCAACGCGGACTTTCATGACGATGATCTCCTTGTGGTCGGAGAGGCGAGATCGAGGACGCTGCGACCGAGCCCTGGCGGAGCGGAGAGGACCTCGCGTCCTGGGGTCTCGAGGAGGAATCCGGTCGGCGATCGCCACTCGGCGAGGGAAGGAACGGTTTCCGGCGGCCGCACCGAACGCAGAACGATCCAGACGGCCAGGGCCGCGATCGCCACGGCTGTCGCGGCAACGAGGTAACGGAGGCTCGCCATGCTCCGCCGAGGTCGCCGTACGACTTCGGCGAAAGGCGGACACTGCCGCTCCTCCTCCTCGCGCAGAGCCGAGAAGGCGGCCGCGATCTCGGGATCCTGATCCGGCCGGCTCATCGCGCCTCCTCCCGGGCGAGCCTCTGGCGGAGAGCGCCCTTGCCGCGGTGGTAGTGCGTCCGGGCGCTGCCCACCGAGATGCCGAGGACGCGCGCCGCCTCCTCGACGGTCAGGTCCTGGTAGAACACGAGATGGAGCACCTCGCGCTGGCGGGCCGGCAGGGCCTGCAGCGCCGCGCGGAGGACCTGGGACGTCTGTGCGGCGTCGAATCTGGATTCCGGAGTCGAACCGGCAGCCGGGCGCGGCTCGTCGAGCCAGCGCAGCGCGGCGAGCGACCGGAGCCACCGGTTGCGCCGCCGCTCGGCGGCCGTGCGGCGGATGACGGCGAAGAGCCAGGTCTTGAAGCTCGACCTGCCGTCGAAACGCGCCCGGCCGTCGAGGATCTTGAGATAGGTCGTCTGCAGCACCTCTTCCGTCTCCTCCCGATCCCACCGGCAGCAACCGAGGGCCCAGCCGTAGCTGGCGGGGTGGAGAGCCTCCAGGCGTGGTTCCAAGGGCTCGCCGGTCATCGGGTTCCAACGCCCGCGTGCGATACGCTGGCGTTCATGGGTTGAGTGGAACTGGGAAAGCCGCCATATGACAGGAAAGGAGGAGATCCATGTATCTGGTACGCGACATCTTCCACGCCAAGCCCGGCAAGGCCAAGGACCTCGTCGCCAAGTTCAAGCAGCTTGAGCCTTACATGAAAGAGATGGGGATGAAGGGCATGCGGGTGATGACGGACGCCGTCGCGGATTATTGGACCGTCGTCGCGGAGTCCGAGGTGGAGAGCCTGGACGAGTACTTCGACGTCGGCCAGCGCGAGCGCAACGACCCGCGGATCGGCGAGATCATGCAGGGTTATATGGATCTCGTCGAGGGTGGCCGGCGGGAGGTGTTCCGGATCGAGTGAGGAGCGAGTCTAAGGAATGTGCCGGCGCGGAGGGCCGCCTTCCGAACCGAACTCAAGGATAGCGCCGGCCCAGGCGTCTGCCACCCAGAGACGGCCCTCTCGGTCTTGCACGACAGCCCGGGGCTCCCGCATGAACGGTCCTTGGAGCCGTACCCGTGTGACACCGGTCGCAAGAGTGTACTCGAGGATCTTGGCACCACTCGCATCCGCCACGAACAGAGAGGAGCCATCCGGGGTGAGGAACAAGCCAGCAGCGTCGCCGACCTCCTTGACGACAGGTTTCAGCTTGAGGCTGCCACTCGAAAGCTCGATGCGGTATATTACGCCGCTCTCTCTGGCTGCCACGAAGATCTGATCCTTATAGATGGCGATCGCGGAAGGATCCTGGAGAAGGAAGCTTGAAAACAACCGAGAGGGCCTGCCGATTCCGGAGGGGGTGAGAGGCACGGTGTAGATTCCCTCCTGAACAGAATCCGTCAGCAGCAAGCGCTGGCGAGTAGAGTCGCAAGCTATCCCGGAAAATCGACCGAAGCCAATGCTCGTGGAAGGAATGTTGGCGCCGGATTGGACTCGCGTCAGGGAGATTGTCATTTGCCAAGGTGTGGCACTGCTCAAGGCCCTGTTGGAGGTGGTTGCGATCCAGGGCTCGCCCTTCCAGGAGAGCAGGCACGAATCGGTCGCCACATCGATAGGGCCAAGCTTGGTGAGCTTCTGCAGCCGCCCTCCGCTGGCTTTTAATCGGTAGAGGGAGTTGGGAGTTGAGCTGAGCACGAAAAGAGTGTCGGTTTCCGCATCATAGGAGAGAGCGACAGGGCGGAATCCCGCATCATCTGCCTGCAGCGGAGCCGCAAAAAGGCCAAGGAGGAAAAAACTCGCCAGCGTCGCTCTAGGGGAAGAGGAGCTGCCCTTCGACCCGGGCGGCTTGGTGATCAGCCGATAGTAGAATATCGGCTGGCTACCGACCAGAACACCAATGAAGAACGCCGGGATACATTGGGTGGGATCGAGCGAGTAGTCGAAAAGGATCACCCGCTTGTCTCCCTTGATTAGTCCGTAGAGAAAAAAGATCAGGACTGCGGCGACGACGCTCAGAAACATCCGTTTAGCGACTTCGCCAACCATCGGCCAGAACCTGCTGGCCTTGCCAACAACCGGTTCCTTGCCCTTCCGAAAACCGACAATTGCAAGACTCACCAGCGAAGCCAACACAGCACCGGCCACGACCGAGGCGATTACAAGGGAAAAGGCTGGCTTGAATCGGATGAAGATCGACTGCGAAACGATCGCTGGCCGCCCGCCTTCGACCTTGAAGGAGATATCGTAGATAAGCCGAGCGTGAGGGTTTTTCTCATCATAAGGGATGAAGCTGCGCCAGAAAGCGGCAGATGGCTTGGGCTCCAGATCAAGGATAAGCCATGGCTGATACTTCGATTCTTGGGATTTGAGTACAGCAGGACCTTGGTGAAGCGCCGCCTTGGCGAAAAACACCTCCCATCCTGGCCGCGCTTCCGCCTGGAGGAACTTGATATCGCAGCAGCTCTTGTTCTGAAATGAAATCTCCCAGGGCGACGGTTCCCCGGTAGGGACGTCAAGGTAAAGACCCTCCGGCCATTGGGAGATCAAGGCGTTGTTTGGGAAGGTTTGATGGGCGGTAACCTTGATCGTATCGATTTCCTGTATACCATCCTTCCTGACGGTGACTTTGAGGGGCACCTCCTGGTCAATGAAGTCTTTACCGCGGACCTTCAGCCGAAAACTTTCGAACCATACTGCCCGGCTGCCAGATGGTGAGGGCCGGCTGGGATCGACCACTAGCAGATGAAGATAGCAACGCTGCTCGGCGTCTGGGTTCAGGTAACCTTGATCGTAGTCGAAATAGAGGCGAGAATTAGACTTCTCTCCGCGTTCGCATTTTTTGAGCCGTTCTCGGGTTTCGACGGTCCACATGCCGTCGTCCTCGGGTTGAACCTGCAGCGAAAGACCGGATTTAGGAAGCTCAATCCCCTCCACTTCGATCTCGAGGTTCTGGGCAACTAGTGAGAAGGCCGGACCCACCAAGAACACGACGGTGGCCAGTCCAAACGCGTGAGCGATACCGCCGGGCATATACAGAGCCCTCCCGGAGATGAAATCTATAGATTCTCCGCTATGTAGATACTCATTATAGCAGAAGCTGGCGACGGAGGGTAGCTTAGATACGACGACCTGAACTCACCCCTGGCCGCCCGGAGCACGCGAGATCCTACGGCGTGCTTTCTGATCTACCCTACATCCGGTGCCGAGTAGCCAGCTTGGTCAGCTCGACGAACTCCGGGTCCTGGTGGAGGCTGGCGAACATGTAGTCGTCGCGGGCCTCTTGCATTTCCATGGCGCGCACGGCGTCGAAACGCTCGTAGTCGTAGAAGTGACGGCGCAGCAGCTCCATGGCCTGCTTGTGGTCGCCGGCCTGCGCGAAGATCGCGGCGAGGTTGTAGCTCGCTTCGAGCACGTCCGCGTTGGCCGTGGCGATCTTGACCGCCTCCTCCTTCTGGCCGGCGGCGGCGAGATAAACGGCGGCGAAGATCTGGTTGTAGCGGTCGTCGGGAGCCAGCTCCAGCGCCTGGCGCATGTAGCCGGCGGCCTTCTCCGCCTGCCGCTCGGAGAACCAGTAGACGGCGAGGTTGCGGTAGGTGATGGGCAGCGGATAGGCAGCGAGCGACTTCTCGAACATGGCGAGGCCGTCGGCGAAGCGGCCGGCGTGGATAGTCATCTTGCCGAGACCGTGGAGGGCCACGGCGCGGGCGATGGGATCCGCGGGCATGGCGAGCACGCGCTCGAAGACCTCCTTCGACTTGCCCCACTCGCCCGTCTGGTGACGGTAGAGCTCAGCCAGGAAGCGCAGCGCCGTGGCGTCCGCCGGGTCGAGCTTGACCGCCTTGGCGTACAGCCGTTCAGCGTCGCGGTAGCGCGCCGCCAGCTCGGCGTCGAGCCCTCGCCGCAAAATAGACTCGACCTTGGCGTTGCGTCCTCGCACGTCCGGATCCGCGAGGCCTTCCGGACCGAGCAGCAGGAGGCTCGTCTCGTCCGGCTTGACGCCGAGCTTGTTCAACCCCTTGGCGGCCTTGCGGCCGAGGCTCGGGAAGAGGCACCGCTGCTCCCAGACCTGCTTGTAGTCGGCGATGGCGCCGTCGCGGTCGCTCGCCATCTTCTTCTCGGCGCCTTCGATGAGGGACTTGAGGCTGGCTTCGCGCTCGTCGAGCGCTTTCGAGAGGCCCTTCTCCACGGCCCGGAGATCGAGCTTGCCGTCCGTCGAGGTGATGCGAGAGAGATCGCTGCCGTCGGCGGCGGCGAGGACGACAGTCTGCTCGCCGGCCGGAGCCTTGAAGGCCTCGTGCATCGCTTGGTTGTCGGTGGTGACGATCGCCATCGCCACGCAGCGCTCGCTGGCCATGGCGAGGGAGCGCGAGGTCTGCAGGGGAGAGACCCGCGCTTCTTCCGGCGAGGTCGGGAACCAGTAGACGGCGAGCGGCGCCTGCGGCTTTTCGGCGCCCTTCGTGAGGACCGTCCAGGCGACCCGGTAGATCGTCGTCTCGCCGGCGGGGCCCATGGGAGCCACCGTGCCGCCCATTCCTCCTCCTCCTCCTCCTCCGCAGGTGGCGGCAGCCGGCAGGGCCGGCAGCAGCAGGGCGAGGACAAGAGCAAAGGCGGAGCGGCGATACAGATGAAGCATGGGCATGGTCTCAAATCTCCCTGGCGGTCTGCTGCCGATGATACGCCAAACGGACCCCGGCGCGTCGGAAAGTGAGTCCACCGGAGTGTGGCCGCTGGTTCAAGGATGTGGGCGGCCGAGTCATTCACGCGAGGGGCTGTGCACCGGCATCCGTCGCGATGCGAGCAGGGAGCGGAAGCCAGTGCGCGCGGACCGGAAGGCGTCGCACGGGAGGCCGAGCACGGTCACCGCGGACCGGAAGGCGTCCCGCCGGAGGCGGAATACGGTCATCGCGGGCCGGAACACGGTGTCCGCGGGCCGGAACACCTTGTTCCGGACCCAAAACAACATGATCCGGACCCGGAGCGACGTGTTCCGGGCTCAGAACATGGTCCTCGCGGTCCCGAGCAACGTGTTCTGGGCCCAGAACAACGCGCACGGGACCCGGAGCACCTTGTTCCGGGCCCAGAACAACGTGTTCCGGAGCGCGTGCACGGTGTTTTCGGGACGGCTGTGGAAGAGGATGCGTCCCCGCTCGACCGAGACCTAGGCGGTAGGCGGGTCAGCTAGCGGTCTTCTCGCTCTGTCTGGCGAGCTCTTCGTCGGTCTCAGCCTCGATTTCTTCCAGCGCAATGCGGCGCGGCGAGCGCGATCGTTCGTCGAGGAAGCGCTGGAAGTCTACGCTCCTGCGGAGGGCCTCCGCCTCCTTCTCGAAATCATCCGCCTCGGCGAGGAGGAACTCCTGGCCACCGGGAGTCACGAGCAGCAGTGGCTCGTGTCGCGCTAACTCGATGGCCTGTGTCAAGTCGATCTTCGCTTCTTCGAGATTCACGGTCTTCATAGCTTTACCTCCTCGCCACGCACGAAGAGCAGGTTGTGAACCTTGTGCCCCACGGCGAGGATCGTCACGATCCGAGATGCCTCATCCGCCTCGTAGAACACCCGAAATCTGCCGACGCGCAGTTCCCAGGGAGCCACAGGGTTGGTCCGTAAGGGTTTGCGGTTCTTCGTGGCTAAGACGGGTTGATGCGAAAGCTGGCCCCGTATCTCCCTAAGGAGAGCTTTGCGCTCGAAGGCAGCATAAGAGAGTAGATCACCTCGGGCCTCTTCTGTGAGATCGATCCGGAATTCCGCCATCAGCCACGCGTCCTACGGACATCACCTTCTCCCTGCAACTCAGTGTATGTCGGCTTAGCAGGTGGAGTCCATTCCGAGCCTTGGTCATCTCGGGACCCGGGACAATCCCCCGTTCAACAACGGCATGACGGCGGCTTGTGGAAGCGTTGACCTCGACAACTCCTCGTCAGTAGAGTTCTCTTGCGCCTAGCTTCTAGATTCTGGTGGCGGATGGAAGCAGTATGGCCGACCTGACCGTCTTCTATTCTTGGCAGCTTGATCGAAGCACGAGCGCCTTCGCCAGTTGGCGGAGCGACGCAAGATCAACATGAACAAGCTGCTCGACGAGCTTTCGACCATCGCTCTGCCGAGTTCGACGCCGAGACCCGCTTCCGCGCTCGCGCGGCCCTCGGCTCCCGGGAGGAAGGACTGAGACTGCTGGACGTCCTCGGTCGAGAATCCTGAAGACTTGAAATGCACGGCGAATTGCCGTACAGTCGCCGTTGAGGAGGCGATCAGCATGGCAATCTCGGCGCGCCGCAAGCAGGTCTCCGATCGCGAGCTCAAGAGGGAGCGACTGGAGCTGCGTGTCTCCCCATCGGCCAAGCAGCTCATTCAGCGCGCGATGGCCGTTTCGGGACTGACCGCAGGTGACCTGGCCTATGAGGGAGCCCGTCGAGTTCTGGAGGAGCATGAACGCATGGTGCTGACCGGTGCGGATCGAGAGGCTTTCCTCGCGGCCTTGCTGAATCCTCCCGAACCGGCTCCAAAGCTCGTGGCGGCCCTGCGTCGCCATCGCGCAGCGCTCGGATGAGCCGCCAGAAGATCGTGATCGAGCCGCTCGGCAAGCATCACGATCGAGCGAGATTCTCCTGCGGCCAGCCTGAGCTCGATGAGTGGTTCCGCCTCCGGGCGAGCCAGGACGAGAAGCGGAACGTGGCGCGGGTGTTCGTCGCCGTGGAGGCCGAGCTGGGTGTGGTCGGGTTCTACAGCCTGAGCTCTCTTTCCCTCTCCCTCGCAGACCTGCCGGAGGAGATGGCACGCAAGCTGCCGCGCTACGACGCGATACCCGCCGCCTTGATCGGCCGTCTGGCGCGCGACGAGCGTGTGCGCGGGCAAGGCCTCGGTGAAATCCTCCTGGCCGATGCCATCCAGCGCGTCCTGCGAGCGGGGCTCTCCATCGCCGTCTACGCCATCGTGGTGGACGCCAAGGATGAGCGCGCCGCGGATTTCTACAGGGCGTTCGGATTTCGCCCGTTCCCGCTGCGGCCCGAGCGGCTGTTTCTGCCTGCGGCCACGGCCGCTGCAGGGTTGGAAAGACTCTGACGGGCGATTCCTGGCCGAGCCTTGCACCCGCCGAATTCCCGGCGTTAAGATCGCCTTCCCTCAGTACGCGGTGGGCTGGTCCTCGAAGGAAGGGAGGTCTATGGCCACGATCTCGTTGAAAGTCAATGACAAGAGCTACGCCATCGGCGTGGAGCCGCGGACGCTGCTCGTGGAGCTGCTGCGCGAGCACCTCGGGCTCACCGGGACGCACGTGGGCTGCGATACCAGCCAGTGCGGCGCCTGTACGGTGTGGGTCGACGGCAAGTCGGTGAAGAGCTGCACCATGCTGGCCGTGGAGGCCGACGGCGCGGCGGTGACGACTATCGAGGGCCTGGCGCGCAACGGCGACCTGCATCCGATGCAGGCGGCGTTCAACGCCTGCCACGGCCTGCAATGCGGTTTCTGCACGCCCGGCATGGTGATGAGCGCTACCGATCTCGTACAGCGCAACCCGCAACCCAGCGAGAGCGAGGTGCGGCACTGGCTGGAGGGCAACCTCTGCCGCTGCACCGGCTACCACAACATCGTCAAGGCCGTGCTCTCCGCGGCCGAGACCATGCGGGGAGGTGCCTGATGAGCGCGCAAGGATTCGGCGCTTCCGTCGCCCGCAAGGAAGACCGGCGTTTCCTTCTCGGCAAGGGACGCTACACCGACGACGTCAAGCTTCCCGGCCAGACCTTCGCCGTGTTCGTGCGCTCGCCGCACGCCCATGCGGCGATCCAGTCGGTCGATGCCTCGGCTGCCCTCGCGGCGCCGGGCGTGCTCGCCGTGCTCACCGGCGACGACGTGGCCGCCGACGGGCTCGGCGGCATCCCCTGCGGCTGGCAGATCACCAACAAGGACGGCTCCGTCATGGTCGAGCCGCCGCACCCGGCTTTGGCACAAGGCAAGGTGCGGCACGCCGGCGATCCGGTCGCCATGGTGATCGCCGAGAGCAAGGCGGCGGCCAGGGACGCGGCCCAGCTCGTGGAGGTCGATTACGATCCGCTGCCGGTCGTGGCGAGCCTGCGCGCCGCCACCGCCGACGGCGCGCCCCAGGTGTGGGACGAGGCCGCGGGCAACGTCTGCTTCGACTGGCACCTGGGCGACTCCGCGGCCACCGACGGAGCGTTCGCCGGCGCCGCGCACGTCACCTCGATCGATCTCGTCAACAACCGCGTCGCCCCCAACGCCATCGAGCCGCGTGCCGCCAACGGCCATTACGACGCGGCCGAGGACCGCTACACCCTCTACACCACGTCGCAGAACCCGCACCTGACCCGCCTGCTCCTCGGCGCCTTCACCCTCAAGGTGCCCGAGCACAGGCTGCGCGTCGTGGCGCCGGACGTGGGCGGCGGCTTCGGCTCGAAGATCTTCCACTACGCCGAGGAGCTGCTGGTGCTGTGGGCTTCCAAGCGCGTCGGCCGGCCGGTGAAGTGGACCGCCGAGCGCACGGAGTCCTTCCTCTCCGACGCCCACGGCCGGGACCACCTGTCGCACGCCGAGCTGGCCCTGGACGCCGACGGCAAGTTCCGCGGCCTCCGCGTGCGCACGCTCGCCAATATGGGAGCGTATCTCTCGACGTTCGCGCCGGCCATCCCGACGTACCTCTATGGCACGCTCTTATCCGGTCCTTACGTGATTCCCCAGATCTACGCCGAGGTGAAGGCGATCTTCACCAACACGGTGCCGGTGGACGCGGTGCGCGGCGCCGGGCGTCCCGAGGCCACCTACCTGCTGGAGCGCCTCGTGGACAAGGCCGCCCGCGAGCTGAACGTCGACCGCGTGGAGATCCGCCGCAAGAACCTGATCCAGCCGGACCAGTTCCCGTATCAAACTCCCGTCGCCTTGCAGTACGACGTCGGCGACTATCCCGCCACCCTGGATATGGCGCTGCAGGCGATCGACCATGACCACTTCGCGGACCGCAAGGCCGAGTCCGAGGCACGCGGCAAGCGGCGCGGCTTCGGCGTCTCGACCTACATCGAGGCGTGCGGCATCGCGCCGTCCGCTCTCGTCGGCGCCCTCGGCGCGCGCGCCGGGCTGTACGAGGCGGCGTCGGTGCGCGTCCATCCGACGGGGAGCGTTACGGTGTTCACCGGCACGCACAGCCACGGCCAGGGGCACGAGACGACGTTCGCCCAGCTCGTCAACGAGAAGCTCGGCGTGCCGCTGGAGAACGTCGAGATCGTCCACGGCGACACCGACCGCATCCCGTTCGGCATGGGGACCTACGGCTCGCGCTCGGCGGCCGTCGGCGGCTCGGCCATCGTCAAGGCGATCGACAAGATCGTGGACAAGGGCAAGAAGGTCGCCGCCCACCTGCTGGAGGCGAGCGTCGCGGACATCGAGTTCGCGGACGGCAAGTTCCGCGTCGCCGGCACCGACAAGGAGAAGGCGTTCGGCGACGTCGCCTTCGCCGCCTACGTGCCGCACAACTATCCCATCGAGACGGTGGAGCCGGGGCTGGAGGACTCCGCCTTCTACGATCCCAAGAACTTCACCTTCCCCGCCGGCTGCCACGCGGTCGAGGTCGAGGTAGATCCGGAGACGGGTGTCGTCGAGGTGGTGAACGTCGCCATCGCGGATGACGTCGGCGTCGTCATCAATCCGATGATCGTCGACGGCCAGGCGCATGGCGGCCTCGCGCACGGCATCGGCCAGGCGCTGCTCGAGGAGTGCGTCTACGACGAGGGCGGGCAGCTCCTCTCGGGCTCGTACATGAGCTACACCATGCCGCGCGCCTCGGACCTGCCGATGTTCAAGGTCGGCAACCACGTCACCGCGTGCACGCACAATCCCACCGGCATCAAGGGCGTCGGCGAGGTGGGCGCCATCGGCGTGCCGCCGGCGGTGATCAACGCCGTGCTCGACGCCCTGGCGCCTCTCGGCGTCGCGGACATCGACATGCCGGCGACTCCGGAGAGGGTCTGGCGGGCCATCAACGCCGCGGGAGGTGTGGCATGAAGAGCTTCGAGTTCCACCGGCCGCAATCGGTCGGCGACGCGGTCGCGCTGCTGCAGGGCAACGAGTCGGCCAAGCTGCTCGCCGGCGGGCAGAGCCTGCTGCCGGTAATGAAGCTCGACCTGGCGCAGCCTTCGGACCTGGTGTCGCTCGCCGCCATTCCGGCCCTGCGGGAGATCCGCTCCGAAGGTGATGCGCTGGTGATCGGCGCGCTCGTCACGCACGATACGGTCGCGAGCTCGCCCGAGGTGAGGCAGCGCATCCCGGCATTGGCGCATCTCGCCGCAGGCATCGGCGACGCGCAGGTGCGCAACCGCGGCACCATCGGCGGCTCGCTCGGCCACGCCGATCCCGCCGCGGACTATCCCGCGGCCGTGCTCGCCTTGGGGGCGACGATCGTGACCGACCGCCGCAGCATCGCGGCCGACGACTACTTCACCGGCCTTTTCCAGACGGCGCTCGCGGCCGACGAGATCGTTACCGCCGTGTCCTTCCCGGTGCCGGAGAGCGCGGCCTACGCCAAGTTCCCCAGCCCCGCATCGAAGTACGCGGTGGTCGGCGTCATGGTGGCGAAGACCGCGGGCGGCGTGCGCGTCGCGGTGACCGGGGCAGGCTCCAAGGCGTTCCGCGTGCCGGCGATGGAGTCCGCGCTCGCCGTGCGCTTCGCGCCCGACGCGGTCGCTGCCGGTAGCGTCGCCGCGGAGGATCTACGGTCGGATACCGACGCGAGCGCCAAGTATCGGGCGCATCTCGTCACGGTGATGGCCAGGCGGGCCGTCCAGGCCGCGACCTCACCCCAACCCCTCTCCTAAAGGAGAGGGGCTTGGATCTGCCACGCAGCGTCGAAGACACGCGCCGGCTGCTCGCCACGGGGCGCTACGTCGCCGACGCGAGCCTCGCTACCGCCGTTTACCTGGCGCTCAAGCTGGGCCGGCCTCTCCTGCTCGAAGGCGAGGCCGGCGTCGGCAAGACCGAGGTCGCCAAGGTTCTCGCCGAGACGCTCGGCCGGCGGCTCATCCGCCTGCAATGCTACGAGGGCCTGGACGCCGCCTCGGCGCTATACGAGTGGAACTATCCCCGCCAGATGCTGGAGATCCGGCTGGCGGAGCTCGGCGGCGAGTCGGGAGCTGGGGCCAAAGAGCGCCTCGCGCACGACATCTTCGACGAGCGCTTCCTCCTCAAGCGTCCTCTCTTGTTGGCGCTCGAGCCCGATGAAGCAGGCCCGCCCGTGCTCCTCGTCGACGAGCTCGACCGCACCGACGAGCCGTTCGAGGCCTTCCTGCTGGAGATCCTGAGCGATTTCCAGGTGACCATTCCGGAGATGGGCACGGTGCGCGCGCCGTCGCCACCGGTCGTCGTGCTCACCTCCAACCGCACGCGCGAGATTCACGACGCGCTCAAGCGCCGCTGCTTCTACCACTGGATCGGCTATCCGGACGCCGCCCGCGAGTTGGAGATCCTGCGCCTGCGCGCTCCGGAGCTGGCTGCCGCCCTCGGCGATCAGATCGTGCGCTTCGTGCAGAAGCTGCGCGCCGCGGACCTCTTCAAGCTGCCGGGAGTCGCCGAGACGATCGACTGGGCCTACGCGCTGCTCGCCCTCGACCGCATCGCCCTCGACGCCGAGACCGTGAACGCGACGCTGGGCGTGCTGCTCAAGTATCAGGATGACATCGAGAAGATGGCAGGTGGTCCGGTGGAGAGGATCCTGGCGGAAATCGTGGCCGGCTCATAGATGACCTCGAAGCTCGCCGAGAACGTCGTCCATTTCACCCGCCTGCTGCGCGGCGCCGGCCTCCGTCTCGGACCGGCGAGCGCGCTCGAAGCCATCGCCGCGGCGGCGAGCGTGGACGTCCTCCAGCGTGACGAGTTCTACTGGTCGCTGCACGCCGTGCTGGTCAAGCGGCCCGAGGACTTCGAGCTCTTCGACCAGGCCTTCCGACTGTTCTGGCGCGATCCCCAGGGCGTCAACAACGCGCTGGCCCTCCTCCTGCCGCAGGTGCGCGTGCCGGCGCCGCCATCGCTGTCGCGCCGCATCGCCGAGGCCTGGCGCCAGCCGTCGTCCGCCGCGCCTTCGCCGGCCGAGCGCCTCGAGCTCGACGCCTGGCTCACCTTTTCTGCCGACGAGGTGCTGCGCACGCGGGATTTCGATCAGATGAGCGCCGAGGAGCTGCGCCGCGCCAAGCGCATCGCCGGCGAGATGACGGTGGCCCTGCGGCCGGTGCGCACGCGGCGGTTCGCTCCCGATCCCCACGGCTCGCGCATCGATCTCGCCCGCACGGTGCGCGAGAGCGTCAAGACCTTCGGCGACGTCGCGCCTCTGCGCTTCCGCTCGCGCGGAGTCCTGCCGCCGCCGCTCGTCGTCCTCTGCGACATCTCGGGATCGATGGGCCGCTACTCGGAGGTCCTGCTGCATTTCCTCCACGCGCTGCTCAACGCCCGCACCCGCGTCCATGCCTTCCTGTTCGCTACGCGGCTCACCAACGTGACGCGCATCCTCCGCCGCCGCGACGCCGACGAAGCGCTCGCGCGCTGCGGCCGCGAGGTCCTCGACTGGTCGGGCGGCACGCGCCTGCGCGCCTGCCTGCACGAGTTCAACCGCGCCTGGTCGCGCCGCGTGCTCGGCCACGGCGGCGTGGTGCTGCTGGTGACCGACGGGCTCGACCGCGATCCCGAGCCGGGCCTCGCCGCCGAGGCCGACCGCCTCCACCGCTCCTGCCGCCGGCTGATCTGGCTCAACCCCCTCCTGCGCTGGGAGGGGTTCGAGCCGCGTGCGCACGGCGTGCGGGCCCTCCTGCCGCACGTCGACGAGCACCGTCCCGTCCACAACCTGGAGAGCCTGGAGGCGCTGGGGCGGGCGCTCGGCAAAGGCCGCCTTGCACAAGGGATTGGGCAAAGGGGCTTGCATCGAAATTCTTCAAGCGTTACTATAGCTTCACGTCTCTAGACGGGCAGTAATTCAGCGGTACGCGTCAGGTAGCACGCTGTAAACAAATTGATGGAGGTTTCCGCCATGAAGAAGGGGTTCGTCCACGTCGTGTTTTGTGCGCTCACCTTGGCCGCTCCGGCTGCAGCGGAGCGAATCTACGTACCTGCTCTGGGATCCGCCGCGGACGGCAGCCCCCTAGCCACCAAGGTCTGGGCCGCCGGCGTCGACGGCGTAGGACGGCAAGTCGCCCAGCGGGCCGCCGCCGAGAAGGCGGGCCTAATCGCCGTCGAAGCCGACTCGTCCTTCGACGTCAGCGCCTGGATGGCAGGCTCCCGCGGCGAGCTCCTCGGCGAGGTGCCCACCTTCGGTGAAAACGAAGCCTACGTCGCCGGCGCGGATGTCCAGCTCAGCGATCTGCCGCGTCCGCGCGCCATGACGTCGCTGATCCTCGGCGCCGCCAACCTCTCGGAGCAGACGGCCTTCTGCCAGGCCACCCTCTTCAACCGGGCCGGCCGCCGCATCGCCGAGATCCCGTTCGAGGTGGAGCCGAAGGCGCTGGCGCGCGAGAGCGCCGCGCAGTGGATGGGCCGCATCGATTCCGCGCGCGTCACCTGCGACCAGAGTTTCTTCCCCTACGGCGTGGCGACGGAGCAGGGCGGCCTGGCACCCGTGTTCGCCAAGGACACCGGTCCCAACGGCGCCTGCCAGCATTTCTTGACGCTGCGCCCGGACACGTCCGGTAACTTCTCCATAGGCCTCGGGGGCCAATTCCACGACGCGACGAAGGCGAATCCGAAGGGCATCATCTGCATCAAGGCGGAGAAGGAATTGCACGTCGCCAAGGCGGTCTACGAGTGGGACGTGAAGGTCGGACCGTGGAGCCCGAAACCCGCGGGCGTCCACAACCTGGGCTACTTCTTCCTCGAGCGCTACCGCAGCGGCGTCGTCGGCAACGTCAATGCCCTCGGCCCCAACAAGAGCATTGTCAAGGTCATGCAGAACGCCGGCATGCCCAGGGGGCACAACACCAATCAGAAGGCCTCCTACCTGGTGCAGAAGGACAAGACCTACCACGTCGTCTACACCTTCGACGCCCAGAACAAGCGGTTTACCCTCCAGGTGTTCCTGGACGAGGTCGAGGTCGTCAAGTTCAGCCAGGAGGTCAAGCCGGGGAACAACCAGACGCTCGTGATCAGGCCCTACGGCAAGGGCGAGAGCATGAAGGATCTGGCCATGGTCGCCGAGTTCGGCAACTATATCGGCCGCAACCTTCCCGACCATCCCGAGCAGGCGACCATCGGCTGGAAATACAGCAACTTCAGGGCCACGATGGTCCTCAAGAAGTAGCCCTCTCCGCCGGGCTACCGCTTCACGCTTTCGCAGGCCGCGGCTCGTGCCGCGGCCTTTGCCGTTCAGGGGCAGATCACGACTTCGTGTCCTTCTCCTCTTCGGCCTCCGCCTCGTCCACGAACTCCTGCAGGTCGTCGAGCGCGGACTCGAAGTAGTTCTCCAGGGCGCCCTCGATACGATCGCGCACTCCCTCGGGATCCTCCAGCGCGTCGAACAGGTCCACCGAGGGGTCGGTCGGCAGGATCATGGCGATCTCGCGGAGCTGCGTGCAGAAGGTCAGGATCTTGCCGGCCGTCTGCCGGATCCGCTCGCGCTCGAGGGGGGGTAGATCCTCGGCGATCTCCAGCAGGCGGTTCCGGAGGTCGTAGCCTTGTTTGGCCGACTGCCGGAGCTGCTCACGTAGGGTGGTGGCGGGTTGGTCGTCGGGCATCCGAAGCGGTCCTTTCCGGTGGGTGCGGCCGGGTTCAAACGCCTATTCTACGGCCACTGCCGTCCCGGCGTCATATATTCCCCCGCTTCCCGGACCGCTCTTGAACCCTGCGCGGCCAGCGGGTATCTTTGACCCTCCTGTTGCGGGGCGGAGCGATGAACCACTGGAAGGAAACCGCGGAGATCCTCTCGCGGCTCGCCGAGCTGAAGGCGGCGGGACGGCGGGCGGCGCTCGCCACGGTGGTGCATATCGTCGGCTCCGCCTATCGCCGGCCGGGCGCCAAGTTCCTCATCGAAGAGACGGGCGAGACGATGGGCAGCGTCAGCGGCGGCTGTCTGGAAGCCGACGTGCGCGAGGTCGCCAAGGGCGTCATGGAGACCGGGATCCCCAGCCTGCGGCACTACAGCACGGGAACCGACGAGGACATCGTCTGGGGGCTCGGGCTGGGCTGCAACGGGCTGGTGGACGTCTTCATCCAGCCGGCCACCGAGGGCCCCCTGGCGGAGCTCGCGGACCGCCTGCGGGAGCTGCTGGCCGGAGATTCCCCGTTCGCGATCTCCACCGTCCTCGATGGAGAGGAGGCGGGCGCAACGGCCGTGGCGGAGGCGTCGGATACGGCTCCGGGCGTGCAGACGATCGGCGGCCGCCAGGTCTTCATCGAGGTGCTGCCGCCGCCTCCTCACCTCATCGTCTGCGGCGCCGGGGACGACGCCCGCCCGCTGGTCGCCTATGCCGCGGAGGCCGGATTCCGCGTCACCCTCGTGGATCACCGCCAGGGGCTGATGCCGCCGGAGTGGTTCCCGCAGGCGGCGCGGCTGGTGCTGGCGCGGCCGGAAGAGCAGGTCGATCTGCCGCCCGCCGGCCGTTCGCTCGCGGTGGTGAAGACCCACTCGCTGAATCACGACCGCGAATGGGTGCGGCGGCTGCTCGCGGCGGGCATCCCCTACGTCGGCATGCTGGGACCGCGCCTGCGAACGGAGACCATCCTGCGCGAGATCGGCCGCGAGGGGGACGAGAGGGTCTATGGCCCCGTCGGGCTCGACCTGGGCGCCGACGGCCCGCGGCAGGTGGCGCTCGCCATCATCGCCGAGCTGCTCGCCTTCATTGCCCAGCGCGAGCCGCGCCATCTCTCGCAACGCACGGAGGCCATCCATGCCGGGTGACCGCAGCGGTCCCGTCGCCGGTATCCTGCTCGCCGCCGGCACTTCCAGCCGCATGGGCAGCAACAAGCTGCTCTTCGAGCTGAACGGCGAGAGCGTCCTGCGCGGCGCCGTGAAGCGGGCTTTGGCGGGCGGCCTGTCGCCGCTGATGGTGGTGCTCGGCCATGAGCCGGAGAAAGCCTGGCAGGAGATCGAAGACCTGCCCTGCCAGTGGGCGCTCAATCCGCTCTACGAGCAGGGAATCAACACCTCGCTCAAGGGCGGCGTCATGGCGGTGCCGCCTGAGGCTCAGGCTGCCATGGTGCTGCTGGCGGACATGCCGTTCGTCACACCGGAGATGATCGCCGCCATGATCGAGCGCTATCGCACGACCGAGGCGCCGCTCGTCATCTCCGACTACGAAGGGGTCAACGCGCCGCCCATGCTCTACGACCGCTCCCTGTTCAACGAGCTGAAGCTGATGACCGGCGAGGGCTGCGGCCGGCAGGTGGTCAAGCGCCATCGTCACGAAGCCGAGGTGCTCTCCTGGCCGGCGGCGGCGCTGGCGGATCTGGACGTGCCGGAGGACTATGCGCGAATGCGGGCGGGGGAGAAAGGGGATTTCGCTTGATGTTTTTCGTAGGGGCGGGGCTTGTCCCCGCCTTGAACGGTCGAGGGCGGG
>JBIOVX010000122.1:0-2707 GCA_044868005.1 Thermoanaerobaculia bacterium | reverse complement strand
CGTCCGCATCGATCGTGCGGGCACTGCACGTCGGTCTCGCCTGGATCGTGCTAGCGCTCGGGACGTGGGAGCTCGACTGGCAGCTCGGCCGCGCCGGCAGCGGCGCATGGCGATACATCGCCTGGGCGATTCTGCCGGCGGTCGCCTTGCATCTCGCCGCGATCCTGCCGCTTCTCTGAAGCGATCGCCCTCTGGGCGACGTCTCGATAGCCCGGTGCGGAAGCGCCGGGCGGGAATCCTCCGCCCTCCTCTTCCCCTTATAATCAGATACCCGCCGGAGGGTTCCGCACAACGACATCGCCTGCGGCGGGGAGACGCCATGTCCCCCACCAGCAAGAACCTCGCGCCGCCCGTGCCGTCGCCGCGCGTGGCGCGCTTCGAGGACGTGCTCGCCTGCCTCGCCGGGCATGGGCGCCTCACCAATCCGGCCCTTCTGCGCTCCGTCTACGACTTCTCTACCGAGATGCACAAGGACCAGGTCCGCCGCTCCGGCGAGCCGTTCATGATCCATCCGCTGAACGTGGCCTGGCTGCTGGCCGATCTCAAGTTCGACCAGACCTGCGTCGCCGTGGGTCTGCTGCACGACGTGCTGGAGGACACCCTCACCACCCGCGACGTGCTGGAGAGCGAGTTCGGCGGCGAGATCACCGAGCTGGTGGACGGCGTCACCAAGATCGGCCGCCACGAATACGTGCGGCGCGACGAGGCCCAGGCCGAGACCTTCCGCAAGATGATCCTGGCCTCGGCCAAGGACATCCGCGTCATCGTCGTCAAGCTGGCCGACCGGCTGCACAACATGCAGACCCTGGAGCACCTGACGCCGGACGCCCGCCGGCGCATCTCGCGCGAGACGCTGGAGATCTACGCGCCGATCGCCCACCGCCTCGGCATGGCGCGCGTCAAGGGCGACCTCGAGGACCTGGCCTTCTACCATCTCTATCCGCACCAGTTCGCCGAGCTGCACCAGCGCCTCGCCGAGAAGGTGAAATTGGGGGAGGCGGCCACCGAGCGCATCCGCCAGCGGCTCGCGGGGAGCCTGGAGGAGGCGGGCCTCGACGCCGAGATCAGCTTCCGCGTCAAGCGTTCCTACTCGATCTACGAGAAGCTCCGCCGCCAGGGGATCGACATCTCGCAGCTCTACGATTACCTCGCCTTCCGCATCGTCACCGCCAGCGTCAAGGACACCTACGCCGCGCTCGGCGTCGTACATCAGAACTGGCGCCCGATCCCGGGTCGGTTCAAGGATTACATCGCGATGCCCAAGCCCAACCTGTACCAGTCGTTGCACACGACGGTGGTGGGCGACCAGGGGCAGCCGTTCGAGGTGCAGATCCGCACCCGCGAGATGGACATGGTGGCGGAGGAAGGCATCGCCGCCCACTGGCGTTACAAGGAGGGCCGGGCCGACCCGCAGGCGAGCGATCCGAACATCCTGTGGCTGCGGCAGCTCCTCGAGTGGCAGAAGGAGGTGCAGGACCCGCGCACTTTCCTCACCACCCTCAAGGTGGACCTCTATCCCGACGAGGTCTACGTCTTCACCCCCAAGGGCGAGGTCTTCTCCTTCCCGCGCGGCGCCACGCCGCTCGACTTCGCCTACCGGGTGCACACCGACCTCGGCCATCACTGCGCCGGCTCGCGGGTCAACGGCCGGCTGGTTCCCCTGCGCACGCCGCTGCAGAACGGCGACATGGTGGAAGTGCTGACCAATCCCACGCGCAACCCCAGCCGCGACTGGCTGAACCTCGTCACCACCTCGCGCGCCAAGAACAAGATCCGCCAGTGGATCAACACGCAGCAGAAGCAGCGGGCGATGGAGATCGGCCGGCGGGTGTTCGAGAAGGAGCTGCGGAAGTACGGGCTGTCGCTGCGCAAGGTGACGGAGGCCCCCGCCTTCGCGGAGCACCTGCAGAACGAGGGCCTCTCGAAGCTGGAGGACCTCTACAGCCGCATCGGCTTCGGCAAGACCGAGCCGCGGCTCGTGCTCGAGCGCGTGATCGGGCAGGAAAAGCTGACCGAGACGGAGAAGCCGGGCCGCCTGCGCCAGGCGGTGAGCAAGATCCTCCCCTTCGGCGCCGCCGGCCCGATCACCGTCAAGGGGCAGGGCGACCTGCTCGCCTATCTCGCCAAGTGCTGCAATCCGCTGCCCGGCGAGGAGATCGTGGGCTACATCACGCGCGGCCGCGGCGTCTCCGTCCACCGCGTGGACTGCCCCAACGTCCAGAACCTGCTCTACAACCCCGAGCGCGAGATCGAGGTCCGGTGGGACCAGCAGAAGAACGACATCTATCAGGTCTCGCTGATGATCGAGGTCGAGGACCAGCAGGGCATGCTCGCCCGCCTGACCGAGGCGATCACCCGTGCCGGCAGCAACATCACCGCCATCGAGGCGGACACCCAGCGCGAGACCGGCCGCGGCACCATCAGCGTCGTCTGCCAGCTCCGCGACCGCAAGCACCTGGACAAGCTGCTGCGCGAGGTGCGCGGCATCTCCGGCGTGCTGCGCGTGGGGCGGCGCAGCGGCGGCGGCGCCGTGGGGAGCGGGCTGGAGGCGCTGAGTTGAAGCCGGGTCCAGGGGATTTTGGCGGACGGTGGGGCATGCCCTCCGAAGCCTCACCCCCTGGCCCCCTCTCCCTGACGGGCGAGGGGGGACGTGACGCTGAATGTCTTCGTAGGGGCGGGGCTTGTCCCCGCCCTGATCGCTGCGGGC
>JBIOVX010000121.1:0-11135 GCA_044868005.1 Thermoanaerobaculia bacterium | reverse complement strand
GGTCCCCCCTCGCCCGTCAGGGAGAGGGGGACAGGGGGTGAGGGGGGCGGGGGGAGCCGTCGTCGTCCGCAACGGCCAACCCGTCGAGCTCTCCGCGCCAGAGCTGATCGCCACGGCGGAGCGAATTCAGGATCAGCTCGGGCCAACAAGAGGTCGCGACATCATCGTCCTCGGCGGCTCCCTAGAGATCCCCGACGAGCGGGCCATGCTCTCCTGGGCAACGCTCGCGGGAGCGGCTGTGGTCCTGGAGCCGAATCCGGCGCTACGCGTAGCGACCGCGGCCTGGGTGCGGCCGACGGTCTTCCATGGCACCGTGGCCGAGTTGGCCGCCCTGCGGAGTTGGGTGGAGAAGGAAAAGAAAGGATGGCTCCGACGCCGTCCGCGCCTGCCGTTCCGGCGGCTGCGGGCCGTCCTGATTACCGGATCCGAGATGCTGCCGTCGGAAGGGGAGGCGTTCTGGCGGGAGCGGGGGGTGGGGGTTGGAAAGATTTGAGCGTGTCCGTCCGTATCCGTCCGTGTTCGTCCGCTTCCCGCGCTTCCGAGCCGGCCGTGGTATATAACCCCCGGAGAGGAGAGACCCCATGCCCGAGAACGCCGCCCTCGAAGCCCCGCCGCCCGCGCCGCTGCGGCCGCCGAACAACGCTTCGGCCGTCGAGGAGATCACCGAGCGTGCCGATACCGTCTGGACCCGCAACGGCGGCCCGCCGGTCAAGACGCAAACGACGGCCCGCCGCGAGCTGAAGGGGCCGCATGGCCGCGTCGCCATCATCAATGGCTGCCGGACGCCTTTCATCAAGTCGGGCACCGATTTCATGAACATGGACGTCGTCGATCTGGCGAGCGTAGCGGCGGCGGAGCTCATCGCCCGGACGGCGATCGATCCGGCGGAGATCGGCCTCTCGATCTTCGGCGTCGTCGTGCCGGCGCTGCACGCTCCGAACCTCGGCCGCGAGGTGGTCTTCCGCACCTCGCTGCCGATGCGCATCCCGGGCGTGACGGTCAATCTCGCCTGCGCCTCCTCGACCCGCGCCATGACGTTCGGCGCCGGCGCCATCCTCTCGGGCGAGGCCGACGTAGTGCTCGCCGGCGGCGCCGAATCGCTCTCCAACGTCCCCATCCAGTTCTCGCGCAAGGCGGCGCGCACCTTCATGGAGGCGAGCCGCGCCAAGTCGCTGCCGCAGAAGGTGGGAGCTTTCAGCAAGCTGCGGCCGGCGGATCTCGCGCCGGTGGCGCCCGCCATCGCCGAGTACACGACGGGCCAGAGCATGGGCGAATCGGCCGAGAAGATGGCGAAGGAGAACGACATCTCCCGCCGCGCCCAGGACGAGATCGCCCTCCTCTCGCACCAGCGCTCCGCCGCCGCCACCGAGGACGGCCGCTTCGCGGCGCAGATCGCGCCCGCGTTTCCACCGCCCGGCTACGACAAGGCCGTCACCCGCGACAACGGCATCCGCGCGGACAGCTCGCTGGAGACCCTTGCCAAGCTGAAGCCGGTGTTCGACAAGCGCTACGGCTCGCTCACCGCCGGCAATTCGAGCCCGCTCACGGACGGCGGCTCGGCCGTGCTGCTGATGAGCGAAGAGAAGGCCAAGGCGCTTGGCTACACGCCGCTCGGCTACATCCGCTCGTATGCGTTCACGGCTCTCAACCCTGGCGACCAGCTCCTCCAGGGGCCGGCCTACGCCGCGCCGGCGGCGCTCGACGCGGCCGGCGTGAAGCTCGCGGATATGGATCTCGTGGAGATGCACGAGGCCTTCGCGGCGCAGATCCTCTCCAACATGAAGGCCTTCGCCTCGAAGAAGTTCGCCGAGCGCGAGCTGGGTCGCAGCGAGCCCGTGGGCGTCGTCGATTTCGAGCGCTTCAACGTCACCGGCGGCTCGATCGCCATCGGCCATCCCTTCGGCGCCACCGGCGCGCGCGTCGTCACCCAGCTCCTCTACGAGCTGCGCCGCCGCGGCGAGAACCTCGGTCTCGTCACCGTCTGCGCGGCGGGCGGCGTCGGCATGGCGATGGTCGTCGAGCGCGAGTAGGGGATTGGCCTCTTCTCTCTCCGGCCTTCTCGTCGTCGATCTCTCCCGCCTCCTTCCAGGTCCGCTCGCCTCGCGCCTGCTGGCGGACCTCGGCGCGCGGGTGGTCAAGGTGGAGGAGCCGTCGCTCGGCGATCCGGTACGCATGTCGCCGCCGGTGCGCGAGAGCGTGGGCGCGCTGGCCGGCATCCTGCTCGCGGGGGTTGAAAGCATCGCGCTCGATCTCAAGCAGCCGGCGGGACAAGAGGTGCTGGCTCGGCTGCTCGAGCGGGCGGACGTGCTGCTCGAGAGTTTCCGTCCCGGCACGCTGGCGCGGCTGGGATTTCCGCCCGAGGAACTGCGGCGGCGCTACCCACGGCTCGTCGTCTGCTCACTGACGGGCTGGGGCCAGACGGGGCCGTACGCGCCTCGCGCCGGTCACGATCTCACCTATCTCGCCGTGGCGGGAGCGCTGGCCTCGACAGCGGCCATGCCGTCCGTGCAGGCGGCGGACCAGATCGGCTCCTGGAGCGCCGTGACGTCCATCCTCGCAGCGCTGCTGGAGCGCCAGCGGACGGGCGAGGGCCGACATATCGACGCCTCGCTCCTCGACGCCAGCGTGCACGCCAACATCGTCGGCTGGGCCTTGGAAGCGGACGGGAAGAAAGCGGTGGGCCGGCGGCTGCCCCTCACCGGTGCGCTGCCCTGCTACAACCTCTACGAGACGGCGGACGGCCGCCTCTTGGCGCTCGGCGCCCTGGAGCCCCACTTCTGGCGGCGCTTCTGCACTGCCGCCGGCCGTGAGGATCTGATCCGCCGCCAGTACAGCACCTCGCGGCGCGTGCATCGCCAGGTGGCGGAGCTCATCCGCGGCCGGACCTTGAAGGATTGGATGGATCTCGCCGGCCGCGAAGACGTGCCCGCCGAGCCGGTGCTCTCCGCCGCCGAGGCGCGAACGCATCCACAGGTGGCGGCGCGGGCTCTCCTCGACGGCGGACCGGATCAGCCGCGCCTCGCCTTCCCCGCGCGGCTGGACGGCGAGCGGCCGAGGTCCGCGGATCGCGTGCCGAAGCTTGGCGAGCAGACGAAGGCCTTGCTGGCCGAGCTGGGATACCCACGAGAGGTGGCGAAGGCTGAGGGTGTGGGCCCGCAGTTCAGCTTCAGGCGGTGGCTGCGGCGGTTGTTCTGATATCATAGGCGATATCGTGATAAGCCTCGCGAAGATCCGGAAGCTCCGGTCAGAAATAGAGGCTCTCAGGAATAAGGGTTGGGTCAAAACTGCTGAGCTTGAAGCCTTGGCCCGGCGCCTCGGCAGGAGGCGGGCGAAGAGAGGGAAGGAGCCCACGTGGATCAGCGACGAGCTATCCGACAGGCGGCCGGTAAGCATTCCAAGCCATCCAGGCGACGTCAACCGCTTCACAGCAAGGAGCATTCTGGATCAACTGGAAGGCGACCTGGATCGATACGAGGAGTTCCTGCAATCTCAAGAGGACTAGAGTGAGGTAAACCGCTATGGCTGACATCGACGCGCGCGACCTTCTGAGGAAGCCGTACACGAGGATCCTGATCCCTGATGAAGAGAGCGGCACTTTTACGGCTTTGATTGCTGAGTTCCCTGGATGTGTTGCCCAGGGCGCCAACCCCGCCGAAGCCTACGAGCGATTGGAAACCGCTGCGGAATCCTGGATTGAAGCTGCGCTCGAGATGAAGCAGGAGATTCCACCTCCCACTGCGGACGTCCAGTTCAGCGGGCGATTCGCTCTGCGACTTCCACGCAGCCTGCACCGTCAAGCTGCTCAGCTCGCTGAGTTAGAGGGAACCAGTCTCAATCAATTTATCGTCACGACTCTCGCGGAGAAGGTCGGTGCCGTAAGCCTCTATCGTGGGTTGATGCAGAAGCTCTCTGCGACTGCCACCGGCAACCGGGCAGTCAGCTCCGGTCCGTCGGGAGAGCGTGAGGGCCCGGCACGGGCGGCAGCCGCGCGATGACCACCACCGTCAAGTCGTCGAGCAGCGGCTCCTCGCCGACGTGGCGGTCGAAGCTGCGCAAGATGCCGTCGTGGACGGTCTGCGGCGAGCCGCCGGGCCCTAGCGCGGTCCGAATCTTCTCGTAGCCGAAGGCCGCCTTCCCCTGCGCGTCCACGGCCTCGGGCAGGCCATCCGTATAGAGCACGAGAAGATCGCCCGGGTCCAGGGTGACGGTGCGGCGGACGACTTCCAGCGGCTCGCGGATGCCGAGCGGGAAGCCGCCGCAGCCGAGCTCCTCGACGGTGCCGTCCGCCCGCCGGAGCAGCGGGAAGGGATGGCCGGCGCAGACGTACTCCAGCTCGCCGGTCTCCGGCGTCAGCACGGAGTAGAAGACGCTCATGAACGTCCGCTTCGAGCCGGTGCGGCAGAGCGTGCGGTTGAGCAACGCCAGCACCCGCTCCGGGCTGGGATCGAGATCGAGCGCCGTCTTCAGCGTGGCGTTGGCGATGGCCATCACCAGGCCGGCGGCCATGCCGTGGCCGCTGGCGTCGCCCATCATCAGCGAGAAGCGGCCGTCGGGCAGGAGGGTCAGATCGTAATAGTCGCCTCCCACCTCGTTGGCCGTGCGGTAGGAGTGGGCGAAGAGATAGCCGGGGAGCACCGGGACGTCGTGCGGCAGCAGGTCGTCCTGCAGCTCGCGGGCCACCTCCAGCTCGTCGCGCACGCGGATGCGGTCCACCAGCTCCAGCGCGAGGAGGAAGATGAGGCAGCCGACGCTGACGGCGAACCAGAAGGGCGTGAACTGGATGATGACCCTCGTCCCCTTGGAGGAATAACTGAAGCCGGCGTCGCTGAACAGGCCGAGGACGAAGGCGATCAAGGAGACGGCGAACAGCAGGCGGCGCGGCGGCGTGAGCTTGTAGGAGAGGCCGAGGAAGGCGAGCTTGGCGCGGAAGAGGAAGCCTCCGAGGCCCTTCTTGGGCCCCGGCTCCGCGCTGTGCTCGCGGGTGAGCACCGCGTAAGCGCGGGCGGCGTCGCGGTCGAACAGGCGCTGCACGTCCCCCGGTCTCAGACCGTTCGTGTACTCCCGGACGAAGTCGTGCAGGCGCCCGACGGCGCCCTTGGATCGTCGCTTCATGGTGCTCTGATACGAAGTGTAACCTTCAGAGTTTAGCGCGTCGTGGCAGGACGGGCGCAGCGAGCTCAGAGGCGATTACCGTTAGAAGCGCCAAAGGGAGAGGAGCTAGCTAGGCAGCCGGCAACAAGCGGTCCCATGCTTCACGCGCATCTTTCGCGGATCGGGTCAGTCGTCCCACATTGATTGGACCCTCTTGATCCGCCCACGTGTGGAGATCGCGTGAGTTGAGGACATAGGATTCGGGAACCTCCTGACCCACTGCGTCGCGGCGTGTGAAGCAGACGAAGACCACGAAGTGATTTCCGGTAGCCGGAAAATCCGAAGTGGTCCAGGTCTTCGCATCGGAGACAACCTTCACATCCACTGTAACGACCTCTCCGGGCTTGCGCACAACCGTGATGTCGACCTCTCTATCGGAGCCGACGGACAACGTCGCCTCGGCGCCCAATTGAAAAAGAACAGAAAGCACGTGGAACTTGGCCGCGAGATCCAGCCGTCTCACCCGGACCCTCTTGGCCCAAGGTTTGGCGGCGACGTGGAACGGCTCCTCCCAGGCCGACTCGTCATCGGCTTGGCGTGTCACGATTTCGTCCACCTCTGCTTCTGTGAGGCGTTTCTTGGATTTCTTCATCGTCATGTCGGCCACCCGGTTATGATCCGGACAACTCTCCCGGGCTTGAGCTGAAAGATGATCGTGAGTTTCCGCCCTGCATCGGATCTGCCTACGAGGTTCCAGCGATCAGAAAATGCTTTGTTTCTTCTGATTTGGTGCTCGTTGTAGAAGCACTCAACGGCTTCCTCGAGCTCGACGCCGTGCGTGGCAAGGTGATCCGCCTCATAGTCATACTCGAAATCTGATGGGGTGAAGCGGTTCCAGTCCACCACAGCATGATGCGATTCTTAGACGAAGCTGAGGTTCGATCACCTTCTCCTGTAAGCACTTACGATCATAGACTCCAGTTGAGCCGGCGTCAATGTCCGATGGAAGGGTGTCTGGACACCCAGTCTCATCGTAGTAGCCACTGTCGCATCTGCTCGACGGTGATATTGCCTCCGCTGAGGATCGCAGCGACCAACTGCCCCCGGAATCTCTCGCGGTGCGCGAGGAGCGCCGCCAGGCCCGCCGCGCCGGCGGGCTCGAGCACGACTCCGACCTCCTGGTAGGCGCTTCGCATCGCCGCCACCATTGCGGAGTCCTCGACAAGGAGGATGCCGTCGATCAGACCCGTGAGGTCTGCGAGCGCCTCCGGAAACGGGCTGCGCACCGCGATGCCGTCCGCGATGGTGTCCGTCCGCTCCAGCTCCTGAACTTGCCCCGCAGCCCACGAGCGTTCCATGGCGGGAGCCCCGCTGGCACAGACGCCGATCATCCGGGTGGCCGGACGGTGCGCCTTCACCCACCGGGCGACGCCCGCGAGCAGAGCCCCGTCCCCCAGCGGCACCAGGATCGCGTCGAAGGGGTCCGGCCAGCGCAGCAGCTCCATGCCGATGGTGCCGGCACCTTCGGAGAGAGCGGGATCGCGGCCGTCTTCCACCAGCCGCGCGCCGCTCTCCGCCGCGAAAGCCTGGGCCGCCTCGTGGGCGGCGTCGAAATCCCTGCCGACGAGCCGGACCTCCGCGCCGAGGGCGCGCATGCGCTCCACCTTCAGCGGATTCGCGGTCTCGGCGGCGAACACGGTGAGTGGGATTCCGCGCTTGCGCGCGGCGTAGGCCATGCCCTGGCCGAAGTTCCCGGCCGTCGCGCACACCAGATGGGGCTGCCCATGAAGCGACGCCATCAGATACTCTGTACCGCGTCCCTTGAAGGAACGAACCGGGTTCAGCGTCTCGACCTTGACGACGAGGCGGCAGCCGAGCTGCCGGCCGAGGGGCTCCGCCAGGTACTGGGGAGAGTTGAGGAACACCGGATCAATGACCGCGGCGGCGTCCGCGATATGTTCGAGGGAGAGACGATGAGGTTCGGTCATCTGAGCGCGCTCGCCGCCGTCACGGGCGTGGAGTATAAGCGGCGAGCCTGGGGTCTCGATCCGCCTCATTCATCTCTCGGTCTGCCTCGCGCATCCTGTGATCTGCATCCCGCAGATCTCGGTCGGCAGCGCTCGTCCCGCGGTCTCAGGGGACGCAGCATTGGTCCCGGTAGACCTCACATTGGTCTAGCGAGACGCAATATTGATCCAGATAGACGCCATATTGGTCCAGGTGGACGCAATATTGATCCAGGCGGATGCCATATTAATTGAGGCCGACGCAACATTGGTCCAGCCAGACGCCATATTGATCCAGGTAGATGCAACATTGATCCAGGCAGACGCAATATTGATCCAGGTGGACGCCACATTGATCGACAGAAACGAGACATTGATCCAGGTGGACACGATGTTGGTCCACGTAGACCAATGCTGCGTCTTGCGGCACCACGATGCGTGCGAGATCCCTTTCGTGATGCAGATCCTTGCGGGAAGCCCGATAATGGCTCCTCGCGTTGCAGAACGCCACGATCGGCATTTCATCTACGGCTTCTTGTGAGGCATGAACAAAAATTGTGCCGCAAAGCGCGTTCATGACCGAGTGGCAAGACCTGTTTGCATTGCGCCAAATGGTCACGGATGAGGCGTGAGCCCTGGATCAGCGTTACGCGTCGGCTTGCGCAGGTCCGCGTCCGGTCTTTCTGTATCGCGTGGGCCTTCTGCCATCTCCGCGCGCCTCGATCACCGTAAGACCCTTCTCCGTCAGGAGCAAGAGGGCCCGGTATAAAGTGGCGCGGTCGGGGTCGTAGCCGAGCGCCTGGCAGATATCGTTGCGGTCGAAGACATCCGGGACCCGGGCGAGCGCTGCCTCGACCTCGTTCTGGAGCTCCCAGTCTCCCCGCCGGCGAGGCTTCGGCGGCGGCGCGGGAGCCGGGGCTGGAGCGGCGGCCGGCTGAGGCTCAGGACGGGGAATCCCCTCCGCCGGAGGAAGCGGAAAGGATATGAGCTCCTCCGCGGTGGTCATCGTCCACACCAGATCGAGGGCCCGGACCTGGTACCGATGGGCGGCCTCCAGCAGCTCGACGCCGGCGCGGAGCTGCTCGTCGAGCCGCCGCTTGCGGGTTTCGTATTCGTCACGAGTCATGTTTGTGTTCAAAATTGTATCACAAAGTTGCGACGCTACGCAAAGGCCAGTCACGCCCAGAGGATTGGCACTTCGTAGGCCTCCATCGCTCGGTCGTGGGTAACCAGTTTGAGGTCCTCCGCTTGAGCCTGGGCTATCAGTAGGCGATCGAAGGGATCCCGATGATGTAATGGGAGATGGCCGGTTCTTTCCACGTGAGCGAAGGTGATGGGCAGTCGCTCGAATCCGCTGTCGAGCACCCCAGCCTCCATCGAACCTGGGATCTCAAGCCTTCTCAAGGCAGCTTTGATCGCCGCCTCCCAGGCCGAAGCGGCGCTGACGAAGACGATCTCGGCTTCGGCGATGGCGGTCCGTGCCTCCTCCCGCAGCTTCTCGGGCGTGCTACGCCACCAGAGAAAGACATGAGTGTCGAGAAGGAGTCTTCCTCCTGAAGTCGTCACGACTGGCCTTCGAACGCTGCTTGTAGATCCTCGGGCAAAGGCGCGTCGAAATCATCCGAAATCACCACTTGCCCTTCCCATCCGCCCGGTTTCCTGGGCTTCCGAACCTGCGCCATCGGCACGAGCTTGGCCATCGGCTTGCCGGCCTTGGCGATGATGATCTCCTCGCCGCTCGCCGCCCGATCGACGAGCTGCGATAGCGAGCTCTTGGCTTCGTAGAGGTTATAGACAATGTCCGGCATCGGTCCTCCTTGACCAACCTTGACCAATTATACTCGGGCCTACTACTCTGGGCAATTCCGCCCGCTCCTATAATCCCGACGCCATGCCGCCCGCCGTCCTCCTGAGCTGCGAATCGATCGGCAAGGGGTATGGCGCCCGGCCGCTGTTCGAGAACCTGTCCTTCGGCCTGTCCGAGGGAGACCGCGTGGGGCTCGTCGGGCCGAACGGTTCCGGGAAGACCACCCTGCTGCGCATCCTTGCCGGGATCGAGGAGCCAGACTCCGGCGTCCGCGCTGTTCGCCGAGGAATCCATCTTGGCTACGTACCTCAGGATCCTTCCTTTCCGCCGGGACGCACCGCCGAAGAGATCCTCGCCGAAGCCCTGGCGGACGATCCCGCCGAGGATTTCGAGAAGGCTGGCCGGATCGCCGTCAGCCTCGGCAAGGCCGGCTTCGAGAGCCCGTCGCAGCCCGTGGACGTGCTCTCCGGCGGCTGGAAGAAGCGGCTGGCGATCGCGCGCGAGCTGGTCAAGGCGCCCGACGTCCTGCTCATGGACGAGCCCACGAACCATCTGGACGTGGAAGGCATCCTCTGGCTGGAGGCGCTGCTGCGCTCGGAGCCCCTGGCGTATCTGGTGGTCAGCCACGACCGCTGGTTCCTGGAGAACGTCGCCAATCGCGTGCTGGAGCTCGACCGGCGGTATCCGGAGGGTCTCTTTCAGGCCGCCGGGAGTTATAGCGACTTCCTCGAGAAGCGCGACGAGGTGCTGCGCAATCAGGCCGAGTACCAGGCTTCGCTGGCCAACCGGGTGCGCCGCGAGGTGGAATGGCTGAAGCGCGGCGCCAAGGCGCGCACCACCAAGGCGAAGGGCCGCATCCAGGAGGCCGAGCGGCTCATCGCCGAGCTCGCGGAGCTGAAGGAGCGCACCGGACCGGCCGCCAACGCGCGGGCGGGCATCGACTTCAACGCCTCGGACCGCAAGACGAAGAAGCTCCTCGTGGCCCGCGGCCTCGCCAAGTCGTTCGACGGGCGGAGGATCGTCGCCGGTCTCGACCTCAAGCTCACGCCGGGCACGAAGCTCGGCCTCCTCGGGCCGAACGGCAGCGGCAAGACGACCCTGCTCTCCCTGCTCGACGGCAGCCTGGAGCCGGACGCCGGCACGATCGAGCGGGCGGCGTGGCTGAAGACCGTCCGCTTCGAGCAGAGCCGGGAGACCCTGGACCGTTCCGTCTCGCTGCGCCGGGCCCTGGCGCCGGAGGGCGATTCGGTGCTCTACCAGGGCCGCCCCGTGCACGTGGCCTCATGGGCGAAGCGCTTCCTCTTCCGCTCCGAGCAGCTCGACACGCCGGTCTCGCGGCTCTCCGGCGGCGAGCAGGCGCGCATCCTCATCGCCCGGCTCATGCTGCAACCGGCCGATCTCCTCCTTCTCGACGAGCCGACGAACGATCTCGACATCCCGACGCTGGAGGTGCTGGAGGAGAGCCTGCTGGAGTTCCCGGGCGCCATCGTCCTCGTCACCCACGACCGCTATCTCCTGGAGAGCGTCTCGACGTACGTCCTCGCTCTCGACGGCCGGGGCAGCGCCGAGTACTTCGCCGATTATCCGCAGTGGGAAGCGCGCCGCGCCGTCGCCTCGGCGCCTGCGAAAGCCGCGGCTCCGAAGCCGGCGCCGTCCTCCAAGGAGGCGAAGCCCGGGAAGCGGCTCTCCTACAAGGAAAAGCTCGAATGGGAGCAGATGGAGGCGAAGATCCTCGCCGCCGAAACAGCGCTGTCGGAGGCGCAGCAGGCAGTCGAGGATCCGGCGGTGGCGTCCGACGCGACCGCGCTCCACGCCCGCTGCGCGGCGCTGGAGGAGGCACAGCGAGAGGTCGAGCGTCTGTATGCGCGGTGGGCGGAGCTGGAGGAGAAGCTGGGGGGATGAGGGGCTTCAGGAGGATCGAGACTGCTGAGGAGGTCTGCGCTCCGAAGCCTCACCCCCTGTCCCCCTCTCCCTGACGGGCGAGGGGGGACGTAGACGAAGGATATTGCCGAAAAGTCGGCCTCCTATTGGCAAAGCCGGCTGTGAATCGTCCCCCCTCGCCCGTCAGGGAGTGATGGGATGGACTCCTCCTTGCGACGAAGTTGGCATCGGGTGTGCCATCGTCGCAGGCGTGTGAACCCAAAAGGAGGAGTCCGCTATGAAGTCTACGACGATTGCTGTGGATCTGGCCAAGAACGTTTTTCAAGTCGCCGTCTCCCACCACCCGGGCA
>JBIOVX010000120.1:0-45145 GCA_044868005.1 Thermoanaerobaculia bacterium | reverse complement strand
CCTGGGAGAGGAGGGCCGGGGAGGTGAGGGCTTCGGAGGGCACGGCGGCCCGTTATGGCTGGGCCGTTATGGTTTCCCCCGTCCCCGCCACCAGCGCCCGCACCTCGTCGATGCGCGCCTCCGTATCCGCCTCTCCCAGCTCGATCAGGCGCTGCAGGTAGTCTTCCTGGAACATCACCATGCTAAGAAAGTCGGAAGTCTCGGTCTCCTTCGAGCCCAGGCCGCGGATGAGGTAACGGAAGCCGGCGGGGAGGCGGGGCTCGTATTTGTTGGCGAGCTCTCCCAGGTCCTGCGACGGGCGGAGCACCTGGATGTCCACGTGGCGGAGTTGGCCCCACTCTTTGGGCGGGAGCTTGGCGAGAAGATGGTTCATGCCCACCAGCCGCCGCACGTCCTCGTCCAGCACGTCGAGGAAGACGGCATCCGCGAGGTGGCTGAGGATCTGCACCGGCGGCGGATAGCCCTCGCTCTTGCGGCGCTCGGCCTCCTCGTAACTCGGCTCGTAGTGAGGAGAGACGGCGAGGATGCGGCTGGCGCCGAGGCGGAGGGCTGGCACGAGCGGAGTGGAGAGACGTATGCCGCCGTCGCCGTACCAGTCGTCCCCCAGGCGCACCGCGGGAAAGAACAGCGGCAGGGACGCCGAGGCCATGACGTGGTCTACCGTGATGCGGGCGCTCAGGCTGCGGTGCCGGGGCTGGTGCCAGTGCTGGACGTCGCGCCCCTGGATCCAGGTGACCGTCTGTCCGGTGGTGTAGTTGAGGCCCGTCAGCGCGAAGGCCTTGAGGTACCCTCTCTCCAGGTTGCGCTCGATGCCGATAATCTCGCCGTCGATGGTGGGAGAGCTGCGCTGGATGGTCTCGGCGAGCGGACGCGTGTCGACCAGACCGCGGACGGTGGGGGTGGCGGTGCCGCCGGAGGCCAGCCGCGTGGTCCAGCGCGTGAAATGGCGGACGAGAGACGGGATGTCGACGCGGAAGATGTCCTCCACCCGCAGGCGGGACCACACGTCGCACAGCTCGCACGCCGCTTCGGCGAGGGTGCCGGAATGGGCGGCGTAGTGGACGGCGTTGATCGCGCCGGCGGAGACCCCGGTGATGATGGAGAAGCGGAGCTCGGGCAGACGGCGGGCGAGGCACCGCAGCACGCCCGTCTGGTAGGCTCCCCGCGCGCCGCCGCCGGAGAGGACGAGCGCCAGGTCCGCCCGCGGGGCCGGCTCGATGACCGGAAGGCCGGCCTTCAAGGCATGATCGGGCTCGATTTCCTGGATCACTCTTTCACTCTATGAGAGGCAGGGCCAAATGAAAACCGTTCTCAAGCTGCTCGGGCTACTGGCTGTCCTCTTCGTGGCTGTGCTTCTCTTCATCCTCTCGGGGTGCTACGACGTAGCCGCAAGCAAGCCCGATGCCGGACTGATCGCCTGGGTGCTGAGGACGACGCAGTCCCGCTCGGTCCACCGCGCCTACGAGAGCCTGGAGGGGAAGGTCCAGGTGCCGCGGCTGGACGACCCGCAGCGGCTGCAGACCGGCCTCGTCCACTATCACGAGATGTGCGTCACCTGCCACGGCGCGCCCGGCGTCAAGGTCTCGGAGATCGGCCAGGGGCTCAACCCGTTCCCGCCCGAGCTGGCCAGGAAGGGCGGGGATGAGCCGCTGGAGACCTTCTGGATCGTCAAGAATGGCATCAAGATGACCGGCATGCCCGCCTTCGGCGTGACCCACGCCGACGACGAGATCTGGGCCATCGTCGCCTTCGTCAGCCGGCTGCCGAAGCTTTCGCCCGAGGAGTACCAGGCCATGGTGAAGCAGGCGGGCCTGGGTCCAGAAGAGGAGGGCGGCGAGGCGCAGCCGGCGGCGGAGCATCACACGCATACGCATCCCCCGGGGACGAAGCCGCATAGGGATTAGGGACAGATCCGTCCAATCCGGCAGATCGGATACACTCCCCCCGTCATGGAGCTGGGGGAGCTGGAGCTCACACGGGTCAGCGACGGCGGGTTCGGCCTGGACGGCGGGGCCATGTTCGGCGTCGTGCCGCGGGTGCTGTGGGAGAAGGTCTCGCCGCCGGACGCGCAGAACCGTATCCGCATGGGCACCAACTGCCTGCTGGTGGCGCGGGGACGCGATCTCCTGCTCATCGATACCGGCATTGGCGACAAGCACGATGCCAAGTTCCGCGACGTGTACGGCATGGACCCGCAGGCCGTCCGGCTGCCGGAGTCGATCCGCCGGGCGGGCTACGAGTTGGAGGATGTGACCCATGTCCTCCTCTCCCACCTCCACTTCGACCATTGCGGCTGGAACACCCGGGAGTCCGGCGGCCGCATCGTGCCGACCTTTCCCAAGGCGCGCTACTGGCTGCAGCGCGGCGAGGTGGAGCACGCCCGCCATCCGAACGAGCGCGACCGGGCGAGCTACTTCCCGTCCAACTGGGAGCCGCTCTTCGAGGCCGGCGTCGTCGAGCTGTTCGGCGACGAGGCGGAGCCCATCCCGGGAGTGAAGGCGGTCCGCGCCCCGGGGCACAACGCGGACATGTGCATTGTTCTCCTGGATGGGGGAGGCGGCGCGAAGGGAGTCTATTGGGCCGACCTGGTGCCGACCACGGCGCACGTCCCCTACCCCTGGATCATGAGCTACGACCTATACCCTTTGACGACGCTGGAGAACAAGAAGATCTGGCTGCCGCGGGCCGCGCAGGGGAACTGGCTGTGCGTCTTCGAGCACGATCCCGACATTCCGTTCGGCCGGCTGGTGGAGGAGAAGCCGGGGCGCTTCAAAGTGAAGGAAGAATTGAAGGCTCAGGACGAAGCGGTTCTCCTTCGCCATTCCTGATTCGCCATTTCTGGAGATCTTATGGCTCGCGAAGAGTTCGACCTCATCATCATCGGCAGCGGTCCGGGCGGCTACGTGGCGGGGATCCGGGCGGGGCAGCTCGGCCTCAAGGTTGCCGTGGTGGAGAAGGACCCGAAGTTCGGCGGCACCTGCGGGCTGCGCGGCTGCATCCCCACCAAGGCGCTGCTGCATACGGCGGCGGTGCTCGACGACATCCGCGACGCGGGTGAGCTGGGCGTCCAGGTGGCCGAGCCGACGCTGGACATCGTCAAGGCGCAGGACCGCAAGCAGAAGGTGGTCGACGCCAACGCCAAGGGGATCGACTTCCTGTTCAAGAAGAACAAGGTGACCGGTCTGCGCGGCGTCGGGCGGATCACCGGCCCGCACGAGGTGAAGGTCGAAGGCAAGGACGGCAAGACGAGCTACGGCGCGAAGTTCATCCTGATCGCCACCGGCTCGGTGCCGCGGGACATCCCCATCGCTCCGGCGGACGGCGAGCGCATCCTCAATTCCGATCACGTCCTGGAGCTCAAGAAGGTGCCGGGGTCGCTGGCGGTGCTCGGGGCGGGCGCGGTGGGCACCGAGTTCGCTTCGATCTACGCCTCGTTCGGCTCCAAGGTGACGCTCATCGAGATGCTGCCGCGCGTCCTGCCCATCGAGGACGAGGAGGTCTCGGCGGAGCTGCAGCGGGCGCTGCGCAAGCGCGGCCTGGAGGTGATGACCGGCGCCAAGCTGGCGAGCGTCGAGCGCACCGAGAACGGTCTCAAGCTCAACCTCGAAGGCGGCAAGAAGAACGAGGTCGAGGCGGAGATGCTGCTGGTCGCCATCGGCCGCCGGCCGGTCACCGAGAACCTCGGCTTGGAGGCGCTCGGCATCGAGCTGGAGCGCGGCTACGTCAAAGTCGATCTCGCCACCATGCAGACCGCCGTGCCGCACATCTACGCCGTCGGCGACGTCATCAACACGCCGTGGCTGGCCCACGTCGCTTCGACGGAGGGCATCCTCGCCGTCGAGCACATGGCAGGGCTGAAGCCGCGGCCGATCAACTACGACCGCGTTCCCTCGTGCACCTATTGCGAGCCCGAGGTGGCGAGCGTCGGCCTCACGGAAGCGAAGGCGCGCGAGCGGGGCTACGACGTGCAGACCGGCAAGTTCCCGCTCTCTGCGCTCGGCAAGGCGAGGATCCTCGGCAAGACCGCCGGCTTCGTCAAAGTGGTGCGCGAGAAGAAGTACGACGAGCTGCTGGGCATCCACATCATCGGCGTGCACGCCACGGACCTCATCGCCGAGGCCTGCGTGGCCTTGCAGATGGAAGGCACGGACGAGGAGCTGTTCCGTACCATGCACGCCCATCCGACGCTCTCGGAGGCCGTCATGGAGGCGGCCCACGCGGCGCATGGGCAGGCGATACATATCTAGACGAAACCATGGCAAAGCTAGGCAAGAACTGGGGTCCCCTGCATCCCCCGGTCGTCGAGACCGAACGGCTGGCGAAGACCGAGCTGACGCGGGAGAGGCAGCTCGAGCTCTACCGCTATATGAAGCTCAACCGCATGGTGGAAGACCGCCTGGGCAATCTCTACCGGCAGGGCAAGGTGGTGGGCGGGCTCTATTCCAGCCGCGGCCAGGAGGCGACCTCGGTCGGCTCCGCGTACGCGCTCGAGCCGCAGGACGTGATGGGACCGCTCATCCGCAACCTCGGCGCCATGCTGGTGCGGGGCGTGCAGCCGCGCGAGGTCATGATGCAGTACATGGCCAAGAGCGACAGCCCGACCGGCGGCAAGGACGGCAATACCCACTTCGGCGATCTCCAGCGCGGCCTGGTGGCGCCCATCTCCATGCTCGGCGCCCTGATCCCGGTGATGGCCGGCGTGGCGCTCGCCGGCAAGATGCAGGGGAAGAATCTCGTCGCCCTGACCTACATCGGCGACGGCGGCACGTCGACGGGCGATTTCCACGAGGGGCTGAACCTCGCCGCCGTGCTCCACGTGCCCTTCGTCCTCATCGCCGAGCACAACGGCTGGGCCTACTCGACGCCGACCTCGCGGCAGATGCGGATCAAGAACATCGCCACCCGCGCCGCCGCCTACGGCATCCCCGGGGAGACCGTGGACGGCAACGACGTGCTCGCCGTCTACGAGGCCACCAAGCGGGCCGTCGAGCGGGCGCGCGCCGGCGGCGGCCCCAGCCTCATCGAGGCCAAGACCTTCCGCATGAAGGGCCACGCCGAGCACGACGACGCCGGCTACGTGCCCAAGGAACAGTTCGAGACCTGGAAGGCGAAGGATCCCATCGAGCGCTTCGAGCGCCACCTGGTCGGCGAGGGCCTGGCGAGCGAGGAGGATCTCAAGGCCATCGTGGCGGAGATCGACGCGCGGCTCAACGAGGAGGTGGACTTCGCCCTCGCCTCGCCGATGCCGCCGCCGGAGCGTGCCTTCGAGGGCGTCTACGAGCCGGGTCCCGAGGGAGTGTCCGTCTGATGGCGGCCGTCACCTACCTCGAAGCCGTCCGCCAGGCCCTCTGGGACGAGATGGAGAAGGACGAGCGGGTATTCATGCTCGGCCAGGACATCGGCACCTACGGCGGCGCCTTCCGCGTCACCGCCGGCTTCCTGGAGCGCTTCGGCCCCGAGCGCATCGTCGACACGCCAATCAGCGAGTCCGCCATGGTGGGATGCGCCATCGGCGCCGCCATGATGGGCATGCGGCCGGTGGTCGAGATGCAGTTCATCGACTTCATCTCCTGCGCCTTCAACCAGATCGTCAACTTCGCCGCACCCAACCGCTACCGCTGGGGCCAGCCGGTGCCGCTCGTCATCCGCGGACCGGCGGGCGGCAACGTCCACGGCTCGGCCTACCACAGCCAGAACCCGGAGTCGTACTTCCACCACACGCCCGGCCTGAAGGTGGTGGCGCCCGGCACCGTGGCGGACGCCTACGGCCTGCTGCGGGCGGCCATCCGCGACCCGAACCCGGTGCTCTACTTCGAGCACAAGTACCTCTACCGGCGGCTCAAGGACGAGCTCCCGGCCGGCGGCAACGGCCTAGTGACGATCGGCAAGGCGCGGCTGGCGCGCGAGGGGCGGGACCTTTCCATCATCACCTGGGGTGCTATGCTCCACGTGGCGCTGGAGGCCGCCGGGCGCCTCGCGGCGGAGGGGATCGAGCTCGAAGTCCTCGATCTCCGCACGCTCAAGCCCCTCGACCAGGAAGCCATCCTCGCGACCGTCCGCAAGACCAGCCGGGTGATCGTCCTGAGCGAGGAGCAGATCACGGGCTCGGTGGCCGGGGAAGTGGCGGCGCGGATCGCCCAGCACGCCTTCGACTGGCTGGACGGGCCGGTGCACCGGCTCTGCTGTCCGGACACCCCGGTTCCCTACAGTCCGACGCTCGAAGAAGCCTATCTGCCCAACGTGGACAAGCTCGTCGCCCGTGTGCGTGAGCTGGCCAGCTACTGAGAGGGATACGGAGAGCTTATGGCTACGGAAGTCGTGATGCCTCAGATGGGAGAGTCGATCGCCGAGGGCACCATCACCCGCTGGCTGGTGAAGGTGGGCGACAAGGTGGAGCGCGATCAGCCGCTGTTCGAGATCTCGACCGACAAGGTGGACGCCGAGATTCCCAGCCCGGCCTCGGGCACGCTGCTGGAAGTCCGCAACCAGGAGGGCGAGACGGTCCCGGTCAACCAGGTGGTGGCCGTGATCGGCGAGTCGGGCGAGCAGCCGGCAGCGGCGTCGTCGAGGGAGGCCGAGCCTCCCCCTGAGCCGCCCTCGGTGGCGGACCAGAAGGAAGCCGATAGGCCTCCCGAGGCGCCCAACGTCGCGGCGTCGAAGGACACCGAGGAAGCCAAGCGCGAAGAGACCGCCCGCGAGGAGCCGGCGCCGCAGGTGGCCTCGCCCGAGCCGGCGCCCAAGCCTGAAGCCGCGGAGGCGGCACCGGCGAAGGAAGGGGAAGAGGCTGAACGGCTGCGCAAGTTCTCCAGCCCGCTGGTGCGCAGCATCGCCGCCAAGGAAGGGGTGAATCTCGAGGAGGTCGAAGGCACCGGCGCGCAAGGCCGCGTGACCAAGCAGGACATCGAGAAGTTCCTGGAGCAGCGCAAGGCGGCCCCGGCCGCGCCTCCCGCGGCAGCCCCGCCACCCGCGGCTGCGCCGCCTCCAGCCGCCGCGGCGGCCGCTGCTCCTTCGGCGCGCCAGGCCCCGGCGGGCTTCCACGTGCCGGCCTATGGGCCGAGCGAGAACGTCGAGATCGAGCCGATGTCGAAGATCCGGCAGATCACGGCGGCCCACATGGTCTACTCCAAGGCCACCTCGGCGCACGTCACTACCGTCTTCCACATCGACATGTCGCGCGTCGGCCGTGCCCGCGCCCGCGCCAAGGACGGCTTCCAGCGCAAGGAAGGCACCAAGCTCACCTTCATGCCCTTCATCTTCAAGGCGGTCGCCACGGCCTTGAAGGCGCACAAGACCGTCAACGCCTCCATCGACGGCACGAACATCGTCTACAAGAAGGACATCAACATCGGCATGGCGGTCGACATGCCGGGCCGCGGCCTCATCGTGCCGGTGATCAAGAACGCCGAGACCCTGAGCCTCGTCGGTTTCGCCAAGGCCGCCAACGACCTAGCGGACCGCGCGCGGGGGAAGAAGCTCAAGCCCGAGGAGACGCAGGGCGGCACCTTCACCATCACCAACCCGGGAGTCTTCGGCAGCCTCTTCGGCACGCCGGTGATCAACCAGCCGCAGGTGGCGATCCTCGGCGTCGGCGCCATCGAGAAGCGGCCGGTGGTCGTCGAGGACGAGAACGGCAACGACGCGATCGCCATCAAGACCATGACCTACCTGGCGATCACCTACGATCACCGGCTGGTGGACGGCGCCAACGCCGACCGCTTCATGATCGACGTCAAGAAGGTGCTCGAAGAGGATCCCTGGACCGAGCTGGAAGCGTACGTCTAGATCTGCTCGAAGAAGTCGCAGGCCCGCACCTCGACGCCCCAGCCCACGGACTCGCCCAGGTGAGCCGCCGGGTGCAGCGAGGCGATCTCGACGGCCTCGGCCATGTCCTTCGCCTCGACGATGAAGAACGCTCCCGCCACCTCTTTCGCTTCGGTATAAGGGCCGTCGGTGATGACGGGTCTGCCTTTCCGCGGCCGGATCGATTTCCAGTCCTGAGGCATCGAGAGGGACGCGACGGCGCTCACCTTGCCGGTCCTCTTCAGCGCCTCATCGTGCGCCTTGCATTCCTTGACGATGGCGTCCAGCTCGGCCGGCGGCAGCGCCTGGAACTTCTCCACGTCGTAGTAGCCCAGACAGAGGTATTTCATGGCGGTTCCTCAAGGCGTTACGGTGACCATCCAGGGCACCCCGAAGCGGTCGGCGACCATGCCGAAGCGTGACGAGAAGAAGGTCTTGATCAGCGGCTGGAACACCTGACCGCCGTCGGCCAGGGCCGCGAACAGCCGTTCGGCCTCGGCGTCGTTGGGCGCCGAGAGCGACAGCGAAAAGCCCTTGTGACTCACCTCCTTCTGCGTTGGATCGTCGGAGGCCATCACCAGCGTCTCGCCGACGCGGAAGGCCGCGTGCATGACGTGGTTCTCGCTGCCGGGCGGGTGCATCTCGGGGTTCAGGGGTTCGGGACTGTCCTTGTAGCGCATCAGAGCCTTCACCTCTGCACCGAGCGCAGTGCGGTAGAACTCGACCGCCTCTGCGCAGTTGCCAGCGAAGAACAGGTAGGGTTGGACTTGCATGAAACCTCCTTAAGGTTGTGGATTCCGAGCTGGGCTCCCGGGCGACCGGACCCTGGCTCTACCAGGACGACGAACGAGCGACCGCGAGATCGACACGTCCGGACGGACTTTTTTTCGCTTGCCAGGTTGGTGCCAGATGCCGTGCGTCTCTCCGTCAGTCGTCCAGCGACCCAAGGAGCCTTCGGGCCTCCGCCGCCTCCGCCGAGCCGGGCGCGATCGTCGCGGCGCGCTCGAGGTAGCTGCGGGCCAAGCGGGGGTCGCCGAGGCGGGCGGTGAGGGCGCCCAATCGCAGGAAGGTCACGGCATCGCGGGGGTCGGCACCGGCGGCGCGGAGGTAGTGCCGGCGCGCTTCGTCGAGGCGGCCCTCGGCGTCCGCCAGCTCGCCGCGCAGGCGCCAGGCGAGAGCCCAGCGCGGCTCGACGCGGCAGGCCTCGGCGAAGGCGCGCGCCGCCGCGGCGCGGTCGCCGGCCCGCGCCTCGAGCTTGCCCAGCTCCACCCAGACCTCGGCGCTGTCAGCCTCCGCGGCGACGGCGCGGCGCAGGACCTCCAACGCGCCGGCTCCCGCCAGTTCGGCGAGGCGTAGCCAAGCCCGCGCCATCCGCGGGTCGATGCGCAGCGCCAGCTCCAGCTCCCGCCGCGCCGCCGCGGTCTGGCCGAGCGAGACGTGGGCTTCCGCCAGGCTGGCGTGGAGCGGGGCGCTCTGCGGGTCGAGGGCGAGCGCCGCTCGCAACACCGCCGCGGCGCGCTCGCCGTCGCGGCAGGCGAGGTGGGCCGCGGCGAGATTGAACAGGAAGGTGCGGTTGCCCGGACTGCGGCGCACCAACTCCTCGAGCTTGGAGCTCGCCTCGGTGCAGCGGCCGGCCGCCTGAGCGGCCTTGGCCTCTTCGAGCGCGGCGAGCAGGTGGACGCCGTCGCGCGGATCGAGCGAGCCCGATGCGGCCTTCGCGCCCGCCCCGCCGGTGTAGCCCAGGCTGCGCAGCGCCGCCTCCAGCCCGGGGTCCGCGGCCGGTGGCGGCGACCGGCGCTCCGGGTGGGCGCGCTCGAACGCCTCGAGCGCGCTCCTCAGGCGGCGGGCGACGTCGCGCCGCGCCCCGGCCTGGTCGCGGGTTTCTGCCGCGTCGTGCTCGAGATCGAACAGCTCGCCGCGGCGGCCCACCACCAGCCGCCACGGCCAGAGAGTCAGCGCGCGCAAGGGGCTCCAGCCGTAAGCGTTGGCCGGAAAGAAAGTCTCGCTGTAGATCGGTTCCGCGGCGGGCGCGGTCCGCAGCGGGAGCGGCGTTCCGGCGACTCCCGGCCGCGCTGCGATGCCTGCCAGTTGGACGAGCGTCGCCGCCAGCCGCCGGGTGCCGACCGCGGCTTCGACGACGCGGCCGGCGGGCACGCCCGGACCGGCGATCACCAGCGGTACTTCGAGCGTCGCCCGGTGCAGGAGAACGCCGTGCCCCGGCTCGCCGTGTTCGCCCAGCGACTCGCCGTGATCGCCGACCACGGCGATCAAACGCCCTGGCGCGGATCCCGGCAGGCCGTCGAGCAGACGGCCCAGCTCGCGATCGACCAGCGCCACCTCGCCGGCGTAGCGTGCTCCCGCACTGCCGTCGCCGGCCAGCTCGGCGGGCGGAGCGTAGGGGGAATGCGCGTCGTAGTAGTGGACCCAGAGGAAGAATCGAGTCCCGGCAGGCAGCCCGCGTGTCCAGGCGAGCGCGGCGGTGGTGACCTCGACCGCGTCGCGCTCCGGGTCGCCGGACTCTCCCACCTGCTCGGCTGCCATGCGGTCGTCGTAAACCTCGAATCCGCGACCGAGACCGAAGCGGCGGTCGAGCACGCGGGAGGCGACGAAGGCGCCGGTCCGATAGCCGGCCGCGGCGAAGACCGCGGCCAGCGTCGGCGGCTCGGCAGGCAGCCGCGCGCCACCGTTGTCGCGCACGCCGTGCTCGCGCGGCTCCAGGCCGGTGAGGAGCGAGGCATGGGCCGGCAGGGTCAGCGGCGACGGGGTGAGGGCGCGAGCGAAGCGGACGCCCCCCTTGGCCAGCGCGTCGAAGCGCGGCGTGCGCGCCGGTCCTCCCGGAAAGCGTGCGCCGCCGGCGATCCCGACCGCGTCGGCGCGGGTCGTGTCGAGGGTGACGAGGACGACGCTCGCCGGCACCGCAGGCCGCGCCGCCTCGACGGCGTGGGCCGCCTGTCCGGAGACGGCGGCCCACCCGCAGACGATCGCGGCGAGCCAGTTAGTTGGGAACGAGATCAGTGTATCCGTTGACGTCGATGACCACGTCGGCGGTGCCGCCGTCGAGCTGGAAGGTTTTGACGCGCAGCACGCCGTCCAGGACGCGCACGATGGCGTTGTTGGCCCGCGTCTGGCCAGGGCCGAAGTTGAGCGTCGAGGTGTCGGGCTCGGTGGTGCCGGGATAGATTTTGAGATGTCCCAAGGCGGTCGGGCCGACGATCGTGACGTTGAGGGACACGGCGGTGGCGCTCGGCGGGATGCCGCACAGGTCGGCGATCTGGATGTCCCGCGGGGTGCCCGAAGTGAGCGGGTCACTGTCGCGCGAGTCGTAGATCCGGCACGGCGTGACGGTCTTGAAGCAGGCGCCGCCGGCAGTGATGACGTTCACCGAAACCGTGCCTTGCGCGCTCAGACTACCGGGGTCGGTCACCGTATAAGTGAAGACGTCCGTGCCGAAGGAACAGATGTCCGGCGTGTAGTCGATGGTGTCATCGGCCGGCCCGGGGCCGGCGGCGTTGAGCGTCGCCGTGCCGTGGGGCGGATCGCTGATCGCGCTGATGGTCAGCGTGTCGGCCGGCGCCGGGTCGCCGGGGAGGTCGCTGTCGTTCTCCAGCACGTCGATGTTGACCGGCTGGTCCTCCGGCGTCGTCGCGACGTCGGCGAGGGCGACCGGCGGCAGGTTGCCGCCGCCGCCGCTGCAGTCGTTGTCCTGGGTATCTTCCACCTGCAGGTCGAAGTCGGTGAGGGTGACGTGGTCGAACCGCACCCCATCCAGGGCGGCCGATCCATCGGTGCCGTAGGCGTAGTCGATCACCGCGCGCCTGCCGGTGAAGGCGCCGCCCGGGTTGAGCGAAGGTGCGCTCCAGGTGCTGGCGGTGGTGAACGCCGGGTACCCCGCGCTGGAGCCGTTCCAGCCGGGCTGACCGGTGGTGACACAGGCCCCGCCGGTGGTGGCGGTCGTGGTGTAGACGTTGCCACCGGACGGGCTCACGGTCGTGCGCGGCTGGGCCGGATCGTCGAGGTCGATCAACCCGACATTGGCGCGATCGTAGGTGCCGAGCGGCGACGTCGGCTCGGTTTGGAAGGCGGTGTAGAGCGACAGCGTCGATGTGGCGCTCAGGCGGACGACCGGAGACTGGAGGCGGTCGCAGATGCTGTCCGCAAGCGACGAGGACTTGACGTAGAAGGTCAGCGGCGCCGGCGGCGGGGCTCCGCCGGGGGCCGTGTTATCGCGGGTGAAGGTGCCGCCGGCGACCTTCCAGCCCTCGAGATCCGGCTCGAAGCTCCAGGTCTTCGTCGCCGTCGCCACGAAGCTGCTCTCGGCATTGCCGATGGTGTAGAGGAGCGTGCGGGTCTGCGGGAAGATCTCGTCGGCGGTGATCTCGATCTCGACGTCGATCGACTGGTCGAAGGTGAGCCCGTCCGCCGCGAAGTTGATCGTCGTGCTGGCCTCGCCGCAGGGCGGCAGGCTGGCGGCGATCGGGATCGGCGTCGCGGGAGTGAAGGCCAGCGGTGGCGTCGACGTCACCGACGTCACCCGCACGTTGGTCAGCGGCTGCGTGCCGTTGGCCTGTACGGTGAAGGTCACCTGGCCGGTCTCGCAATTGTCGAGGAAGACGTCGGCGTCTCCCCCGGTGACGTCGAAATCGACGGTTGCGGCGACGCGCAGATTGGCGCCGCTCACCGGGACGACCGAGGTGCAGGCGCTCATCTTGCCGAAGCAGGCGGTGTTGGTGCCCACCGGCAGCACGCTGTAGAAGTACGTGGTGCCGTTCTGCAGGCCTTGATCGGTGAACGACAGCGTGTCGGTCTCCCCCACCTTGACCTTGCCGAAGTCGCAGCCGAAGACTCCCTCGGTGCGGAAGATCCAGTAATGGCTGGCGCCCGAGACCGCCGGCCAACTGAGGATCGCGCCCTGGTCAATGCCGACGGCGGAGGGCGCCGGCGCCGTCGTCGGTCCCGCCGCGCAGCCCGAGTTGCTGGGCGCCGGAGCGCAGGCGATCTGGTGCCGGTTGTAGGCGTTGTAAATCGCCGTGGCGTGCGGCGTGCCGTTGGTGATGTCGCCGTCGTCGTCGTCGGCCGCCAGCGCCGTCTTGTAGCCGCTGTCGGCGTTGCAGCCGTCGCCCACCGGGCCGGTGCACTGGTACCAGTTGCCGACGAACGAGCCGCCGATGTAGCCGATGCGGGTGGCGAGCTCGAGCGCGGTGTTGGTGTCGAACGAGAACGGCGGGGCCTGCAGGTCGCGCTTGTAGAGATCCCACGCCGCCTCGGCGGGGACGTAGCCCTCGCAGTGCGTCGAGAAATTGCACGGACCCAGGCCGCCGGTGTCCGGCAGTCCGGCGCAGCCGCCGCCGCCGCCCGGCAGACAGGGGGTGACGCCGAGCGGATCGTAGGGCTGGTTGATCCAGTCGATGCCGTGCGGGGTATTGCAGCGATGGTTGGCGAAGTCGCCGTCGCGCACGCCGGTACAAACGGGCGTGCCGACGCAGGTGTCACCGTAGCCGCCGCACTCGATGCCAGGCCGGAAGTTGCGGCCGAGGCACGAGTTGTTGAGCTTCAGGAAGCCGTGGACGTCGGCGATCGCCTCGCCCGGGCTCGAGACGCCGGTGTTGTTGTCGTTGGCGTCGAGACCGTGCCCCCACTCATGGTCGAAGACGCCGGCCAGCTCGCCGGTGTTGGAGCAGCCGCCGCCGGAACGGTAGAAGTTGATGCTGCCGCCGTCCCAGAAGGCGTTGCAGGTGTCGTTGATGTTCATATTGACCGGCAACTGCTCCGTCAACCAGGTGTTGTTCGGCAGCCAGCCGCGGCCCTGCTCGATCAGCCGGTTGACTTCGTAGAAGCCGGTGCGCGTGGCGTGGGTGTCGCCCGCCGAGTGGCCGGGAGGGACGGCACAGTCGGTACCGGGACCTTGGGCGAGGTTGATGTCGCCGGCCGACGTCTCGTTGACCGCGCCGCAGTTGTCGTTCATCTTGACGTACTTGCCGGAGAGCTTGGTCTTGATCGAGCCGTCGACGCAGCCCAGGGCGCCGCCGCTGGTCGTGTAGGTCGTGCTGTTGTCGGGCAGCAGCACGTCGGCGAAGGGCATCGGATATCCCGGCTGCTCCTTGCCGTCGGGAACGAGGCCGTCATTGCTGATCGGCAGGACGCCGCCGGAGACCCGCCGCACCGTGGCGTAGTGGTTCACGTCGGTGAAGCGGAGCAGCGCACCGGTCGTGGCGTCGACCAGGCCCTCCCAACTGCCGTGGTCGCCGGTCACCTTGACGCTCACCACCCAGGCCAGGCGGTAGTCGTAGCCCGATCCGACCGCGTCGAGATCGAGGAGCTGGCTCGCGGCGGTAGGCACGATCTCGAGGTGGGTCGGACCGCGGAAGGACGCGATCGTAAACGGCGAGAGGTGCGCCGCCACCGTCGCCTCGGCTGCCGCGGCGCTCACCGTCGGCCTTGTCCCGGCGTTCATCGGGCCCCAGTTGCGCGTGCCGTAGAGCACCAGATTGCCGCGGTTGATGAAACCCATGACGTAGCTGTCGCGCACCGGAATCCCGCCGATCTGGCGCCTGGCGTTGATCTGGACGATCGCGCCGCCGTCGATGACCGTGACGTTGGGATCCGCCAGCTCGCCGAGAGAGACCTTGAGCTGCGCGTTGTACTGGATGAGGAAGTCCTGGAACCCGGCCCAGGCGGCCGCTTTCAGCGCGGCGTTGTCCGCCGGTTGCTGGCGGCCGAGGTCGCTCCATCGGAGCGTGTTGCCGGCTCCCGGCCCGGGAATCAGCGGCCGGGCGAGGGTCAGCGAGCCCCAGGCGCCGCCGCGGGTGTCGTAGAGGCCGTGCTCGAGGCCGACCCCGAGCGCCGCCAATTCGGCGGTGAGGCCGGTGGCTTGCTCCGGGGCGAGGGCAGCGGCCAGGCTGGGTGTGCCGAGCGGCCGGTGCAGATTGGGGATGTAAAGGTCGGGATCGCGGAAGACCTTCTGGAACAACGGATCATCGGTTCGCGGCGCGACCACGGCCATAGCCGCGGCGGAAGTCAACATCGAGATCAGGGCGAGAGAGCAGAGCAGACGATTCCAGGACATATCACCTCCTCGCGCTGGCGGAGTATGGCATGAGCAAGGACCAGTGACAATCCGGTAAAATCCCTCAGATCAAATCCGGTAAATCCCTCAAATCAATGTTAAGAATCCACAAATAGAAAAATAGATCAAATGCGATGCGTCTCGCCTGCTCACTGACGATGACGGCGCTGGCGCTGCTCGCACCGGGCGGCCCGGCGCAGGTTCCTCCGCAGTCGGCTCCCAACGTCCTCTTCCTTACCGTGGACACCCTGCGCCCCGACGCCCTCGGCTGGGTCGCCGGGCGCAACTCGACGCCGGCGCTCGATGCTCTGGCCGGCGAGGGGTTTCGCTTCCGGGCGGCGGTGGCGCCGGCGCCGCTCACCCTCCCCTCCCACGCCTCGCTCTTCACCGGCCTCCTCCCCCGCCGCCATGGCGGGCGCGACAACGGGCAGGTGATCGGCTCCGGCGTCGTCACGCTCGCCGAGGTCCTCCAGGGGCGCGGCTATACGACGGCTGCCTTCGTCAGCGGCTATCCCCTCGCCGCGATGTTCGGGCTCGATCAGGGGTTCGGGGTCTACGACGCCGACTTCGCCCCCGGCGGCGACGGCCAGCTCGAGCGGCGCGCCGATCGCACCGCCGCCGCCGCGGTGGCCTGGCTGCGCAATGCCCGCGAGCCGTGGTTCCTCTGGGTGCATCTCTACGATCCGCACTATCCGTACGAGCCGCCCGCCGCCTACGCGCGGCCGGGCGCGCGCGGCGCCTACGACGGCGAAGTCGCCTTCGCCGACCGCGCGATCGGCGAGCTGCGCCGCGCCCTCGCCTCGCGCCGCTCATCGGGCCGACCGGTCTTCACCGTCTTCGCCGGCGATCACGGCGAGAGCCTGGGCGAGCACGGCGAAGGCACGCACGGCTTCTACGTCTACGACAGCACGATCACCGTCCCCCTCGTCTTTCACTGGCCGGGGCGGATCGCGGCCGGCGAAAGTGCCGGCGCGCCGCGCCTGATCGACGTCGCGCCCACCGTGCTCGATCTGTTGGGCGGGCCGGGCGCTTCCGCGCTCTTGGGAGTCGACGGGACATCCTTGCGGCCGACGCTCCACGGCCGGCCGCAGGAGCTGCCGGCCTACGTCGAGACCCACCAGCCCTGGACCTCGTACGGCTGGTCGCCGCTCAAGGCGCTCCGCGAGCGGGGCTGGAAGCTGGTGGTGGCGCCGCGCCCCGAGCTGTACGACCTCGGTGCCGATCCCGGCGAGCGCCGCAACCTCTACGACGGGGAGCGGCGGCGAGCTCGGGACCTCCTCTCGACCCTGCGGGCCATCGAGGCTCCGGCCGCCGCCCTGACGCGGCGCGCCGAGGATCCCGAGGCGCTGGCGCGCCTGCGCGCCCTGGGCTACGCCGGCGCCGCGACGCCCGGTCCGGGAGAGCCGCCGCCCGGCCTGCTCGACCCCAAGGACGGCGCCGAGCTGCGCGCTCTCCTGACCGAAGGGGATCTGGCGTTGCGCGCCGGCGAGTTGCGCCGCGCCGTCGAGCGCTTCGACGCCGTGCTGGCCCGTGATCCGAGGAACCGCTTCGCGCTGGCGCGCTCCGGCGAAGCGTTCCTCGCCCTGCGCGACCCGCGGCGGGCGATCGAGCGGCTGGAGCGGGCGGTGGACCTCGACGCCGAGCAGCCGGATTACCGCACTGCGCTCGCCCAGGCCCGCGCCGCAGCCGGCGACCACCGCGGCGCGGCGCGGCAGTGGATGGAGGTCGCGCGCCTGCAGCCGCGCCGGGCGGACGCCTGGTCGAACCTCGGCGCCGAGCTGGGACTGGCCGGCGATCCGTCCAAGGCGGTGGAAGCGCTCGCCGAGGCGTGCCGTCTGGAGCCCGGGAACCCGGAGCGCCTGGTGCGGCTGGCTTTTGCCGAAGCGGCGGCCGGCCGCCCCGCCGCCGCTGCCGAGCACCTGCGCGCCGCGGCTCTCCGGCTCGGTGAGCGCTTCGCGCACGCGGCGGCCCTCGGCATCCTGCTGGTCCGCGCCGGCCGCCCGGCCGAAGCGCTGCCGTGGCTCCGGGCGGCCCGGCCGAGCGAGGCGGAGTACGCGGCAGCGCGCCGCGAGCTGGCCAGGCTCGAGGCGGCAGGACATCCCGTGCCTCCGCCCTGAGCGGCGGCGTGATCGACATGGCGGCCGGTCCGGAGCCGGCGGCTGGATTTTCAAGCTATGGTGGCGAACGAGCGTCCGCGAGATCGATACGGCGGACAAACCCGGGACGTTCTGGGTGAATCCTGCTATGGCAGCAGTCGGCCAGCCAAGTCGGAAAGGCTCTTTGCTGTAAACTAAGAACGGGGTGGCTTCGAGATGGCGCTACTGAAGGATCACAGAGAGACTCTGATGACCGGCGAGGAGCTGTTCCGCCGGCCGGATCTCGGGCCGTGCGAACTCGTGGATGGGAGGGTCGTGCCTTTGCCGCCAACGGGAGCCGATCATGGTTTCGTGGAGTCCAGGCTTACGAGGCGCCTCTCCGCATACGCAGAGAACACTGGACGCGGAGAGGTGATGTCAGGGGAAGCAGGCATCTACATCCGGCGCAACCCCGATACGGTCCGAGCTCCCGACGCCGCCTTCGTCTCGAACGAGCGCTTGGCGCAACGCAAGTCCCCCAGCTTTCTCGACGTCGCTCCGGAGCTTGTCGTGGAAGTTCTCTCGCCGGACGACCGGTGGAGCGAGGTGACGGAGAAGATTGAGGACTACTTCGAGGCCGGTGTGGTCCGTGTCTGGATTGTGGATTCCAAGGCCCGCAAGCTCCACGCCTATCGTTCGCCTACCGAAGCCGAACAATTCGGGGAAGGTCAGATCCTGACGGACGAGGAGATCCTCCCTGGCTTCAGGTTGGTCATCTCAGAGCTTCGGTTTTGAAGGAGAAGCGATCCATAGTCGAGTCGTGCTAACCTATATTTCCTCGTGACTCTCAACCCCCACCTCAACCTCGCCGCTTCGCCCCGCCCGATAGAGTAGCGCCGAGACGGCGAGGACCAAGACGATCCCCAGAATAACCCCCACCGGTCCGCCGATCCACGCGGAATCCTTCGCCGCGATTATCTTCGCGCCCACCAGGAAGGCGATCGCTACTCCGGCGAGGCCTTCGCCCGCGATCATGCCCGATGCGGCGAGGATGCCGGGATCGCTCTTGATGGAGCCCTCTTTGCGACGAGCCTCGACGAACCGGCGTATCAGCCCGCCCAGGAAGATCGGTGTCAAGCTCCCGACGGGCAGGTAAAGTCCCACTGCGAAGGCGAGTCCCGGCAATCCTGCCAGAAGCCCGCAGAGCGAAAAGGCTGCGCCGGTTCCGACCAGTCCCCAGGGGAGAGAGCCGGAGAGGACGCCGTCGATCACCGTCCTCATCAGCGTGGCTTGCGGCGCGGGCAGCTCGGGAGAGCCGAAGGTGTAAGCCTTGCCGAGGGCTAGAACGGTGAAGGCCACCGCCCAGCAGGCGAAGGCCGCACCGAGGAACTGGCCCGCCTGCTGGCGCGCCGGCGTGGCTCCTACGAGATAACCTGTCTTCAGGTCCTGCGAGATGTCACCCGCCTTGGAGGCCGCGATGCAGACGACCGTGCCCACCGTCAGGATGGCGGCCCGGGCCGTGGGATCGGTCCAGCCGCAGAGGACGAACACGAGAGCGACGCCGAGCAGGGTGACCAGCGTCATGCCGGAGGTCGGGTTCGAGGAGACGCCGATCAGTCCCACGATGCGCGAGGAGACGACGACGAAGAGGAGGCCGAAGATGGCGACGCCGAGGCCGGCGGCGAGCCGCGGCACGAAGCTCATGTTGCCGGCGAGCAGGCCCGGGATGGAGACGAGAGCCAGCACGACGACGACGGGACCGGCGATCACGACCCAGCCGGGCACGTCGCGGTCGGTGCGCGGCAGGGAACCCGCGGCGTCGGGTCCGGTGCCCTGGCGGCGCATGCCGCGCATCACCGAGGCGACGGACTCGGCCATCACCGGAATCGATTTCAGCACTGTGACGATGCCCGCCGCGGCCACCGCTCCAGCGCCGATGTAGCGCACGTACCGCGACCAGATCTGGCCGGCCGTGAGGTCTGCGATCGGCGTCGTCATCTCGGGGAAGAGCGGCGCGGTCAAGCCGGCGCCGACGAGGGCAATCAAAGGAGTGAGCACCAGGGCCGAGATGAGGCTGCCGGAGACCATGACCGACGACTGCTTGTAACCGAGGATGTAGCCGACGGCGAGGAGCGCGGGCGCGATCTCGAGCGCGATCTCCGCCTTGGGCAATCCCGGCAGGGCTGCGGAGAGATCAGACTCGATGAGGACCACGGCGCCGATGGCAAGCTTGATGACGGCGCCCACGGCCAGACCGATGAAGATCCAGCGGCCGCCGCGCGACTCCGTGGCGGTGGCGCGCAGCACCTCGGCGCAGGCGGTGCCTTCGGGATAGGGCAGCTCGTCGGCGCTCTTGACGATCAGCAGGCGCCGCAGCGGCACCATGGCCGTGATCCCCAGGATGGCGCCGAGCAATGCCAGGACCGCCACCTGCCAGAACGGCGGGATCATTCCCCAGAGGAAGAGCGCCGGGATGGTGAAGATCGTGCCGCTGGCGAGGGACGAGCTGGCCGAGCCGATGGTCTGCGACATGTTGGCCTCGAGGATCATCCCCCCGGGCCGGCTGCCCATGGCGCGGAAGGCCGCAACGGTCAGCACGGCGATCGGAATCGACGTCGCCACCGTGAGGCCTACCCGCAGTCCGAGGTAGGCGTTGGCGGCGCCGAAGAGGATGCCGAATACGATCCCCGCGATGGCGGCGCGCAGGGTGAACTCGATGACGGGCTCGTCCTGCGAAGGTGCTGGCAGATTCATGAATCCCCCTTAAGGCCAGAACAGGCAGAAGGAGTATATCGAGGCGGTCTGCGCTCCGAAGCCTCACCCCCTGTCCCCCTCTCCCTGACGGGCGAGGGGGGACGCCTGCAAAAGAGTTTGCCGAAAAAGGCAGCCTTCTACTGGCAAAACTGGCTGTGAATCGTCCCCCCTCGCCCGTCAGGGAGAGGGGGACAGGGGGTGAGGCTTCGCGGGCATATCGCCACGATCCACCCCTCACCCCACCACCCGCTCATACAGCTCCACGTACTCCTTCCCCTGCACGTCCCAGGAGAAATCCTTCGCCATGCCGTTCCGCATCAGCCGCTCCCAGGTCTCCCAATGGGAATAACAGTCGAGCGCCTGGTCGACCGCCCAGCGGAGACCGTCCGAATCGAAGTGATCGAAGAGGAAGCCCGTGCCCTCGCCCGTCGCGGGATCGAAAGGCTCCACCGTGTCGGCGAGGCCGCCGGTCTTGTGGACCACGGGCGGCGTGCCGTAGCGCAGGCTGTACATCTGGTTGAGGCCGCACGGCTCGAAGCGCGAGGGCATGAGGAAGATGTCGGCGCCGGCCTCGATCCAGTGCGCGAGGTCGTTGTTGAAGCCTTGATAGAAGTAGGCCTTTCCCGGAAACTGGCTATTCAGCAAACGGAAGAACTGCTCGTACCGCGGCTCGCCGCTGCCCAGCGCCACGACGCGGACGTCGCGCCGCGCGAGCAACTCCGGCAACACTCCGAATGCCACGTCGAAACCCTTCTGCCGGGTGAGCCGCGACACGATGCCGATCACAGGCGCGGCGGTCTCTTCGTCCATGCCGATGCTCAGCAGGAGGGCCCGCTTCATCGCCGCTTTGCCGGCGAGGTCCCGTGCCGAGTAGTGATGGGGAATGTGCGGGTCCGTCTCCGGATTCCACTCCTCGTAATCGACGCCGTTGACGATGCCGATGAAGCTGCCGGCGCGGGCGCGCAGCAAGCCGTCGAGGCCGAAGCCTTTCTCAGGCGTCTGGATCTCCCGCGCGTAGGTGCGGCTGACGGCGGTCACCACGTCCGCGTGGAGGATGCCGTTGCGGAGGAAGTTGAGGTTCCCGGGCGAGAGGTCGAGCAGGCGGGCGTGGCGCTCGAGTCCGAGATCGGCGAGTTGCGAGAGATCGACGATTCCTTGAAAGCCGAGGTTGTGGATCGTCAGCACCGTCTTCGTGCGCTCGAAGAGGCGGTCCCAATCCAGATAGGCCCGCCGGTAGATCGGCGCCAGCGCCGTATGCCAATCGTGGCAATGAACGATGTCCGGCGGCCAGGCCATGCGCTGCGCGCACTCGAACGCCGCCACGGTCAGCAGGGCGAAGCGCAGAGAGTCCGTGCGATCTCCGTGGTAGATGGCCCCGTGCCCGAAAGCCTCCGGACAGTCGATGAAGTAGACGCCGACCTCGCTGTCCGGGAGCGGCGTCGTGAGCACGGAGTAGGTGAAGCGCCGCGGCCCGAGCTGCACCGAGACGTCCTGGATGAAGTCCACCGGCGAGTACCGCTCGCGCTCCTTGGCGAGATGCGAGTAGAAGGGCAGGAAGATCCGCGCGTCATGCCCCGCGCGGCCGAGGAAACGGGAGAGCCCCGCCACCACGTCGCCGAGGCCGCCGGTCTTGGCGAAGGGAGTGACCTCGGCGGCGACCTGGAGCACGCGGAGCGGCACGGCCTCAGATCACCGTTCCCGGCGGGATCACGGCATTCTTGGGCACGACGATGACGCCGTCGCGGATCGCGTAGTTCTCGTTGTCGGCATTCTGCACGCCCTCGGCGTTGATCAGCTTGCAGCCGTCGCCGATACGGGCGTTGAAGTCGATGATGGCGTTGCGGATATGGCAGTCGTGGCCGACGCCGATGGGAGTCTCCTGGCCGTCCTGCTCCCAGTAGTTGGCGCCCATGATCACCGTGCGCTCGATCACCGAGCCGGAGCGCACGACGGCGCGGATGCCGATGATCGAGTCGGTCACGCGGGTACCCGAGAGGATGCTGCCCTCGGAGAGGATCGAGCATTGGACGAAGCACTCGGTCACCTTGGTGCCCGGCAGGAAGCGCGGGTGAGTGTAGATGCGGAACTCGGGATCGTAGAGATTGAGCGGCGGCAGCGGCACCGTGAGATCGAGGTTGGCCTGGTGGAAGCTCGGGATGGTGCCGATGTCCGCCCAGTAGCTGTTGTGGGGAAAGGCGTAGACCTTGTAGTCCGCCAAGGCCTGCGGGATCACCTCGCGGCCGAAATCCACCGTCGTGCTGCCGATGAGCAGCTCCTTGAGCACCTCGGGCCGGAACACGTAGATCCCCATGCTCGCGAGGTAGGAGCCGGGCGCAGCCGGGAAGCCGATGGCGGCCTGGGTTTGCTCGTCGAGGACCGTGGCGTCGAGGAGGGCCGGGTCCTTGGGCTTCTCGACGAAATTGACGACGCGTCCCGAAGGGTCGAGGTGCAGAATGCCGAGCCCCGGCGCCTCCTCGCGAGTCACCGGCTTGACGGCGATCGTCAGGTCGGCGCCGCGCTCGCGGTGGGTCTTGATGAACTCCGTGATGTGCATCAGGTAGAGCTGGTCGCCGGAGAGGATCAGCACCTCGGACGGGCCGGGCTCGATCAGGCGGGCCAGGGTCTGACGCACGGCGTCGGCCGTTCCCTGATACCACTCGCGGCTCTCGATGGTCTGCTCGGCGGCGAGGATGTTGACGAAGCCGCTGGAGAAGGAATCGAAGCGGTAGGTCTGGGCGATGTGGCGGTGGAGGCTGGCGCTGTTGAACTGGGTGATGACGAAGATGCGGTCGATGTCGGCCTGCAGGCTGTTGCTGATCGGGATGTCGATGAGCCGGAACTTGCCGCCCACCGGCACGGCCGGCTTCGCGCGGTCACGGGTCAGCGGCCAGAGGCGCGTTCCCTGCCCACCGCCGAGAATGGCTGTGACGACCTTTTCCATGCCTCCCTCCCCGCGAGCGGAGGTATCTTACAAGAACCGTTCCCGCTCTCGCGTTCGTCTACAATCCTCAGGATGGTTTTACCGGCCCCCCGCCGCTCCCTCCACTGGGAGTTCCTCGACCGCGTTCCCTACGCCGAGGCGGTCGAGCTGCAGCTCGCGGCCCAGGCGGCGCTCAAGGCCGGCGAGGCTCCGGAGCGGTTCTTCCTGCTGGAGCATCCGCACGTCTACACCCTCGGCCGCAACGCTGGCGGCGAGGACGTGCTGGCGAGCCCGGAGTGGCTGCGGGCACGCGGCATCGAGGTGGCGGAGTGCGATCGCGGCGGCCAGGTCACCTACCACGGCCCGGGCCAGCTCGTCGGCTATCCCGTCATCAATCTCAGTCCCGACCGGCGCGACATCCGGCGCTACGTCCGCGATCTGCAGGAGGTCCTGATCCGGACCCTTGCGGAGTATGGCGTGGCGGGCGAGCCGCGGGAGGGACAGGCGTTCGTGGGCGTCTGGGCGGGCGAAGAGAAGATCGCTTCGATCGGCGTCCACCTCTCGCGCTGGATCACCACCCACGGCTTCGCTCTCAACGTGGCGACCGATCTATCCTACTTCGCGGGGATCATCCCCTGCGGGCTGCACCAGGTTCGCCTGACCTCGATCGAGCGGCTCACGGGCCGCGCACCGGCGCTGCCTGAGATCGCCGCCGTCTGCGCCCGGCACTTCGCCGCGGTCTTCGAGCGCGAGCTTGTGGCCACGGCCGAGCCGGCAGCGGTCGGAAGCGAGGCCTAGGCGTGAGGGTCGATCTCGGCCTCAACGCGGTGATCGTGGCGGTCACCGAGGAAGTGCCGCGCATCCTCACCGTGCGTCGGCCCCGGCAGCCCGATGCCGCCGAGGACGCCCTGCCTTTCGGTCCCCTGGAGCCGGAGAAGGACCGCACGCTCGATCTCGCGCTGCGCCGCTGGGTGCGCGAGCAGACCGGTCTCGAGCTCGGCTACGTCGAGCAGCTCTACACCTTCGGCGACCGGCTGCGCGATCCCCGGGAGACCCGCGGCGGGCCGCGCATGGTCTCCGTCGCCTATCTCGCGCTGGTGCGGGAGGTCTCGGTGCACCGCGACGCCCGCTGGCGCGACTGGTACGAGTTCTTTCCCTGGGAGGACTGGCGCGCGGGCAGGCCGGCGGCGATCGACCGCTTCGTGGCCCCGGCGCTCGACGCCTGGGTGACGGGTGCTCCCGACCCTCTCGTCCGCAAGGAGCGGCGGCAGCGCGCCGACATCGTCTTCGGGCTCGGCGGCGTCGGCTGGGACGGCGAGCGGGTGCTCGAGCGCTACGAGCTGCTCTACGAGGCCTACCTCGTGCCGGAAGCCTGGCGGGACCGCGACGAGACCGGCGGCGCCACGGAGGAGCGTCGCCCCGCGCCGCGCGAAAAGCCGGAGCTGCTGCCCGGCCGTTCCATGGCCCGCGATCACCGGCGCATCCTCGCCACCGCCCTCGGACGGCTGCGGGGCAAGATCAAGTACCGTCCGGTCGTCTTCGAGCTCCTCCCTCCCACCTTTACCCTGCTGCAGCTCCAGCGTGTGGTGGAGGCTCTGGCCGGCGTGCGGCTCCACAAGCAGAACTTCCGCCGGCTGGTGGAGAACGCCGGGCTTGTGGAGGGCACCGGCCGCCAGGACGTCCAGACGGGTGGCCGGCCGGCGGAGCTGTTCGTCTTCCGCCGCGAGGTGCTCCGCGAACGTCCGGCGCCGGGGGTGGGGCTGCCGGGGATGCGGCGGGCTCCTTGACAACCCGAAATACTCAACCCTAGTATAAGGTTATAAGGAGTGGCCGGCAGGTGCCGGCCCTTCTTTATACGCCCGATATGCTCAGAATGAGCATAGGAGACTGGGATGAACCTGGAGCTCTCACGGCCGCAGGCGCTGGACTACACGCCGGAAGTGGTGCGCGCCACCGCCGCCATTCACGCCAAGGTGCGCCGGGTGATCCCGGACGTCGAGTGGCCGGTGCATGCGCCGTACATCGCCGCCATCAACGAGCTGAAGCGGCAGCGCAACGCCGTCGTGCTGGCGCACAACTACCAGACGCCCGAGATCTTCCACGGCGTGGCGGACTTCGTCGGCGACTCGCTGGCCCTGGCGCAGCAGGGAGCGAAGACGGACGCGGACGTCATCGTGCTGGCCGGCGTGCACTTCATGGCCGAGACGGCGAAAATCCTCTCGCCGGAGAAGACGGTGCTGATCCCGGACCTCCAGGCCGGCTGCTCGCTCGCGGCCTCGATCACGGCGGCGGACATCCGCCTGCTGCGGCAGCGCTATCCCGGCGTGCCCGTCGTCACCTACGTCAACACCTCGGCGGCGGTGAAGGCCGAGTCGGACATCTGCTGCACCTCGGCGAACGCCGTGGCGGTGGTGGAGTCGCTGGGCGTGGACCGCGTGATCTTCCTGCCCGACGAGTTCCTGGGCAAGTACGTGGCCTCGCAGACGCGCGTCCAGCTCATCCTCTGGAAGGGCCATTGCGAGGTGCACGAGCGCTTCACCGGCAAGGAGCTGCGCGCCTACCGTGAGGCCCAGGGCGGCGACGTCGAGATCCTCGCCCACCCGGAGTGCCCGCAGGACGTGCTGGCCGAGGCCGACTTCGTGGGCTCCACGGCGGCCATGATCCGCCACGTCGGCGAGGCCCGCCCGCGGCGGGTGGTGATGATCACCGAGTGCTCGATGAGCGACAACGTGGCCGTCGAGTATCCGGACGTCGAGTTCATCCGTCCCTGCAATCTGTGTCCGCACATGAAGCGGATCACGTTGCCGAAGATCCTGCGCTCGCTGCAGACCATGGAGCACAAGGTGGAGGTCGATCCGCAGGTGATCGACCGCGCCCGGGTAGCGCTCGAGCGCATGCTCGCCGTGGGCCGGAGGGAAGGCAAATGAACGCTCTGCGAGGAATCGACGGCGTCTCGCGCTCCGAGGTGCTGGTGGTGGGTACCGGCGCGGCCGGCCTCACGGCGGCGCTCGGTTGCTCTCCCCTGCGCGTCACCGTGCTCACCAAGGCCCGCCTGGGTTTCGGCGGCTCGAGCCCGTGGGCGCAGGGCGGTATCGCGGCCGCGGTGGGGAAGGACGACGCGCCGGCCCTCCATGCGGCTGACACGATGGCCGCGGGCGCGGGGCTCAACGATCCGCGGGTGGTGGACATCCTCACCACCGAAGGACCGGAGCGCATCCAAGCCCTGCTCGCCCTGGGCGCGCATTTCGACCTCGACGATACCGGCTCTCTCGCGCTCGGCCGCGAGGCCGCTCACAGCCGCCGCCGCATCCTGCACGCCCGGGACGCCACCGGCGCCGAGGTCGTGCGCACGCTCGTCGAGGCGGTGCGCCGCTCGCCGCAGATCCGCGTGGTGGACGAGGCGTTCGCGGTCGATCTCGCCCTGGAAGACGGCGAGGTGGTGGGCCTGCTGGCGGTCCACGCCGACGGCCGGCGCGTGCTTCACCTCTCGCCCGCCGTCGTGTTGGCGACCGGCGGCCTCGGGCAGCTTTATCTCCACACGACGAACCCGCGCGAGGCGACCGGCGACGGCCTCGCCATGGCGGCGCGGGCCGGGGCGCGGCTGGTGGACCTGGAGTTCGTCCAGTTCCATCCCACGGCGCTGGCGACCGGCGCCGATCCCATGCCGCTGCTCACCGAAGCGCTGCGCGGCGAGGGTGCGGTCCTCATCGACGGCGAGGGCCGCCGTTTCATGGCGGACGAGCATCTGGACCGCGAGCTCGCGCCGCGCGACGTGGTGGCGCGGGCCATCTGGAAGCGTCTGATGGCCGGGCAGCGCGTCTTCCTCGACGCCCGCGAGGCGGTGGGAGAGGACTTCCCCGAGCATTTTCCGACCGTCTTCAAGCTCTGCCAGGAGCACGGCCTGGATCCGCGAATCGAGCCGATTCCGGTAGCGCCGGCCGCGCATTACCACATGGGCGGCATCGCGGTGGACGAGCGTGGCCGCACCTCGCTGCCCGGTCTCTGGGCCTGCGGCGAGGTGGCGGCCACGGGAGCCCACGGCGCCAACCGGTTGGCAAGCAACTCGCTCCTCGAAGCCCTCGTCTTCGGCGCCCGCGTGGCGGAGGATCTGCGCGGCCGCGTGCCGGTGGGGAAGGTTCCGCGCAGTCCGCGGCTCGCCGGCGGCGATAGCCCTGCGCTCGGCGGATCCGGAGACGCCGAGCTGACCGCTGCCGTCCGCCGGCTGATGTGGGAGAAGGTAGGCGTCGTGCGTGACGAGGCGGGACTCGCCTTCGCTGTCGATGAGCTAAGCCGCCTTGCCCATCTCTATCCGCAGGCGGTAGGGGAGGCGCGCAACCTCCTCGACATCGGCCGTCTCGTGGCCGAGGCAGCCCTGGAGCGCCGGGAGAGCCGCGGCGGCCATTTCCACTCGGACTACCCGGATCTCGATCCCGCGTGGCAGCGCCGGCTGTTCCTCACCGCTGCCCCGGACGGCTCGGCCCACTTCGAAGCCGCGAGCGAAGCCCCGGCGTTGGCCGCCGCAGGGAGCCGCTTCTCGTGACGGGCGGAGAGCCGGGCGTCGATCTCCCTCCCCTCTATCCCATCCTCTACGAGCCGCTGGTACGGCGGGCTCTTGAGGAGGACCTGGGCCGTGCCGGAGACCTGACGAGCGACGCCATCCTGCTGCCGCACCAGACGGCCAGCGCGAGCGTCGTCGCCCGCACGGCCGGCCGCTTGGCGGGGCTCCAGGTGTCTCTCTCCGCCTTCCGCCTGCTCGATCCGTCCGTAGAGATCGAGATGCTCACCGCCGACGGTGAGGACGTGGAGGCCGGGGCGGTCCTCGCCACGATCCAAGGCCGAGCGCGCGCGATCCTCTCCGCCGAGCGAACGGCGCTGAACCTGCTAGGCCGGCTGTGCGGCATCGCCACAGCCACACGCGACATGGTTCGTCTGGTCGAGCCGCACGGCGCCCGCATCGTCTGCACGCGAAAGACCACGCCGGGTCTACGGACACTGGAGAAGTACGCCGTACGCTGCGGCGGCGGCCACAATCACCGCTTCGGCCTCGACGACGCCGTGCTCATCAAGGACAACCACATCGCGCTGGCCGGAGGGCTGAGGACAGCGGTGGAGCGTGCCCGTCGCGCTGTCGGCCACCTGGTGAAGATCGAGGTCGAAGTGGATTCGCTGGATCAGCTCCGCGAAGCCCTCGATCTCGGAGTGGATGTGGTGCTGCTCGACAACATGTCCCTCGACACGCTCCGTGAAGCCGTCGCCCTGGCGAAGGGCCGCGCGATTACGGAGGCCTCGGGCGGCATCAATCCGCAGACCGCTGGTGATATTGCGGCGACTGGCGTCGATCTCCTCTCAGTCGGCTGGCTCACCCACAGCGCTCCGTCGTTGGACGTGGCGTTGGATGTGGGTTAGGTTTCTCCTGGGCTGCCCCCACGTTCTGGTACGTTGGCACCTCGATGCAAGTGAGTTCCTATAGCTCTCCCCTCGTTTCGGGTACAACGCGGCTCTTCGCGGAACGCACGGCCTCGGTGTTGCTTGAGATGCCTCGTGACGAGCATGGGTTTCTTCAGCCATCTTCCCGATTCTTTGGCTTTGAGCGCCTTCTCGATCGACCCTGCTCTTTGATAGTTGCCCCGCCGTGGACCGGTAAGACTTTCACGGCTCGGCGGATCGACAGAAGCCTGTCAGGGCTCCATTTGCTAACCGACCTTGAGGCACGCCTGCTTGGCCAGCCGATCAAACCGGACTGGTGGAACAACTGGAAGAGAAGCCAGACTCGAGCGACCTGGATTATTGACGCCCTGGATGAGGGACAGCGGAGGGAGGAAGGTCTTTGCCCCTGTCTTATCGGGCTACTGAGAGAACTCTCGGATCCACAGCGGGATCGCTTGCGGCTACTCATCTTTGCACGAGAGGGAGACCTCAAGACGATCGCTCCCGAGTTCGAAGGCTCTCTTCGCGAAGTCTTCCAGAAGGATTTCTTCGCGGCCGAGCTGCTTCCATTGGATGCCAATAACTCGAAAGATATCCTCGAATCGCAAGGCCTTGGAGCGGAGGATTGGACTCGGATCTTGTATCTCATCAAACAGAATGGCCTCCAAGCCGTGGCAGCTTATCCTGCGGCCTTATTGTTCCTCGCCAAGCAGAAAAAGGGGGTCGAGCTATCCGTTGGGGATGTATGGGAGGGGGTTTTGCAGCAACTCTTGGAGGAGCACCATTATCACTCGCGGCCGTTCCAGTCCGAACTGGAGAGTCGCTTCGCCGGGGCGTCGAGGATTGCTGCCATGCTGACCTTGGCGGGGGAGGAGGAACTGGCAGAGACTGGAACAACCAGCCATCCCACCCTTTCCGAGACCTTTCCCCTGCCGGAATCGAGCTACACTAAAGCGACTCGAGAGGCGGCACGGGAGGCACTTCGATCTGGGATGTTCCATGCTACCGCCGAAGGATTTCGATTTCTACACAAGAATGTGCGGGAATGGATGGCAGCCTTCGGCATGGCATTCCTACCTTTGGCGAAGTTGCGTCCCATCCTGCAGAACGAAGCTAAATCGCTTGAGGCACCGGCGTCCATCCGGCCCGAGTTTGGCGATTTGGCGCGGCTTCTAGGAGAGGTGCACGATTCGGCTGATGTCAGGGCGTGGATTTATGAAGCCCTTGGACCACTTCCCTCCGATCTCTACGCACAAACCCTCGGAGAGGTGCGCCTGGTCCTCGACCGGCTGGAGGAGTTGGCCGTCCGTGGAGGGCGTCTGGAATGGATCAAGGACACAGCTTCCCTCCGTCCCTTGATGGTACCCGGAATTGGTGAGGAGCTCGCCAGACGTCTGAAAGATACTGAGAGACATCCCGCCGCTCGCACCATGCTTCTCGAGCTTGGAACAGTGCTCACCCTAGACGAGGTGCTAAGCGCGGCTGTCACAATCGTTCCAAATGTCTCGCAGGATGAGGAGTTGCGGTCGTGGTGTGCCTTAAGCATTAGGCGTTCCGAGCGACTCGATCTGCTTCAGTCGTTGGAGCCTTTCATCAAAAGAAGCAAGCCGGAGACGCGGGTTGAGAAGGAGATCGTCTCCACGGTGCTTGGCGCCCTCGTTGAGAAAGGAGTGTGGCCTCCTTCTCGGGCTTTTAGGTTCATGCCGCGGGGCCCCGCCAGTCCGGTGATCGATGCCACCCGGCTTCTGCCCCATGTGCTGGAGCGACACATGACAGTCAAGGAGGCCGAGGATATCGTGTCGAGCCTCGACCCCTCGGAGATCGAAAACCTGAACGACGCGGCGGACAGGCGATATCGGGAGGGAGCGCTGGAAGCCGAGCCCCGTTGGGAGTCTTACGCCGTTGCGGTCAGGAAGCTTGCTTCGGTCGAACCGGTGGATGTACTCCAGCTACGCCGGCTGTTTCCGTTCGCACTGAGTCTGGGCAGTAATACCGCGCATCATGAAGGGGAGTTGATCACGGCTCTTGAGAAAGCGTTCCGGAGTTCGGAGATTGGCCGCCGGGAGCTGTTCGAAACTGCTGTGAAGGTCCGAAAGACGGGAGGGGAGTCCGAACGCCAGGTCTGGTGGTGGACCTATCGCCTCCTCAGTACCGAGGATCTCGAATGGCTAATCGATCGCCTAGTCACGCTTGCAGAGGGCGTGCCCGACATCTGGCAGGTTGCTCTTCTCCTAAGCGAGGAAGCTGGGAGACGAACTAAGCAGAAGGTTAGAAAGCTCGTTCAGCAACACGCCTCTGAGGCTTTTATTGGGTATGGGAGAAACCGTAGGCAGCAGCAGAAATGGTTGCGACAGGAACGGCAAAAAAAGGAGAAGGAAGAGGCAAGGAAGCGTCACATCGAGGAAATAGATCGGGAGTTACTCGCTGATCCAAATCTCAATCCGCATCAACGCCTCTGGCAGCTTTCTTGGGCGAACTTTTCGGACGACACTTTCAGGCCTCGCAATTTGGTTGGAACTTGGTCGGACGTACCGACTGAACTTCAGCGCCAGGTAGTGGAGACTTGCGCAACGTTGCTCGACTCCGTCGCGCCCACTCCTGTACCCGAAGGGTCGAGCTTTTCATCCGTCTTGCAGTATGAGGCTCAGGCTTTCGTAGCGATGCTGAAGTTGAACCCCAAAGGCTTCGAGCTGACCCGAGAGCGTATTCAGCGATGGCTGCCTGCGGTGCTGAGGACATTTCAACCGGAGAGAGGAGCGATTTTAGAACACTGCCTGCAGGTGGCACGCGAGATCACCGAGGATCTCCTGCTGGAGGCGGTCGCTCGAGACCTTCGTGAGGACAATGCGTATTCGATTTTACTCCAGGATTTACCCGCTTCGTTGTGGACCGAGAAAGTGACTCACTGGGTTGCGGAGGGTATTGAAGGAGAGCAGCCTGCCAAGGCAAGGCCGAGACTTCTCGAGCTCTTGGCGAAGCGTAGGCCTGAGGAAGGGCTTCGGACGGCGCGGGCTTTGCTCAGCGGGCAATCCATGGAACAGATCCTACGCGTCACTGCGGCTGGCATGTCAACCGGGGAGCCGGACGATCTTGGGATTCAGGCACTCAAGGTTTTGCTGGCGCTCGCTCCTGAAGAGGTTTGGCCCAGAATTGAAGAGGGAGCCTTATTGGCAGGTGAGAGGTTCTTGGATAAGTTGGAAGGCCTTACGGCATGGGCACGAGAGGGCTTACAGGTCCGCTGGCAGACCTGGCCGACGGACAGAATTTCACGGTTGGCGCGGCTCCTGTTTGCGGTTTACCCGCCCGAAAACGACCCTCCTGAGAATGATGGGCTCTTATCACCAGCCGACGATCTTCGGCGGTTACGCTATCAGACGCTGGAACACTTGGTGAATTCGAAAGCTCAGGATGCACCCGTCGCTCTTGAGGCTGCAAAGGAGGCTCATCCGAAGGCCCGTGAGGTTGCCGAGAGCCTACAAGCATCGTATGCTGCCAATGCCTTATTGACTGAGCCGGTGTCAAAATCTCCCGAGGGAATCTCGGTAGCCGAAGCATGTCGGCTGCTGGATGAAGCAGACTTTCGTTTGATTCGAAGCACTAGCGATCTGCTCGAAGTCGTGGTGGAGGAGCTCGGAAAACTTGAGCAGGACCTCGGTTATGATCACCCACTCCTCTATTGCCCGAGCGTAAAGGGGGCGGCGGAAAGGCGACGCCGCGAGGAAGCGCTTCAGGCCTATGTGCACTGTCGCCTCCGAGATCGGCTGCCGGGGAAGGTACTTGATAAAGAGACGCAGGTGAAGCTTCGTCGGCGGATGGATATACGTGTGATTGCGCCGGTAGTCGACCGCCGGGATTTGGCAAAGATCGTCATCGAAGTCAAGTGGTCCGATAATAGCGATAACGAGCGGGGCGTGTCCACGAGCCTTACGGAACAGCTCGGCAAGAAATACCTCCTAAGCGAGGGACTCACTCATGGGGTGTTCCTCGTAGGCTGGACGGGCAAGTTGGGCACTTGGAAGAAGACCGCTGGGCCGCGACCGCAGGAGAAGACTGCTGCGTCGCTGGCAAAAGTGCTCCAGCGCCAAGCTGATGAGTTCGGCCGTGAGCATTCGACAATCGACATCAGGCCCACTGTGTGGGATGTCCGGCGAAGCTCCGATCCCGGACCGAACACGACGACATAAGATTATCGGCGATCTTCCAGAACGATGGCGGAGGCGCTCTTGCCCTTGACCCTTGGCCTCGAGCGCGATCCTTTGGGTTTGCCACCGTTCCAGCTCGCAACACCCGACTCCACGAGCTGCCAGGCTCGCCGTGCTACTTCGCTGCTCTTGGACATGGATTCACGCTCCAAATCCTCAGGATCGATCACCGGAACGTGAAAGCTGGACAGCTCTCGCACTGCCTCAAGCCGGATTGCGCGACCGGCGCGAGTTGCCTGGAGCTCCACCTCAAGCTCTTGTTCTGTCAGCGGGGGCTCGGGAAGGGCGCCGAGCTGGTCCGCGGCCTCGAACAGCCGATCAACACGCCGACGCCGCAGCTCCCCGCGAAGCATCGCCTCCAGGGAATCTGGTTCGAGAAGTCCGCACGCCTCTGCTTCCCGAGCCACACTGTCTGGCAGGTTTAGCCTGATCTCGATCTCGACCGTATTGCGCTTCGTCGGCATGGCGTCTCGCTTTCAAAGGCCCGGAAGAAGTCTACCAGGGAACAGGCGAGTCTCGACTCTTCTTTTTCGCTAGGCGGAGCGCCGCGTGACGCGTGCCCGAGTCCGTAGTAAGCTAGTCGTTGGCGTGTTAGTTAGACTATGAGGAACGTATGCCAGACCAACTCGAAATCGTTGAAGCGCAGGCGCTCAAGCTCACCGCGGAGGAGCGAGCGCGGCTTGCAGATCGCTTGATCGCCAGCCTCGCTGAGGATGCTGAAGTCGAGCAGGCTTGGGCGGTCGAGGTTGAGCGGCGCATCGAGGAGATCGAGAGCGGTCGCGTCAAGCTCGTTCCCGCGGCCGAGGCCATAGCGCGCGCTCGCGCCGCCATCGAGTGATTCCTTCGATCAGTCCCGAGGCCGATGAGGAGCTCCGCGAGGGAGCTCTGCGATACGCCCGGGAAGGGAATGCCGAGCTCGGTCGGGTTTTCGTTGACGAGTTCGAGCGGACTCTCAACGTTCTTTGCGACCATCCCCAACTTGGTCCCTCTTGGAGGAGAGGCAGGCGGCGCTTTCCATTGCGCCGCTTCCCCTATAGCATCATCTACTACGTCAAAGGCGACGAGCTTCGGGTGATCGCCCTCGCTCACCATCGGCGCAGGCCGGCCTATTGGGCTGGCCGTAGTTGAGCGCGAACCCATGCCCCCCACCGTCTACGCCACCCGCTACGTGACGCCCCTGCGCGAGGGCGGCTCGCTGCCCGCCATCGTGGAGGCCAGCGATCTGGGGTTCTACGTGCTCAAGTTCCGCGGCGCCGGACAGGGTCCGCTGGCGCTGGTGGCGGAGCTGATCGCCGCCGAGATCGGCCGCGCGCTTGGCCTCAAGGTGCCGGATCTCGTTCTGATGGAGGTGGACGCGGCGCTCGGACGGAACGAGCCGGACCCGGAGATCCGCGATCTGCTGAAGGCCAGCGTGGGGCTCAACCTCGGCGTCGATTACCTGCCGGGCTCCGTGGCGTTCGATCCGGCCGCCGGCGATAGCGTGGAGGCGGACCTTGCCTCGTCTATCGTCTGGTTCGACGCCTTTCTCACCAACGTCGATCGGACGCCGCGCAACGCCAATCTCCTGTGGTGGCACAAGGTGCTCTACCTCATCGATCACGGCGCCGCGCTCTACTTCCACCATAACTGGCAGACTATGGAGGAGATGGCCCGCAGCCGGTTCCCCGCCGTTCGCGACCACGTCCTGCTGCCCTGGGCGAGCCGCATCGCGGAGGCCGACGAGCGGCTGCGCCCGCGGCTGGACGCGGCTCTCTTCGCGCGCGTGATCGAGCAGATCCCCGATGACTGGCTGCCGGTGGAGGACGGCCTCGCTCCCGCCGATCGGCGTGTTGGGTATAGGTCATTCCTGACTCGGAGGCTCGAAGCGGCTTCGGAATTCGTCGAGGAGGCGGTGCGTGCCCGCGCTCAGCTCGTTTGACTACGCCGTCATCCGCGTGGTGCCTCGCGTCGAGCGCGAGGAGTTCGTCAACGCCGGCGTGCTCCTCTTCTGTCTCGAGCGGGACTTCCTGCAGGCGCGCGTCGAGGTCGACGAGCCGCGCTTGCGCGCGCTGTGGCCCGAGATCGACGTCGAGCTCGTCCGCCAGCACCTCGCGGCGATCCCCAAGATCTGTGCCGGCAGCCCGGACGGCGGTCCCATCGCGCGCCTCTCGCTGCGCGAGCGCTTCCACTGGCTCGTCTCTCCGCGCAGCACGATCATTCAGGTCTCACCCGTGCACGCGGGGCTCTGCGAGTCGCCGGAGCAGGAGCTGGATGAGCTTTTCGATCAGGTGGTCCGCGTCAGCCGTTGAAGGTCCTGCAGGCTGCCTTGAAAGAGGTCGAGATCGGCCGCGGTCGCGATGCCCGGGACCGTTCCGGATTCCGTGAACTGCCAGAAGGCCCAGCTCGTCCAGCCCTGGGGCAGGGTCGGACTGGCGACGCCGTACTCCGCAATCCACAGCGGATAGCCGCCGAACTGCTCGGTCGCCAAGCTGTTCCAGTAGCTCGCATCGGTGTAGAGGATGGGCGTGAGGCCCGTCGCCTGCTCGACGGCCTGCAACCAGGCCGCGATGCTCTCGACGATCGTCGCAGCAGGAACCTGGCTGCTCGTCGACGACGACTCGACGTCGAGCACCGGCGGCAGGTCCCCGGGCTCCAGGGTAACGGTGTTGAGGAAATTCTCCACCTGCTGCTGCGGATCGTCGTTCGCCTCGAAGAAGTGATATGCGCCCCGCAGCAGCCCCGCCGCCTTCGCGCCGCTCCAGTTCTCCGCGAACATGGGATCGACGTAGGTGATGCCCTCGGTGGCCTTGATGAAGGCGAACGCGTAGCCGGCCTGGACCACCTGGGGCCAGTCGACCGTTCCCTGGAAGTGGCTCACGTCGAGCCCGCGGGTCTGGACAGGACTCGCAGCCGTCGGTTCCGTCATGAGGCTGCGAATCCTAGCAGATTGGGCGCAGATAGCTCTTGACCTAATATATCTGCATCCAATATAGTAGCGCCCATGAGCCGACATGACGATCTCGAAAGCCTGCTCCCCTTGCCCGCCGCCACCTTCCACATCCTCGTCGCTTTGTCCGACGCCGACCGCCACGGGTACGGCATCATGCAGGAGGTCGCCCAGCGCACGGGCGGCCGGACGAAGCTCAATCCAGGCACCCTCTACACGACGATCCAGCGCCTGCTGGAGAAGGGGCTCATCGTCGAGCTCAACGAGCGGCGGGACCCTGACGAGGACGACGAGCGCCGGCGCTACTACCGGCTGACGCCCTCGGGACGCCGCGTGGCGCAACTCGAATTGGCCAGGCTCACCGAGCTGGTGGCCCTGGGCCGGCGCGCGGGCCTGGCGCCGGAGAAGGGGTGAGGCCATGCGTACGCCTTCCCCCTTCCCCTCCTGGGCCGACCGCGTCTACACGGCTCTCCTGCGCGCCTATCCGACGTCGTTCCGCGAGGAGTACGCCGGCGAGATGCGCGCGGCGTTCCGCAGCCGCTGGCGCGAGGAGCGCCGGGAACATGGCCTGCTCGGGGTGACGCGCCTGTGGATCGCCGTGCTGGCGGACACCCTGGCGACGGCCGTGCGGTCGCAGGGCGGGATGCTGGCGCGCGACGTCCGCTACGCCTGGCGGTCGCTCACCGGCCGGCCGGGCTGGTCTTTCACCGCCGCCGCCCTGTTGACGCTGGCGCTCGGCATCGGCGCGGTCACGGCGATCTTCACCATCGTCCACGCGGTGCTGCTGGCGCCGCTGCCCTACCGCGAGCCGGACCGCGTCGTCCACCTCCGCGACACGAATCTGGCGCTCGGGATCGAGAACTTCTCGTCGTCGGCGCCGAACTTCCGCTCCTGGCAGGCGGCGCGCAGTTTTTCGCACCTGTCCGCCCTGCGCAACGCCGACTCGAATCTCACCGACGGCAACGAGCCCATGAAGGTCTCCGGGCTCAAGGTGTCGCCGAACTTCTGGGAGATGCTCGGCATCCGGCCGCTCGCCGGGCGGGCCTTCCAGCCGGCCGACGACGTGCCGGGGCACGCGCCGGTGGCGATGATCAGCGAAGGCTTGTGGAAGCGCCGCTATGGTGGCGACCCCGCGGTGATCGGACGCACGGTCGACGTCAACCTGGTCCCCCACGTCATCGTCGGCGTCGCTCCCCAGGACGTCGGTTTCGTCTCCGAGAACGACCTGTGGCTGCCGTGGCGGTACGACCCGGGATCGGACGATAACCGCGCCGATCACGAGCTGGTCGTCTTTGGCCGGCTGGCGCCCGGCGTCACGCTGCCACAGGCGCAGGAAGAGATGTCGGGGCTGGCTTCGCGGTTGGAGCGGGAGTTCCCCGAGGAAAACCGCGGCTGGAGCGTCGTCGTGGATCCTATGCGGGATTTCATCGTGGACGCCGACGTGGCCCAGCGGCTGCGCATTGTGCTCGCGGCGGTGGCGCTCCTCCTCCTGGTGGCCGCCACCAACGTCGCCAACCTGCAGATCGCGCGGTCGGCCGGCCGCCTGCGCGAGATCGGCGTCCGTCTGGCGCTGGGCGCCAGCCGCGCGCGCCTGGTCCGCCAGATGCTGACCGAAAACCTGCTGCTGGCGGCGGCCGGCGGAGCCGTGGGGCTCGCGCTCGCGTGGGCCGGCGTCCGCGCCTCCGCCCCGTACCTGCCGGTCTCGCTCCCTCGCCGCGCGGCGCTCTCCATCGACCTGCCGGTGCTGCTGGTGGCCGCTCTCTGCATCGTCTTGACGGCGCTGCTGACGGGACTGCTTCCCGCCAGGATGGCCCTGCGCTCGAACGTGCAGGACGCGCTGCAGCAGGCGGGGCGCTCGACGACCGGCGGGCGGAGCCCAGCGCGCCATGCCCTCGTCGCCGCACAGCTCGCGCTGGCGACGACGCTCGTCGTCGGCGCGGCCTTGCTGACGCAGAGCCTCCTTCGCCTGCAGAAGGTGGAGCTGGGTTTCGCCGATCCCGAACGCCTGCTGACGACCCAGATCACCCGCTCGGTGACCACCGACGAGATGCGCGACCGCAACCTCGCCTTCTTTAACGCGCTCGTCGAGGAGGTCCGCGCGCTGCCCGGCGTCGCCGCCGCGGGATTGAGCAGCGAAGTTCCCTTCGGCGCCAACACCACCGAGATGCCAATCGCCGCGGAAGGGCGCTCCCCGGGTGTGCCCGGAGAGAGTATCCAGGCCAACTGGCGCATCGTCACGCGCGACTTCTTCCGCACGATGCAGATCCCGCTCCGGCGCGGGCGGACTTTCGAGCAGGATGGCGAGCCGCGGCAGAGCATGATCCTGAGCGAAGGACTGGCGCGGCAGTTGTGGCCGGACGGCCGGGATGCCGTCGGCCGCGAGGTCAAGCTGGGCAACGGCCAGACCTTCACGATCGTCGGCGTCGTCGGCGACGTGCGGCAGCTCGAGCTCGCGGAGGAGGAACCGACGCCGACCATGTACATCTCCACCTCCTGGTACCTGTGGCCGACGATGACGCTCGTGGTGCGGACCCAAACGGAACCGACGTCGCTCGCTCCGGCCATTCGGCGAGTGGTGGCGCGCCTGGATCCGCACCAGCCGGTCTCCGACTTCCAGACGATGCGCAGCGTCGTCGCCGCGAACGCGGCCGAGCCGCGGCTCAACACCGTCCTCGTGGCCTCGTTCGCCGGCCTCGCCCTGCTCCTCGCCGTGGTCGGCGTGGCCGGCGTCGTCGGCTATTCCGTGGGCCAGCGCACGCGCGAGCTCGCCGTCCGTCTAGCGCTCGGAGCTTCGCCCGGGCAGGCCGTGCGGCACGTCATGAACGGCGGCCTCGCCATGTGCACGATCGGGATTCTCTGCGGCCTCGGCGCCGCCCTGGCTCTCGGCCGCGCGCTGGCGAGCGTGTTGTTCGGCGTGGCCGCCCACGATCCGCTCACCCTGCTGGGAACCTCAGCCGCATTGCTCGCGGCCGCGGCCCTCGCCTGCTGGCTGCCGGCGCGGCGGGCGACGCGGATCAGTCCGTCTCTGACGTTGCGGGAGGGGTGAGGCGGGACGAGATCCTGGAGGAGCTCCTATTCGTCGTCATCTCTCCCCCAGGGCTGGGACATGGCGCACATGGCCCAGATACCGAGGCCGACGAGCAACGCGCAGAGCACGCAGAGGCCAAAGAGTACGGCGGTGGATTCGAGTAGACGGAACCTTGCCGCGACGGCACCGAGGACGATACCGCCGCCGATCGTGAGGGCCCACGAAATGATCGATCTCGTGCGTTCATTCAGGACCATGCTCACCCTTTCTCCACCTCCAGAGCACCGCGCCGGCGCCAGCGCCGCCAATGCTGGCCGATTCCCCAGAGGAGCAGCAGCGGCCAGCAGACGAGCACTGCCCAGAGGCCCAGCGAGGCGCGCACGGAGAGGGTGAGGAAGGTGTTGCCGCCGAAGACGTTGTCGTTGACCAGGTAGGTCCAGGTGGAGGAGGGGCCGAGCAGCCCTTCGCGCTCCCAGTCGACGCCGTCCGCCGTGATCGCGATGCGCTCGAAGATCTCGGCGATATTGGAATCGATCCGTTCCTGGATCTCTTCCAACGCCGCTCCGGCCGCACGGTAGAATTCGGTGAAGGGGTCCCGGCCGTCGAGTTGGACGAGATAGAACTCGTCGCGCAGGGCCTGCATATCGGCGATGTGGTGGTTCCAATGGCGATCGATCACGATCAGGGTGATGCGCCTCTCGATGCCGCGCAGGAAGTCCTCGCCGTGCTCCGCGCGGAGCCGTCGCCATCGCGGGCTCGTCCCGGCGAGGAGGCTCTCCTCGTCGCGGCCTTCCAGCACCGCCTGCCGCCACTCCTGGAGCATGGAGCGCTGGCGCTCGAGGATGCGTGAGGCGGCGAGCAGACGCTTGCGGAGGTCGCCGTGCTGCCCTTCGACGATGCGCTGCACGCGCGCCACCTCGCGCTGCACCACCGGGTGATCGGCGGCGGGCTCGCGGAAGAGCTTCGCCGGCAGCAGCCTTTCGATGCCGTAGCGCTGCAGGAGGTCGTCCTCCAGGCTGATGAAGAAGCGACGAACCGGGATCGCCCTGGCGCCCGGCGCGGCCGCGGAGCTGATCGTCGATGCGCCGGCTCTCGTGACGGTTGGTGCCGAGGACGTAAAGACCGCCGAGGGCCATTACCTCGTCGCGGCAACGCTCGCCCGAGCCGCCGAGACGGATGTCCGTGCCGCGCCCGGCCATGTTGGTCGAGATGGTCACCGCTCCGGCAGCTCCGGCCTCGGCCACGATCTCCGCCTCCTCGGCGTCGTTCCTGGCGTTGAGCACCCGGCAGCCGATTCCGGCCGCGAGGAGGTCCGCGGCCAGCCGCTCCGACTCCTCGACGCTCACCGTGCCGACCAGGATCGGCCGGCCGGTCGCGTGCACGCGTCCGATCTCATCCACCAGGGCCTGCCGCTTCGCCTCGCGCGAGCCGAAGATCACGTCCGGATGGTCGATGCGGATCGACGGCCGGTGGGTCGGCACCGTCAGCACGTCGAGACCGTAGACCTCGGCCAGCTCGGCGGCGGCGGGCCGCGCGGTGCCCGTCATGCCGCATAGCCGCGGGTACTTCTGGAGGAAGAGCTGGATCGTGATCGAATCGAGGATCCTGCCTTCGGGCTGCAGCAGCAGGCCCTCTTTCGCTTCGCCGGCGGCCTGCAAGCCGTTCGGCCAGAGGCGGTTCTCGGCCACGCGGCCGGTGAGCTCGTCCACCGGCTCGACGCGGCCGTCGCGCACGATGTAGTCCACGTCGCGGCGCAGCAGGATCTCGGCGTGCAGCGCGTTGCGCAGCTCGGCCTGCAGCCGCACGTGCTCGGCGGCGAAGAGGTTGTCGCAGCGCAGCAGCGCCTCGGCCCGTTCCGCCCCGCGGTCGGTGAGGAAGATGTTGCGGGCGTACTCGTCGATGTCGAAGTCGGGTCCCCGCTCGAGCTTGCGGGCGACTTCGGTCAGGCGCAGGAGATCGATCTCCGGCTCGTCGACCTTGCCGGCGATCACCAGCGGGATGCGCGCCTCGTCGACGAGCAGCGAATCGGCCTCGTCCACCAGCGCGAGATGGAAAGGCCGGTGCACCTGGTCTGACGGATCGAGGCAGAGGCCGTCGCGCAGGTGATCGAAGCCGGCCTCTTTTACTGTGACGTAGGTCACGTCAGAGCCGTAAGCCCGCTGGCGTTCCCGCGGACTGAACCCCTCCTGGATCACGGCAACGGTAAGGCCGAGCCGTTGATAGATCGGACCCATCCAGGCGGCGTCGCGGCGGGCCAGATAGTCGTTATAGGTGAGCACGTGCACGCCGCGGCCGGTGAGGGCGTTGAGCGCCACGGCCGCCACGGCCGCGAGGGTCTTGCCTTCGCCGGTCTGCATCTCCACCAGCTTGCCCTCGTGCATGGCGAGGCCCGCCAGGAGCTGCACCTCGTACGGCCGCTCGCCGAGCACCCGGCGGGCCGTCTCGCGCACGATCGCGAAGCACTCTGGAAGCAGCGCGTCGAGCGCCTCGCCGGCGTGGGCTCGCTGTTTGAGAATCGCAGCCCGCGCGCTCAATTCGCGGTCCGCCAGCCGCGAGAACTCAGACTCGAAGGCGTTAATGGCGTCGAGCCGCGGCAAGAAAGGCGGCAGTTCCTTGCGCGCGGACTTTGACGGTTGCCACCAACGCTCGCTCATCACGCCGTCCACGTCCGCAGAAAACCGCGAATATCGACCGTTTTCAGCCCGGAGGCATAGAGCGAGTCGAGCTTGTCCAGATAGCGCAGGAATTGCTCGTAACGCAGCACGGTGGCGGCGTAGCCGAGCCATGGAGAATCAACCGGCTCGGACACGTCCAGGTCATCGCCGAGCAGCGCAAGAACATCGCCGAACCCTGCCTTGGCGATCTGATCCAAGTCGGCCTCCGACAGAGCCCCGGTCCGACTCTCCTCACACGCTTGGCGCTCTTTCGCCGAAGCCAGCAGCCGCTCCACTTGCTGGCGCTGCTCGTCGATCAGGCGCAGGACGTTCAAGGCCTCCCTTTCGATCTCCTCAGTGATGACCGGCTCGCCGTCGACGACGAGCCGCTCCACGTCGGCAAGGAATCCTTCGGTCTCGGGAGATAGCCGCGGTTCTTCCGGCCGCTCTGAAAGCCTCTCGAAGAAGTGGTTCAACGTGGCCACCAACGACCGTTTGAGCTCGAACTCGCTACCGTCGATCGTCGGATCGGCGTGCAGCACGCAGAGGTTCAGCAGCAGGGCGGCGAAGCCTTCCGGAGTCACGACGAACCTGCGCGAGCGGCCCTCGCCCCAGCCGTCCAGAATGCCGATCTCCTCTAATCGCGCCACCGCCCGCTTGATGCGCTGGAAGTAGATGGGTCCGAGAGGCAGATCGAGGCTCGCCAGTTGCCGCTCGAGCGCGGCGCGCCGCAGGCCGGTGCCGGCGGTCGCCCACGGCTGAGCGAGCAGCAGAATGGTCAGCTCCAGGTTGTCAAGAGTCGCGCACCACGGCGCTTCCGGGGTAGCTCGTTCGAGCAGGAGAGCGGGGGAGAGGTTGGGCATGTCGTAAGGATAGAGTGTCGATTGACAGTTGTCAATTGAATCGGACCGCTCTCTTGAGGCTGACGCCGATTCTGCCGTCCGCAGTCTCTCCAGGGTGATCCGCGCCGTCGAGGCCCCCGATACGGCGGCGCGGTCATCGTCCGATTCAAGACAGCGGGGGAATCGGAGTAGAATCTCTCCGCTTTCAGGAGGATCTCCATGGATCAAACGCAGGCCGAGCAAGCCATCTGGGCTCGTTTCAAAGATCGGTGCCACATTGCGGGTAGCGTCCAACCCGGCTATGGGATGCGGGCCAGAGCGATCAAGCTCGCCCAGCCGTCCGGCGCCGATTTCGACCAGGTCTTGAAAGGCATGGTGGACAAGGGCCTGCTCAAGGTGAACGCGGCCGGCACCTGGTATTACCTCACCGCGGACGGGGCGGAGCGGGTGAAGGCGGCGTAGCGCCTGGCGCAGAAGATTGCACCCGTCCTGCCTCCCTCAACATCTCCTTTACCCGCTCCACCGGAATCGCCTCTCCCGTGTGGCCCTGGTGGCCGGTGACGGTCGTGGCTTTCAGCAGAGAGTTGTAGACCGCCTCCTCCACGGCTTCGACGGCGGCCAGGAAGAGCGGGCTCATCGCATCATTGCTGACCTCTTCGACGGCGAGCGTCCTTTGTTTGGGTTCGTACGGGACGAAGTTCTTCGTCGAGAAGGCGATGACGAAGTCGCCGGAGCCGTTGCTCATGAACGAGCCGGTGCGGGCGAGGCCGAGGACGGCGCGCTTGGCCAGGCGCTCCAGGTTGCGCGAGGAGAGCGGCGCGTCGGTGGCGAGCACCATCATGCAGGAGCCGGCCTCGCGCTTCGCCAGCTCCTTCTGGAAGGCGTAGCGGCCGAGCCGCTCGCCCACGGGCACGCCGTCGATCGTCAAGATGCCGCCGAAGTTGCTCTGCACCAGGGCTCCCACGGTGTAGCCGCCGAGATTCTCGGGCAGCCTTCGTGACGAGGTGCCGATGCCGCCTTTCCAGTCGAAGGCGATTGTGCCGGTGCCGGCCCCGATGCTCCCTTCCTCGACCGGTCCAGATTTGGCGGCCGCGATGGCGGCGCGGATGTCCTCGGCCGTCACGTGCCGGCCGCGGATGTCGTTGAGATAGCCGTCGTTGGTCTCGCCGACCACGGCGTTGACCGACCGCACGTTCTCGTTGCCCGGCTGCTCCAGGGTCCACGCCACTACGGCTTCGATCGCGGTGCCGACGGAGAGGGTGTTGGTGAGGACGATCGGCGTCTCGAGGTTGCCCAGCTCCTGGATCTGCAGGAATCCCGCCGCCTTGCCGAAGCCGTTGCCGACGTAGACCGCCGACGGTACCTTGCTCTGGAAGAGGTTGCCGCCGTGAGGGAGGATGGCGGTGACTCCCGTGCGCACCGACTCGCCTTGGATCAGGGTGCGGTGCCCGACGCGCACGCCTTCCACGTCGGTGATGGCGTTGAGCGGACCGGTGGGGAAGATCCCGGGCTCGGCGCCGAGGTCGCGGAGGCGGGGCCGGGGCTCGGCGAAAAGGACGAAAGGGACGACAAGGACGGCAAGGACAACAGGGACGATCAAGCGGACGATTTTCACGGCTTCCTCCGAAGACATCAGGTGAGCCCCGCCGGCCGCACGGCTCGCTCGAGGAGCCCCAGCAGAGCGTCCGCCAGCAGGGCGAGGAGCGCGGCCGGGATCGCTCCCGAGAGGATCATCGCGGTGTCGGCGAGTTGCAGGCCGGTGACGATCGGTTCGCCGAGGCCTCCGGCGCCGATGAAGGCGGCGAGCGTGGCGGTGCCCACGGTGAGTACGGCGGCGGTGCGCACGCCGGCCATCACCACCGGCGCGGCGAGCGGCAGGCGGATCTGCCGCAGCACCTGGCCGGGAGTCATGCCCAGCGCCGTCGCCGCCTCGACCGCGCGCGGATCGGCGTCGCGCACGCCGGTGTAGGTGTTCCTCACGATGGGAAAGAGCGAATAGATCCACAGCGCCACGATGGCGGGGAGGATCCCCACGCCGAGCACAGGGATCATGAAGGCCAGCAGCGCGAGGGAAGGGACGGTCTGGAAGAGGCCGAGGACGCGGATGACCGGCTCGGCGCCGCGCCGGTGGCGTTCGAGCCAGAGCCCGAGCGGGATGGAGACGAGCGCTCCCAGCAGCAGGGCCGCGGCCGAGAGGCCGAGGTGCTCCAGGGTGCGCCGGAGGAGATCCCGCCGTTCGTTCCAGGCATAGGCGAAGACGCCGGCCTTCCGCGAAGCCGGCGCCGCAGCGCTCGCTTCTCTCTTCGTCAAGCCCAGGGAGCGCAGGGCGTCCCGGGCCACGACGGCCTCGCTCTCGTGCTCTTCCTGGAGGCGGAGGTTCAGGGCGCGCATCGCGTCTTCGTCGAAGGCGCCGGCGAGCAGGCCGAGCACGGAGCCGACCTCAGGATGCCGCGCCAGGGTCTCGCCGCGCACCAGCGCCGCCGCCTCATAAGGTGGGAAGAAGTCGCGGTCGTCCCGCAGCACCTTGAGGTTGTAGAGGATGAGCCGTCCGTCGGTCGTGTAGACGTCGAGCGCATCGATCTCGCGCGCCTTGGCCGCGCGGTACTGGATCGCCTGCTGCAGGTGGTCCACCCTGCGAAACTCCAGACCGTACACCTTCCTCAAGCCGAGCAGGCCGTCCTCGCGGCCGACGAACTCGTGGCCGAAGCCGCCGCGCAGGCGCTTCGAGATGCGCGCGAGATCCGAGATGGTCGCGAGGTGCTCGCGCTCCGCCAGCTCGCGCGGCACGGCGATCTCGAAGGAGTTCTCGAAGCCGAGCGGCGAGAGCCACCACAGGTTCCAGCGCGAAAGGAACTCCGAGCGCACCCGGTTCAGGGTCTGAGCCGGATCGTTCTTCGCCGGCTCGCCGAGGATGGAGACCAGCCCCGTGCCGGTGTACTCCGGGTAGACATCGATGGCGCCGGATTTCAGCGCCTCGAAGCAGACCTGCGTGCCCGCGAGGCCGAGCCGGCGCTCGACCTGAAGATCTGTGCGAGTCTCAATGAGCTGCGCGAAGAGCTCGGCGAGGAGGCGGCTCTCTTCGAAGTTCTTGGAGCCGACGGTGATCGAGTCGGCGGCGAGGAGGGGGGTGGCGTACAGGAGGACGAGGAGGAGCGAGACGGCTGCGCTCCGAAGCCTCACCCCCTGTCCCCCTCTCCCTGACGGGCGAGGGGGGACGTCTGCGGAGGGTTTTGCCGAAGTGGCCGACTTTTTTGGCAATACCGTTGTGGAGCGTCCCCCCTCGCCCGTCAGGGAGTGATGGGATGGACTCCTCCTTGCGACGAAGTCGGCATCGGGTGTGCCATCGTCGCAGGCGTGTGAACCCAAAAGGAGGAGTCCGCTATGAAGTCTACGACGATTGCTGTGGATCTGGCCAAGAACGTTTTTCAAGTCGCCGTCTCCCACCACCCGGGCA
>JBIOVX010000119.1:0-26820 GCA_044868005.1 Thermoanaerobaculia bacterium | reverse complement strand
CGATCGGATCACTAAGAGGGCGGGGACAAGCCCCGCCCCTACGTCCTGCTTCCTATTTCAGAACAGGAGGGCCGGGGAGGTGAGGTGAGGGGCTTCACCCGCTGTACTTTCCCTCCTCGATCTGCTTGATGAGGGTCTCCAGGTTCTTGCGCGCATTGTCGTCCGGCACCTGCTTCATGGCGAGCTTGGCTTCCGCCAGCGCCTCTTTCTGATGGCCGAGGCCGGCGTGGCCGCGCGCCAATCCCACGTGTACCGGCCAGACGTCGGGGAAGCGCTTGGCATTGAGCGCGAAGACTTTCATCGCCTCGTCGTTCTTCTTCTGCTGCTGGAGCTGGCGGCCGTAGATGTGCAGGTCCAGCGGACCGGAGGCGGGCGAGTTGAGGGCGCGGTCCAGGGTCTTGCGGGATTCCTCGGCCTTGCCGTTGGCCTCCTGGAGCTGCGAGAGAGTGGCCAGTCCGGAGAAGGTCTCCCGGCCGGTGGGGGGACGCACGGCGCTCTCCGCCCAGGCCAGCCCTTCGTCCAGATGCTTCTTGGTCTGCAAAGCGAACTGCGCCGCCGCTTCCCAGTTCTTGGGATCGAACCCGGGGCTGGTGCGCAGCTCGTTGCGGATGGCGGCGAAGTAGACCTCGTCGATATCGGCGCTGATGGTGATAGGGAGCTGTAGGTCCTCCCACTTCAGCGCCAGGGTGGCCTTGTCTGTCTGGCGGTCGGTGAACTCGTACGTCAGCCACTCGTGGTACTCGCTCTTCTCCGGCTTCGCCTGCACGCGCAAGGCGTCCTCCTTGGCGTCGTAGAAGAAGCTTCCCCAGGAGGTGTGATTCTTGGAGAAAACCACGGTCCACTCTTCCTGGCCGGGGATGAAGTGGACGCCGTACGTGCCGGCTGCCAGGGGCTGGCCCTGGACCTTGACGTCGTGGCTGGTGGTGAAGACGGTGTTCTCGTTGGCGCCGCCGCGCCACGGGCACTGGTCGCCGCAGGTGCCGAACCCGAGATTGGCCATGCCGTAGGGCACGAGCTCGCCCCAGATCTTGCCGTGGCGGTCCTCGCCGGTTGGGCTGTGCACGTCCGGGCTGTGGTACTCCACCGTCAGCCGGATGGGACCGATGCCCTGAGTGACGGCGGAATACTGGTTGTCGCCGCTGGGAGGCAGGGTGAGAGCGCCCTGCGCCAAGGCCGGCGCGGCGGCGAGCAGCGCCGCCAGGGGGAGAAGGAGACGGACGGGATTACGCGACATACGGAATCCTCCATAAAGGTGAGAGATCGCCTGAAGGGAGGTACGGCGCCAGGATAGAAAAGTTCGGCTCACCGGAGGCTACAATGACGCCATGCCCCTCGAGCACCACCGCGACACCTTCACCGTCTCGACCGATCCGGCGCGCCTGGACATCGATGCCATCCACGCGTTCCTCGCCGCTTCGTACTGGGCGGAGGGGATTCCTCGCGAGACCGTCGAGCGGGCGCTCCACGGCTCGCTCTGTTTCGGGCTCTACGAGAGGGACCGCCAGATCGGTCTGGCGCGGGTGATCACCGACGGCGCCACCTTCGCCTACCTCTGCGACGTCTACGTGCTGCCGGAGCGGCGCGGCCTGGGACTCGGCAAGTGGCTCATGGAGTGCGTGATGGCGTACCCGCAGCTCCAGGGGTTGCGGCGCTTCTATCTCGTCACCCGCGACGCTCACGAGCTCTACCGCCCGTTCGGCTTCGTCGAGGTCCAGGACCCCGGGCGGCACATGGAGATCGCGCGCCCGGGTTTGTACAAGCAGAGCGGTTAACGCTTCCGCGACTTGACCTCCAGCTCGACGCCGACCTGTTCAGGCGGCAGCACCGCCGTCAGGAGCAGCAGCTTGCCGGTCTCGGGGACCCTGCCCACCTTCGTCCACGAAACCCCGCCGCTCGCCCCGGCGCACGGGCAGGCCGTCATCGAATCCGCTCGCAACTACGCCTTGGGACAGTTCAGCCATTACGGATAAACTCGTAGGATGGTCCCGTTTCTGCTGCCTCTCCTTGCTCTAACGCTCTCCTCGCCGCCGCCAGCTGATCGCGCGGTGCCTGCCGGATTCGCCCGTTGCGAGCAGCTTGCGGCCCGCCAGCCTGAAGGCGAGGAGACCGCCCGCTGCTTCGAAGAAACCGGCAAGACGCCCGAGCAAACGGCGGAGGGGGTGGCGCGTTTGCGTGAGTTGCTGGAGCGCCATCCCGGGAGCCCGTGGCCCACCCTGTATCTCGGTTATCTGGATTCCGAGCACTCAGAAGCGCTGTTTCGCGCCGCCCTGTCGGGTTTCATCGCCCGGCGAGACGTCAAAGGCGAGGTCTTCGCCCGGACCAACCTTTACCGCCTCTTCTATCGCGCGGGCCAAATGGAGGAGGCGGGGGCCCAAGCGCAGCGGGCTCTCGCGGTGGCCGAAGCTTCCGGCCAGCCGGAGGTGATCGCCCGCGGCCGCATCCTCCAGGCGCGGCATATCTTGATGCTCGGCAAAGACCTCGAGCAAGCGTACCTCATGATGCGTCGGGCTGAGGCCCTCCTGTTCCCCGATGGGAACTACTACGTCAAGCGCGACTGTCTGAGCGTGCTCGGCAACTTGAGTATCGAGCTCGGGCGCTACCGCGAGGGGCTCGGCGCGTTCCGCCGTCTGGCGGATCTTGCCGCGGCCCAGGGGGACAGCTACGCCGAGGCCAATGCTCGTTATGGCATGGCTCGCGCCGTTCGGGAGGCGAATACAGAGCTGCCTGATGAGAACGGCCGGCGGCAAGCCGCGGAGCTGGCGCGGCAGGCCCTCGACGCCGCCGTGCGAGGAGAGAACCGCGGTATCGAGGCCAATGCGCGTTTCCTGTTGGGTATTCTTTCCCGGGGTGAGGAGAGGCGCGAGCACTTCGACGCCTGTCTCGCGGCCGCCGATACGGTGCGGGACCGCAGCTACTGTCTGAACGGTCTGGCCCGCCATCTCGCGGCCACCGACCCGCGCCAAGCCGAGAAAGTGATCGACGAGGCTCAGGAGTTGGCGCGGCAGGCGGAGGACTACTGGTCGATCGCCCTCGCCTGGCGCGAGCGGATGCGGGTGAGCTGGGCCACGGGTTCGGTGGAGCGGGCTTTCGCAGACTCGCAGTCGGCGCTCGACGTCATCGAGGCGCTGCGCGATCAACAGGCCTCCTCCGGCCGGGCGGAGGCGTTCTCCACCTGGACGGAGGATTACTACTGGCTCTCCGGGCGACTGCTCGAGGCCAGCCTCGCGGGCGGCGGCGCGCAGCATCTCGAACGGGCCTTCCGCATCGCCGAGCGCCTGCGGGCGCGGAGCCTCATCGACCGGCTCGAGGCCGCCCGCGCCCGGCCGGCCGCGGCGGCGCCGATCCGCCAGCGGCACGGTGCAGTCCTCGAACGGATCTCGGGCGTCCAGCGCCGGCTGCTCGATCCGGACCTTCCGGCAGCGGAGCGCGCCGCGGCGAGCCGGGAACTCGAGCGGTTGGAGATGGAGGAAGCGGAGCTGCGCAACCGGCTTGCCCGCGCCGCGCCGGCCCTCAGCGCCGCGCCGCGGCCCGACTTCGCCACCCTGGTGCGAGTGCGCCAAGCGCTGGGTCCCAATGAGGCCCTCTTCTCCTTCCAGATCGCTCCCTGGGAAGACATACGGGGAGACTTCGCTGGCGGCTCTTGGCTCCTCGCCGTGAGCCGCGCCGGAACCCGCGTCTACCGGCTGCCGGGACGCGCCGCGCTGCGCTCCGCCGTGCGATTCAACCGGCGGGACGGGGCCGAGGCCGCCGTTGCAGCCGGCCTCTACCGGCAGCTCCTGGAGCGGCCTCTGCGCGAGCTGCCCGCCGGCGTCCGGCGATTGATTCTTGTTCCAGACGACGCGCTCCACCAGCTCCCATTCGCGGCTCTCAGGGCCGCGAGCCAGGATCTCCCGCTGGCCGAGCGTTTCGAGTTGTCGCAGGTGCCTTCCGCGACGCTCTGGCTGAGTTGGAAGACGCATCGGCCACCGGTCGCGCCTATCCCGGCACTGGCTCTCGGTGACCCGCCCTTGCCGTTCCAGCGGTCCGCCGCTACGCAGGAGCGCGCCGCTATCTTCGCCTCCGGCGTCCGACTGAGGCCACTCCCCCACGCCCGCCGGGAGAGTCAATCTGTGGTGCGGAATCTCGGCGGCGGCAGCGTGCTGCGCATTGGCAAAGACGCTTCCGAGGCGTTCCTGAAGACCGAGCACCTGGCACGCTTCGTCGTGCTGCACTTCGCCACCCATGCCCTGACCGACGAGACCCATCCCGAACGCTCGGGGGTGTTGCTGGCCCCCGGCGCCGCCAACGAAGATGGATTGCTGCAGGTCCGCGAAATCGTGGACCTCGAACTCGACGGCCGGGTTGTGGTGCTCTCAGCCTGCAGCAGCAACACCGGCGCCCTTCTCCGCGGTGAGGGGGTAATGAGTCTCGCCCGCGCTTTCTTCCAGGCGGGAGCCCACACAGTGGTGGCCAGCCTCTGGCGGCTGCGCGACAACAAGACCGCAGACTTCTTCGACCGTTTCTACCGCAAGCTCGGCCAGGGCGAGAGCGTCGCAGCCGCGCTTCAGGCCGCGCAGCGCGAGCTCAGGGCAGATGGCGCGCCGGCCGCAGACTGGGCCGGCCTCGTCGTGCTCGGCGACGGCGGCATTGTGCCCTTTCCCAGCGAGCACAAGGAACTGCACATACCTCGCTTGGCTTGGGGCTTAGGGGTTGTCAGCCTCCTGCTCGGAGGTGTCCTCTGCGCCGCCAGACTACGGCATAGGTCGTGACGTTTGGGCGAGAACGAAGAGTCGACTTCGACGTTGCGCTTGAGACCCACTTAGACCCCACCGAGCCTTCATCCACGAAACCTCGCCGCTCACCCCGGTGTGCGGGCAGGCCGTCACGGCAACTGCCGGATCAGCCGCAATTGAAGCGCATAATTGATCATATTTTCTGATACGCTAAACCCTTCTCACCATTGAAATTGAACCCAAAATTTTTTCCGAATGGGAATGAGGGGATTGGGGCTCCTTGTTCGTTATAGCCAGCCATGGACGAGGTAGCAGAGCCCCGAACAGTGATCCATAAACCTGAGGAGAAAACGTAATGAATATGACGCATGTCACCAGCGAAACCGATCCCACGACCAGGCCGATTCAGGGCCAGACCGAGCCCGATCCCAACGGCGACGCCCCGGGCGATCCCGATCCGGGCCCGCCGAAAGGCTGAAGCTCGCCAGACCCTTGCCGAGGCGGACGGTTCCCATGGCCGTCCGCCTCGCTGTTTTTTATGCGTTAAGCGCGTACACTCTCCGGGATGTCTCCGGTCCTGCTGCTCCTCCTCGCGCTGCCGCCGTCTTCGCCGACGGCGGCGAGGCCCGCGGAGCTGAGCGGCTTCGCCCGTTGCGAGGAGCTCGCCGGGCGCCTGCCGGAAAGCGAGGAGACCGCCCGCTGTTTCGAAGAAATCGGCGAGGCTCCCGAGCGAACGGCGGAGGCGGTGGCGCGTTTGCGTGAGCTCCTGGAGAACCATCCCGGAAGCCCGTGGCCCACCCTGTATCTCGGTTATCTGGACCCCACCCATGCCGAAGCGCTGTCTCGCGCCGCCCTAGCGGGGTTCATCGCCCGGCGGGACGCCAAAGGCGAGGTCTTCGCCCGGACCAACCTTCACCGCCTCCTCTATCGAGCTGGCCGGATGGAGGAGGCAGGCACTCAGGCGCAGCGCGCTCTCGCGGCGGCCGAGGCTTCCGGCCAGCCCGAGGTGATCGCCCGCGGCCGTATCCTCCAGGCGCGGCATCTCTGGATCCTCGGCAAAGACCTGGAGCAGGCATACCTCATGATGCGGCGGGCCGAGGCCCTCCTGTTCCCCGACGGGAGCTATTACGCCAAGCGCGACTGCCTCGCCGGCCTCGGCAACCTGAGCCTCGAGCTCGGACGCGTCCGCGAGGGGCTCGACACCTTCCACCGCATGGCGGACCTCGCCGCGGCCCAGGGGGACCGCTATGCCGAGGCTAATGCCCGCTATGGCATGGCTCGCGCCGTTCTGTACGCGATCACCGAGTTGCCGGATGAGAACGGCCGGCGGCAAGCCGCGGACTTTGCCCGGCAGGCCCTCGCCGCCGCCATCCCGGGAGAGAACCGCGGCATCGAGGCCAAGGCACATTTCCTGTTGGGCATCTTTTCCCGGGGCGAGGAGAGGCGCGAGCATTTCAACGCCTGCCTCGCGGCCGCCGACACGGTGCGGGACCGCAGCTACTGCCTGAACGGTCTGGCCCGCCATCTCGCGGCCACCGACCCGCGCCAGGCCGAGAAAGTAATCGACGAGGCCCAGGAGCTCGCGCGGCAGGCGGAGGACTACTGGTCGATTGCCCTCGCCTGGCGTGAGCGGATGCGGGTGAGCTGGGCCACAGGTTCGGTGGAGCGGGCGTTCGCGGACTCGCAGTCGGCGCTCGACGTCATCGAGGCGTTGCGCGATCAACAGGCGGCCTCCGCCGGCCGGGCGGAGGCGTTCTCCACCTGGACGGACGATTACTACTGGCTCTCCGGCCGGCTGCTCGAGGCCGGCCTCGCGGGCGGCGGCGCGCAGCATCTCGAACGGGCCTTCCGCGTCGCCGAGCGCCTCCGGGCACGGAGCCTCATCGACCGGCTCGAAGCCGCCCGCGCCCTGCCGGCCGTGGCGGCGCCGATCCGCCAGCGGCACGGTGCGGTCCTCGAACGGATCTCGGGCGTCCAGCGCCGGCTGCTCGATCCGGACCTTCCGGCAGCGGAGCGCGCCGCGGCGAGCCGGGAGCTGGAGCGGTTGGAGATGGAGGAAGCGGAGCTGCGCAACCGGCTTGCCCGCGCCGCGCCGGCCCTCGGCAACGCGTCCCGGCCCGACTTCGCCACCCTGGCGCGAGTGCGCCAGGCGTTGGGTCCCGACGAGGCCCTCCTCTCCTTTCAGATCGCTCCCTGGGAAGACGCACGGGGAGGCTTCGGCGGAGGATCCTGGCTCCTCTCCGTGAGCCGCGCCGGGACCCGCGCCTACCGGCTGCCGGGACGCGGCGAGCTGCGCTCCGCCGTGCGGCTCTTCAACGGCACGTTCGAGCCACGGAACGGCGCCGAGGCCGCTCCCGCCGCCGGCCTCTACCGTCAGCTCCTGGAGCGGCCCCTGCGCGAGTTGCCGCCCGGTATCCGGCGGCTCGTTCTGATCCCGGATGACGCGCTCCACCAGCTCCCGTTCGCGGCGCTCAGGGCTTCACGCCAGACTCCCCCGCTGGCGGAGCGCTTCGAGCTGGCCGAGGTGCCTTCGGCGACGCTGTGGCTGAGCTGGCGGCAGAGCCGTCCCTCCGCCGCTCCGATCCCGGCTCTGGTCTTCGCCGATCCGCCCATGCCGGGCGCCGGTCCCCAGGTTGCGGCGGCCACGGAGCGCGGCGCCGTCTTCGCTTCCGGGATGCAACTCGGACCGCTTCCCTTCGCGCGCCGGGAGAGCCGGGCCGTGGTGCGGAACCTCGACGACGGCAGCGTGCGGCGGCTGGGCGAGGACGCCTCCGAAGCGTTCCTCAAAATGGCTCCGCTGCAAGAGTTCGGCGTGCTGCACTTCGCCACTCACGCCATCACCGACGAGACGAACCCTGAACGCTCGGGGGTAATGCTGGCCCCCGGAGCCGCCAAGGAGGACGGCCTGCTGCAGATCCGCGAGATCGTGGACCTCAAGCTGGACGGCAGGATCGTCGTGCTCTCCGCCTGCAGCAGCAACACGGGAGTCCTGCTGCGCGGCGAAGGCGTGATGAGCCTCGCTCGCGCCTTCTTCCAGGCCGGGGCCCACACCGTCGTGGCCAGCCTCTGGCGGCTGCGCGACGACGAGGCGGCGGACCTCTTCGATCGCCTCTACCGCCACCTCGGGCGGGGAACGAGCGTCGCCGCCGCCCTGCACGCCGCGCAGCGCGATCTCATTGCCGAAGGTGCGCCCGCCGCTGCCTGGGCCGGCGTCGTCGTGCTCGGGGACGGCGACGTGGTGCCGCTCCCCGGCGGGCGAAAAGGGTGGGACCTTCCCCTCTGGAGCTGGGGTCTGGCCGCCGTTATTCTCGTGCTCGGAGGCGCGCTCTACGCCGCCAGACGACGGCATACACCGTGACGTTCAGGACGAGCACGAAGAGCCCGATCCCCAGTTGGATATTTTGATTGAGCCCTGCCGGATAGAGCACCGGCAACAGGTAGTGCTCCACGAAGCCGCCCGAGTAGCCGGCCTCACCGCCGAGCTTGCGGAGATGGTTCTCCAGGGGAGTCAGCGGGCAGATCCCTTGAAGGAACTCGATACCGGCCCCCCAGATCGCCGTCGGGATATGGAACCAAGCCGCTCGCGGCCAGCGCAACGCCAGAAGGCCGCCCAGCACCACGAAGAGGACGAAGGCGAAGTGGAGCCCGACGACGAGATCCGCGAGCAGCCGGTAGAGCATCGCAGGCCCGCGACCCGTTTAACGCGCCCGCAGCTCCTCGCGGCGCAACGTCAGATCCTCGATGCGGTCGAGATCCGGCCGCACGCCCATGCCCGGCTCCTCCACCGGCACGTTCACCCAGCCTTCCCGGTCCATCGTCCATTCCGGCAGCACGATGTCGCGCTCCCAGTAGCGTTCGCTGGGCGAGACGTCGCCGGGCAGGGTGAAGTTCGGCAGCGAGGCCAGCGCGACGTTATGGGCCCGGCCGATGCCGCTCTCCAGCATGCCGCCGCACCACACCGGAATGCCGTGCGCTTCGCAAATGTCGTGGATCGCCTTCGACTGGCGGAAGCCGCCCACGCGGCCGGCCTTGACGTTGACGATGCGGCCGGAGCCGAGGGCGATCATGTCCGCGGCGCGGTCGGCGCTGGTGATCGACTCGTCGATGCAGAGCGGGGTCTTGAGGCGCTTCTGCAGCTCGGCGTGGCGCAACAGATCGTCCCAGGAGAGCGGCTGCTCGATCATCATCAAGCCGAGCTGATCGAGCGCTTCGAGGCTCGAGGTGTCATCCAGGCTGTAGGCGTTGTTGGCGTCGGCCATCAGCGGCGCCTCGGGGCCGAGCGCCTCGCGGACGGCGCGCACGTACTCCACGTCGGCTCCCGGCTTGATCTTGATCTTGACCTTGCGGTAGCCCCGCGCGAGAGCCGCCCGCGCCTTCTCGACTAGCGCCTCGGGGCTCGCCTGGATACCGAGCGAGATGCCGACGCGGATGCGCTCGCGCGTACCCCCCAGCTTGCGCGACAGCGAGATTCCTTCCATGCGCGCCGTCATCTCCCAGGCCGCCATCTCGACGGCTGCCTTCGCCATGTTGTGGCCGCGGATGTTCTCCTCCAGCGCCGGATGGATCTCCTCCGGTCCGCCGAAGTCGCGGCCCAGCACCCGCGGCGCCACCCACTCGCGGAGGGCGAGCCAGGCGGTGTCGGGCGTCTCCGGGCTGTAGTTGGGAAACTCGCCCGCCGTGCATTCGCCCCAGCCCTCGACGCCGTCGGAGCTGCGCAGCTCGACGAGCACGATGCGGCGCCGGCTCTGCGTGCCGGAGGAGATCTGGAACGGCTCCTTGAGGGCCAGCGCGATTTCGCGCAGCGTGATGGATTCAATCCGTAGCATGAAGCCTCTCCAATCCGTAGAAGCAACGGCCCGCGTCACGAAAGAACGCCTCGACCGTGTAGCCGCGCGCCAGATAACTTTCGAACGCCCGCCGCGTGGAGGTCCGCCACGCTATCGCGGTCTCCGGCTGATCCACCTTGACCGCCTGAATGTTCTCCGGGATCTCGACGCGCACTCTGGGCGAGTCAGGTAGCTCCGGCTCCACAGCTCCCGGGTTTGCCACCGGAGCCTCGCGGAAGCGTTCGTCTTCCCCGCGGCGATGATCGGCGAGCGCCCGCGCCACCCGCTCGCCGGCGATCCGCCACGAGACGATGAAGCGGTCGGTGCCGATGCCGCGGGCGAGCTCGCCCATCTCACCCTCGTACATCTCCTCCACGTACTCGGCCACCTCGGCGCCGAGGTGATTGAGGTTGAGATTGGCGTTGCGTGCCTCCAGCGGGTCGTAGGTCCAACGGATCTCCTCGACGCCGGCGCCCAGGAGGACCTCGCGCTGGTAGAGCTTGAGCCGGGTGCCGAGGCCCAGATCGCGCGCCTGGGGATCGACGGCGAGCATGTGGGACCAGTGGAAAGGCCGGCCCTCCACGCAACCGGCAAGGCCGTAGATGAAACCGAGAATCCGGCCGTCCGCGGCGAACGCTCCGGCCGCAATCCCGCCCGCCTTCTGCGTCACCTTGAGCATGCTCAGGGGAACGACGTCGGAGAAATCCCGTCCCCACGTCAGCCGCTGCAGCTCGACACAGGCCTCGTAGTCGGAAAGGGACGAGAGCGGGCGGAAGGTGATCCCGTCGGGATCGGTGCGGTGCGGGTGGGAGGCGGCCATGCGGGGCGGAATGGTATCAGGCGCCTTGGCCCTCGAACGGTCCTGCCCTGCGAGACCCCTGGGAGCGCCGGCGTCCCGCCGGCTCTTTTTAGCCCGCCTTCGCCGGCGAGGACGCCAGCGCTCCCAGGGGTCTCGCGTTATATCTTTCCCCCATGCCCGCGGGAATCGACTTCCGGCGCTATCGCAAGGTGCGCCGCTTCGTGGCCCGCATCTTCGTTCACGTCTTCTGGTGGGACGTGATCCTCAACGTGCCGGGCTTAAGGCGGCTGCGGCGTCCGCCCATCGAGCGCTATCGGGACATCGCGCGGCGCTACCGCGCCTTGGCGACGGGGATGGGCGGCGTCCTCATCAAGCTCGGCCAGTTCCTCTCCACCCGCGTCGACATCCTGCCGCTGGAGATCACGCGCGAGCTCTCGGGCCTCCAGGACGAGGTGCCGCCCGAGGCCTTCGCGGGAATCGCCCGCCAGATCGAAGAGGACTTCGGCCGGCCGCTCGCTCAGATCTTCGCCTCGATCGCTCCGGAGACGATCGGCGCCGCCTCGCTGGCGCAGGTCCACCGCGCCCGGCTGCCCGACGGCAGGGAAGCCGTCGTCAAGGTGCTGCGGCCGGGCATCGACGTGCTGGTCGAGACCGATCTCGCGGCCACCCGCCTGGCCCTCCGCCTGCTCAAGTTCTCGAAGACCATCCGGCGGCGGGTGAACCTCGACCGCCTGGGCGCGGAGATCACCGACACCACGCGCGCCGAGCTCGATCTGCAGGCCGAGGGGCGCAACGCCGAACGCTTCGCCGCCAACTTCGCCGGCGACGACCGCGTCTACCTGCCGAAGATCTTCTGGGAATGGAGCGCCCGGCGCACGCTGACGCTGGAGGACGTGGGCTGGATCAAGATCGCCGATCTCGCGGCGCTCGACGCCGCCGGCATCCGCCGCTCCGAGGTGGCGCGCGATCTCTACCGCGTCTACCTCTGCCAGATCTTCGAGCACTACTTCGTGCACGCCGATCCGCACCCGGGAAATCTCTTCGTTCGCCCGCTGCCGGTCGGCGACGAGGGCCCGTTCGCGCCGGGCGATGCGGTACCCTCGCCGCCGGCGGGAGAGGCGCGGCCGTTCCAGATTGCGTTCGTCGACTTCGGCATGGTGGCGGTCATCCCCGAGCGGCTGCGCAACGCGCTGCGCGAATACGCCATCGGCCTCGGCACGCGCGATGCGGCGCGGCTGGTCCACTCCTACGTCGCCGCCGGCGTGCTGCTGCCGGGAGCGGATCTGCGGCGCCTGGAGGAGATCCACGAGGAGCTCTTCGCGCGCTTCTGGGGCGTGAGCATCGGCAGCCTGCGAGAGACGGCCTTCTCGGAAGCGCAATACTTCTTCCGCGAGTACCGGGACCTGCTCTACGAGCTGCCGTTCCAGGTGCAGGTGGACCTCCTCTTCGCCTCGCGCGCCGTGGGGCTGCTGGCGGGGCTCGCCACCCATCTCGATCCGGAGTTCGATCCGTGGTCCGAGACGCTCCCCTTCGCCGAGAAGCTCGCCGCCGAGGAGCTGCGCCGCGACTGGCGAGGCCTCCTCCGCGAGGGCCTATCCCAGCTTCAGGTCCTGCTCAGCCTGCCCCGGCGGCTGGAGGCGGTCCTCTCACGCGCCGAGCGCGGTGCCCTGACGGTGCAGACCGCCCTCACGCCGGAGTCCCGCAAGATGGTCCAGCGCCTCGAGCGTTCGATTCACCGGCTGGCCTGGATGGTGGTCTCCGCCGGCCTGCTCATCGCCGGCGTCATGATCCGCGCCGGCCGGCCCGACGAGCCCTATGGCCTGTGGCTCGCCATCCTCTCGGCGCTGGTGTTCCTGTGGGGCGTCCTGGCGAAGCGGTAGGGGAATGGCATCCATCCTGCAGATTTTTTGGCGCATGCAAGGCCGAGAGCGATCGATTCTCCTCTGGGGACTCCTGTTGCCGCTGCTCGCCGCCTGCGGCGCCGAGGAGCCGCCGCGCCTGACGGCCGCGGGACCCCGGCCGGCGGAGATCCCCCGCCGCAACGAGCCCGCCGGCGAGCGCGGCGCCACGCTCGCCGCGACCGGACGGCAGTCCTACCAGGGCTCGACCTCCTTCCTCTGCGTGGAGCACGCGGAGGAAGGCCTGCAGATCAACTTCCGCACCAGCGACCCCAAGATGCCCGTGGTGGCGGTGCGGATCGGGGATTTCCACGGCAGCGGCCCTTACCGGGCACGCCTGTTCGTCACCGGGCGCTCCCGCACCGGCGGGCTCATCTCCTCGACGGGCGAAGCCAACGTCCAGGTGACGCAGCAAGAGCCGCCGGACGGAGCGCCGGCCGTGCTCCTCAGCGGCTCGTTCACCGGGGCTTATGGAGGTCCGGCCGGCAAGGGGTCGGTCGAGGGCCGCTTCGACCGCTGTGGCTGTCCGGCCCGCGGCAGCTCGCCGGCCGGCAAGGCAGCGGCACCCTGACGCCGGGGGGCCTGAGGCTAGGGCTTACTCTTCTCGCCGGTGAGGATACTCAACGCCTCGCTGAGCGCCTGATTCACCAGATCGTCGATCTCGCGCCGGCTCATGGGTGGAGCGGAGGGAGGAGGCTCGTCCGCAGGGCCGAGGTCCTCGAAGCCGTCGTCGAGGCGCTCCAGCTTGGAGACCGGATCGTCCGGAGGAAGCTCCTCCGCATCCTCGTCGCTCCGCTCGTCCCTCATAACTGCCGAATTCTACAGGAAGTAAAGGATCTTAACGGCGCGGCCGGCCGGAGGCTAAAATGAGCGCCGGCAATCCCATGAGCCCGCGCTACGACGTCTTTCTGAGCCACAGCAGCGCCGACAAGCCGGCGGTAGAAGAGCTGGCGCGGAAGCTTTCGAACGCGGGGATCACACCCTTCCTGGACAAGTGGCACCTCGTCCCCGGCGAGCCCTGGCAGGAGGCGCTGGAAGAGGCCCTGGACGAAAGCCGCACCTGCGCCGTCTTTCTCGGTCCGGGAGGCATGGGCTCCTGGCAGAACAAGGAGATGCGCTCCGCCCTGGACAGCCGGGTCCGAGACGATGGCTTCCAAGGCGATGACTTCCGGGTGATCCCCGTCCTTCTTCCCGGTTCTTTCGAGCCTCGCAAGGAGGAGCTCCCCCGCTTCCTGCGTCTCCTTACCTGGGTGGATTTCCGCGCCGGCCTCCAGGACGAGGACGCCTTTCACCGGTTGATCAGCGGCATCCGGGGCACCGCTCCGGGACCCGGCGGAAAAGCCTTGCCCGATCGCTTCACCCTCCACGGCCGGGAATTCATCTACATCCCTTCCGGAACGTTCACCCTGGGCAGCACCGACGCCAAGGTAAGGAACCTGAACGAGGCCGATGGGAGCGAAGTCTTCAGCCGCGAGCTCCCGGCGCACGAGATCGATCTGCCCGGCTGCTACATCGCCCGCTATCCGGTGACGCAGGCCGAGTACGCGGCCTTCGTCGCGGCCACCGGCCACGCCGTGCCGTACCAGGACGACGAGTATTCGCTCCCCTACGCCTGGGATCCTCAGACGCGTACCCACCCCGCCGGCAAAGCCGACCACCCCGTCGTGCTGGTTTCCTGGCGCGACGCTCAGGCCTACTGCGAGTGGCTCGGCTGCAGGCTGCCGACGGAGGCGGAGTGGGAGAAGGCGGCGCGCGGGACCGAGAAGCGTGAGTGGCCGTGGGGGAACGTCTGGCAACCCGGGCACTGCAACTCGGCCGAAGAGAACCTCCAAGGCACCTCCGCGGTCGGCCGGTTTTCTCCCCGCGGCGATAGCCCTTACGGCATCGCCGACCTCGCCGGCAACGTCTGGGAGTGGTGCAGCAGCCGCTCTCTCCAGTATCCCTACCGTCAGGACGAGAGTGAGGACCTGGCGGCCGAGGGACCCAGGGTCATGCGCGGCGGCGCCTTCGGTCTCGGCCGTCTCAAGGTCCGCTGCGCTTTCCGCAACTGGACGACGCCGGATGACAAGGGCTTCACGATCGGCTTTCGTGTGGCGTTCGATCGCCCGCCGGCGGAGGCGGCGACATGACGGCGGGACGCCTCCGCGCCACGCTCCTCTCCTCGGAGTATCCGCCGCACGTTCTCGGCGGCCTCGGGGTTCACGTCGAGAAGCTGACCGGCGAGCTTGCCGCGGCCGTGGACTTCGATCTCTACGCGCCCGCGGAGGGGGACTACCTGACGGCCAACCCCGCCGTCCGGGTGCACGAGGTGCCGGCCGCCAGCGCGCGGACCGACGTCGAGAACTGGCTCTGCTTCTGCCGGACCGCAGCCCGCCTCGCCGAAGCCTCCACCCGCACCGCCGACCTCGTGCACTGCCACGATTGGATGACCGTGCTGGCGGGGGTGCGGCTGCGGCAGGTGACCGGCAGACCGCTGGTCTACAACGTCCACCTGCCGCAGGAGAAAGGGCTGCGGGGAACGCTCGAGAACCTCGGGCTCCTCGCCGCGGACGTCGTGCTGGTCAACAGTCAGGCCGTGCGCAGCGAGCTGCTGGCGCGCGGCCTGCCGGTGCGCCGTATAGAAGTCGTGCCCAACGGCGTCGACCTCGAGACGTTCCGGCCGGCCGCCGACTGGCCGCGCGACGGCGGCTACGTCCTGTTCGTCGGCCGGCTGGTGACGCAGAAGGGAGTCGAGGTCCTGCTGCGCGCCTTCGACGCCGTGCTGCGGCGGTGCCCGGAGAGCCGGCTGGTCATCGCCGGCGAGGGAGATCTCGAGCTCTACCTCGAGCGCGTCGCGTGCCATCTCGGGTTTCCCGATCGCGTCCGGATGGTCGGCTGGCAGACCGGCGCGGCGCTCGTCGAGCTCTACCAGCGCGCCCAGGTGGTGGTCGTCCCGAGCCTCTACGAGCCGTTCGGGATCGTCGCGCTGGAAGCCATGGCCTGCGGCCGGCCGGTCGTCGCCTCGCGGGTCGGCGGCCTCGCGGAGATCCTGGAAGACGCGGTGGAGGGATACCTCGTGACGCGCGGCGATCACCTGGAGCTGGCCCGCAGGCTGGCGGGTCTCCTCCGCGATCCGCAGTTACGCGAGCGGATGGGAGCGGCGGCACGTCGGCGCGCGGCGGGCTTCGGCTGGGAGCGGACGGCCCGGGAGACGCTCGCGCTCTACCAGGGGCTCGCGGGTCACGTCGCCGCGCCGCTGCCGGGCGATGCCGCCGCGGTCTACAAGGATGAGCTGCTGGCGGCGGTCGGCGATACTGTTGGCGGCGCGATCGAGGAGCTCCTGGACTTCGCCGAGCTCGCGCCGGTGTATCGGACTGCGGGAGGGATTCCATGAACGCGGAGATCTACTACCTCGACGAGCGTCCGGGCTATCAGCAGAGCTCTCCGCCCTACGGGCTCGCGGAGCTCATCGCGGAGCTGCAGGCGCAGATCTATCCGGGACTGAACGTCACGCTGCGGCCGATTACGTTACAAGGCGAGCGTGAGGCCGCCGAGCTCGGCCGGCAGTACGTCAAGCTCCTCCAGGCGTCGATCCGTCCCGACAAGGGCTTCACGCTCGACATCACCGTCCTCGAGCACTCCGGGTACCGCTTCTACATCTACATCTACTACGCCTTCGCCTATCACGCCAACAAGAAGTTCCAGGAGAGCCATCTGCGCGTCTTCTTCCCCGCCGTAGCGGTGCGCAACCGCATGGCGCTGGTGCCGGCCGGCTTGGGCAAGGAGCTCGAGCGAGACTGGAACGAGCAGCTCACCTCTCCCTTCAAGCCGCTCGCGATGGGAGGCGCTGCCGAAGTGAGCTTCGGCGATCCGTCGGCGGTCAAAGAGGCCGTCGCGCAAGTCGCGCAGACGACGCGCGCCGATCTGCTGCAGGAGATCCGGGCTTACGCGAGCCATCACAACGCCGCCGACATCGATCCGCCGACGATAGCGCGCGACTTGAAAATCGACGTCGGCTATCTCCAGCATCTCTTCGCCACCGGCGGCATCGAGCACGCCTTCCATAGCCAGCTCGCGTGCGAGCTCGCTCCCACCAAGGTCGGCTTCGATCGCTGGACGAAAATGACCCTCTCGGTGCGCAACGACTCCGATGTCTCGCTGTCTCAACTGGAAGCGAAGATCTCCGGGCCGGTGCAGATCCGCCCTGCGCGCGTCCGGCTCGACGTCCCGGCCCGCTCGACGGCCTCCGTGCAATTCTCCCTGAAGCCGACCGACCGCGGGGATTTGCTGCTCGAGGTCGTGCTCGCTCTGCCGGACGAGCAGGCCTTCAGCTCCTGGCTGCCGGCCCAGCCGCCCCTCTGGCTGGAGTGCGACTGAGCCGCACGCCGCTGGTCGCGGTCATTCGACGCGCACCCGGAGCTTCTCTCCCAACTCGCGGAAACGCTCCACCCAGCGCGCGGCCTCCGGATCGGCCTCCGCCCGCTGCCGCCGCGCGGGGTACTCCGTCTGCAGCATGCCGTAGTAGACGTTCTGGGTCTGCCACAGGTTGACCGGCAGGGCCAGCGAGGCCACGAGCCCGACGAGGTTGACGAGCCGCGCGAGCAATGCGAGATCGTCCGACTGCCGGCGCAGGCTCTCGGCCAGGCGCTCCAGGGATCGGCCGAGGGCGAGACCGAGGCCGGGAGCGTCCAGCTCCAGACCCCAATCCCGGGTCTCGCGGAAGAGCTTCACCATCACCTCGGCGTCGATTGCGGGATCCTCGAACGCCTGCCGCAGGTCGCGGTTGAGCAGATAGCCGGCGGCGGCGAGCAACGGCCGGGGAATCGGCACGCTGAGCTCGTGCAGGAAGCGCATCAGCGGCGCGTGGCGCCCGTAGAGCTGGCGCAGCTCGGATTCCACCTCCTCCATCGTCGAGGCGAGGACCAGATCGAGCACCCGGCGCTGCTCGTCGCGGAAGAGCGATTTGAGCGAGTGGTGGGAGTTGCCGAATTTCGCGTCGAGCAGGCGGACGGTCTGCGCCAGGTCGCCGCGCTCGAAGGTGCGCCCCGCCTCTTCCATGAAGGCGGAGAACGCCTCGCCGTCGCCGTCCCCGCTCACGCTGGCCGTGAGGTTGTGGTCGCCGAAGTGCAGCACTCCGAACGCCAGCCGCGCCGACTCCTCCGTGATCTCCGAGGTGAAGCGCGCCCGGCCCAACGCGAGCCGCGCGTTGCCGGCGGCGAAGGCGCGGTACTCCTCGCGGTCGGCGGTGAAGCAGTAGATCGAGGCTCGCTGCGGCAGATCCTCGAAGAGCGACGTCACCGCGTAATGGGCGGCCAGCCGGGGGAGATCGACGGCCGCCGGCTCAACGAAGCGCTCGAAGATCTCGCGCCCGCTGCCCATCGCGGGGATATTGCTCTGCGCCGCCTCCAGACGCGCGAGAAAACCGGCGCGCAATCCGTCGCCGAAGAGCTCCTCGGCGAGCTGCAGGGCCCGCCCGGCATACTGAAGATCCTGCACGGTCTCGATGCCCGAAAGGTCGTTGAAGAACCAGCCGCAGCTCGTGTACATGAGCAGGGCGTGGCGCTGCGCTTCGAGGAGCTTGACGGCGCGCATCCGCTCCTCGCCCTGCAGCTCCCGCCCGGCGTGCCGGGTGAGGAAGCGCGAGACGTTCTCGGGCGAGCGGTCGAGCAGCACGCCGATGTAGTCGTCGCGCGCCGCCCACGGGTCCGCGAACAGCTCGCCGCCCGCCTCCTCGAACGCCGGCGCCAGGCGGTCCCGCAGCCAGTCGAGGGCGTCGCGCAGCGGCTGGCGCCAGCGCTGGTGCCATCCCTCCTCGCCACCCGTGTGGCAGCCGCAGTCCGTGGACCAGCGGCCGACGCCGTGCGCGCAGCTCCAGGCCGTGCTCTCCTTGATCTCCACCTCGTGGTCCGGCGGGAAACGCTCCAGGAACTCCGCGTAGTTGGTGAGCCGGGCGGCCTCGCCGGAGTCCAGCCGGAGCAGCGCGTAGGAGAGCGCCATGTCGCCGTAGCGGTGATGGTGGCCGTAGGTCTCGCCGTCCGTGGCGATGTTGACCAGGCGCGGCCAGTCGTCGCCGGGGAAGGCGCCGAGCAGCCGTTCGACGAGCTTCTCGCCGTTGTCGAGGAGCTTCTCGTAGGCCACCGCCTTGGAGATGAGTCCGTCGTAGAAGAACAACGCGATGCTGCGGCCCGAAGGCAGGTCCAGCAGGTACGGCAGCGAGGGGTCGATGCGCTCCTCGCCCTCGAAGCTCCGCCACTCGCCGCCGGGCGGCCGCACGCGCGCCGCTTGCGTCTGCGCCAGGATGGTGAAGCGCAGCCCTGACTCGGCGAGGATCTCGAGGCTCTCCAGATCCACCGCCGTCTCCGGCAGCCACATACCCTCCGGCGCGCGGCCGAAGCGGCGCTCGAAGTCGCGGATTCCCCAGATCACCTGCGTACGCTTGTCGCGCGAGTTGCACAGCGGCAGGATGGCGTGCCCATAGGCCTGAGCCATCGCCGAGCCGTGGCCGGAGAAGCGCTCGACGCTCTCGCGGTCCGCCGCCAGCACCGCCTCGTAGGTCTGCGGCTGCCCGTGCTCGAGCCAGGAGAGCAGCGTCGGCCCGAAGTCGAAGCTGATGCGGGCGTAGTTGTTGACGATGCGGGCGATGCGCCCCTCGCCGTCGAGCACGCGCGCGGCCGCGTTGGGAGAGTAGGACTCCGCCGCGATGCGCTCGTTCCAGTCATGGTAGGGGTAGGCCGAGTCCTGCAGCTCGATCGCTTCCAGCCACGGGTTCTCCCGCGGCGGCTGATAGAAATGGCCGTGAATACAGAGGTAGCGCTGCATGCCTCAGCCGGAAAACTCGCCTGGAACGGAGTCCGCGGTCAACGCTTCCTCCGTCTCTTCCCTGTCAGCTTCATCCGTCTGATCCGGCTGATCCTTTTCATCCTTTTCCCTGCGCAGAAACAGCACAGCCAAAGGCGGCAGGCTGAGCGCCAGCGATTGCGGCCGGCCGTGCTTGGGGATCGGCGCGGTCTCCACGCCGCCGAGATTCCCCACGCCGCTGCCGCCGTACTCGGCGGCGTCGCTGTTGAGAAGCTCCTTCCAGAGGCCGGGCCCGGGAACGCCGATCTGGTATCCCTCGCGCGGCACGGGGGTGAAGTTGAAGACCACGGCTACCGGCTCGCCCGGCGTCTTTCCCCGCCGCAAGAAAGCGATGACGCTGTGATCGGCATCCGAGCCGTCGATCCACTCGTAACCCTCCGCTTCGCAGTCCAGCTCGTGGAGCGCGGGCTCTTGGGCGTAGAGCCGGTTCAGATCCTCCAGCCAGCGCGCGATGCCGGCGTGGCCGGGCTCCTCCAGCAGGTGCCAGTCGAGGCTCGTGTCGTGGTTCCACTCGCGCCACTGCGCGATCTCGGCGCCCATGAAGAGGAGCTTCTTGCCCGGCTGCGCGTACATGTGGCCGAGGAGCAGGCGGAGGTTGGCGAGCTTCTGCCAGACGTCGCCCGGCATCTTGTCGAGCAACGAGCCCTTGCCGTGCACGACCTCGTCATGGGAGAGGGGAAGGATGAAATTCTCGCTGAAGGCGTAGACCGACCGGAAGGTGATCTGGTTGTGATGGAAGCGGCGGTGGATGGGATCGAGCGCCAGATATTTGAGCGCGTCGTGCATCCAGCCCATGTCCCACTTGTAGCCGAAGCCGAGCCCGCCGACGTAGACCGGGCGCGAGACCATCGGCCAGGCGGTGGACTCCTCGGCGGCCGTCTGCACGTCGGGGAAGCTCTCGCAGACCTTCTCGTTGAAGGTGCGCAAGAAGGAGATCGACTCCAGGTTCTCGCGGCCGCCGTACTCGTTGGGAATCCACTCGCCGGCCTTGCGCGAGTAGTCGAGATAGAGCATGGAAGCGACGGCGTCCACCCGCAGCGCGTCGGCGTGGTAGCGCTCGAGCCAGAAGAGGGCGCTGCTGATGAGGAAGCTGCGCACCTCGGGCCGGCCGTAGTTGAAGATCCAGCTCGACCAGTCGGGATGGAAGCCCTTGCGCGGATCCGCGTGCTCGTAGAGGTGCGTGCCGTCGAAGAAGGCCAGGCCGTGCTCGTCGCCCGGAAAGTGGGAGGGCACCCAGTCGAGGATGACGCCGATCCCCTCCTGATGCAGGTGATCGATGAGGAACATGAGGTCCTGCGGCGTGCCGTAACGGCTGGTGGGAGCGAAGTAGCCGGTCGTCTGATATCCCCAGGAGCCGTAGAAAGGGTGCTCCATCACGGGGAGCAGCTCGACGTGCGTGAAGCCCAGCCGCTTGACGTGGCCGGCGAGGAGCGGCGCGATCTCGCGGTAGGTGAAGAAGCGGTCCCCCTCCTCCGGCACGCGCATCCACGAGCCGAGGTGGACCTCGTAGATCGAAATCGGCGCCGCCACGGACTGCTTCTCCTTGCGCGCCAGCAGCCAGTCGGCGTCCCACCAGTCGTATTCGAGGTCCCAGACGATCGAGGCGCGCAGCGGCGGCGTCTCGGCATGGAAGGCGAAGGGATCGGCCTTGTCCGCGCGATAGCCGCGGTGGCGCGAGACGACGTGATACTTGTACTTCACCCCCGGCAGCACTCCGGGCACGAACAGCTCCCACACCCCGGAGCCGCCGCGCATGGACATCGGATCCGCGCGCTTCTCCCAGCCGTTCCAGTCGCCGATCACCGACACCCGCTCGGCCTCGGGCGCCCAGACGGCGAACCACGTGCCCTCCTCGCGGCCTTTCGTGCCGGCGTGGGCTCCGAGCTTCTCGTAGAGCCGGTAATGCGTTCCCTCGTTGAAGAGATGGAGGTCCTGCTCGCTGATGGGGCTCGCCGATTTCCTCTCCCCTCTTCGCGCCATCCCTACCCCCGTCCCCGCCTCAGCTCGTCCACGCGCTTGAGGGGCTCCACGACATCGGCCCGCGTCGAGAACTCCTCGAAGGAGAAGCGCGCCTTGCGCTGCCAGTTCGGCCGCTCGGTGTGCGTGCCGGGCACGTTCTGCGGCTCCCGCTCCAGCCACAGGTCCTCCAGATTCACCAGCATCATGCGGGCCGGGCTCTTCGCCAATCCTTCCAGGCAACCGCGCAGCATCGCCTCGTCGCCGCCGGCTCCCAAGGCCCGCTCCAGCGCGCGGCGCAGCTCCTGCCGGCGCTCCTTCTCCCGGCGGGCCTCCTCGGCGGCGAAAAAGCCAAGGCTGTGCAGCTCGTCCACGTCCTTGCCCTGGAAGAACCCTTCGAAAGTCGGCATGTCGTGCGTGTTGAAGCTGGCCACGGTGCGCGCCGGCGGCTGGCGCAGCGGCTCGCTCCCCGGCTGCAGCTCATACTGCACGACGTACATTCCGAGCACCTGGTGGCGCTCCATCGCCTCGTCGATCTCCGGCGGCACCGTGCCCAGGTTCTCGCCCACGATCACCGCCTGATGGCGATGGCTCTCCAGCGCCAGGATGGCGAAGAGCTCCTCGGCGGGATAGGTGACGTAGACGCCGCCGGAGGCCGCCATCCCCTGCGGGATCCAGAACAGCCGTTGGAGCTGCATGACGTGGTCGAGGCGCAGCACGCCGGCGTGCTCCAGGTGATGGCGCAGGCAGGCGATGAAATGGTCGTAGCCGCGCTCGCGCAGGCGTTCCGGACGCAGCGGCGGGAAACCCCAGTTCTGCCCCTTGGTGAACAGCGCGTCGGGCGGCGCTCCCGCCGCCACACCCTGCGCGAAGAGGTCCGGCTCGCGCCACACGTCGTAGGCGCTGCCATGCACGCCGAGCGGCATGTCGAGATACAGGCCCGGACCGCGGCGCCGCGCCTCCTTGGCCAGGGCGCGGATCTGCTGGTCCGCGGCCCACTGCGTCCACAGGTAGTAGCGGCGGTCCTCCTCGTCGTAATCGGCGGCGGCGAGCGTGCCTTCCCGCAACCGCTCGGGCCAGCTCTGCCAGGGCTCGCCCCGGCGGTCGCCCACGGCGCGGAACGCGGCGTACGTCGCGAGATCCGCCTTGCCGGCGACGAAGGCCGAGAAATCCTCGTGCCGCGCGTCCTGCCGCGAGAAGAAGCGCTGCGCCAGCTCCTCCAGCACCCGGCGCTTCAACGCCATCAGCCGCGGATAGTCGACGAGCGGGGAGGAGCGCAGCGCCTCCAGCTCGCGCAGGAACTCGGGCGATTCGATCAGCCGGCGAGCGGCAGGGCAATCCTCCATCTCCGGCAGCCGCCGCGGATCCACGTAGAGCTCGTTCCAGAACAGGCGCGAGGCCGGCGCGTAGGGGCTGTGGTCGCACGGCTCGTCGAGGAACGCCGCGAGCATGGGCAGGGTGGCCACCATGCCGCCGCCGAGCCCGGCGGTCCACTCGGCGAGCGTCTCCAGATCCGAGAAGTCGCCGGCGCCCCAGCTCCGCGCGGTGCGCAAGGCGTAGAGCGGCAGAAAGACGCCCCACAGCGGCTGTCCGTCGCCGGTGAAGCAGCGGCCCGGTGCCGAGATGACGAGCGCCTCCGCGCTGCGGCCGCCGTGCTCGACGGCGAGCCGGTGATAGCCGAACGGCAAAGGCTCCGGCAGCGAGAGGCGTCTGCCCGGACGGCTCCCCCCCTCCGCCGGCGCGGTCTCCGGCAAGCTCTCCAGGTCCAGGATCTGGCCGCGCCGCTCGCCTCCCTGGAGGTCGAGATGGTAGGCGAACGATCCGCCGCCCGCGCCCGGCCGCAGCTCGATCGCCGCCGGATGCCCTTCCCAGGCCACGACGACCGGCGCGAGGAGCTGGCCGGCGAGCTCCTCGCGGCGCTCGCGCAGGGCCGCGGGCACGTCCGCCAAGCTGTCCACCGGCGCCTGCAGGCCGCGCAGCGCGCCGAGCAGCGACTCGGGATGAGCTTCGACGAACTGGCCGAGCGCGTCGTGAAAGGTGGTCTGGACGCCGTAGAGCCGGGCCAGGGTGAGCAGATCTTCGCGTTCCGTCGGCAAAGCGGTCTCCGTGCTGCGGTCACTCTCCCAGGATCTGCCAGATGCCCTGCAGGGGGATCCGCACCCACTCCGGGCGGTTCTCGAGCTCGGAGCCCAGCTCGTAGATCGCCCGTTTCAGGAGATAGGACTCTAGCAAGATCGCCCTCTCCTCGCTGGCCGGCGGCAGGAACGACGTTCCTTGCGCCCGCCGCAGATAGGCCTGGAGAAACGCGGAGGAAACCCAGCGCTCCCAGAACAGGGCCCAGCTCTCCAGCACCGGCAGCGACTCCGGAGAAGCCATGCCGGCCGAGGTCTCCTCGAAGAGCTTCACGTAGGCCGCGTACTGGAACGAGCGCAGCATAACGGCGACGTCTTTCAACGGCGAGCGCTTCAGGCGCCGCTGGGAAAGGGATCGCCAGGGCTCGCCTTCAAAGTTCAGGATCACGAAGTCCCGCCCGGTGTAGAGCACCTGCGCCAGGTGATAGTCGCCGTGGATACGGATCCGCTCCGCGGCGAGCTTGCGCGTGGTCAGGCGCCGGAACCGCTCGAGGATCCGCTCCTCGGCCGCCAGCACCCGCTCGGCCGTCTCGCGCACCGTCGGCGGCAGGCTTCCCAGGTGCTGCCGCAAGAGCCGGAAGTTCTTCTTGGTGAGGGAGCGCATCGAGTCGTACAGCGAGCGTTGATAGAGCTCCGAGAAAGGCTCCGGCTGGAAGTCCTTCTCCCGGCCCGAGGCCAGGGCGATGTGCAGCTCGGCGGTGCGTTCGGCGAGAAGCTGGACCGTCGGCAGATAGGTGCCGATGCGCTCGAAGTCGTCCGCCGGGATCTGCCGCTCCGCCAGCTCGATCAAAGGCTCGGCGGGTATGGGAACCCGCTCGATGAGGCCCCACACCGCGAGGGCGCGGTCGAAGTAGCGTCCCAGGGCATCCAGGGTATAGCTCCAGGCATCTCCCTCGTTGGCAACGAACTCCCGCAGGATGCCGAGGGTCATCGGCTCGCTCCGCCGCTCCTGGATCTCCAGGACTCCGGCCACTCGCGGGGTATGGCGGAAGCCGGTCTGCTCGGTCAGAAAGCGGCTGATCTCCAGGTCGGGGTGGATCCCGGGCTCCAGCTTGCGCAGCAGCTTGAGGATCAGCCGGTTGCCGAAGCGCACCGAGGTTTCGCTCCGCCCGGCCCGCAGCGGCAGAGCGGCATCGCCGCGGATCTCCGGGAAGATCGGCAGGGCCGTGGCCACGAGCTCGCCGCGCTGCCCGCGGAAGCGCTCTCCCTGGGCGATCGCCGCCACCAGTTGCCGGGAGAACCCGGGCTCGCCGAACGGATCGTAGAGCAGGCCGGTGCCTTCCGGCACGTCGGACTCCAGCCGCGCCACCACCGGCGGCGAGCCGGCGCGGCGCAGGCGCCCGACCAGCTTGGGGTCCGCGTCCGGGGCGAACGCGAGCGGCAGCGCATAGGTCTCCGCCTCGCCTTCCGTGTAGTCCACGCCCAGCAGGACCACCGCGGCGTCGCCCACCGGAACGGCCTCCGTGATCTCGACGTCGCGCAGCGTGCGCGCGGCGCCGCGGAACCAGCGGCGCGAGGGGAGGACGTCGAGCAGCGCGGTCTCCAGATCCTTGCGGCCCTTTCCCGTCAGCCAGCTCCACCATGGACCTTCGCCGGCAAGGACGGGGATGCGGGACTCCGCCAGCGCTCCCGGCGCTCCCTGCTTCGCCCGGCGGAACTGCGCCGGATCGTTCACCAACGAGAACCAGAAGAAGGCATGGGGGCTGAGCACCAGGCCATAGCCGGCGGTGCCGATCCTGGGGAACGCCGAGCGGCCGAAGAGCTCGACCGGCGTCATCTCCGCGAAGGCCGCGAGGTCCAGCTCGGCGTGCTGCGCGAAACGCGAGAGGTTCGCCACCACCAGCAGCGTCTCCTTGCCGTAGCGGCGGAGGAAGGCGAGCACCCGGTGGTTCTCGGGCTGCAGGAACTCGATGCTGCCGCGGCTGAACGCCGGATGGCGCTTGCGCAGGGTGATCATCCGCCGCGTCCACCACAGCAGCGAATGCTGGTTGGCCTGCTGGGCCTCGACGTTGACCGCCTCGTAGTGGTACTCGGGATCGACGATCACCGGCAGATAGAGCCGCTGCGGATTGGCGCGCGAGAAGCCGGCGTTCTTGTCCGCGCTCCACTGCATGGGCGTGCGCACGCCGTTGCGGTCGCCGAGATAGAAGTTGTCCCCCATGCCGATCTCGTCGCCGTAGTAGAGGACGGGCGTGCCGGGCAGCGAGAGCAGCAGGCCGTTGAGCAGCTCGATGCGCCGCCGGTCGTTGCCGAGGAGAGGCGCCAGGCGCCGGCGGATGCCGACGTTGATGCGCTGCTCGCGGTCCGCCGCGTAGACGCGGTACATGTAGTCGCGCTCCTCGTCGGTCACCATCTCCAGCGTCAGCTCGTCGTGGTTGCGCAGGAAGATGGCCCACTGCGCCTTCTCCGGGATCGGCGGCGTCTGCTGCAGGATGTCGATGATCGGATAGCGGTCCTCCATGCGCACCGCCATGAAGAGGCGCGGCATGACCGGGAAGTGGAACGCCATGTGGCACTCGTCGCCGCCGGTCGCGGCATCGCCGAAGTAGGCGATCGAGTCCTCCGGCCATTGGTTGGCCTCGGCGAGGAGCATGCGCGCCTTGAACTTCGCGTCCACGTGCGCGCGCAGCTTCTTGAGGAAGGCGTGCGTCTCGGGGAGGTTCTCGTTGTTCGTCCCCTCCCGCTCGTAGAGATAGGGCACGGCGTCGAGGCGCAGGCCGTCCACGCCCAGCTCCATCCAGAAGTCGAGGGCCTTGAAGATCTCCTCCTGCACGAGGGGGTTGTCGAAGTTGAGGTCCGGCTGGTGCGAGAAGAAACGGTGCCAGTACCAGGCGTTGGCCACCGGGTCCTTCGTCCAGTTCGAGGTCTCGGTGTCGGTGAAGATGATGCGCGTGTCGGCGTACTTCTTGTCCGTGTCGCTCCACACGTAGAAGTCGCGCTCCGGGCTCCCCGGCGGCGCCAGCCGCGCGCGCTGGAACCACGGATGCTGGTCCGACGTGTGGTTGATCACCAGCTCGGTGATCACCTTGAGGCCGCGCCGGTGCGCCTCGTCGAGGAAGAGCTTGAAGTCCTCCAGCGTGCCGTAGGCCGGATGGACGCTCGTGTAGTCCGAGATGTCGTAGCCGTCGTCGCGCCACGGCGAGGGGTAGAACGGCAGCAGCCAAATGGCCGTGACCCCAAGGTCGCGCAGGTAGTCCAGCCGGGAGGTCAGCCCCTGGAAGTCGCCGCGGCCGTCGCCGTCCGAGTCGAAGAAGGCGCGGACGTGGACCTCATAGAGGATGGCGTCCTTGTACCAGAGCGGATCGCCGCCGCGCTCCTCCCGCCGCTTCGGCTCCTCGCCTGCAGCCTGCTCGATCTCTTCGGACAAAATCGTCACGTTCAAATCCTTCACGGATCAACCACGGATCAGCCCAGGCTGGTGGATCGCCACGGGACCGGGCCAGAAGAAGCTGCGCGATCCGTGCCAGGGGGCGCACCGCGCAAACGTCGGGCATGGTTTACCAGAGTTGGTGGGGGGAGCGCAAAGTTCTCTCGGCGGTATGCCCTCCGAAGCCCTCACCTCCCCGGCCCTCCCTCTCCCGGAGGGAGAGGAGGGAGAAAGAGAAAACGCGCGTTCTTCTTTGTTTTTTCTTGTTCCCCTCTCTCCCTCTGGGAGAGAGG
>JBIOVX010000118.1:0-4124 GCA_044868005.1 Thermoanaerobaculia bacterium | reverse complement strand
GGTCGTTCGGGCTCATCGTCTCGGCGTTGCCCATCGTAGTCCCTCGGGTGTGGTGGCCGCGGTCCGGTCCGCGGTCCCATGCCCGTGATACCGGATGAGCGCGCGGGACTCATCGGCAGAGCGTCCCAGACCTTTGCGGTGACCACCCGGCGGGCGAGCCTGAGCAAACTCCTTCTGAGAGCTGATTTGTCGATCTGACGCCGAAGCTTGGGTGGGCTCAAATAACGCCGAGAGCACAGTTAGCCGAGCCCCATCTCCTTGAGGGACTTCGCCGACAAGACCTTCCGCTCGAGCCTCTCCAGCTTCTTGTCGGAGGTGATCTGCTCCACCGCGCGCCGGACTTCCACGGGAAGGCGTCCAAAGCGCACCGTCATCTGTCTGAGAAGTACATCCCGGCGCCCTTCCCGTCGGCCCTCTTCAAAATGCTTGGCCAGTGCTTCTTCAAGCATGGAAGCCTCCTCGGGGTTGATCCCCTCGGGAATTATACCTTCCGGAAATGCTCGCTGGAGCACTGAGACAAGCCAAGTGTGGATCGTTCGGCCGAGCGCCGACTCTCCCGGTTTGACGAGCCCCTTAAGAGCCTGGTACTGACGGGGCATGGCCGGCGCCCCGCTGGTTTCGAAGCGGAACAGCGCGGCAGTCCGGTTCTCCCGCAGCTCGGGACGGTTCAGATCCAGGCGGCGCTCGTCGAACAGGTGGTAGGTCAGCCGGGGCAGGTACCGTCTCAGAGGGGCAGGCACCGGAACGAAAAGGCTCTCCAGCCGCATAGGAGCGCGCCAGCGGCGGTCGCCGTTGTAGAGGACCAGCGGCAGCACGGCGGGGAGCCGATCCCCCGGCTTCGGCTTCTCCTTGCGCACGATCTCCTCCAGCAGCAGGCCGATGTAGGTCAGCAGCCGCAGGGCCATGAAGCGGTCGGAGGTGGACTGGAACTCCAGCAGCAGATAGAGGTAGACCCAGCCTTCCCCTTCACCCCGCAGCCGCAGGCGCCAGATGACGTCGCTGTGGCGCTCGCGCAGGTCGGCGGAGACGAAGCTGTTGCCGACCCGTGCGAGGGTGGTGAAGTCGAGCCGGCTGGTCCAATCCCCGGGCAGGAATCCACGGAGCAGCTCTTCCAGCAGAGTGGGATCGGAGAAGAGGAGTTTGTAGCCGCGGTCGTGCCCGGAGGCGCCCCCTCGGCGGCCTGGACGGAGGTTTTTCATGCCCTATAAAGACGGAAAATCGGCCTCTTATCTTGCAAACGCAATCTGGGCGCGGGTTTGCGAGGGGGGTTTGGCGGGGGGCTTGACACACCTGCGCCTCATCGCATAGAATTTTTGGGTAATCAAAAATCGAGCTCCGGCCAATGAAAACTCCTCTCTCTCGACGCGCTCTCTTCCGCTGGGCCGGTCTCGGCTCGCTGGGGGCGGGTCTGGCCGCCGCTCTGCCGCGGCGGATGCGGGCCGAGCGGGGAGCGCCGGGCGGCTATGCCCCTGCCGCTTCCCATCACGGCACCCACGCTCTGGGCGTCGTCGGGAGGGTGTCGACGGAGACGTTCGATCCCTCGGTCTTCCTGCGCTCGTGGAACTTCTCCCACCTGCCGGAGCCCGAGCGCTCGCGCTATTACCGCAAGACGCCGCGGCCGGACGGCTCGCTGCTGCGCGAGTACGAGATCTTCGCCGTGGACCGCGAGATCGAGATCGCGCCCGGCCTCTTTTTCCCCGCCTGGACGTTCAACGGCCAGGTGCCGGGGCCGACCATCCGCGCCACCGAGGGCGACCGCGTCCGCATCCGCTTCCTCAACCAGGGCTCGCACCCGCACACACTCCACTTCCACGGCTGGCATCCGCCGGCGATGGACGGCTCGCTGCCCGAGCACCAGGTAGACCCCGGCGGGGAGTTCCTCTACGAGTTCGACGCCGAGCCGTTCGGCCTCCACCTCTACCACTGCCACGCGGTGCCCTTGAAGCGGCACATCCACAAGGGCCTCTACGGCGCCTTCATCGTCGATCCGAAGACGCCGCGCCCGCCGGCCGACGAGATGGTGATGGTGATGAACGCCTTCGACACCAACTTCGACGGCGAGAACGAGGTCTACGCGGTCAACACCGTGGCCCACTTCCACATGGCGGAGCCGATCCGGGTGGCGGTCGGCCGGCCGGTGCGCATCTACCTCGTCAACGTCACGGAGTTCGACCTGCTGAACAGCTTCCACCTGCACGGGATGTTCTTCCAGGTCTACCGCACCGGCACCTCGCTCGAGTCGCAGGAGGTGACGGACAACCTGATGCTCTGCCAGGGCGAGCGGGCGATCCTCGAGACCACCTTCCGCTATCCCGGCCCGTTCATGTTCCACGCTCACCAGAGCGAGTTCGCCGAGCTCGGCTGGATGGGGATGTTCGCCGCCGGAGGGGAGCACAGCCATGCGGGCTGACGCTCTCGGCCGCTGGCTGCTCGCCGCCCTGCCGCTCGTCGTGCTCGCGGCGCTCCTCGTCTGGATCGTGCGCTCCAGGCCCGCCGAGACCCTGCGCGGCGACGCGCCGCCGGTCGAGGTGCTGCGCATCCAGAAGGCGGAGCTGGCGCCGGACGAGATCGTCGTCTCGGTGCTCAACGACGGCCCCGATCCCTCGACGATCGCGCAGGTGCAGGTGGACGACGCCTACTGGACCTTCACCCAGGATCCGCCGGGCCGGCTCGCGCACCTCGGGCGTGCGCAACTGCGCATCCCCTACCCCTGGGTGCACGGCGAGACGCACGTCGTGCGGCTGGTCACCGCCACCGGCTTGACCTTCGATCACGAGATCCCGGTGGCGGTGGCGACGCCGCGCCCGGGCTGGCGCTTCTTCGGCTTGTTCGCCCTCATCGGCCTGTACGTGGGGATCATCCCGGTGGCGCTCGGCCTGCTCTGGTATCCGCTGCTGCGGCGGCTCTCGCGGCCGGCGTTGGACTTCCTGCTGGCGCTCACCCTGGGCCTCCTCCTCTTCCTGCTGGTGGACACTCTCCACGAGGGGTTGGAGGCGGCCGGCGAGCTGCCGGGGAGCTTCCAGGGCGTGGCCCTCCTCGCCTTCGGCGCGGCGGCCGCCTGGCTGGCGCTCGACGCGCTGGGCGGCTGGCTGCGCCGCCGCCGGGCCGGCACGGAAGCGGCCTGGGTGACGGCGCTGCTGCTCGCCATCGGCATCGGCCTGCACAACTTCGGCGAGGGGCTGGCGGTGGGCGCCGCCTTCGCGCTCGGCGAGGCGGCCCTCGGCACGCTCCTCATCCTCGGCTTCACCCTGCACAACCTGACCGAGGGGCTGGCGATCGTCGCTCCCCTTGCCAAGATCCGGGTGCCCCTCCGGCGGCTGGTGCTGCTGGGAGCGATCGGCGGCGCGCCGACCATCGCCGGCGCCTGGCTCGGCGGCTTCGTGTACTCGCCCGTCCTCGCGGTGCTCTTCCTGGCCCTCGGGGCGGGCGCCATCGCGCAGGTCATCGTGCAGATCACCCGCGGCGTGGCCGGCGAACGGCCGCTCGCCGCCTATCTCGGCAACGCCCCCGTGCTCGCCGGCCTCTTCGCCGGCTTCACGGTGATGTATGCCACAGGCATGCTCGTCCAGTGAGGAGTTGACGCTATGTCCATCCTGATGATGTTGTCCTCCCGTCCGCGGGCGCTCCTCATCCCGTTCCTTCTCCTGCTCACCATCTGCGGCGCCGTCGCCTTCGCGGTGCAGGCCGCCGGAGGCCCGGAGCCGCGCCAGGTGACGCTGCTCGCCCGTGGCATGGCGTTCTACCTGCCCGGCGATGCCACGCCCAATCCGCGCCTGGTCGTCGAGCGCGGCGAGGAGGTCCGCTTCGTCCTGCGCAACGAGGACCGCGGCATGCCGCACGACCTGGAGGTGCCGGAAGCAGGAGGCGACCGCAAGGCCACGCGCGAGGTGCGCGGCATCGGCGACACGGCCAGCCTCGCCTTCCGCGCCCCTGAGACCCCCGGGGACTATGAGTACGTCTGCACGCTGCATTCGCGGATGATGCGCGGGGTGATGGAGGTGAGGTAGGGGCTGTTCTGCCCTCCGAAGCCCTCACCTCCCCGGCCCTCCTCTCCCAGAGGGAGAGGAGGGAGAAAGGCCTTTTCTTTCTTGGTTTTATTCCCCTCTCTCCCCCTGGGAGAGAGG
>JBIOVX010000117.1:0-3045 GCA_044868005.1 Thermoanaerobaculia bacterium | reverse complement strand
ATGGCCTTCGGCCTCGGCGGATTGGCCGTTGAGGGTGAAGGTGGTTTTCACGGCGCGGATTCCTCTGTTTCTGTAGGGGCGGCCCTGCGTGTCCGCCCTGTTTCGGGATGGTCACGTGGGACCGCATCGTTGTCAGGGCGGCCACGCAGGGCCGCCCCTACAGAAACAGAGGAATCCGCGCCGTGAAAACCACCTTCACCCTCAACGGCCAATCCGCCGAGGCCGAAGGCCATCCCATGGCGCGCCTGCTCGACGTGCTGCGCGAAAACCTCGGCCTCACCGGCACCAAGGAAGGCTGCGGTGAAGGCGAGTGCGGCGCCTGCACGGTGATGATGGACGGCGAGCCGGTGCTCTCCTGTCTCGTGCCTCTCTACCAGTGCGAAGGCCGGCGAATCGAGACGGTCGAAGGGATCGCGGAGGGACCGGCGCGCGAGTTCCTGCAGCGCTTCGTCGCCACCGGCGGCGTTCAGTGCGGCGCCTGTACGCCAGGGATCATCGTCACCGGCTGGGCGCTCCTCGAGCGCAATCCTGAGCCGAGCCGCGAAGAGGCGCGCGAGGCGCTGGCAGGCAATCTCTGCCGCTGCACCGGATACGAAGGGATCCTGCGGGCGCTCTGTCCGGAGCCGGAGCGATGATGATCGCTCTCCGCCCGCGCACGCTCGACGAGGCTGTCCGGCAACTCGCGGAAGATCCCGCCTTGGTTCTGACCGCCGGCTGCACGGATTTGATGGTGCGCGGACCCGAGGCCCTGCACAAGCTGGAACGCGTCCTCGATCTGCTGGCCGTCGACGAGCTGCGCGGCATCCGCGAGACCGATGGCGCGCTGGAGATCGGCGCCACTACCTCCTTCAGCGAGATCCGGCGCTCGGCGGCTGTGCGCGAGGCCTTCCCGTCCCTGGCTGCCGCCGCTTCGGTGGTCGGCGGCTGGCAGATCCAGAACCGCGCCACCCTCGGCGGCAACATGGCGAACGCCAGCCCGGCCGGCGATTCGCTGCCTGTGCTCCTCGCCCTGGATGCGATCGTCGTGGCGGCCGGCGTGCAGGGTATCCGCGAGATTCCCTACGCCGAGTTTCACACCGGCTACCGCAAGACGGCCCTGCGGCCGGGAGAGATCGTCGCCTGGGTTCGGCTGCCTTATCTGCCGCAAGGCTCCGTCCAGGCCTTCCGCAAAGTGGGAACGCGCGAAGCGCAGGCGATCAGCAAAGTCGTCGTCGCCATGACGGGCCGGATCGAGGATGGCCGCATCGCCGATCTCCGCCTCGCCGCCGGCAGCGTCGCGGCGGTTCCCGTCCGCCTGCGCGCCGCCGAAGAAGCAGCGCGGGGACTGAGGCCGACCGAGGCGGCAGAGGTCGTCGGACGCGAAGCGGCGCGGGAGGTCACGCCAATTGACGACGTGCGCTCCACCGCGGATTATCGCCGCTTCGCCCTGGAGAGGGTGGTCAGGCGGCTGGTGTTGGGACTGAGTTAGAGCGATGCCGACTACTCTGACCGCTGACTCCGTCCGCTCCATCTCCGAGCGCCTCCGCGAAGCCAATCTCGCGTTCGCGCGGCGCTATCCCGGCGAGTCCGATCGGCGACAGCCTGTTCATACCGTCTACGGCGGCGCTCACCTGTTCAAGGCTGACACCGCGGCTCGGCTGGGAGCGCTCGCGATGCGAGCGTTCGAGGACTATGCGCCGACCGCCGCGGATCTGGCGGAGGCGATCGGCCTGCCGGCAGGGCTCGCTCCGACCATCCATGCCCGCGTCACGGAGAAGCTCCGTCGCGAGGCGGTCGAGGATTTCCGCGCCGACTTCGAGGATGGCTACGGCAACCGCCCGGACGCGGAGGAGGACGGCCACGCCGAAGCCGCCGCGCGCGAGATGGCGGCGGGAATGGCAGCCGGCACTCTTCCGCCCTTCATCGGCATCCGCATCAAGCCGTTCACGGAGGAGCTGCGGGAGCGATCGCTGCGCACGCTCGATCTGTTCCTGACCACGCTGACGAGAGAGTCAGCAGGCCGGCTGCCGGAGAACTTCGTCGTCACCCTCCCCAAGGTGACGTTCCCCGAGCAGGTCTTCGCTCTCGCCGATCTCTTCGATCTCCTGGAGCCGGCGCTCGGCCTCGCGGCCGAATCGCTGTGGCTGGAGATCATGATCGAAATGCCGCAGGCGATCTTGAATGAGCGGGGAGAGTCGAACCTGCCGCTTCTGGCCTATGCGGCGCGCGGCCGGTGCGTAGCTGCGCACTTCGGCACCTACGACTACACCGCTTCCTGCAACATCACGGCGGAGCACCAGTCGATGACCCATCCGGTGTGCGACTTCGCCAAGCACATGATGCAGGTCGCCTACGCCGGCACGGGTCTGTGGTTGTCGGACGGGGCCACGAACGTCCTTCCCGTGCCGCCACACCGCGCAGCCAAGGACGGACCTCCGCTGACTGACGCTCAGATCGAGGAGAACCGCACTGTCGTACACCGTGCCTGGAAACTCCACGCCGAGCACGTCCGCCACTCGCTCGTCGGCGGCTTCTATCAGGGATGGGATCTGCACCCGGCACAGCTCGTCACGCGCTACGCCGCTCTGTATTGGTTTTTCCTCGAAGGCCTCGATGCAGCCTCGGACCGTCTCCGCAACTTCGTCCAGAAGGCGGCTCAGGCCACTCTGGTCGGTGAAGTCTTCGATGACGCCGCGACTGGACAGGGGCTGCTCAACTACTTCCTGCGCGCCATCAACTGCGGAGCGCTCCCGGCCGCCGAGGTCGAAGCGCGCACCGATCTGACGAAGGATGAGCTCGCGCTGCGTTCGTTCGCGAAGATTCTCGAGCGGCGCCGCGTCCAGCCCGGGAGCTAGCTCCGGATCGTGACCGCCGACGATCGCGAGCGCGTCGAATCGTGGCGGCGCCTCCGGCCGCTCCTCGAAGATCTGCTCGACGCCCCCCGCGAGGCGCGCGCCCGGCGGCTCGCCGAGCTCCCGCCCGAGCTCGCGCGCGAGGCCGAGGCGCTGCTCGCCGCCGACGCCGACGAGAGCGCGAGCCGTCTCGATCTCCGCATGGCCGAAAGAG
>JBIOVX010000116.1:0-53859 GCA_044868005.1 Thermoanaerobaculia bacterium | reverse complement strand
GCTCTGCAGGCGGTCGACCTCGACCTCGCCGCGGGCGAGTTCGTCGTGCTCCTAGGGCCTTCGGGGAGCGGCAAGTTGACCCTCCTCAACATCCTGGGCGGGCTCGACGCGCCGACTTCCGGCAGCGTCCGGTTCCTCGATCACGAGCTGACCCAGGCCGATCAGGAGGCGCTGACCCGCTACCGGCGCGAGCACGTCGGCTTCGTCTTCCAGTTCTACAACCTCATCCCCAGCCTCACGGCGCGCGAGAACGTCGAGCTGGTCACCGAGATCGCCGAGCGCCCCATGGATCCGGCCGAGGCCCTCCGCCTCGTCGGACTGGGTGCGCGGATCGATCACTTCCCGGCCCAGCTCTCCGGCGGCGAGCAGCAGCGCGTGGCCATCGCCCGCGCCGTGGCCAAGCGCCCGGACGTCCTGCTTTGTGACGAGCCCACCGGCGCGCTCGATTTCGAGACCGGCAAGCTCGTCCTCGAGGTCCTCGAGCGGGTCAACCGCGAGCTGGGGACGACGACCGCCGTCATCACCCACAACGCCGCCATCGCCGGCATGGCCGACCGGGTGATCCGCCTGCGCAGCGGCCGCATCGCCGAGGAGCGCCGCAACCCCGTCCGCGCCGCGCCGGCCGATCTCGAATGGTGAGCCCGCCGTGAGCCCGCTCGACCGCAAGCTGCTGCGCGACCTGATCCACTTGCGGGGCCAGATGATCGCCGTCGCTCTCGTGGTGACCTGCGGCATCTCGATGTTCGTGACGCTCCGCGGCATGCACAGCTATCTCCTCGGGACACAGGCGAGCTATTACGAGCGGTATCGCTTCTCCGACCTCTTCGCGCACCTCAAGCAGGCGCCGCTCGGCGTGGCTTCGCGGCTTGCGGCCCTCCCCGGCGTCGCGGCGGCCGAGCCGCGCATCGTCGTCGACGTCCTCCTCGACGTCCCCGGCCTGGCGGAGCCGGCGACCGGCCGTCTGGTCTCGATCCCCCAGCACCGCCGTCCGGCGCTCAACGATCTTTACCTGCGCCACGGGCGTTGGGTCGCCGGCCGCGGCGAGGTGCTGGCAAGCGAGGCGTTCGCCCGCGCCAACGGCCTGCAGATCGGCGACACGCTCGGGGCGGTGATCCACGGCCGCTGGCAGCGGCTGCGTATCGTCGGCCTCGCCTTGTCGCCGGAGTACGTCTACGAGATCCGCGGCGCCGGCGACTTCTTCCCGGACAACCGGCGCTTCGGGGTGATCTGGATGGGCTACGAGCCCCTCGCCGCGGCCTTCGACCTCGACGGCGCGTTCAACGACGTCGCCGTGTCTCTAGCCCCGGGCGCCTCCCAGCCGGCTACCCTGGCCCGGCTCGACCGGCTCCTCGCGCGCTACGGCGGCCTCGGCGCCTACGGCCGGGAGGACCACGTCTCGCACCGCTTCGTCTCCGACGAGATCACGGAGACCCGGGTGACGAGCGTCGCCATCCCGGCGGTCTTCCTCGGCGTCACGGCCTTCCTCCTCCACATCGTGATGTCGCGGCTGGTCGCCACCCAGCGCGACCAGATCGCGGTGCTGCGGGCCTTCGGTTATAGCGCCGGCGCCGTCGGGGGGCATTATCTGAAGCTGGCTCTCGCGCCGGTGCTCCTGGGCGCCGCCGCCGGCACGGGAATCGGCCTCTGGTTTGCCGTGGAGCTGGCGCAGGTCTACGCCCGCTTCTACCAATTCCCGGTCGTGCGCTATCAGCCGGAGCCGGGAATCGTGGCGCTGGCGGTGGCCATCGGCGGCGGTGCGGCCCTCCTCGGCGCCTGGGGAGCGGCCCGCCGGGCCATGGCCCTGCCGCCGGCCGAGGCGATGCGCCCCGAGGCTCCCGCCCGCTATCGCACCGGCCGGCTCGAGCGGCTCGCCGGCCTGCGGCTCGCCTCGCCCGAGACCCGCATCCTGCTGCGCAATCTCGAGCGGCGGCCGTGGAAGGCGGCGCTCTCGGTCGTCGGCATCGCCCTCGCGGCCGCAATCGTGGTCCTCGGCTGGTACGCCTACGACGCCATCGGTTTCATGAAGGACGTGCAGTTCCGCACCGTGCAGCGGGAGGACGTCACCGTCGTGCTGCGCGAGCCGGCCTCGGCCGCGGCCCTCCATGCCCTGGCGCGGCTGCCCGGAGTGCTGCGCGCCGAGCCGTTCCGCGCCGTCGCGGCCCGCTTGCGCAACGGCCACCGCACGTACCGCGCAGCCTTCCAGGGCATGGACCCCGGGGGCGAGCTGCGGCGGATCGTGGACCGCGGCTTTCGCGTGCACGGCCTGCCGCCCGCAGGCGTGCTGCTCACCTCGCACCTCGCCGAGAAGCTGGCCGTCCGTCCGGGCGACCGCCTCACGGTCGAGGTGCTCGAGGGCGCGCGGCCGGTGCGCGAGGTGCCGGTGGCCGGCGTCGTCGACGAGATGATGGGGATGGCCGCCTACATGGAGCTGCCGGCGCTCAACCGGCTGATGCACGAAGGGCGGACGATCTCCGGCGCCTACCTGGCGGTCGATCCACCGGCCCGCGAGGCCCTCTACGCGCGCTTGAAACGGCTGCCGGCGGTCTCCGGCGTAGGGGTGCGGGAGGCGGCGCTGCGCAGTTTCGAGACGACGGTGGCGGAGAGCTTCTGGATCTCGATCAGTGTGCTCATCACCTTCGCCTGCGTCATCGCCTTCGGCGTGATCTACAACGGCGCGCGCATCGCGCTCTCCGAGCGCGGGCGGGAGCTGGCGAGCCTGCGCATCCTCGGCTTCTCGCGCGGCGAGGTGGCCTCCATGCTGCTCGGCGAGCAGTCCCTGCTGACGCTGCTCGCCCTGCCGCTCGGCGCCGCCTTCGGTTTCGCGGTTTGCGCGCTGCTGGCGTTGCGCTTCGAGAGCGACCTCTTCCGCCTGCCGCTGGTGGTGAGCGGCCGCACCTATCTCTTCGCTTTCCTCACGGTGGCTGCCTCGGCCCTGGCCTCGGGCCTCGCGGTGCGCCACCGCCTCGACCGGCTCGATCTCATCGCGGTCTTGAAGACCCGGGAGTGACTCTCATGAAGCTCTCACCGAAACGGCTCGTCCTGATCCTCGCCTTGCTCGGCGCTGCGGCTTACGCCGCCGCGGCCTTGCGGCCGCAGCCGGTCCTCGTCGAGACCGCGGCGGCCGCGCGCGCTCCTTTGCGCGTGTCGGTTGACGAGGAGGGCGAAACGCGCATCCATCATCGCTACGTCGTCGCCGCGCCGGTCGCCGGGCGGCTGCAGAGGATCACGCTGCATCCCGGCGATCCCGTCACCGCCGGGAGTCCCGTGGCGCGGCTCGACCCGCTGCCGCTCGATCCGCGCAGCCGCGAGCAGGCGGAGGCTCGGCTGGCCGCCGCCGAAGCCTTGCAACGCGAGGCGGAAGCGGTGGTCCGCCGCGAGCGCGCCGCCCTCGACCAGGCCCGGCGGACGCTGCAGCGTCAGGAGCGGCTGGCGCGGGAGAAGGTCGTCGCCGCGGGCGAGCTCGATAACGCCCGCACGGCCGCGCAGACCGCGGAAAGCGACCTCGCCGCGGCGCGTTTCCGTTCGCGGGCTGCCACCTTCGAGGTCGCCAATGCAAAGGCAGCCTTGCTCGACGCGAGCGGTGTCGCCGTCCCCGTCCTCGCGCCGGTCACCGGCCGGGTACTGCGCCTCTGTGAGGAATGCGACAAGGTCGTCGCCGCCGGCACGCCGCTCCTCGAGCTGGGCGATCCCGGCGAGCTGGAGGTGGTGGTCGACGTGCTGTCGAGCGACGCGGTGCAGATCCGGCCGGGCGCGCCGATGCTGCTCGACGCCGGGACGGGCGGCGAGCGGCTGCGCGCCAGGGTGCGCACCGTCGAACCCTCCGGCTTCACCAAGGTTTCGCCGCTCGGCGTCGAGGAGCAGCGAGTCAACGTGATTGGCCAATTCGTGGATCCTCCAGGCAACAACCTCGGCGACCGCTTCCGCGTCGAGGCGCAGATCGTCCTCTGGGAAGGCCGTGAGGTGCTCAAGATTCCCGCCGGCGCCCTCTTCCGGGAAGGCGAGGACTGGGCGGTCTTTACCGTCGAGGACGGCAAAGCGCGGCGCCGCCCCGTCGAGGTGGGTCACCGCAACCCCGACGAGGCCGAGATCCTGTCGGGGCTGAAGCCGGGCGAGACGGTGATCGTTCACCCGAGCGACGCCGTCAAAGACGGAGCGAGGATCGAGCCACGACGAGCGGCATGACCGCAACAGGAGAGAGATGTGAGAGGAAAACCGGCTGCCGGGGGCGGTTGCCACAGCCCCCCTTCGGCGCGTGTCTCCCACCCCGCAGGGCGTTCCGGGGCGGCTCGATTCATGGGACAAAGAGAGATGTATGAGAGGCGGCTGAGAAAGGAGCGATGCCGTGCGTTGCCTTCGCCGAGATTCCATTCCCATCCCGATCGATTCCGTCATCCTCCGGGGCGATCTCGCGATTCCCGCAGGCGCTCCGGGGCTCGTGCTCTTCTCCCACGGTAGTGGCAGCGGCCGCAATTCGCCGCGCAACCGCTCCGTAGCGAAACGCCTGCAGCGCGCCCAGTGGGCCACGTTGCTCATGGACCTGCTGACCGAGGAGGAGGGCCGAGTCTACGCCAATCACTTCGACATCGACCTCCTCACCGAGCGCCTGCTGGGAGTCACCTGTTGGGCGCGGCAGCATCTGCTGACCGGGGCCCTTCCCATCGGCTACTTCGGCGCCAGCACCGGGGCGGCTTCAGCCCTGCGCGCAGCGGTCGAGCCGGGAAACGAGGTGCGAGCCGTCGTCTCCCGCGGCGGCAGGCCGGACCTGGCGGCGGCGGTCCTCGACCGCGTCTTCACGCCGACGCTGCTCATCGTCGGTGGCCGCGATGAGGAAGTGCTCGATCTCAACCAGCAGGCTTACGCGCGGCTGGCAGGCATCAAGCGGCTGGAGGTCGTCCCCGGGGCAACGCACCTCTTCGAGGAGCGGAGGGCCCTGGCCAGGGTGGCGGACCTCGCCGCCGAATGGTTCGCCCTCTATTTGCCGTGGAGTGGAGACCTGCAGGCCGGCGCGTTCGTCTCGCTGCCGCGTCACACCGAGGAGGCGAAGCCACGGGAGACTTGGTTGGATTGACGTCCCATCAAGGAAGGAGAGCTATCAATGGCGGTGCATTGAGGAGGAAGAAATGAGCGCGATGACCAAACCGGAAAAGCAGGGAAACGACCTCAAGCCCGCGGAGCAGGGCTACGGCACCTGCGGAGCCACGCACGGCGATTGCCCGAATACCTGGAAAGGTACTTGCGACCGTGAATCGGGTCACGACGGCGCCCATCACTGCAGCTCCTGTAACGGTCTGTTTTGAGCCATAGGAGGCATCATGAGCGCATCGAGCTCTTCTTCCCGGAGCAGGACTTCGCCCCAGCCACACACCGGCGGGAGGCATGCAGCGCCGCGCTCGCGGCCGGTACGGGTTGGTGGTGATCGCCGCGTCGTTGGGCGGCATTTCGGCCTTGCAAGACCTTCGCTGCGCCGAACGCAGGAGGACGATCATGTCAGTCATGCTTGAAACCGCGGTCGCCTTCGAGTCGAGGTGCGACCTTCCCTTCGGCGAAGCCGTCGAGCGCTGCCGCCAGGCCCTTGCCGGAGAGGGCTTCGGCGTGCTGACGGAGATCGACGTGCAGTCCACCCTCAAGAAGAAGCTGGGCGTCGACCGGGAACCCTACTTGATCCTGGGCGCCTGCCATCCCCCCTCCGCTCACCGGGCCCTCACGGCCTCGCCCGAAGTGGGCGTACTGCTGCCCTGCAACGTCTGCGTGTCCGTAGAGGGGGGCAAGACCGTGGTGAGGGCGATGAATCCCGAGGCGGCGATGACCCTAATCAAGGAGCCGGTGGTCGGCGAGGTCGCTCGCGAGGTGGGCGCCGCCCTGCGGAGGGTGGTCCAGGCCGCGGCGGCCTGAGAGCGTCCGCTCGGACGGGCCGACCACGGGCAGCGGAAGGGCGCGCCGCCAGCGGTGGACCGTCCACCGGCGGCGGAACGTCTACCGGAGGCAGTGGACCAGAGACGGCGATGCGATCCCTGCCTCAGGAGACCAGTGCGGCCCCGGGCAGGCTGAGCGACGCCTCTCCGCGCCAGAAGGCGCTCGCCTCCTCTTCCATCCGCGCGAGCCGCTCGTAGTAGTCCGGGAACTCGTGGAGATGGGCGAGGGCGATCTTGCCGGTGAGGAGCAGGTCATCGCCGGTGACGTCCGTGGCCGGATCGCGCCGGCCGTGCTCCAGCTCCACTTCCATGCCGCGGCGGAGCTGCTCCAAGTTGATGCGGTCCCAGTCGACCCCCAGCTCCTCGCCAACCTTGCGCGCCTTGCGTGCGCTGACGCTTTTGCGCGGCGTCTCGCGGTGTTTGTACACGTAGATGGCTGCGCCGACCGCGGTGGCACCGCCCGCGAGGCCGGCGATCTGGACTTTGGTATTTCTTTTCATGACGCCTTTCCTCCGTCGAACAGCTTGCGGATCTCCCGCAGTGGACACTTTACGCCCATGGTTCCGAGCGGAGGCCGCCCGGGAAGGTGGGAAGGCGCACGTCCTGGGGTGGCTCATCGCGAAACGGCCGGTCCATCCGGCTGAGAGACCAGTCCAGCCGCGCCAAAGGGTGGGGCTTGAGATCCATCCCACCCCGGCGGACGTTGTGTCCAGCGACGCCGCGTGCGAGCGTCACGAAAGGAGGAATCGCCATGAGAACATTGCGAGTCCGGGACCTGATGACGTGGGCAGTCGTGACCGTCCTGCCGGATACCGAAGCAGAGGAGGCGTGGGACCTGATGTCGGACCGCAAGTTACGGCACCTGATCGTGGTGGACCGCGACGGCGAGCTGATAGGAGTGGTCTCGCACCGGGACCTGCTGCGCCACGCGCTCATCGAGCAGGAGGATCTGCCGCGCTATATGGAGCGCGAGCTGCTCGCGAGCACGCCGGTGCGCGAGGTGATGGTCGCGCCCGCGGTGACCGCCGACCCCGAGCAGGACGCGGCCGAGGCGGCGCGGAACCTCTTCGACAACAAGATCGGCTGCCTGCCGGTGGTGGAGGGCAACCGCGTGGTCGGCATCCTCACCGAGTCGGACTTCGTACGCTGGCACGGCTACGGCTTCAGCCGCGAAGAAGCGCCCGCCGCTCCGGAAATGGTGGGCGTGAAGCTCGCCAGCAAGGAGGCCTGGCCTTCTCTCGCCGAGTGACCGCCGCCGCCCCACCCGCCCTCGCGGCGGAAGAACCATCCCTTCGCCGCCTCCGAGGCCAGGGCGTAAGCCAGGGTGATGGTGCCGAGCACGAGAAGGTAGCGCAGAGGGAGCGGCTGCAGGTCGAAGAAGCGGTTGACCGGCAGGTACAGGAGGGCGACGCTGAGCACCGCCACGAGCACCGTCGAGATCTCCATCGCCAAGCTCGGCCGGCTGCGGAAGAAGGCCCGCCGCGTGCGGATCACCAGCAGGATCAGCAGCTCGGTCAGCACCGACTCCACGAACCAGCCGCTGCGGAACCGTTCGGGCCCGGCCCGCAGCAGCCAGAGGAGCGCGCCGAAGGTCAGGAAGTCGAAGACCGAGCTGATGCCGCCGAAGACGATCATGAAGTCGCGGATGAAGTGGAGGTTCCACCGCAGGGGCCGGTCCACCAGCTCGGGATCCACGCGGTCGGTGGCGATGGTCATCGCCGGAAAGTCGGAGAGGAAGTTGTTGAGGAGGATCTGAGTCGGCAGCAGGGGAAGGAAAGGCAGGAAAAGCGACGCCCCGGCCATGCTGACCATGTTGCCGAAGTTCGCGCTGGTGGTGATGAAGATGTACTTGAGGGTGTTGGCGAAGGTCCGCCTCCCCTCGCGGACGCCCTGGATCAGCACGCCGAGGTCGCGCTCGAGGAGCACGATCTCGGCCGCTTCCTTGGCCACGTCCACGGCGCTTTCGACGGAGATGCCCACGTCCGCCGCATGCAGGGCCGAGGCGTCGTTGATGCCGTCGCCCAGGAAGCCCACCACGTGGCCCCGTTTGCGCAAGGCCAGGATGATGCGTTCCTTCTGGTTCGGCTCGACCTCGGCGAAGAGGTCCACCCGCTCGGCCCGCTGGGCGAGGGCCCGGTCGCTCATCTTGCCCATCTCGCGTCCGGTGACCGTCTCGGGCGATGCCATCCCCACCTGGCGGGCCAGATACTCGGCCACGCGCAGGTTGTCTCCGGTGATCACCTTGAAGCCGACGCCCGCGGCGGCAATGTCGGCCAGGGTCTGCTCGATCTCCGGCTTGGGCGGATCGAAGAAGGTGAGGAAGCCGAGGAAGACCATCTCCGCTTCGAGGCCTTTGGTGGCCACGCCGGGCGCTTCCGGCGGCAGCGTGCGGAGGGCGACGCCCAGGGTGCGGAGGCCGCTCTCCGACAGCTCGGCGAACCGGGCCTCGAGGGCCGGGCGTACGCTTTCGATGCCCACCTCGCCCTCAGCGGTCTCCGCCCGCGAGCACACCTCGAGCACCTGGGCGAACGCCCCCTTGGTGACCAGCAGGCGCTCCCCGGTGTTCTCCACGAGCACGCTCAGCCGCTTGCGGACGAAGTCGTAGGGCACCTCGTCGAGCTTGCGCCAGCCGGCGAGGTCCGGCGTCACGTGGTCGCGGATCGCCTGGTCGATGGGGTTGGCGAAGCCGCTCTCGAAGGCGGCGTTCAGGCCGGCGTAGAGCAGCACCTTCTCGCTCTGCGCGCCGTCCGCGGCAAGGGCCGAGTTGAGCCGCACCTTGCCCTCCGTCAGGGTGCCCGTCTTGTCGGCGCAGAGCACGTCCATGCTGCCGAAGTTCTCGATTACCGTCAGCCGTTTGACGATGACTTTCGCGTGCGCCATGCGCCGGGCACCGCGGGCGAGATTGATGCTGATGATGACCGGCAGCAGCTCCGGCACGAGCCCTACGGCCAGGGCGAGGGAGAACATGAACGCCTCGATGACCGGCCGGTGGTGAAACACGTTGGCGGCGAAGATCACCAGAACCAGGAGGACCGTCACCCGCATGAGCAGGTACCCGAAGTGCTGGATGCCCTGCTCAAAGGCGTTCTCCGGCGGGCGGAGGGCGAGGCGCGACGAGACCTGGCCGAATTCCGTGTCGCGGCCCGTGCGCACCACGACGGCCCGGGCCGTGCCCGAGATGACGTGGGTGCCGAGGAAGACGGCCGAAGTGCGCCGGGCGAGGGGCGCATCGGCCGGCACCGTTCCTGCCCGCTTCTCCGCCGGATAGGTCTCGCCGGTGAGCGCCGCCTCGTCGACGAAAAGATCCTTCGACTCCAAGAGCAGCGCATCGGCGGGTACCAGGGCCCCGGACGAAAGGAGCACGATGTCCCCGGGCACGACCTCTTCCAGAGGTATCTCCCGTTCCTGGCCATCGCGTAGAACTCTTGTCCGCACCGCCACCAAGGCCAGGAGCTTACGCACCGCGCCCGCCGCTCCCCACTCCTGCCAGAAGCCGAGGAGCCCGCTCGCGAAGAGAATGACGAGGATGATGACGGCGTCGTGCGCCGCGCGGACGGCGAGGGAGAGAGCGGCGGCGAAGGCGAGCAGCAACACCAGCGGGCTCGCGAACTGCCTGCCGAGAAGCTGGAGGGTGGTGGTATGCCGCACCTTCTGCAGCCGGTTCGGTCCCGCGGTGAGGAGCCGCGACGCCGCCCCCGCCGAGGTGAGGCCCTGGGAGCCGGTATCCAGGCTCCGCAGGACCTCCTCGGCGGGGAGGCTCCAGAAGGGGCTGATCTCATCGGAGCCGCCAAGCGGCCGCGGTTTGGGCCCCATGGGGAGATCGTATCCCCGACGGCTACGGCCGGCCGGCGAGGACCGGAACCTCGTCGGAGACGAACGTCCAGTCTGCGCTCTTGAGAGGAAACTCCTGCAAGATGTCCTCCTTCGCCGCGCCGGCTTCAGGCGGAATGAGCAGCAAGTTGCAGCTCGCCTGGTGCATCACCTCGGAGGCCACGCTGCCGAGCGCCAGGCGCTCGAAGCCGGTGCGCCCATGAGTGCCGAGGATCGCGAGATCCGCCTGCCTCTCCTTCAGCACGTCGAGGATCTCCTCGCGCGGATAGCCGGTACGGATCCGCCCCAGACGCGGAGCTGTGCTGCGGCTGTTGGCCTGAATGAAATGCCGCAACTCCTCGCCGGCGAAGCGCTCGATCTGTTCAGGAGTGAAGTGGATCGAGCCCCCCATCTCGAACGGGTTGAGCACGAAGAGGACTTCAGCATCCTCGAGCGCCATTCCGATCTCGGCCAGGAAGCTCAGTCCCCGGCGATAGGCAGCCGCCGAGATCGGCGAGAGGTCCACGGGGATCTCCACCCGGGCGGGTGGAAACGCGGCCTCGGAGCGGACGGCGAACACCGGGCAGGGAGCCCTGCGGATCACGCCCGAGGCGGTCGAGCCCAGGAGGATCCGGTGCAGCACGCCTCCCTCTTCGGCGCCGACGACGATGAGGTCCGCCTTCACCTCCCGCGCCAGATCGACGATCTGGCGCGCCGGCGAGCCGATCAGCGAGCGGAGTTGCTCGGGCCTGAAACCCGCCAGCTCGGCGAGCCCGGTCCGCAGCGCCTGCTTCGCGAGCCCCTCCCGCACGCTCTGGGCCTGCAGATCGAGCCATCCGCCGTCGGTGAGCTCGGACACATAGCCCGGTTGCATATAGGCGTGGACGAGCCACGGAGAGGCTCCGGTGGCTCGGGCTATTGCTGCTCCTGTGCGCACGACGCCATCGCTGAGCTCGGTGAGCGAGGTGCCGATGACGATGGTCTTGAAGTTCTCGGACATGATGGGTTCCTCCTGGCTGGCGCCTCAGTAGCGGAACACCGCCGCGAGGTCGCCGCCTCCTGGGATTTCGCCGCGGCCCAGTCCGTAGACCGTGCCGCCGTGGCGCAGGCTGAACAGGGCCGCGGCGTCGAGGAGCTCCTCGTCGCCTTCCTCCGGCGCCGCATGGACTTCGACCTTCTCCCGCGGATCGAGCCGGCCCCACAGGTCGGCGTCGCAGGCGAGGAAAAGGGCTTCGACCCGGCCGTGGCGGGCCGCGGGCAGGATCTCCCTGACGTCGCTCGACGCCTGGCCGGTCCCGGCCAGCTCGCCGAAGCGCTCTGCCGCCCGGCGCCGAATCTCGTCGAAGGTCGGCTGCAGGAGCTGCCAGGCGCGGTCCCCCAGCTCGTCATCGGTCAAGTGCTCGGGATTGCCGGGGATCACCGGCGAGGCGAGATGCGGGTAACCGCTGATCTCCCGGTAGATGGAGGGAAGCGGCTCCGCTCCGGCCAGCACCAGCGGCGCGTTGCGGCCGGCGAGAAGCCCGCGGACCGCGACTTCGACCTGACGCAGATAACGGTGCAACTCGTCTTTCTTGTCCCCGGCGCCCACTCCGCGTCCGTGGTAGATGGCAGGAAGCGCGCCCGCGGGCGCGGAGGAAGCGGTGTGGTAGGTGAGGTCTTGGGGCGTCTTCTGCTCGCCCAGGGCCTCGATGAGGCTGTGGGGAAGATTCTTCAGCGCGAGCCGCCGGACGAGCCGGCAGGTCGCCTCGAGCAGCCGGGTTTCGTTCTGGCTCAGCGCCAGCACGTAGAACGTGTCGCCGTCCGCGACCAGCGGCAGCAGGGGCTTGAGGAAGAAATGGTCGGCGACGACGCAGCGCTCCGCAAAGGCCCGGGGCAGATGGAAGACCTGCATGAAGCCGGGAGCGCGGAAGAGGGCGACTCCCTCCTCCTGCGTATTCCAGAAGGACGAATCGGCGACCAGATCCTCCGCCGGTCCCAGCAGGGTCTCGACGGCGTTGTCGTCGAGTTTCCGCGTGCGCAGCTCCTCTCCGGCTCGCCTCAGCAGGTTCTTTAACCGGATGGAGCCCTGCTGCGTCCGCGCTCCGGGACGGGAGATGGGAACGTAAAAAGACAGGCAAGGTCCCGGACGGTCTTCGAGCAACGGTTCGATGTCGGCTGGCAACAAGAGATTCATGACAGCCCCTCCTTCCGTTTCCCATGCTAAGCGGGCGGCCTGCGGAGCGCGCCGGCTGAACGGTTGGGGCGGGGGTCGCCGCGAGACAGGATTCGAGAGAGGGTTCACCCGCCCTGGCGGGTAGCCGGCCGGCCCCCTTTTGACGACGGGCCGCGCCTACCCGGAGAAGCGTCGCAAACCGCCAGCAGACGCGGTACATTGAGATTGGCGATTTTCCGGAGAGGAGAGTGCCATGACCGTTGAAACCAGCATGTCCGCACCGGCACGTTGTCATCGCCCGCTTCGCACGATCCTGATCGGCACCTCGCTTGAGGAAGAAAGCGACCAGGTCGTGCGCGCGGGCCTCGCCGTGGCGCGGGCCGCCGGGGCGCGTGTCCACCTCGTGCACGCGTTCCCACCGCGCGTCGGTTTCGAGACCGGTTTGGGCGAGGACTTCGCCGGAGAGCTGAGCGCCGCGTGCGAGGAGAAGCTCCGCGAGCAGATCGGCCGGCTCGGCATCGCCGAGGCCGAGCTGGCGGGCGCGGAGGTCAAGGCTGGGGAGCCTCACCGCGTCCTCATCGACACCGCGCGGAATCTCGCCGCCGAGCTGATCGTGGTCGGCGCCACCGGTTCCGGACCCTTCGCCGCCGAACTGCTCGGCTCGACCGCGGACCGGGTGCTGCGCAAGGCCGCCTGCCCCGTGCTCGTGGTGCGCGGCGAGCTGCCGGTGCCGCCGCGGCGCGTGCTGGCTCCCGTCGACCTGTCACCGCTGTCGGCCGATTCCTTCCGCTGTGGGCTGGACCTGCTGGCTCAGGTCGCGAAAGGCGGAGAGATCGAGGTACGGGCCGTCTATGCCTTGAGCTTCATGGATGCGCTCCAGCATCGCGAGCACGGCGAGGCCTCTTCCGAGGAGGCGGAGCGCCATAGCGGCGAGGAGCTGCGGCGCTTCGTGCTGGCGAATCGGGCCGGCGCGCCCTTTGAGGTGGAGTCGGCCGTGCTCGGCGGGGAGGCGCGGTTCGAGATCCTCCGCGAGCTGAGCGAACGGGCCTTCGACCTCGTCATGCTGGGCACCCACGGGCGAGGCGGGTTGGATCGTCTGATGTTGGGGAGCGTAGCCTCGACGGTCGCCCGCAAGGCGCCGTGCAGCGTGCTGCTGATCTCGCCGGAAGCCGCTTTCGAGGAGGGGATCGCCGAGGCGATCCTCGCGCGGACGACGCCCGCCTGGCACGGCGACCCGGCTCCCGTCGCCTGAAGGCGGGACCGGTCTCTCCCGGCCATGAGCGCTCGCCGTGCCCGGCGTTTCCGCCCGCTGCTACATCCTCGCGAGGGTGAGCGGCTCCCCCGCGAGCTGCGGGCCGGGCGCGTCGGAAATCTCGCTGCCACGTTGCCGCTGGGCGTCGAGGATCCGGGCTTCGAGATCCTGCTGCGGCGCATCGACCGCGGACCGATCTTCGGCGGCAACCGGGTCGAGGTCTTTACCGAGGGCGCCACCGCCTTCGCCGCCATGCGCAAGGCCGGGCTCGCCGCCGAGCGCGAGATTCTCCTCGAGTCCTACATCTTCAAGGACGACGCCACAGGGCGTCTCTTCCTGGAGGATGCGGTGGCGGCCGCCCGGCGCGGCGCCGCCGTCCGTGTCATGGCGGACGCCGCGGGCTCGCTCGCGACGCGGGCCGGGTTCTGGCGCGAGATGCAGCGGCGGGGTGTCGAAGCGCGCCTCTTCAATCCTCTCTTCCGCCGCTTCTGGTGGTTCCAACCCTTCCGCGACCACCGCAAAATCCTCGTAGCCGACCGCCGCGTCGCGTTCACCGGCGGCATGAACATCGGCGAGGAGTACGGCTCGCCGCGCCCGCGACCCGGCCAGACGTGGCGCGACACCCACGTGCGCGTAGAAGGACCTACGGCCTGGGAGATGGCGGTGGTCTTCGCCGAAGGCTGGCACCGCGCCGGCGGGCGGCCGTTCGACATCGAGCCGCTGGCGGCCGAGGAAGCTGAGAGTCCGGGAGCGCGCATCCTCCTCCTCGACTCGCGTCCATGGCGGGGCGCCGCCGGGTCGGCCGCGGTGCTGGCGGCCATCGTCGGCGCGGCGCGGCGCACCGTCTGGATCACCAATGCCTACTTCGCTCCGGGCCGCCTCGCCATCGACGTCCTCGGCGAGGCCGCCGCGCGCGGGGTCGACGTTCGCCTGCTCCTTCCCGGCTGGACGGACGTGCCGCTGCTGCGCCATGCCGCCCATGGCTACTACACCGACCTGCTGGCGCGCGGGGTTCGCATCTTCGAGTACGGCGGCCACGTGCTCCACGCCAAGAGCCTGGTGGCCGACGGCTACGTCTCCGTGCTGGGCTCGACCAACCTCGACTTCCGCTCCTTCGTCTTCAACGCCGAGTGCAACCTCGTCGTGCTCGACCGCGCCACCGGCGCCACGATGGAGGGGATCTTCCGCCGCGACCTGGAGACTTCAGAGGAGATCCTGCCTGACCGCTGGCGTCGCCGGCCCCTTCCGCACCGGCTCGGAGACCGAATGGCGCGCTCGCTGTCGCCGTTGTTGTAGAGGACCGCTTCGCGACTGACACGTCCAGCCGTTCAAAACAAACCCGGCGGCGGATGGCCGCCGGGGAAAACGGCTTTCGGTCAGCGAGGGGAACTTCAGTTCAGCGGACAGCCCCTGTTGTTTTCGGCGTCGAGGGCCGCCGCCAGGGCTAGCATCGCGTCACGGTTCTGCAGCAGCGCGGTGTTGACGTCCGCGATGACCGCGGCCGCCGTCCTGGGGTAGGCGACGCCCGGATGAGAGGCGTTGAGCATGGCCGCCACGGCGGCGCGCAGCAGGATCTCCGCCGCTCCCTCACCTCCCGCGCCGCCGGCGAAGCTCAGCGCCGCGAGCAGCGTCGCGTTGCCGAGAGCGGGATAGTAGGTGTTGACGTTGGCAAAGACGCTGTCCACCGCTTGGCTCGGCGAGTAGCCGGCCGGCGGCCACGAGCCGGTGTGATTCTTCCAGTAGCCGGGCGTGCAGCCCTGGTTGCTCGGCGGAGTCCCGCCGTAGTAGTGGCTGGGGTCGGACGCGGTGACGGCGGAGAAGCCCGCCGGCAAGCCGCTGGCCGTGCCGATGTTGGCGTACTGGCCCGCCGTGGCGGTGCCGCTGGCCGTGCAGGTCATGGACTCGCTGGGCGCGAGCACGGTCTTGGGGCAGGTCACCGTCACGCCCCTGCTGTCGATGACCTGGACGCTCGAGAGCTGCATGTCCCCCGTGTTGGTCACCACGTAGGTCCAAAGGACCGGGTCACCCACGGCAATGGTCGGTCCGGTCGGTGTGTCGGCGTCCTCGCCGTTGGTGAGCTTCTCGATCTTGATCTCCGGCCAGACGCCGAGGTGGCAGGCGGGATCGGTGGCTGTCACCGCAGGAGGCCCGGTGGCCGGCGTGCCCGTGGCCATGCCGAGGTTGCAGTACTGGCCCTGGGTGGCCGTGCCGCTGCCGGTGCAGGTCATCGACTCAGCCGGCTGCAGGGTGGTCTTCGGACAGCTCACCGCCACGCCCTTGTCGTCCGTCACTCTGATGTTGGTGAGGGCGGTGTCGCCGGTGTTGGTCACCAGGTACGTCCAGGTCACCGCGGTGCCCTTGAGCACTACCGGCCCCGGCGGCAAGTCGGCATCCTCGCCGTTGACACGCTTCTCGATGGTGATCCGCGGGACGACGCCGGTGTAGCACGCCGGATCGCTGGCCTGGGCGTTCTCTCCCTCGGCGCTGCCGGAGGCGGTGCCGACGTTACAGTACTGGCCCGCCACGGCCGTGCCGCCGGCCGTGCAGGTCATGGATTCACCCGGCTGGAGGGCCGTCTTCGGGCAGGTCACCACCACACCGCGGTCGTCAACGACGTTGACCGAGGATAGCGCCGTGTCGCCGATGTTGGTCACGATGTAGGTCCAGAGCACGGCATTCCCCACCGCGACCTCCGGGTAGGGCGGCGTGTCCGCCTCGAAGCCGTTGACGAGCTTCTCAAGACCGATAGCGGGCCACCAGCCGAAGTAGTGGCTGGGGTCGTGGCTTGAGACGTCGCGTCCGCCGGGCGACGTGCCGGTGGCCGTGCCGACGTTGCGGTACTGGCCCATCGCGGCTGTGCCGCTCGCGGTGCAGGTCATGGACTCCGCCGGCTGCAGGACCGTCTTCGGGCAGCTCACGGCCAGGCCGCGGTCGTCCGTCACCGTGACGCCGCTCAGCACGACGCCGCCGGTGTTGGTCACCACGTAGGTCCAGAAAACGTTGCTCCCCTTGAGCAGTCTGGGTCCCTGCGGGGTATCCGCATCCTGGCCATTGGTGTACTTCTTGAGGCTGATGGACACCTGCGGCGGACGCCCCTTGTAGTGCGTCGGATCGCTGGCGGAGACCGGCGGTCCACAGTCGATCTTACCCTCGGCTGTGGCCATGAAAGCTTGCGGCCCGTCGATGGCGGTGGCGCTCGCGGTGCAGGTCATCGACTCACCCGGATCGAGCGACGCCTTCGGGCAGGTCACCGGAGATCCATGCTGATCCGTCACCGTGATGCCGGACAGCTTGAAGGACCCGGTGTTGGTGACGGTATATGTCCACGAAGCCGCAACTCCGGAGACCAACTCGGGGCCTGGGGGTGTATTGGCGTCGTCGCCGTTGATCATCGCCTTCAGCGACAGGGATCCCTGCTGCTCACCATAGTAGTGGCTGATATCCGAATCGCTCACCGTTCCTCCGGTGGGCGGCGTGCCGGTCGCCGTGGCGGTGTTGGCGTGCTGGCAAGCGGCGGCGATGCCGCTGGCCTCGCAGGTCATGGACTCACCGACGGCCAAGGTGGTCTGCGGGCAGATCACCGGCACGTCGTCGCTGTCCGCCACCAGGATCTTCGTCAGGTCCACGTCTCCGGTGTTGGTCACGATGTAGGTCCAGTGGATCGTGCCGCCGGCCGGAACCTTCGGGCCGGTCGGCAGTTCGGCCGCGGCACCGTTGGTCAACTTTTCGATGCGGATGCCGGGGCCCGGGGGCTCGAGCTCCTCGGGCAGGCACCAGGCGTGGAGAGCGGAGCTGTAACGGTCGCTGGCGCTGAAGTGCCCGGTGATGTAGGACGCCGTGTCGGTGACGATGTCGATCCAGCCGAATGGCTCGCTGAGGCCGAGATCGGCGATCTTGAGCCGCTGGACCGGCAGCAGGCTGAGATGCACCGTGTCGATTAGGCGCCCGGACTCGTCGTAGATCTTGAACTCGGCGGCGATCTGTTGGTTGGCCGGCAGCTCGGACAGTGAGGACGGCACGCCTCTGCGCTTGGTCCAGATCATCAGCTCGGTGCCGCCGTCGAAGACGCCCCCTTCGAGGAACCGGATGCCGTGGCGCTTGCACTCGGGCAGGCACTCCACGGCGGGATCGACGTTGACCAAGGTCTCGCCCTCGGCGAAGCCGATCTTGGGATCGACGACGAAGGAATCGCCCCAGAGGACGTCGCGGTGTCCGGGACCGAGAGCGCGAAAGCTGACGGCGCCGACGGCGAGGTCCGGGGCCACCTGGGTGGAGTAGTACTTCTGGTCGCGCGGCGACGGCTGGCCCGAGAGGGCGGCCTGAAGGTGCGCCAACGCTTCGGCAGAAAGCGTCGTCGCGGGCAACCTGCCGGCGACGAGCCAGTCGCGCAGGTTGGCCGTGTACACCTGATCCCCCTGCAGCGTCAGCGGCACCTCGAGAACCGGGATACCCCAGTTGCTCCGGATGGTGATGAGGGTGTCCACCGGGTCGTCGCTATCGTTGCAGAGGGCGAAAAGCGCGGTGCGGGAGACCTCGGGGATGCCGCGGAGGTCAACTTCGAAGAATGGCATCAGGACATCCGACGAGGGTTGGATCTCCGCCCGGGCCGGGGCGGCGCCGAGCCCGAGCAGGGCGGCGGCGGCCAGCGCCAGGCAGACGCGGGTTAACCTTTTGACTGTCATGGGTTTCCTCCCTTTCCTCCCAGAGTTGTTGCAGTCCGGGGTACCGGGAGCGATCAGAAGAGCAAGATAGACATGTTCATTTGATTAAGGTGGCCGGGCTGACTCATACGCGGCTTTCGAAAGGTTGTAGCGGCGACACGCCCTCCCACCCTGATGCTCCACCTCTAATTTGATCCCGGAAGGAAAGGTTTATATATCTCCCCTGGGGTGGGATCGCGTTGCCGCGGGGTGGGTACGACCGCCACCCGGCGAAGCGGGGCGCTGCCCGCAGGTAGCAAGGCGCCGGAATCTCCGCGAGGCTATATGCTCGCCGGCAGGTCATGGACTCATTTGGCTCTCGCTGGTCGTAGACGACGGTGAAGCTCTTCTCGAGCGGCGCATTGAAGTGGCGAAAAACCTGTCTCGCTCAAGCCCGGCCCGCCGTGCAGGAGGATCAAAAGCGGGTTGGCGAGGCTCTCGCCACGTATCATCACCCACTGATCGAGGCCACCGAGACGGATATACGCGATCTCGGGCGGGCTGGCGAGCGCGGAAAGGTGGGATGCGGCCGGCTGGGCACCGATAGGATAGCCGCGCCCGCGGTACGCGAGCGGCGAGGAGGTCCGGGTGAGCGGCTGTCACGGACAAGAGATCTCGGAAGTCCTGGAGCGGCTGGGGACGGATCCGGCACACGGACTCTCCGAGAAGGAGGCGGAGCGGCGGCTCGCGGAGCACGGGCCCAACGAGCTGCAGGCGGCGCGGCGGATCTCGCCCTGGGCGATCCTGCTCGCCCAGTTCAAGAACGTCCTCATCCTCGTGCTGCTCGCGGCCGTCGCTCTCTCCGCCTTCCTCGGCGACGTCCTGGAGGCGGCGGTCATCGCCGCGATCGTGCTTCTCGCGGTGCTCCTCGGATTCTTCCAGGAATTCCGCGCGGAGCGGGCCATCGAGGCCCTGCGCAGGATGGCCGCGCCCACGGCCACGGTGGTGCGCGGCGGCGAGGAGCGCGAGGTGCCGGCGCGCGACCTGGTGCCGGGAGACGTCCTGCTCGTCCAGGCCGGTGACCGCATCCCGGCCGACGCCCGCCTCCTCGAGGCGGCGAATCTGAAGATCGAGGAGTCGGCCCTCACCGGCGAGTCCGCGCCGGTCGACAAGACCTCCGCTCCGCTGCCTCAGGACCGCGAGCTGGGCGACCGCACGAACATGATTTGGGCCGGCACGGCCGCCACCTACGGGCGCGGCCGGGCGGTGGTGGTCGGGACCGGCATGGAGACCGAGTTCGGCCGCATCGCCCGGATGCTCGAGTCCGTGGAGGAGGAGCGGACGCCGCTGCAGAGGAACCTCGACCGGGTGGGCCGCATCCTCGCCCTCGCCGGCCTGGCCGTCGTCCTGCTCGTCGTGGCTCTCGGCCTGCTGCGCGGCCAGCCGTTCCTGGAGATGCTGGTTTCCGGCATCGCGCTCGCCGTGGCCGTGGTGCCGGAAGCCCTGCCGGCCGTGGTCACCATCTCGCTGGCGCTGGGCGTGCAGCGCATGGTGAAGCGGCACGTCCTGATCCGCCGCCTGCCCGCGGTCGAAACGCTCGGCAGCGTCTCGGTCATTTGCTCGGACAAGACCGGCACGCTCACCAAAGACGAGATGACCGTCCGGCGCCTTCACGTGGCCGGGCGCACCTACGAGATCACCGGCGCCGGCTACGCTCCGGAAGGCTCGCTCCTCCTGGATGGAGAAGAGGTCGAGCCGCCGGAATCCGTGTTGGAACTCCTCCGCGCCGCCGCGCTGGCCTCGGATGCCCATCTTGCTCGCGACGAGAGCGATGGAGAAACAGGCTGGCGGATCCGGGGCGATCCCACGGAGGGTGCCCTGGTCGTCGCCGCCGCCAAGCTCGGAATCGGCAAGCGCGAGCTCGACGAGCGGTGCCCCCGGGTGAGCGAGATCCCGTTCACCTCCGAGTCGAAGCGGATGACGACCCTGCACGAGACTCTCGAGGGCGTGACCGCCTTCGCCAAGGGCGCCCCCGAGGTGATCCTCCAGACCTGCGCGCGGCGGCTCGGGGAGTCCGGCGAGGAGCCGCTCGACGATGCTGGCCGCGAGGCGATCCGCGCCGCCACGCAGAGCATGGCGGCATCCGCGCTGCGGGTGCTCGCGGTGGCCAGGAAACGGGACGCCAGGCAGGAGGACGCGGAGCGCGGTCTCACCCTTCTCGGGCTCGCCGGCATGATCGATCCGCCGCGGCCGGAGGTGAAGGACGCCATCCAAACCTGCGAACGGGCCGGCATCAAACCGTTGATGATCACCGGCGACCATCCGGTCACGGCCCAGGCGATCGCCCGCGAGCTGGGCGTGCTGCGCAGCGGCCGCGCGGTCAGCGGCGCGGAGCTCGACGGCATGGACGATGCCGCTCTCGCGCACGAGATCGAGGCGATCGAGGTCTACGCCCGCGTCTCTCCCGCCCACAAGCTGCGGATCGTCGCCGCGCTCCAGGAGCGGGGGCACTCGGTGGCCATGACCGGCGATGGCGTCAACGACGCGCCGGCTTTGAAGAAAGCGGACATCGGCATCGCCATGGGCGTAACCGGCACGGATGTGACCAAGGAAGCGGCCGACATGACCCTGACGGACGACAACTTCGCGTCTATCGTGGCGGCCGTCGAGGAGGGACGCGGGGTCTTTGACAACATCAAGAAGTACCTGATGTTCCTGCTTTCTTCGAACATCGGCGAGATTGGCCTGATGGCGGGCGCTTCGCTCGCCGGCCTGCCGCTGCCGCTCTCGGCAGTGCAGATCCTCTACGTCAACCTGGCCACCGACGGCTTTCCCGCGCTGGCGCTGGCCGTCGATCCTCCGGAAGAGAACTTGATGGAGCGGCCGCCGCGCGATCCGCACCGGGGCATCTTCACCCGGCCGGTCGTCGTCCTCATGTTGATCGGCGGGATCTGGTCGGCGCTGGTCAACCTCTGTCTCTTCGCGTGGGCCCTCCACTCCGGCCGCGGCCTGAGAGAGGCGATGACCATGACGTTCGTCCTGCTCGTGCTCATCCAGTTCTACAAGGCCTACCTTTACCGCTCCGACCGCCACTCCGCCCTGCGCCACCCGTTCGCCAACCGCTGGCTGAACCTGGCGATCGCCTGGGAGCTGGCGCTGCTGGCCGCCGTCGTCTACCTGCCGGCCGCGCACGAGCTATTCGGCACCTATTCACCGCCTTTCGCGGACTGGCTGCGGGTCAACGTGCTGGCGGCCACCATCGCGCCGGTCCTCGAGTTGGCCAAGTGGATGGAGCGGCGAGGCTGGTTCGGCAGGATGGACTGATCCCACCCGGCCGCGCGGGGCCTCCACCCCACCCTCCCGCGCCGGAACACCACTCCCGCGGGTTGTAGGTCCCGGCGCCGTCCGGCGCGGGTAATGAGCATGCGGCGCATATACGGGGGGAATGCGGTCGCATCCAGCAAGCGATGCAGCGCATATGCGGTGACTGTTTAGAAGAAATACCCCGCCACGTCGAGGATGAGATGCACCGTGCCGGCGGGCTGCTTCGCGAGAGCGGTGACGGTGCCGCCCGCTCCCAGCGTCACGATACGGTTGCCGGCCCGGGTGAAGCCCGCGCGGTAGTGGACGATGGCGTCGCCGGCGAGCGGCGTGGAGCCGGCCCTGTAGATCTGCAAGCTGCCGGTGGCGTTGGGCTCCACCGCGGTGACGTTGAGGACGACCGCCGCGGCGTCGGTCGGGACGCCACAGGCGCCAGCGAGAACGAAGTCGCGCGCCACGTTGACCTCCGCTGTCTCGGACTGCGCGCTTCCGTGGCGAGCTTTCTCTCGGCGGCCCGCCTCTTTCGGCAGCCGCGCGGGCGGAGCAGGGACCGTGGAATGCCAAAGAACGGTGCCGTCCACTGCGAGGGAACAGCTCGGTTGGCCTTCCGCCTCCGCTGTAATGCTTCTGTAAGTTTATTTCTTCTACTTTGCGCCTGGAGGAGGGAAGCTCATACAAGGTCATCCCGGAAATCTCAGACGCGCACTCGCCGTCGCCGCGCAACGGCCGCGGCGCTCTGGCCCGCCAGCTCTTCGAAAGGAGGTGTCCTATCACACGTCCGAGGACTCGTCCTGAGAAGCCGCGCCCCGCGAGAGGGATACCGCGGCAATCCGTCAGATCCGTTTTCGAATCCAGGGATGGAAAGGAGTAAAGATATGAACAGCAAGACTGTGCAGTCCGTTCTCCTCGCCGTCTGCATCGCCGTTCTCTTCAGCGCCGGCTCGGCGCTCGCCGCTCCGCCGCAACTCACTGGCGGTGTTGACGTGGACAAGATGCTCGCCGAAGGCTGGCAACCGGTCGCGCCGGGCGTGCTGGAATGGAAGACCGAAGGCAATCGGGTCGAGACCTTCGCCGTCGGCGCGGAGGGCTTCGCCTGGATGGCGGAGCAGCTCAAAGCTCAGCTCGGCTTCCTGCTCGACCAGTACCGGGTGAGTCCCACGCCGGAGCTGCTCGAGACCATCCACGGCCTGGAAGCCGAGGTCGCCAAGCTGCAATCCTATGCGGAGGGCTTCAAAGGGAATTCTTCGACCCAGGCCCTCGAAGGGTGCGATTTCTCCTTCGGCGCCCACGCCGACGCCTACCCGACGCGGCCGACGCAGGGCGTCGGAGCCGATGCCGACGCCTACTGGTACAACAACTGCGGCTACGTCGGCGATACCTACGCTTACGTCCTTGCCCGGGCAACGCTGAACGGCGTGGAGACGACGATCACCCGGACCCACCCCAATTCCGGCACCAACGTCAGCAGCAACGTCTCGGCCACCGTCCCCGGCGATACGAATTGCTACTCCTACGCGCTCGGCCGGGTGAACCAATTCGATCTGGGGATCAGCTACCAGACCGCGGACGAGAACTTCATCTGTCCGCCGAATCTGACGGCCACCATCAACGGCCCGACCAGCGTGACCGTCTGGGACTATGCCTGCAAGACAGTTACCTGGACCTCATCAGTCTCCGGTGGCACTCCCGGCTACACCTACGCCTGGTACATCGACGGCTACTTCGCCGGCTCGGGGAGCTCGCTGTCGCGGACTTACTGCGGCAACGGAACGGCCTACACGAACACGGAGAACGTCTCCCTGACGGTGACCGACAGCGTCGGCTGGACCGCCTCCGACACCCACACGACCTACATCTACTTCCGCGTCACCATCGATCCCTGCCTGGCCCAGGAGAAGGACGCGCTGCTTCCTGCCCCCTGCTGCTTGTACTCGCCCACGCCTGACCTCATCTGCCCCTACTAGCGGCTGGACATCGGCCCAGGGGCGCAGTCCGCTGCGCCCCCGTCCTTCTTCAACAGCTTCAATCGGCGTCGAACCAGGTTCCCGGCGGAGTGAGGCGGCCGCTCTTGGCGTCAACCTCGAAGACCCAGGCGCCGCGGGCGCCCAGGCGCCGGCCGGCGCCGTAGCTGACCGGCGGCGCGTACCCGGCGTCGAAGCGGAGAAGCCCTTCGAGGGTCTCGACGTAGCTCTCGCGGTCGAGGTCGCGGCCGGCGCGCGTCAGGCCTTCGATGAGGATCTCGGCGGCGGCCAAAGCCGTGAGCTGCGCGGAGAGGTGCTCGGCGGGCAGAGAATGGGCGGCAGAGAGCGCGCGATAGCGGGAAGCCGCTTTCGGTGCGGGCTCCGGAGCCGCCGGGAGAGCGACGTAGATGCGGGCGGCCGAGCTCGCGGCAGCGTTGAAGAGGGCGGTGTCCGCGGCGGCGCCGGTGACGAGGAGCCGCGGGCGCCAGTCGATGCCTGCGGCGGCCCGCAGCAGGCCGGCCGCCTCGGCTCCCGAGCCGAGGAAAAAGACGGGATCCCGCTTCTCCGCCGCGAGCTGCGAGGCCAGCTCGCCCGGCGCGAAGGCCTCCTTGCCGTAGCGATGCACGGTGAGCGGCGCCCAGCCTTCGCAGGCCTTGCCGAGAGCTGCGACGGCGGCGTCCAGGTCTTCCTCCCGCGGCGCCAGCACGGCCGGCCTCGCCGCGGCGTCGCCCGAGCCGTGGCGGGCGAAGCGGGCCAGCGCCTGGGCCTGGGACTCGATGCCGGAGAGCAGGTAGAACACGTAGCGGTTGAGGGGCAGCGCTTCCCGCGGATGCACAGTGAAAGGCGCCACCAGAGGCACCTGCGCTTCCTGGAAGACCGCGGCCAGGGCGTCGTCCTCTCCCACCAGGAAGGCGGCGACGACGGCGAACACGCCGCCGCGCGCGAGAGCGCCGGCGAGACCGGCCCGGCGCTCCGCGGGCGAGCCGGAGACTTCCAGGGGGACCAGCTCGAGCCGGCGGCCGTAGAGCCCGCCTTCGGCGTTGGCGGCGGCGAAGCGCGCCTCCAGCGCGGCGCGGACCGCCCGGCCCATGCCCGCCAGCGGCGCCGGCGGCGGCAGGAAGCCGATCCGCAGGCTGGACTCGTCCACTCCGGGAGCGCTCGTGGTGCCGAGCGTCTTCATATACGCGATGAGGTCTTCCATGTCCTCGCGGCTCATCCGGTAGCGGGGCATGGCCGCGTGCAGGACGTTGCCCGCGGGGTCGAAGCCCATGGCGATCGACCGCTTCATCAGCTTTTCGTCGTAGGGCGGGTGGCGGCGGCCGGTGGGATGGACGACTCCGTACGGCTTGCTGAGATTCGCCCAGGTGATGTCGGTGGGCGTGACGCCGCCCTCGGGCCGGCCTTTGCCGTCGCGGCCGTGGCAGCTCGCGCAGGGCACGGCGGAGCCCTCCAGCTCCACCCCCTCGCCGAGGACGGCGACGATCTCGCCGCCCGACGGGCTGGTGGTCTCGACGTAGATCCGCCGGCCGCGCTCCTCCTGGGGAGTGAGCCCGGCTCCCAGGAGCAGCGAGGCGAGCAGCAGCAGGGGCAGCCGGCGCCAAGGCCGGCTCAACCGTCCGACCCTGAATCGTCGACGACGCTGTCGATCACCGGGAACAGGTCCTCCGGCTTGGCCAGTCCGAACGCTTTCTTCCATAGGCCGGTGCGCTCGTTGCCGAGGATGAAGACGGTCTGGTGCTGTTCGGGAGACTCCACCCACTGGCCCAGCTTGCGCAACACCGCCTCGACGTTCTGCCGCGAGCCGGTGAGGAAGGACCAGCCGGGGCGGGCGCGGAAGCGCCCGGCGTACTCCTGCAGCCGCTCGGGCGTATCGTAGTCCGGATCGACCGAGAAGGACAGCAGGAAGACGTCCTTGCCGAGGCGGTCTCCCAGCCGGCTCTGGAGCTTGGCGAAGGTGCCGCTGAGGATCGGGCAGGGCCCGACGCAGCGGGTGTAGATGAAGTCCATCACCACGATCTTGCCGCGGATCAGGTCCGAGTAGAAGCGCACCTCGCGGCCATCCTGGTTGAGCAGAACGGTGTCCTCGAAGTAGGGGTGGGAGGCAGCGGTGGGGGCGTTTTCGGCCGCGGCCGCGGGGACAACCGGGACGAAAAGGACGGCGAGGACGAAAAGGACGCAGATCCTCATGGCAGAGCTCCTTTTGAATCGTCTTCCAGCGCCGCCATCTCGTCGATCGCCGCCGCCAGCTTGGCCGGCGCGGCGAGGCCGTAGGCCCGCGTCCACTGGCCGCGGGAGTTGGCGATGAGGACGAGTGGCGGATGGTCGGTGATGCTGGCGGTGTAGGCGCCGAGCGCCTTGAGGAGACGGGTGATGTCCTCGCGGGCGCCGGTCACCAGCGTCCAGCCGGCCCCGGAGCCGAACTTCTGCGCCCAGGCTTTGAGCCGCTCGGGCGTGTCCGTCGTGGGGTCTACCGAGACGGAGATCAGGTGCACGTCCCGCCCGGCGCGCTCGCCCAGGAGCTGGCGCAGCTTGCCGAAGGTCGCTCCCAGGGGCGGGCAGATGGTGGTGCAGTTGGTGAAGAGGAAGTTCATGGCCACCACCCGGCCCTGGACGAGGTCGCTGTAGAACCGCAGGGGCCTGCCCTCCTGGTCGAGCACCGGCACGTCCGGAATCTCGAGGCCGACGACCTCCGGCGCTCGCGGCTGCGGTGCCGCGGGCGCGGGGAGGCTCTGGTGATGCTCGTGCTGAGGAGCGGCGGCGGCTCCGGCCGCGACCCACAGGGCGAGCGCGGCGGCGAGCGCAGCCGGTGCCCCGCGGCTCATGGCGCGCCTCCCGTGCCCGGCGCCGGCTCCTCCACGGTCAGGCTCGCGAACGGCGAGCTCTGGAACTGCAGGCCCTGGGAGTCCACCTCGACGAACACGAAGTAGAGGCCTGCTTCGGGCGGCTGGAAATGGATCTCGTAAAGCCCCTCGTCCACCTCTTCGGCCCACTGGCGCTGCTGCCAGATGCCGGGCGAGAGGAACGTCAGCACGTGCACGTCCCGGAGGCCCTTGCGCGGCGCGCTGGTGACCGGATCGGAGATCCGCAGCCGCACCGCCACGTCCTCGCCCGGGCGCGGCGGCCGCTGGCCGATCAGCACCTCGACGGCGAGCGGCGGCTTGCGCGCGGCGGCGAGGGCGGGGTCCTCCGCCACGTCGACCGGGAAGCAGTGGATGACGCGCGGGGACTCGAGGAACAGGGCGAGCTCGTAGCGGCCCGGCGGGCCCATCTGCGCCACCGTCTCGTAGACGCCGGGCGCGGTCTCGCGCAGGCTGCGGTCCACCACCAGCACGGCGCGCGGCACCTTGCCGTAGTTGCGGAAATGGCCCATCGGCGCCGCCATACCCTCCTTGTAGTAATAGATGACCTCGTCCTCGGGATTGGCCACCAGGACCGACGGATGGCCGGGGGCCTGGACGATGCCGTCCGCGGGCGTCGGCCGCGGCGTGCGGCCGGGCGGGTGCTGGCCGCCGGGGAAGTCGACCAGCGGCACCGGCCGGCCGGGCTCGCCCACCGCCTTCAGCGGGATCATCAGCACGGTCTCGCTGCCGCGGTGGCGCACGTAGGCCAGCTCGTCGCTGAACGTCACCTGGTCGGGCGCGGCCTCGACGTCGGCGGTCTGGATGAGGCGATCGGTCATCGCGTCCACGATGTGGACGGCGTTCTTGCCCGGCTGCACGACGAAGGCGAGGCGGCCGCCGGGAGCGAAGCGGATGGCGCCGAGCCCGGGTCCCACCACGATGCGCGACAGCACCTCGGGATGGGTCCCGTCGACGGCAGTGACGGTGCCGCGCAACGCGCCGCTGACGTAGGCCCTCTTGGCCTGGGGCGACCAGGCGATGGCGACGGGGCGGTCGCCGGTCCGGACGTCCCTCACCTTGGCGAGACCGGCCGCGTCGACGACCGCAACGGTGCCGTCCTCCTCGTTGGTGACGAAGACCCGGCGGCTGTCGTCGCTGAACGCCAGGTCGTGCCCTCCCCGACCGGTGGCGACGTCGGCCGCCTTGCGCAGGCTGGCGGTCTCGATCGCCGACACGCCGGCGTCCCAGGCCACCCAGAGGTAATGGCCGTCAGGTTGTAGACCGAGGCGCCGGGGATGCGGTCCCGTCTCGATCTCGCCCACCACCTTCCAGGTCGCCGTATCGACCGCGGCGACGCGGTTGGAATCGGGCATGGAGACGAACAGCCGGTTGCCGTCCGCGGTGAGGGCCCAATCCTCTCCCGGGCTCTTCAGGAAGACCATGGTCAGCAGCTTGCTGTTGCCATAGCCGAAGAGCGGATCGACGACGGAGATCGTCGCGTCGGCGTTGAGCGCCAGCACGTAGTAGGTGTTCAGGTCGAGGTCCGGGCGGGAGAGGATGGAGCCGCTGACGATGGCTTCCACGTTCTTCTTGCAGTCGCCCCCGCCTGGTTCCGCCGGGGAGCCCGGCCGGTCCATCCAGGCGCCGGGATAGAGGCGGGACATCGGCGTGCCGCTCAGGGTGTCGGTGATGGCCAGCCGCACGCGCGCGGTCCCGCCTTCCACGAGCGGTCCGGCGCCGCCGTCGAGAGGTTGCACGGAGAGCTCGACGGCGAGCCCCCCGGCGACGACCTTCTGCGTGGCGGCCGCCGCCGCGGCGCTCAACGCCAACCCGGCCAAAAGGGTGAAGAGGCTTTTCGGTCCCTTGCTCATGACGGCTCCTTCGAAAAGAAAGGTGCGGGGCGGCGGGCGCCGCCGCCCCGTACCGGCAGACCTATTGGGTGACTCGCAGAATGCCCCACATCCCGCCGTCGAAGGAGAAGGCTTCGTGGTTGCGGAACAGGTAGTCACCGAGGACGGAGAACCGGCCGCCGGCGCCGTTGCGCATCACGGCGTCGAAGTGGGCGCTGGCCCCGATGCCGAACTGCGCACCGGTCCACATGGAGAAGGAGTTACGGCCGATCTTGGTGGAGTTGGCGATGTATGGCTCGCGGTCCCAGACGTGGCCGGCCAGCTCGAAGACGATGTTGCGCGAGTGGCCGCCGGCCTGCAGCAGCCGGAAGCGGATGGGCCGGGCAGGGGTCACCGTGAACAACGGCGTCTTGGGCTCGCCGCCGACCTTGACGTTGGCCAGCACGTCGAACCAGTCGTTGAAGTCGTCGGTGGTGGCCAGCCGCGTGCCGGGCGGGTGCTGCATGCGCTTCCACAGCGGCTCGCTACGGTAGTTGATGGCCTTGGCCCCCGAGTCCTCGGCGTCGTCGCCGCAGTCGAGGTTCTCGATCGGCGCGCCGAAGCCGGGTATCACGCCGCCGGTGGGCTGGAGGCAGAGCGGGGTGAGCTCGACGTCGGTGCGCATGTTGACGTCGTTCTGGAACTGCAGCACGAACTCGCGGAAGCTCGCCTGCTGGCCGGCCACCGGGAACGGATTGGTGACGTCGGCCACCGCCCGCGTGGTGGACAGCTCGGTCCAGTTGGCTCCCACGGGCTCGATGATCAGCGCCCCGATCGCCCCCTTGCTCGGATGCTCGATGCGGTCCGAGGGCATGAGGTTGGTGGCGCCGAACTCGATGGGAGTGGCCGTGACGCTGCCGTCGGCGTTGATCGTGATGTCGCCGGCGTACCACTCGTAGGTGGTGAACTGCCCGGGAGCCACCGTCTGGGTGGAGTTGCCGCCGACGTTGGCGCCGTCGAACCGGCTGACGTCGTAGTAGACGAGCTGCGGGTGCAGGCCGACGTGGCTCGACGGCCTGATCTCGTTCTCGTTGAACCCCTCCACCGTCATCGGCAGCGTGTTGAAGGTGTTGAAGTCGAGGGGATTGTCCACCGTGTCGTTGGGCTGCTGGATCTTGTTGCGCAGCGTGAGCTTGATGCACTCGCCGGCCCGCGCGCGCAGGACGAGCGGCTCGATGGGCGCGGTCGGCAGCAGCTTGGAGTTGGCGTCGAGATCGCTGGAGCGGACGAAGAGGATCGCCGTCGGGTCGAACAGCGGCCCGATGGCGCCGTCGGCGCGGGAGTTGTAGACCAGCCGGCCGCCGGGAATCGCCCAGTGGGCGGCCACCGCGGTGACGTCGAACGTGCGCACGGGAGCGTTCTTGGGGCAGGAGAAGTCGAAGGCCCCCACGGACCCGGGATCGATGTTGGACCGCCCGTTGGGATTCTCCCGCAGCGCCCGCAGGCCCTGACGCGTGCCGGTGTAGGCCCGGAAGAGGCCCCAGATGCCGTTCCACAGGTCGTCCGTCGAGGAACCGGCCGAGTAGAGCCGGTCGACGTAGGCCCCCATCGGGTTCTTGATGAGCTGCGGCACGATGAACTCGAAGTGCTCGGAGATGCCCATCATCTGGCTGTTGCGGTAGCCGGAGTTGGGCTCCGACGGCTCGAACAGCCACTTGATGCCGTGGATGTTGAAGTTGTGACCCTCCTCGTGCGCGCCGACCAGGATCCGCACCTGGACCCGGTCGTTCTCATAGGCCCGCAGCAGTGGGGTGTAGGGGTCGAAGTCCTTGATGTCCTGCGTCAGCGGCTGGTAGAAGGCCGGTTGGACGTTGAGAAAATCGTCCGCGCGCTTGATGGACGCAAAGGCCCAGGAGAGGTCGCCGGCCGTGCCGTCCGCCTGGGTGTTGTCCAGCGGATCGCGCACGCGCAGGGCGATCGGCTCCTGCCGGTAGTTGACCGACATGGTGCCGACCTCGGCGGCCGAGATGGCCTCGGGGCAAGGCGGCAGGTTGATGCCGTCGGGGCAGCGGTCCGGCCGCGCCAGCAGCTTGGGGATGCCCACGTCCTCACGCCCCGCCGGATTGACGGCGCGTTGCGGATCGGGGAAGCCGAAGCCGCCTTCCTCGTAGGCGAGCTGGAAGTCGGCGAACTCGAACATGAACTCGCGGTACGAGGGGGTGGGCAGGGGCGGCTCGATCACCGCCTGCCAGGAGGTCGGGCCGCCGTCGAGGCTGAGACGGCCGGCGTTGGTGCCGAGCTCGACGCCGGTCTCGTTGTGATACCACTTGGAGTCTCTCGGCTCGATCACCAGACCGGCGTAGAGGCCGGCCTGCTGGTGGGTCGAGGGACCGAAGTGGTCGTGCGTGAAGACGGTGCGCAGCGTGCGGTCGTTGCCCTGGTTGTCACGCACCGGGTCGGCGTACCAGCGCTGGACGGTGGTCTGGGCGCCGATCCATTCGCCGCCCGGGCCGGGCCCGAAGAACGGATGGATCTCGGGCAGCGGGCAGGGGAAGGTGCCGTTGCGCGGATCGCCCTTCGTGCAGCCGTTCTGCGTGCGGATGGCGTTGATGCGCTCCCGCACCTCGCCGGGGCTCAGCGAGCCGTCCTCGTAGTTGTAGCCGTTGCCCGAGCCGTCCGAGGAGGTGACGTCGAACTTCACCAGGTGGATGTGCTGGCCCAGGATGTCCGTGGGGGTGCGCACCTGGAAGTCGTCGAGCTGATACTCGTTGGGCACCAGGTTGGCGTACCAGTACTCGATGCAATCGCCGCTGTTGGCCCGCATGAAGAGCGGCTCCGGCGGCTTCGGCGGATCGCTGGCGGGCGTGACGTAGTCGTCGACGTCGTCCCACAGCGACTCGAAGCGCATCTGCGGGAAGTGCCATCCCCGCTTGTTGATCACCACGTCGGTCTGGATGGCCGCTCCCTTGATCGTCCGGTTGAGCGGGATGGGAACGCCGTTGGCGTCGATGCAGGGGTCGGCGAGCGGCGCGCCGCGCACCGCCGGCCGGCCGTTGGTGATGAACTTGACCGGCGTGCCTCCGTCGCAGGTGCCGTCGGGCAGGCAGGTCGGGTGCTCGCGCACGGCGTGGTAGGCCATCGCCGCCAGCTCCGTGGCCGTGCCGCCCTCGGGCAGCTCCGTGGCCACCGCGGTGAGCAGGGTCTTGTGGAAGTCGGTCCGGGTGTGCAGCTCGTCGAAGGTGCCGGCGGTGATGATGTGCCGCCTGAGGCCGCCGTCGTCGATGGTGTCGAGCGGCGGGCTCGGCGGCCGGTGGCCGGCCTTGGCGGGGATGAAGAACGGGTAGCCCGGATTGCCGGTGCCGGCGATCTGGATCTGGCCGCCGACGATCGACACCGTGGCGCCAGGCAGCGGCGCCATCGGCTGGTTGGGCAGCGGCACGACGCCCGGGATGGGCGTGCCGGCCGCGATCTCGCCGTCGGGCAGGGCCCGCGAGCCGGCCGCCGGACGGCCGTTGGTGTCGAGCAGCGTGCCCTCCTCGAACACGTCATGGACGCGCCAGAGGGACCACATGCCCTGGGCGAAGTGGGGGTAGAAATGGCAGTGGAAGATGGAATCGCCCGGCGTCAGGTTGAGGTTGCCGCTCCCCTCGTAGGTGATCTCCGCGGTGAACGAGGAGCCCGGCCCGAGGGCCTGGCTGTCGAGGTAGCTCGACTTGTCGCCGTCCCCCGCGAACAGCCACTGGTGGGCGTGCAGGTGGTGGATGTGGTGCTCCTTCGAGCCCCCGTGCAGCACGCGGAACCTGGTGTGGTCCCGCAGGTAGGAGTGGTAGACGTTCGAGGGATCGTCCGGGAAGAAGGCCTTGGTGGCCTTCGGGTTGGGCAGCGACGCGCAGGGCACGCCGTCGCGCAGTTGCTTGACGAACAGCGGCAGGTTGGGGTCCTGCCCGACGTTGTTGGGGCTCGTCGTCTCGGGACCGCACGGCACGTTGGCCGGCCGGTCCACGACCATGGCGGGGTCGCCCACCGCCCACGAGGTCAGGAAGAACTCCTCGTACTTGCACTCGGGGCAGTTCCACATCGGCCCGACGCGGAGGCGGTTGGCCAAGATCTCGGCGCCGGCGCCGCCGGTGCCGTAGTTGATGGCGAAGCCGTCGCGCACGCTGTGCAGCGGGAACTTGAATTCGTTCTGGTTGAACACCGGGAACGCCTGCACGGCGCCGATCTCGTCGTGATAGATGATGGTGAACTCGCGGAACGGCTCGAAGCGCCGCGGATGGGTATAGATGTTGGGCGGGAACGCGTTGGACGCGAATTCGTAGTTGGCCTGCGGACCGGCGATGATCGCGGTCAGATCGCTGTGCATGATCTGGTTGTTCTGCACCATGTTGAGCACCGGCGTGTTGTAGCGCGGATGGCCGAGGGGATACAGCTTCTCGTAGTCGATCTTCCGCTGGCCGGTGGAGGTGTAGCCGATGGTGGCGTAGTCGAGGTCCTGCCGGGAGACCTGGCTGCGGTACCAGCGCGCGCCGGCGGGCTCCACGATGACGGCGCCGAAGAGCCCCTGGTTGGCCTGGCCGCCGTCGCCCTCGCCGCCCGCGGGCGCGCCCAGGCTGTAGAGGACGTGCTCGCCCTCGCGCTCGGCGTAGAACGTGTAGGTCATGATCTGGCCGGGGTCGGCGAGGCTCGAGGGGTTTCGCCCCACGTAGGAGCCGTCGTCGAGGTTCGAATTGAAGAGCTGCATGCCGACCACGTGGATCGACGCCTGGCGGGTCGCCGACTGATCCTGGTCCCGCCGCAGCGGGCTCAGCAGGTTCTGGAAATCGATCCGCAGGCAGTCGCCCACGTTCATCCGCAGCACCAGCGGCCGCGGCCGCTTGTCGGAGCGCAGCCGGGCGTTGCCCGGCGCGAGCACGCTGCCGCTGATCGGCACCACGTCGCGCCGCAGGGCGAACATCTGCCCCTGCGGCTGGATCGCGCCGAGGCGGTTCCAGAAGAACACCTGGTCGATCGCGACGACGCTCGCCGTCAGCGTGCGGGTGCATTGGGCGCCGGCAGCCGCCGGCAGCACCAAGGCAGCGGCCAGAGAGACGGCCGCCACCCACCACCCGCTCGCGACAACAAAGCGGGATACCTTGGAATGTTGCATGGTGTTTTCCTCCTTTCGTTCGCATCCGGCGATTGGCGCCGGAGGAAGCGGCACGAATCGAACCGGCGAAACCGTCAAGGGCGCGAAGCCCGGAGCGTTCTGCTGGAACATGAACCCGTTTCCTCCTCCTGTTTCCTGAGGAGGAGATTAGGGAGGAAAACCTTACATGGACATTACAAAATGCGAGAGACCCAGATCGGCTTCAACCTGACCTCGGAGTGGTTCCCGGCGCTTTTCTGTCCTCGTATCTCCCCGCAGGCGCACCGTTGTGGGTGGGGAAACGCCGTGAGAATCCTGGTCGTCGAGGACGAGCGGGTGCTGGCGCAGGCGCTGGTGGAAGCCCTGGAGGGGGAGTGCTACGCCGTGGATCAGGCGCACGACGGCGAGACCGCCTCGGAGCTGGCCGACGTCAACGCCTACGACCTCATTGTCCTCGATTGGACCATCCCGCCGCCGACCGGCATCGAGCTGCTGCGGGCCTGGCGCCGCGAGGGCCGGGAGACGCCCGTCCTCATGCTCACCGGCCACAGCGCCGTGCCCGACCGGGTCGACGGCCTCGACACCGGGGCGGACGACTACATCACCAAGCCCTTTTCGCTCGCCGAGCTCCTCGCCCGCGTGCGCAGCCTGCTACGGCGGCGGGAGAAACCCCTGCAGGCGACCCTCGCCGCCGGCGACCTGGAGATGGACCGCGCCGCCCGGCGGGTCACCGTGGCCGGCCGGCCGGTCGATCTCTCGCCCAAGGAGTTCGGCCTGCTCGAGTACTTCCTCACCCACAAGGAGCAGGTGGTCACCCGCACGCAGCTCTCCGAGCACGTCTGGGACGACTCCTTCGATTCGTTCGGCAACGTCATCGACGTCACGGTCCACCGGCTGCGCAAGAAGATCGACGGCGAGCGCGAGGACCGGCTCCTGCACACGCTCAAAGGAGTGGGCTACGTCCTCAAGAACCAGCGCGGTTGAAGCTCCGGCCTTTCGCTTGCCGGCGGCGATCCTCGTCCTGGGAGTGATCTCGGTGGCGCTGTGGATCGGCACGGAGATGGTGCGCAGCCGGCTGGTGGAGCAGGACCTCGCCCTGATCCGCGCCGCCGGCGAGCTGCGCGTGGCGGTGGCCACCTCCCACCTCTGGCTGGAGGAGTACCTGAGCGGCGACGTCCGCGGCAATCTCGCGGAGGTCCGGCGCAACCTCGACCGCGCCGAGGAGCTGGCGGAGTCGATGCTCGCCGGCAGCCGGCGCGGCTCCCTCAGCTTCGGGTTCTCTCACCTGGAGGACCCCGCCCTGCGCTCGCGTCTGGAGCGCATCCGGACTCAGGTGACCCAGCTTCGCACGGGCGCCCGGCAGCGGCAGGAAGGGCTGCTGCGGGGCGTCCACACCGGCGTCGGCTCGCCGCCGGACGTCGCCTTCGACCGCACCTTCTCCCTCCTCTCGGCCGAAGCGCTCGGGCTGCAACGGGCGGTCGAGCGGCACATGGAGCGCGACAAAAGGCAGGGCCGCCTGTTCTTCTCCCTGCTGGTCGCCGGTTGGCTCTCGCTGATCGCCGTGGCCGCCGCCGGCCTGTGGACCCGCGAGCGGCGCCGCCGAGAGGCCGAGGCCGCCCTGCGCCGTAGCGAGGCCCAGCTCCTGCAGGCCCAGAAGCTGGAAGCCGTGGGGAGGCTCGCCGGCGGGCTGGCGCACGACATCAACAACTACATCACCGCCATCACCAGCCAGTGCGAGCTGGTGCGCATGAAGGCCGAGCCGCGGGTGGCCGAAAAGATGAACATGGTCATCGCCACGGCGGACAAGATCACCGCCCTGATCCGCCGCCTTCTCGCCTTCAGCCGCAAGCAGCCGGCCGACCCCCGGGTCATCAACCTCAACGAGATCGTCGAGGGGCTGCGCGGCATGATGAAGCGGCTCATCGGCGAGGACCTCCAGCTCGAGACCTTCCTCGCAGCGGGCCTCTGGGCCGTGCGGGTGGACCCCGCCCAGGTCGAGCAGATCGTCGTCAACCTGCTGGTCAACGCCCGCGAAGCGAGCCCGCAAGGCGGCCACGTCATCATCGAGACCGCCAACGCCGCCCTCGACGCCGAGTACTTGCAGCACAATCCGACCGTCAAACCCGGGGAATACGTCCTGCTCGCCGTCTCGGACAGCGGCACCGGCATACCGCCCGAGATCCGCGACCATATCTTCGAGCCCTTCTTCACCACCAAAGAGGGCAGCGAGGCGCGAGGGCTGGGCCTCTCGACCGTCTACGGCATCGTCCAGCAGAACGGTGGTCACGTCTCGGTGTACAGCGAGATGGGGGAGGGCACGACGTTCCGCATCTACCTGCCGCGCTCCAGCGAGGAACCGGCGACCACGGCCCGCGACGCGGTGGCCGCCGTGCTCCTGACCGGCGGCGGCGAGACGATCCTCCTGGTGGAAGACAACGACGAGCTGCGCGGCGCCACCCGCGGCCTGTTGGAAGCCCTGGGCTACCGGGTCGCCGCGGCGGCGAACGGCGAGGACGCGCTGAGCGCCTTCGAACGCCTGAACGGGCAGGTGGACCTGGTGGTCTGCGACGTGGTGATGCCCGGCATGAGCGGATTGGAGGTAGTCCAGCGCATCCGTGCCCGCCGCGAGGAAACCCGCATCCTCTTCATGTCCGGCTACACCGACAACGCCGTGCTCCGCCACGGCATCCTGGACGGTGAGCACGAGTTCCTGGAAAAGCCCTTCTCGGCCGAGCGCCTGGCGGCGAAGATCCGCGAAGTGCTGGCGGCCTGACCCCCCTGGAACGGCGGCCCGTCTCGCCGGACGCCGCGCTGGAAGAGGGGATCGCTGAGGCTGTCCTCGCACGGACGACGCCCGCCTGGCACCGCGAGCCGGCTCCCTTGGGCTGAAGGGGCGGGACCGGAACGAAAGGGACTGATCCCCCAACTTGCCCGGCCGCCGCCGTTCCTTTTGTCCCCGCCAGGGCTCGTTCCAGCACAGAAGAAAATAGGGGGATGTTCTTTTCAACGTAGTCCGCGCCTCCCGTAGAGGCGAAGGAGGGGACTGCCATGCGACCGCGTACCTGGCTGAAGTGGCCGGCGGTAGCTGTGCTCGCCGTATCGGTTTCGTTCCTCACCTATCGCGCCCAGGCCAACCACGGCCTGCTGCCGAACCGGATCCCGGAGGCGGCGCCCTACAACGTCAGCGAGGCCCAGGTCGATCCGCCTCCCTACGAGTCGGATTGGAACGGACCCAACAGCCCGGGCGTCTGCGACAGTTGCCACACCCGCATCTTCAACGAGTGGAATGGCTCGATGATGTCCAACGCCTGGCGCGATCCAGGGTGGCGCGGCGCCTTCCTGCTCATCGCCCGCCTCACCTCGACGGACGGCAACTGCGACACCCCGAACCCGCCGGACGGCACAGTGCGATCGTTGATCAATCCGTTCGCCAACGGCGACTGCACCTCCACCTTCAACATCGGCACCGCCACGCACACGACTTCCGGCTCGGGCTCTCTCCTCGACGACTTCTGCGCCCGCTGCCACATGCCGGCCAACTACGTGGACAACGTGCCGCTGGCCAACGTCAGCAACGATCCGCCCTCCGGTCTCGAGAACGGCCAGGTCAACGCCAACTTCGATCCCACCTCGAGCAACGGCACAAACCTCGCCTTCACCACCGTGTCGGCGCAGTTCCGCAACACGCCGCCCGGCCAGCGGGGCGTCTTCTGCGAGGCCTGCCATACCTACACCGAGACCCGCTACACGCCGTACCACAACTACCAGCGGTCCGGCACTGAGTACACACCCGCCGTAGGCACCGGCAGCCGCGACTCGCTGGTAGCGACGCCCGACATGATGAACGTGGCCAACGCCGCGAGCGGCAACCTCGGCTACGGCGTGGGCGCCGGCTCCTTCCGGCTCTCCCCGCACGCCATCAGTCAGCCAGAGCGCTTCGGACCCCTCACCTGGGACGACTACAGCGCAACGATCGACCCTTATGTGAGCGACGTCTTCAACGTCAACATCACCTACCAGCAGGGGCAGTTCTCCGGCAAGCACGACGGTTTCCGCCAGGTGATGTTCGAGCGCTCCGAGTACTGCAGCGCCTGCCACGACGTCACCAATCCGCTGACGATCAAGAATACCCAGGGCAAGTGGGTCGGCGGCTTCCCCATCGAGCGCACCTACACCGAATGGCGCAGCAGCCGCTACGCGGACCGGCCAGGCAATACCAACTTCGACCCGGCGTTCAAACGCGATTGCCAGACCTGCCACATGCAGCAGGATTACGGCCAGCCGGGCACGGCCCAGACTCTCTTCGTCGGCACCACGCCCGTGGCGCCTCTCTCCGATTCCGTCTGCGACAGCGGCCCGGTGCGGCCGGCCTTCTTCTCGCATCACTTCATCGGCGGTAACGCCTACATCACGCGTCTCATGGGCCAGGACGTGAACGGCTCGGGTGCGGTCCAGCCCTACCCCGAGCTCTCCACCTTCAGCTATTCCTCGGCGGACGAGAACAGCGCTTACCACAACGCCGTGTGGGAGAACGTCACCAACAAGGGGCCGGTGAGCCAGCACGCCCGTCTCGCCTGGGACCGGCTGCGCAACGTGGTCGAGATCTCTCTCACCGGTCCGTCGAGCGCCTCGGCCGGCACCACTCAGCCGCTGACCCTGTCGGTCGCCAACACCGGCAGCGGCCACGACTTCCCCACCGGCTTCCCTGAGGGAAGGAACTCCTGGGTGGCCGTGCGCGCCTTCGATCTCGCCACCGGCGCCGAGCTGCAGATCTTCGACTCGGTGTGGAACCGCACCTCCCTCGGCGTCGGCTATCTGACCGCCGCCAGCCAGGTGGATCCCAACTACCCCGGCTGCAACTGGACGATCCCCGCCGGCTCGGCCGATCCCTACGCGCGGCATTTCAAGGCCGTGGCCTCCCTCGGCAACGGCTGCCCGACGCTCGACTTGCCCTACGCCACGCCGCTCAACATGGTCGTCAACGCCAACGGCCTGCCGACCGACGCCAACGGCGTGGTCATCGACCGCAACAATCCCCTGGGACTGCCGCGCTTCACCGACACCGACGGCGACGGCGACCTGTTCGACGACAGTTTCCTGGTCGACTCCCGGCTGCGCCCGCTGCCCCACGCCGGGGCTACGGCGAGCCTCAACCGCTACTCGGTGGTGATCCCCGCCGGCACGGTAGGCCCGGTAGCCGTGACCGCCGCCGTCTACTACCAGTCGTTCGAATCCATCGTCGCCAGGAAGTTCCTCGGCAACCTCGCCGATACGGACACTGATCGGACGCTGGAGCCTTGCGTCCTCAAGGGCGCCTGCGACGGCCGCACGCCCACCGTGGAGCCGGCGGTCGTCGAAGGCGCGCCGGCCGTGCCCATGGAGGTGGAGAACTGGGTGATCCGCATCACCGGCAACACGGACACGACGGTCCCCGCGGCTACCCTCTACCCGGCCAACAACGCCACCAACGTGTATCAGGACGTGGTCGTCAAGGTCCACTTCTCCGAGCCGGTGACCGGAGTTGACGCCAGCACCTTCACGTTGATGGATAACAATGGTCTTTCAGTGCCGGCGTTCGTGGACCAGATCGGCGACGGCACCTGGGCGCTCTTCCCCCACGCCGCCTTCCTGAACACGCGGACGACCTACACCGCGCGCGTGGCGGCCGGCGTCTGCGACTTCCAGAACAACTGCACCACGCAGCCGATCACCTGGAGCTTCACCACCACGCAGTCCGCCGGCGGCGGTGCCGGCAACACCTCGGTGCCGCTGGGCTTCCCGCCGAACGGCGGGGGCGGTGGCAATCCCGCGCCGACGGTGACGGCGGTCAATCCGGCCAACGGCGCCACCAACGTGCTGACGACCGCCAATGTCGTGGTGACCTTCTCGGAACCGGTGACGAACGTCAACGCCACCACGTTCCTGCTCAACCAGGCGGGCGGAGCCGGCAAGAACTGCAACACCTTGGGCGCTTCGATCGCGGGCACCATCACCGCCAACGGCAACGGCGACGTCTGGACGTTCGATCCATCGCCAACCCTCAACACCAAGACGCTCTACTGCGTGCGGGTGACGACCGGCGTGCAGGACCTCACCGGCCAAGCCCTGCAGAGCGCCTTCAGCAGCTCGTTCAAGACGACCAATTGAGATCGCGGAGGTGAGAGTTTCGTCTTTTCCTGGGAGCGCGGCGGCCACCGCGCTCCTCGTCCTCACCGCCTGCTCCCACCGTGACTCCGGGATCCCCCTCGCCTACGTCGCCGTGGCCGGCAACAATCACGTCCAGGTGGTGGACCTCGCCTCCGGCGACACCCTGAGGAAGATCTACTCCGGGGCCACCCCATGGCGGCTCGTGCCGTCTCCGGACGGCAAGACGCTCTGGGTGCAGCACTGGTCGGCGGGGACCACGGCCGTCGTCGATCTCGCAAGCCATGAGATCGCGCACGTCCTGCCCCTGCGCGGCCCCGGGACGTTCGGTGCCGACGGAAAAACCTTTCTTTCTTTCGACTGGCCGGGCTCTGCGCTCGACGCGATCGACGCGCGCACTTTCGAGCGCCGGGAGGAGCGCGTCACCGAGATCCCGCGCGTCTACGACCTGGCGCCACATCCGGACGGCAAGGCCCTCTACCTCGTGCAGTTCGATCCCATGGCCCGCGGCCCGCGCGAGCGCTACGCCTACGCTCTCTCCTATCCGCTGGGCGAGAAGGATCCCGGCCGCGCCGTGCCCGTTTCCCTGCGCACCGGTCGCAGCCCCGCGGCGGTGCGGGCGCTACGGAAGAATCCCTTTCTGCTCACCGCGGACCGCGAGACGAACAGCCTCACCCTGCTCAACGAGCTCGGCGACGGCCGCGCCGTGCCCGCCTGCCCGGCGCCGCAGGCCATCCTCCTGTCGCCGGACGAGACCCGTCTGATCGTTTCCTGCTGGCGCGGCGAAGGCGCGCGCGGGAGCACCGTCCTAACCTACCGCGCAGACTTTTCGACCCGGCCGTGGCCCACCCTGGTGCAGGAAGGCGAAGCCGCGGTCGCGGGTGCCATCGTGGCCGGCGCCTTCTCTCCCTCCGGGGATCGCGTCTACTTGGTGGACCGCTCCGGCAACCGGCTGATCGAGGCGAATCCCGCCACCCTGGAGCTGATGCGTGAGATCCCGACCGGCGACGCGCCCGTCGCCGTTGCCGTCGTGGCGGTGGACCGCGGGGCGCGCGACCGCGCGGCGGGCGAGAGCCGGGCGCGGAAGACCCTGGCCGCCATGCTCGCGAAGATGCGCGTTACCGGCCGCCCTTTCTCCGCTCTTTCCTGGACCGAAACGGCGGTATGGACCGAGCCCGCCCCGGACGTCGCGGGGAGGCCCGCGGCCGCCGGGAGGAGCCGGCGGCTGCGGGCCTTCCTGGCTCCGCCGGATCGCTACCGCGTCGAGACCGAGGAAGGTACCGTCCGTCTGGCCGCAGGCGGCGATACGGTCACTATCGATCCGGCCGGCCGCTTCTGGACCGCCCCCCGCCAGGAGCTGCTCTCGGCCGTGTTCAACCTTCCTAACCTGCCGGTGGATGAGGCCGTCCGCCAGCTCGCGGGGGACGTGCCCGGGAGCCCTTACCTGCGGGGAGGAATCGCCGTCGATCGGGTGACCGAGATCGCGGAGGAGGGCTCCCGCTGGCTGCTGGTCGGCGCCGCGCGCAAGGGCGAGCGGGTCTCTCAGCTCTGGATCGACGCCGGCACGGCCCGTCCGGTCTCGTTGGTGGAGCGGTTCCCGGTCTTCCAGGCCCGCGGCCACGGGGTGCCGGGCTTCGGCGGCATTATGGAGACCCGCCTCTTCGGCAGGGCGCCCGGGGCCGCCGGCGCGTGGTTGCCGGCCCGCCTGGAGCGAACGGTCGATGGCGGCGCCCCTCAGCGCGTGGCGATCACGGACATCCAGGTGAACGGAGCCATACCGGCGGAGCGCTTCGATCTCACCCGCCTCGGCGGCGCTCGGCCACAGCCGGAGATGGTGCGGCCTGCCCTGGCCGCAGCGGCCGCGAAAGGCGGACCGGGCCGGGCGGTGCCGGTCCAGCCCTATCCCTATCTGAGCGGACCGGGCGAGCCGCATCCGCCGTACAGCAGCAGCCCGCCGACCTCAGGCCCCCGGCTCGCCTTTATCGCGGATTGGGGAGTCCACCGCGTTCCCGTTCCCCTCGAGCTTCAGGCCCACAACCTGGAGCACGGCGGCGCCCTGCTCCAGTACAACTGCCCCCGAGGCTGCCCGGACCTGGTGGACAAGCTGGAGGCGCTGGCCCGCGAGCGCGATCTCGTCCTCGTCGCTCCTTACCCCTGGATGAAACCCCGGCTCGCTTTAACCGCCTGGGGACGTTTGGAGACCCTGGACAGCTTCGAGGAGCCGCGCGTCCGCGCCTTCCTAGACGCCTATCTCGGCCGCGATCATCACGCCGAAGCGAGGTTTCCCCATGATTGAGACGACCACCGCGGTCCTGCCGGCCACCGAGGAGGTGATCCTGCGTCCCAGGACGGCGAAGAAGACCATGAAGGCGTCGGGTCAGACGGTGCGGGAGTAGACGACGGAGGGCTGCACTCCGAGGTAGGCGTCGAAGGCCATGGCCACGTTGCGCACCATGAACCGGCCGCGCGGCGTGACCTCGACGCGGTCGCGGAAGAGCTCGACCAGGCCGTCGTCGGCCAGCGGCTCCAGATACCGCAGCTCCGCCGCGAAGTGGCGGTCGAAGTCGATCCCGTGCCGCCGCTCGATCCCGCCCTTGTCGAGCGCGAAATGGCACATCAGGTCGAGGATGACGTCGCGCCGCAGGCGGTCTTCGGCGGAGAGGGCGAGGCCTCTCTCCGTCGCGAGGGTCCCCGCTTCGATCGCGGCGCGGTATTCCGGGATGGTGAGGCGGTTCTGGGCGTAGCCGCCGCCGGCGGCGCTGATGGCCGAGACACCGAAGCCCACGAGGTCGGTCCCGCCATGCGTCGAGTAGCCCTGGAAGTTGCGGGTGAGCGTCCCCTCCCGCAACGCTCGCGCCAGCGGATCGCCGGGCCGCGCGAAGTGGTCCATGCCGATGAAGGCGTAGCCCGCCGCGGTGATCTCGCGGACCGCTCCTTCCAGCAACGAGAGCTTCTCCTCGGGACCGGGCAGCGCCGCCGGATCGATGGCGCGCTGGTGGCGGAAGCGGGAGGGGAGGTAGGCGAAATTGAAGACCGCGAGACGGTCCGGCGCCAGAGCGAGCACCTCCCGCACCGTGGCGAGGAAGCCGGAGACCGTCTGGCGCGGCAGGCCGTAGATCAGGTCGACGTTGATGCCGTGGATGCCGCGCCGGCGGGCTCCATCGATGACCCTCCGGATCTCCTCGGCCGTCTGGACGCGCCGCACCGCCTGCTGGACTTCCGGATCGAGGTCCTGGACGCCGAGGCTCAGCCGGCGCACCCCGGCCGCCGCCAGGGCGTCGAGGTGCTCGGCAGAGGCCTCCCGCGGGTCCACCTCGACGGAGATCTCGCAGTCTTCGGCAAGGTGGAAATGACGCTCGATCGCCGCCATCAAGGCCGTCAGGTCCCGAGGCGGCAGGAAGGTCGGCGTGCCGCCGCCCCAGTGGACCTGGACGACCTCGCGGCGCGCGGCGCCGAGCCGCTCGGCGGCCAGCTCCATCTCGCGCTCGAGCAGCGGCAGGTAGCGCCCTCCCCAGCCGCGGTCGCGCGAGACCACGACGTTGCAGCCGCAGAACAGGCAGCGGGTGGCGCAGAAGGGGATGTGGACGTACAGCGAGAGGGGAGCGCCGTCGCGGGCGCTCGCCGCGAGCAGGCAGGCGTGCTCCTCGGGACCGAAGCTGTCGCGGAACGCCGGCGCGGTCGGATACGAGGTGTAGCGCGGACCGGGTCCGTCGTACTTGCGCACCAGGCGGCGGTCGAAGGAGACCGCCTGCCGCGGCTCCTGGCGAGATCCGCTCAAGAGGCTTCCCTGAGCCCTTCCGCAGCCAGGATCGGCCGCTGGCCTTTGAGGACGAAGAAGCGGACGAAGTCGGCCTCGGTGATCATTCCCACCACCCGCGAGCCCTCGACCACGGGCAGGCAGCCGTACTTGTTCTCGAACATGACCAACGCCGCTTCCGCGAGCCACTGACCGGGCTCGGCGGTCTCCACCTCCGAGGTCATCACATCCTCGACCCGGATCCGTCTCAGGATGCTGCGCTGCATGCTCAGCGGCAGCTCCACGCGCTCGATCAGCGCGTATCGCAGCAGGTCCCGGTGCGTCAGCAAGCCGATCAGATCGCCGTCCTTGTCGACCACCGCCAGATGGCGGAACCGATTGTCGAGCATCAGCTCGTAGGCCGCGGCGATACTGTCGTCGGGCCGGACGGTGATCACGTTCGAGGTCATGAGATCGCGGACCCGTAGCTCGTTCATGGTCATCTCCTCATGGTTGAAAGGGACTGGGAGCGTTCCGGCCATGCTCTCAGACTCGCACGGGCATAGACCGCGGAGCGACCTCCCTGAGGGTTGGCCGCGCTCGCGGACGGGTGGGGCGCCGCGGTGGCGGCGCCACCCCGTGTGGGTAGGTGGGCGCCGGGCTCCGGCTGGTGTTGTAGGATGGGTCGCCGCCCATTCTGCACAGGGGGAGGGAGATGAGAATCCTGCTTGCCGACGACCACACGCTGTTCCGCGACAGCCTGCGCAGCCTGCTCGCTTCGCGCGGCTTCGAGATCGTCGGCGAGGCGCGCGAGGGGCGTGAAGCCTTCGAGCTCGCGCGCCGCCTGCAACCCGACGTCGTCCTCATGGACCTCGCGATGCCCGGGCTGGACGGCTTGGCGGCGACGCGCCTGATCAGCGCCGAGATGCCGCAAGTGAAGGTCGTCGTCCTCACCGGGTCGGACGAGGATGCCAAGCTTTTCGAGGCGATCAAGTCAGGCGCGCAGGGCTATCTGCTCAAGAACCTCGAATCGCGGGAGCTCTTCGCCTTGCTCGAAGGGATCGGCCGGGGAGAGCCCGCCCTGACGCCGGCCATCGCCGGCAAGCTCCTGCAGGAGTTCGCTCGTCCACCCCGTCCCGTCGCCGAGTCCAACGATCCCGACGCCTTGACCGACCGCGAGCGGCAGGTGCTCGAACTGCTTGTCGACGGCGTGACCTCGAACCGCAAGCTGGCCAAGCACCTCGGGGTGAGCGAGAACACCGTCAAGTTCCACGTCCGCAACATCCTGGACAAGCTGCACCTGCACAACCGCGCGCAGGTGGTGGGGTTCGCCTTGCGCCACGGCATCGTCGCTCCTCCCGGCGAAGCTTAGCTTTCAAGAGCGAGGTGACCGAGGATGCCGGCGCTGTTCGAAAACCCCGTCATGCTCCAGGCGGTGCTGAACGCCGCCGTGGACGGCATCGTGCTCATCGACACCTCCGGCATCATCCAATTGGTCAATCCCGCCGTACAGAAGATGTTCGGCTATCCGCCCGAGGAGCTGCTGGGGCGCAACGTCAAGGTGCTCATGCCGCCGCCCTGGCGGGGGGAGCACGATGGCTATCTCGCCAATTACCTGGCGACCGGCGAGGCGCGGATCATCGGCATCGGCCGGCAGGTCGAGGGGCGGTGCCGCGACGGCTCGACCTTCCCTTTGGATCTCGCGGTGAGCGAGGTGCGCCACGGCAGCGAGGTCTTCTTCCTGGGAACGCTGCGCGACATCACCGAGCGCGTGCGGCTGGAGGCTGAGATCCGCCAGGCGCAGAAGATGGAAGCCATCGGCCGGCTGGCCGGCGGTGTGGCTCACGACTTCAATACCCTGCTCGGCACCATCCGCGGCTACAGCGAGATGCTCCTCGGCGCGCTGCCGCGGGAGGAGGCCCTCAGCCGCCACGCCGAGCAGATCCATCGCGCGGCCCTGCGGGGTGCGCAACTGACGCGGCAGCTCCTGTTGTTCAGCCGGCGCCAGGAGATGCAGGCCCAGGCGGTCGATCTGGAGAAATTGCTCGCGGACGTGGAGGTGATGCTCGATCGCCTGATCGGCGAGGACGTCGAGCTGATCCGCCAGGTCGATCCTCGGCTCGGCCGCGTCTGGGGAGATCCCGGCGAGCTGCACCAGGTCATCCTCAATCTGGTCGTCAACGCCTGCGACGCCATGCCCTCCGGCGGCTCCCTGACCCTCGCGTTGCGCAACCTCGAAGCGGACCAGGAGATCGCCGTCGAGGGCGGTCGGCTGCCGCCAGGGCTTTACGTCCTGCTCGAGGTGGCGGATACCGGCACGGGCATGGACGAGGAGGTCCGCCGGCGGATCTTCGAGCCGTTCTTCACCACCAAAGAGCCGGGCAAAGGCACGGGTCTGGGGCTCTCCACCGTGCACGCCATCGTCAAGCGGAGCGAGGGAGGCATTGCGGTGGAGAGCCAGCCTGGGCGCGGCACTGCCTTTCGCATCTATCTGCCTTGTGCCGGCGAGGCGGCCGGCGAGGATTCCGAGCCCGCCGCCGAGCCGGAGCACGCCGAGATCGCCGGCAAAGACCACGGAGCGATCCTCCTGGTGGAGGATGACGACATGTTCCGGGGGCTGCTGCGGCAGGTGCTGGAAAATCAGGGATACCGGGTGCTCGCGGCGCCGAATCCGGCGGCGGCCCTTGAGATCGCGGCGACGCACGGCGACGCCATCCAGCTCCTGCTGAGCGACATGGTCATGCCCGGCGGCACGGGCGCCGATCTCGCTTACAAGCTCGGCGGCCAGTATCCCGCCATGAAGGTCGTTCTCATGTCAGGCTACACCGACGACGCTCTGGCCAGCCGGGAAGCCGACCGCACCCGTGCCGACGCCTTCCTGGAGAAGCCCTTCGCCACTCAAGACTTGCTGCGTCTGATCCGCAAGCTCCTGAGCCCGTAGGCATGCCGCTCACGCGCCGGCGGCGGGTACGGACAGCTCGAAGGTGGGCCTTTCTCCTCGGTTCTCCGCCTTCAGCGTGCCGCCGAGGGCCCGCGCCAGCTCGCTGGCCAGCGGCAGCGCCAGGCTGCGGCCGCCGCGCGGCCGGGTGGTGCGGATGCCGTCATTGAAGGGCTCGAAAACGGCCTGGGGCGCGGCTTCGGGAAAGGGCGGCCCGTCCGAGGAGATGACGACGCGGAGATCTCCGCCCTCGATCTCGAGCCGGAAGAAGACCTCGGACTTCGCATGGCTGATGGCGGCGCCCAGGAGCAGGACAAGGGCCTGCCGCAGGCGGTCCGGGTCCGTGCGGAAGCGCTTCGGAAGGGCAGGGTCCAAGGAGTCCGTGAGGGCGATCCCTCCTTCCCACGCCCGCGGGCGAACCGCCTCTTCGATCTGCTCCACGAGCTGGTCCAGGGAAACCCCGCCGGGACGGATCAGGGCTCTGCCGGCCAGCAGGCGCGCCAGCTCGGCCACGTCGCCGACCAGGGCCTGGAGGTCCAGGACCACTTCCAGAATGTTCTCGCAGTAGCGCCGCTCCTGATCGCCGAGACGGTCGGGAGGGGCTTCGGTCAGGAGATCGGCCAGCATGCGGGAGCTGGCAATGGGTGTGCGCAGCTCATGGACGAACGCTGAGAGGAAGCGCGTCCATTGCTCCGGCGTCTGCAGGTAGGTTCGGTCTCGATCGTCCATGCCAGTGCTCGCGCTCCGCAGCGATGGCGTTGGCGGAAGATCATGCCGTCACCTTCCGCGAAGACGCAACGCTCCGCCGAGTAGGGGATTAACCCACCCCCCGGGGTAGCGTGCGTCTACGAGCTCCAAATTGCGCACCCGCTCCGGCCAGACTTCTACCCCGCGTGCGCGCGCAAGCTCAGAGGGTCTCGTAGGACGGCCAGTTCGAGTCGATCTCGTCGAGCAGCTTCTTGGCGGTCTCGGCCGGCACGTTCTCTTCGCCCAGTCCTTGGAGACCCATCCAGCCGGGGCCGCACTTCGCCACCTTCCAGGCTCCCGTCCGTTTTTGCAGCAGAGCCTGCCCGCCTTTCCCCTCGTGCGTCCAGGTGACCAGAGCGTAGTCGGAAGCGATCGAGACCTGGGCCAGGTACACATCCGCCTCGGGAGCTCCAGCCCAGCCGTTCTCCTCGACGTACCGGTGCAGCGACTGCCGGATGGCGGCCGTCTCCGCGGTCCGGTCCCTCTGCGCGGCGCTCACCGTCGGGGCTTTCGCCGCGGATGGGGCCTCCTGCCGGGCGCAGCCGGCCAGCCACAGAGAAGAAAGGATTGCGAGGGCCAAGATCGACAGCAGCGGCAGAGTGTGTCTTTTCATGACCGACCTCCCGGGCCTCATCGGCCCTGGTGCGAGTTGATAGCGTCCGATGATCGTCCGCGCCTCCTGATGCGATGATCCATCCCTAACGCGCCAAAGTCGCCACCCCGCCGGGTGAGAACAGGCTCTCGCTGGGGTGGGAATGCCGGCGAGCGCGATCCCCGCGAGCAGCGGCCCGACCGAAGGAGCGAGGCCGCCATGCTCACATCTCCGGGATCGGAATGCGGACCTCCAGGACCTGGTGGCCGGACCGGCTGACCACCGGCAAGCTCCGGAGAGCGAAGGGCAGGGCCAGGCGGCTGGAGTGGGCAGGCTCTTCCCCGGCGTGCACGACCAGATCGCCGCCCTCGAGGGAGACCTCGATCCGCTCATCGAGACCCACCATATCGGCGTGGAGGACCAGCTCGCCGTCCTCTTCATGGAGATCGAAGCTCGGCAGCCAGGAACGATCGCGGGAACCTGTGTTCAGCTCTAGCATGATGGAATCCTCCACAGTCAAACGGCGGGAGCCGGTTCGCGATGCCAGGCGGGCATCGTCTGGGTGGTGATCGCTTCGGCGATGCCTTCCGCCAGAGCGGCCTCCGGCGGCACCACGAGCACGCTGCAAGGAGCCTTGCGGGCCACCGTGGAGGCCACGCTCCCCAGCATCAGCCGGTCCAGCCCGCGGTGAAAGGCTGTTCTGGATGGTCATGGGTTCCTCCTAGGACCGGCCGGCGGCGACAGGAGCCTCGTCCGAGACATAGCCCCAGTCGGCGCCCGCCGGCTCCTCTGTGCGTTCCGCTGTGGCGTCATGCCATTGGCTCGCTTCCGGCGGCACGACGAGCAGGTTGCAGCTTGCGCTGTGGAGCAGCTCGGCGGCGACGCTGCCGATCACGAGTCGCTCGAAGCCGCCGCGCCCGTGGGTGCCGAGCACGGCGAGGTCCGCCCGCCGCTCCGCGATCCTCGCGCGGATCTCCTCGCAGGGGTAGCCGGTACGCACTTGCGCCGCTTGCAGAGGCGCGCTTTTGTCGGCGTTCGCCGCCAGGAACCGGTGCAGCTCCTCGCCGGCGAAGCGCTCGATCTGCTCGGGGGTGAACTGGATCGAGCCTGCCACCTCGAACGGATTGAGGACGAAGAGCGTCTCCGTCTCGTCGAGCGGCACCCGGAGTTGCGCCAGGAAGGCGAGGCCTTGCCTGAGGGCGTTCGCCGAGGCCGGCGAGAGGTCCACGGGGATCTCCACGCGTGCGGGCGGGAACGCGACCTCGGAGCGGATGGCGAGCACCGGGCAGGGCGCCTTGCGTATCACCCGGTCGGCGGTCGAGCCCAGGATCCTGCGGCCTGAGTCCGCGGCGCCAACGACGATGAGGTCCGCCTGGATGCGGCGGGCGAGCTCCACGATCTGCCGGTGCGGCGAGCCCACCGCCAGGCGGATCCGGCCAGGAGAAAAATCCGCGAGAGTAGACAGCCCTGTTCGCCGCGCCTGCTCGGTCATCAGCTCGCGCAGGCCCTTCACCTGCTCCTCGGTCCACTGGACATCGATGCCTCCCCCGGACGGCAAGGCGAGAGGCAGGTAGGGAAAGTAGGAGTGCACGAGCCACGGCGAAGCCCCCGTCATCCGGGCAAGAGCGCGGCCGATCCGCACGACGGCGTCGCTGGCGTCGGTGAGTGAAGTGGCGATGACGATGGTCTTCAGAGGTCTGAACATGATCGTTCCTCCACGAAACGCTTGTCTGTCACGCCCTCTTTTTTCCACAGCGGCGGCTGGCGCGGGACACCCCGCAAGGTATGAAGCGGCACGCCGTGGAGTGGGGATATCCCGCCGCGGCAGCTACCCCGGCGGGGGGCGGGCCTGCGGCGGTGAACGCCTGCAGCAAGGATGAGTATTCTACAGGCCCAGATAACCTAGCGACCGCAGCGTATTGAGCTGCTCGGCGTTAAGCGCGCCTTCGCCGGTTTTGGTGTAGCCCTTGGCGAGCTTGAGGTGCTCGCGCAGGGTCCGCCCGAGGACGGCCCTGTACTTCGCGACGAGGTCTGGCCGCTCCCGGTGCAGGCTCTTGCGGCAATAGGGGTCGTCCCACAGGTCGCAGAGGAAGAAGTGGGGCTCCTGATCCTCCTTGCCGAGAGCGAGCGAGGCAGCCCAGCGGCCGTCGACGATCTCGATGGCGCCGGAGCGCGCCTTGGTCCTGGAATCGATGGTCAGCTCGTCGAGGATGACCGGCCGCGGCTTGAAACCCGGGCGGCCGAGGAGGAGCGGAGCGAGGGACTGGCCCTGGAGCCCCTTGGGCACCGTCTGGCCGGTGAGATCGAGCAGCGTGGGGAGGAGGTCGATCAGCGACACCGGCTCGGCGAAGCGCTGCCCGCCCTTGAGCCCGTGCGGCCAGACGACGATGAGCGGCACGCGGGTGATGTACGGGTTGAAGAACGGCACGCGGGTTTCCGGGTCGAGCGAGTCGAAGAGGCCCAGGCCCGGCCAGTCGCCGTGGTCCGCGGTGATGATGAGGAGCGTATTGTCCCACTCGCCGCGGGCTTTGAGCTGGGCCACCAGGCGGCCCATCTCGGCGTCGGCAACCGCCATGGCTTCGTCGAAGGCGCCGCGGACGAGGTCGAAGTAGCGTTTCCAGTCCACGCCTGCCTTTTCGAACACCTCCGGCGCGGCGCGCAGGGCCCAGGCCCGGCCGGTGAGCCCGGAGGCTTCGCCGAGCTTCCTCTCCAGCACAAGGAGCTCGTCGCGCTCGGCGCGCGAGAGGAAAGTCCCCGCGATCGGCGGTACCGGCTGCCATGGCCAATGCACGTCCGTGGTCTGGAAGTGAACCCAGAAAGGCCGGCCGGGGTAGGCGTCCAGCCAGCGCCAGAGCTCGCCGTGCAGGAAGCGCGAGGAGAAGGAATTGCCCACCGGCACGGTCTCGCGCAGGTAATCCACGCCGCGGCCGAGGCCGCTCATCACTCCGCACCAGGTGTTCGAGGTCAGGACGGCGGTCTGGTAGCCGGCGGCGTGGAAGTGCTCGGCCATGGTCCTCGCCTGGTCGGGCAGGGGATCGGCCGGATTCGCGAAGCCGCCGAGCACGGTGTGGTGGAGCGAGGTCATGAACGACTGGGTGGAGGGCTTGGACCAGGTCGAGTTGCTGTAGGCGTTTTCGAACAGCGCGCCCTCGGCCGCCAGGCGTTCGAGGTTGGGCGTAGTGCGCCGCGGATAGCCGTAGGCGCTGGAGTAGAGGGCGCCGCCGGCGTCGATCACATGGAGGATGACGTTCGGCCGCGCCGGCTTCGCCGTGCCGGAAACGGTGGGCGCGCCCCACAGCGCGACGGTGCCGGGCGTCCTGGACTCGACGGCCAGGGAGAGCTCGACCGTCTTGCCGGCGTCGGCCGCGAGATCCACCGAGCGTTGGCCCCAGCGGGCTTTGTCCCGGTAGGTCTCGCGCCACAGGGTCTCGCCGTCCGCTTCGACGCGGAAGGCCACCGCGGGCTCGGCGGCGAGCACGCCGAGCGCGAAATCGAGCCGGCCGCCCGGCGGCACGGTGAGCGGAAAAGTCACCTTGCCGGGTGCGTGCAGGTAGAGGACCTGGCGATACACCGACTCGCGGGCTTCGCTGGTGACGCCGGTTTTCTTCTCCAGGTATTTCGCCGCCGCGGGGACCAGCGAGACCGAGAGCAGCTCGACGCTGGCCGCCTCGCCGCGGCCGTCGATGAGAAGTCCCAACTGCCGCCAGGCGCTCGCGTCGTCCTCCCCCCAGTCGGCGGCGAAGACGTAACGCTGCACGGAGCCGTCCGCCACCAGCCGAACCCCCTCGCCGCGCTGCTCGAACGGCAGGACCTCGAAGACCGTCTCGCCGGGCTTCTGCCGCAGGTTGGCGGCGAGCGTGAGCATGCGAGCGCCGCCGGTCGCCCGGGCGCGCACGATCGCGTAGGCCCAGTCGTGCCGGTTGACGCCCGCGGGCAGCTCGACGTAGATGCCGCCGACGAACCGGTTGCGCACGCGCTGGCCGGCTCCGAGATCGATCCGCAGCGCGTCGCCAGTGTGCGAGATCTGCGGCGGCAGCAGGCGCGGCGAGGGGCTCGGCGCCGGCTGCCAGTCCGTCCGCGGCGCGGCGAAGCTCCACTCGAGAGCGGCCGGCGGGTGCTTCGGCGGCGCGCTGCCTTCGAGCCGCGCGGCGGCCAGGCGATCCGCCAGGTGCAGCGGTCCGCTCGCGGCGTCGGAGGCGTCCCTCTCGGACGAGCAGGCGGCCACAAGCCCCGCGGTGAGGAGCGCGACGACGAAGAACCGCCGGCTCATGTCCGTAAAGGAGGCAACATCGACTCGATCTGCCGCCGCTGGGGCTCGAACCAAGGAGGGAGGATCAGCCGCTCGCCGAGATGCGCTGGATCCTCGTCCACCGAGAATCCCGGCCCCTCGGTGGCGATCTCGAAGAGCACGCCTCCGGGTTCCTTGAAGTACACCGACTGGAACCAGAATCGATCGATGACGGGGGTCGGCTGGGAGCCCGCCGCGAGAACCCGCTGGCGGACGCCGAGCTGCTCCTCCCCGTCGGCCACGCGGAAGGCCACGTGATGGACGGCGCCGGTGCCCCACGAGCCGCGCCGCTCCGCCGGCAGCTCGCGCACGTCGAGCCATTTGCCGGAGCCGCCGCCGTCCACGCCGAAGCGGTGCCATCCCGCTTCCTCGCCCATGGGCGCGAAGCCGAGACCCTCGCCGAGGAAGCGCGCGGTCGCGGCGAGCTCCCGCTCCCACAGGCGCACGGCGTGAAAGCCGCGGATCTGGTGTTGCTCCGGCACCGGGCTCTGCGCCCAGGGCGTGAACTCCCGCGCGCCGGACGCCTCGGTCAGGAAGAGGCCGAGACCGTGCGGATCGCGAAGGCGCAGGGTGTTCTCCCCGAAGCTCCGATCCGATCCATCGGAGGTCACCGCCGTCGCTCGCAGCCGCTCGGCCCAGAAATCGAGGCTCCCCTCGGGCACCGCGAAGCCGACCTCGACCGCGAGGCCGATCCCCTTGCGTCCGGGCGGCATCTGCGGCCAGGGAAAGAAGGTGAGGTCGGTGCCGGGGTGCCCCTCGGCGTCGGCGTAGAAGAGGTGATAGGTGTCCGGCGCGTCCTGATTGATGCTGCGCTTGACCAGGCGCAGGCCCAGCACCTCGGTATAGAAGTCGAGGTTCTCCTGGGCGTCGCCGCAGATGGCGGTGACGTGATGGATACCGTGGACTTGGCTCATCCTGACCCCCTCTCGCTGAGATGGTACATTAGCCGGCGCATGCCCCGCAGAATCCTCCTCGCGGGCCTTCTCCTGGTCCTGCTCCTCGGTTGGCTGATCGCGGCGCCGTCGCCGATCGATCCGGTTGCGTACGTGCCGCCGCCGTCGCCGCAGATGGCGGGCGTGCTCGCTCCCAACGATCTCCTGCGCCGCGCCGATCGCCTCGCCCTCGGCAAGGTGCGCGGGCCGGAGGACGTGGCGGTGGACGCGGCCGGACGGATCTACGGCGGCACGGAGGACGGGCGCATCGTCCGGATCACCGAGCTGGACGGCAAAGAGCAGGTGGAGACGTTCGCGCGTACCGGCGGGCGGCCGCTCGGGCTCCACTTCGACGCGGCGGGTAATCTGATTGTCGCGGATGGCAGAAAAGGCCTGCTGTCGATCGATCCGCAGGGACGGATCATGGTCCTCTCCACCGAAGCGGAAGGCGCTCCCTTCGGTTTCACGGACGATGTAAAGATCGCGTCCGAAGGGACCGTTTACTTCACGGACGCCAGCAGCCGTTTCGGGGTGGGCGAGCACCTCTACGACCTGCTGGAGGCCCGGCCGCATGGACGCCTGCTGGCCTACGATCCGGCATCCAAAACGACGCGCGTGTTGCTGCGCGGCCTCTACTTCGCCAACGGCGTCGCCCTGTCGCGGGACGAGAGCTTCATCCTGGTCAACGAGACCTATCGCTGCCGCATCCGGCGGCTGTGGCTGCGCGGTCCGCGGCGGGGAACCACGGACGTGTTCGCCGACAACCTGCCGGGCTATCCGGACGGCGTCGCCTCCGACGGCCGCGGCACTTTCTGGGCCGCCATCTTCACCGTCCGCAATCCGGCGGCGGACCGCCTGCAGCCGCGCCCCTGGGCGAAGGGTATGCTGGCCAAGATGCCGGCGTTCCTCTGGCCGCGTCCCGAGCCGTACGGGCTGGTGCTGGCCTTCGACGAGCGCGGCCGGTTGTTGCGCAGCCTCCACGATCCCGGAGGAGAGCACGTCTCGCCGATCACCTCCGTTCAACCGGAAGGCGATTTCCTCTATCTCGGAACTCTGACCGGCGATTGGATCGGGCGGTATCGGCTGCCGTGAAGGCGCGCCTCCCCCGTCCTTGGTGTCCCTGGTATCCTTGGCGTCCTTTTTGCTGAGGAGTCTGCCATGGACCTCGAAGTCAAGCACGACGAAGCATCGGGCAAGTACTACGCGCTGGTGGACGGCCACGAATCGGTCTGCGAGTACGGCCGGAGAGGCGACGGTGTCCTCAACTTCCGGCACACCTACGTGCCGCCCGAGCTGCGCGGCAAAGGTATCGCCGATGAGCTCGTCCGTCAGGCTCTGGAGGACGTGCTCGCGCGCGGCTTGAAGGTGGTCCCCTCCTGCTGGTTCGTCCGCCTCTACATCGACCGCCATCCCAAGTACCAGCCGCTGCTGGCGTAGTCAGGTTCGATAGGCCGCGGCCTGGATTCCGTAGAGCTCCGCGTACGAGCCGCCTTTCGCCATCAGCTCCTCGTGCGAGCCGACCTCGACGACGCGCGCGCCGTCGAGGACGACGATCAGGTCGGCCATGCGGACCGTGGAGAACCGGTGGGAGACCAGCACGGTCACCCGTCCGTTGCCGGCCGCGTCGCGCGAGGCGGCCG
>JBIOVX010000115.1:0-3306 GCA_044868005.1 Thermoanaerobaculia bacterium | reverse complement strand
CCGCCGGGTGGCAGGAGACGTAGGTCAGCCGCGCCGGCCGGCGGGATATCACGACGTCCCGCGCCCGCGGCGCCAGGCCGCCGCGCGGCGGGTCGAGCACCAGCCGATCGATTCCCGCCGGCAGCTTGCGCAGCCAGCTCTCCACCACCTGGTTGACCACTTCGATTCCCGGCAACCGGTTGCGCCGCAGGTTGAGGCGGGCATAGCGCGCGGCGATCTGGTCGGACTCGACGGCGATCACTCGGGCGTAACGTCGGGCAAGCGGCAGGCTGAAGAGACCCACTCCGGCGTAGAGATCGACGGCCGTCTCACCTTCCCACGCGCCCACCGCCGTCTCCACCAGCCGCGGCAGCAATCCGCGGTGGGATTGGAAGAAGCAGCGGGCATCGTAGGCATAGATGAAGTCCCCCACCCGCGTCGAGATCTCGCCGTGCGGCAGGCCGGGCACCAGCGGGGCCACCGTCACCGCGCGATCGTCACCCGCCGCCAGATCCAGCCGGCGCGGCGCCTCCGCGCTCAAATGGCCGGGCAGCTCGGCCAGCAGCTCTTCCAGTTCCGGCACCAGGAGCGGACAGCGGGAGAGGGGGATCACCTCGTTGGTGCCGCGGGCGTAATACCCCACGCGCACGCCGCCGCCCACCGGGTCGAGCTCGGTGTGGAGCTGCGTGCGGAGCCGGTAACCCCAGGGCTCGCCGGTGATGAGAGGCACGTCCGCGGGAACGGACAACCGGCCGAGCCGCTCCAACGTCTCCCGCACGGCCTCGGCCTTGAGCCGCGGCTGGACGGCGTCGTCCAGGTGCTGCAGATCGCAGACGCCGGAGCGCGAGAGCTCCGGCACGGGATCGGGACGGCGGGCGGGCCCCGGCTCCAGGATGTCCACGATCTCCGCCCGCCCGTAGTCCGGCCGCCGGTCGACGATGCGCACCCGCAGAAGGTCGCCCGGCGCCGAGCGCGGCACGAAGACCGGCACCCCTTCGAAGCGGGCCAGGCCCTCGCCGCCGGCCACCAGCTTCTCGATGCGCACCTCCAGCTCCTCGACGCCGGCGAGCCGCGCTCCCGGCGGCGGCGCAGCCGGCGGCCGGGGCGGCGGAGGCTCGCGCCGGCGAGGCTCCCGGCGCGGCGGCTCCCTGCGGGCCGGACCACGGTCGCGGCTACGGTTTCGATCCCGATCCCCGCGTCCCGGTCCTCTGCCGCCACCCTGCCGGCCCCTCATCCGGCCCTCCCTTCGACGAGGATGTGGACGCGCGGCGCCAGCTCCGGCAGCCGCCGCTCCACTTCGGCGCGCAGGTCTTCCACCCGGTAGCGGCGCGAGAGGTGGTGCAGGACGACGGCCTCGTTGCGCAGCTCCCCGGCCCAGCGCGCGATGTCCTCCAGATGGAGATGCTTGAACCGGCGCCCGTGCTCCCGCTGATCCTCGCCGAGGAACGTGCATTCCAGCATCAGCACCTTGGCGCCGAAGAGCCGCGGCTCGCGCTCGAAGACCGCCGGTCCCGTGTCGCCGCAGTAGGTGAGCCAGAGGTCTTCGATCACCTGCGTCGTCTCCACGCCCCGCTCGCGCAGGGCGATCAGCTCCTCCCGCGGCAGCTCCGCAAACTCCGCCGCCAGGCGCCGGCGGCCCCGCCAGAGGTGGAAACCCAGGCTGGGCACCACGTGATCGGTGGCGAAGGCCTCCACCGCGAGCCCGCGCGCGACCTCCACCCGGTCTCCCGGCGCCAGCGGCACCAGATCGTAGCGGTACGCCGCCCTCTCCAGACGCTCCGCCGCGGCGACGAACGCGGCGAGCGGCTCCGCGATCTCCGCCGGACAGAACACCCGGGTATGCGCGAGCTGGTGAAGCGAGCGCTGGGAGAGGACGAACGGCAGCCCCAGCGCATGGTCGAGATGGCCGTGGCTCAGGAAGACGTCCCGCGAGCCGGCGAGCTGCAGCGCGCCGCGACCGACGTCCAGGGCGAGGCCCGGCGGATGGACGCGGAACCAGTTCTCGTCGCCGGCACGGGACCAGCCCTCGATGCGGAGGTCACCGAAACGCAGCTCGACGGTTTGCGGGATCGCTCAAATCTCCCGATACAACCAGCGCCGGAAGGGCGCCAGGCGCTGCTCGACGCTCTCCCAAACCGGCTCGATGAGCCACAGCGCCGCCGCCACCGAGGAGAGCAGCGAGTTGCCGTCCTGGGGCGTGAAGCAGAAGCCGTAGACTTCGCGGTGGCGCCGCACCGCCAGCGTCGGCATCACCATCACCGTCTGCGAGAGGATGCGGCCGTAGTAGCCGTGATCGCGGCCGAAGCTGAAGATGACGTTGGCGTAGCGCTTGTCGGTGGTAGCCACCAGCGGGTTGTCGCGCAGACGCCGTTTCACCTCCTCCAACGTGATGTCGCGGTCGAGCTCCAGGTTGAACCAGATCGAGTGCATGTACTGGGTGTTGAGCTTGACGGCGCTCGAGAAGAGATTGAGGTCGAGGTCCAGCGTCTCGAAGACGTGATGGGCGTCGCGGGCATGATGGGTGCCGAAGTCGGGATCGTCGTGCTTGCCGACGTTGGGCGCCGGCACGTATCCGTCCGACTGCGAGATGTCGTTTGACCGCCGCATGCAGACGAAGGTGCCCTTGGCCAGGCTGTACTCCCTGCCGTTCTCGTGAGCAATCGTCTTGATGAGCGTCGAGATGTTGTGGGTGTTGCAAGAGACGATCTGGATGAACCGGTCCTCACCGGGCACCAGCACCTCCTCGTTGATGCCGCGGGCGTAGGGCTTGCCGAAGTCGTACTCGCTGCCCTGGGCGAGGAAGCCCTTGGGGCCGGTCAGGTTCTCGTAGAACCTCTCCTTGTTCTCGTTGCCCGCCGGCGTGCAATCGATGACCACGGTGGCCCGCTCCAGAGCCTCCCGCGACTCGAAGCTGATCTCATGGCCCAGCTTCTCGAACTCCGAGCGGACGTCGTCGTCCACCGCCAGCTTGGCGCCGCGCTGGATCAGGTGGTTGAGCTTGGCCCGGTCGGACGCGAGCGGCGTCCGCTTGTGGAAGGTGACCTCATCGATTCCCAGGTGGCCATGGAAGTCGGTGAAGAGACCGAGCAAAGGCTCGCCAATCGTGCCCGTGCCCACGATGTGGACGATCTTTTTCATGATTCCCTCTCAAGAACGTTATTGGATGGACGAAGCGAAGAAGCGGCAACCCTGATGACGGGCGGAGAGTAGCACAGAGGGATGGAGGTTGAGCCGGCGTCCTGCCCTGCGAGACCTCACCCCCTGGCCCCCTCTCCAGCAAGCTGGAGAGGAGGGACGCGGGCGACGGGTTTTGCCTTCCCTTCTCTC
>JBIOVX010000114.1:0-13505 GCA_044868005.1 Thermoanaerobaculia bacterium | reverse complement strand
GAACGTTGCGGGCGGGGACAAGCCCCGCCCCTACGAAAACCTGCGGCGGCGGAATCCTGTTTTCCAGCCCCCTCTCTTCCGGGCCTCACGACTTCTCCTCCACCGGCAACGCCTCCTCCTGCTCCTCCATCTCGGCCACCTCGCGGAGGAAGCGCTCCTCCTGGTCCTCGGCGGCGGCTGGCGCCTCCTCACCGGTCTCCGGAGAGAGCCCCGCCATCTCCGAGAGGCCGGCGACGGCGCCCGCGTCGCCGCTGCCGAAGGTCTCCTCGAACTCTTCGAGGGGCGGCAGGTCCTTCAGGCTGTTGAGCCCGAAGTGGACGAGGAACTCCTTCGTCGTACCGTAGAGGAACGGCTTGCCGACGACCTCCTTGCGGCCGGTGATGCGGATCAGCCGGCGCTCGAGCAGGGTCTTGAGCACGCCCGCGGGATTGACGCCTCGCAGCTCCTGGATCTCGGGGCCGGTCACCGGCTGCCGGTAGGCGACGATCGCCATCGTCTCCAGGGCCGCCATGGAGAGCTTGGTGCCGCCGGAGACCTCGAAGAACCGGCGCAGCCAGCCTCCCAGCTCCGGCCGCGTGGCGATGCGCACGCCGCCCCCCACGTCTTCCACCATGACGCCCCGCCCCTCGCCGGCGTAGCGGGCCAGCACGGCCTCCAGGGCTTCGGCTGCCTGTTCGCGCTCCCCCTCGTCGAACAGCTCCAGCAGCTTCGACCGCGGCACCGGCGCGGACGAGACGAAGAGAATCGCTTCGAGGGCCGCTTCCATTTCACTCCGCTCCGTCATCCGCCGATCGCCTCCCAGTCGTGCGCGTCCAGCTCGCGCGTCGTGCGGTAGAGCAGGACGTCGCCGCCAGCCGTCTGATGAATGCGCACCAGGTTCAGCCGCGCCAGCTCCAGCATGGCGAGGAACGCGGCGATGGCCTCCGCCCGGCAGGAAAGCCCCTTGAGGTCGGCCAGGAGGTCGAAGGGATGGCCGGCGTCCAGCTTGCCGAGCAGGCGGTCGAACTGCCCGCGCACCGAGTAGGCCTCGCCGGTGAGCAGCAGCGGCGGCGGGTGCTCCTTGTCGTAGCGCACCAGGGCCTGCTTGAGAGCGCCCAGGAGATCGAAGAGCGAAACCTCGCCGAGGTCCATCTCCCCCTCTTCCTCGGGACCGGCGGGCAACGGCTGCGGCTGGCGGGTCCAGATCCCCATGCGCAGGCGGTCCAGCTCGGCGAGGGACTGCGCCGCCTCCTTGAGCCGCCGGTACTCCAGCAGGCGCTCGACCAGCTCCTGGCGCGGATCCTCCTCGGGCTCGCCTTCGGCCCGGGCCGGACGCGGCAGCAGCATCTTCGATTTCAGATGGATGAGCAGCGCCGCCTCGTAGATGTACTCGCCGGCGATGTCGAGATTCAGCTCCTCCATCAACCCCAGGTAAGCGTGGAACTGGTCGCAGATGACGGCCACGGGGATGTCCGTGATCTCGACCTGGTTGATCTTGATCAGGTGCAACAGGAGGTCGAGCGGTCCCTCGAAGATCGGCAGGTGGACGCGCCACGACTCGGGCAGGGCGCCGGGGGCCGTCCCGTTCCCGGAGGCCGTTTCCTCGAGGTCTTGCGTCTCGTCGCTCATCCAGCCGTCACCTTCGCGAGGACCTTGCGATAATCGAGGCCGATCGCCTCCCGCACCTTCTCCATCGTCTCGGCCGTGCGCTCGCGCGCCTTGCGGGAGCCCTCGACGAGGATGTCGTACACCGTGTCGCGGTCGCGCAGCAGCTCCTCGCGCCTCTCCCGGAACGGCGCCAGGTAATCGATGAGGATCTTCGCCAGCAGTCGCTTGTCGTCCACGCAGCCGATCTCCGCCGCCCGGCACTTCCACGCGACCTCTTCCTGGACCTCGGCCGTCGACACCAGCTTGTGGAAGTCGTAGAGATTGCACACCTCGGGCCGGCCCGGATCGCTGCGCTTGATGCGCTGCGGATCGGTGAACATCTGCATGCACTTCTGCTGGATGACCTCCGGCGAGTCCGAGAGGTTGATGGCGTTGCCGTAGGACTTCGACATCTTGCGCCCGTCGATGCCCGGCACCCGCGCGGCGGGCGTGAACAGGGCCCGCGGTTCGGGGAAGGTCTCGCCGTAGAGATGGTTGAACCGGCGCGCGATCTCGCGGCTGATCTCCAGATGGCTCGCCTGGTCCTCGCCCACCGGCACGAAGTCCGCGCGGTAGACGATGATGTCCACCGTCTGCAGCACGGGATAGCCGAGGAAGCCGTACGTCGACAGGTCCCGGTTCTCGATCTGCTGCATCTGCTCCTTGTAGGTAGGCACGCGCTCCAGCCAGCCGAGGGGCGTGATCATCGACAGCAGCAGGTGGAGCTCGGCGTGATCGGGCACCATGGACTGCACGAAGATCGTCGAGCGCACGGGATCGAGCCCGGCGGCGATCCAGTCGATCACCATGTCGATCGAGTTGTCGGCGATCTGCGAGGGATCGGCGTAGTCGCTGGTCAGCGCGTGCCAGTCGGCCGCGAAGTAGTAGCAGCGGTAGCTGTCCTGCAGCTCGATCCAGTTCTTGAGGGCGCCGAAGTAGTTGCCCAGATGGATCTTGCCCGTCGAGCGCATGCCCGAGAGCACGGTCTTCTGTTCGCTCACTCGTCCTCCTCAGGAGAGGTTGATCACCAGGCCCAGGATGCCGTAGAAGGGCAGGAGCAGAAACGGTACGAGCCCCACCGCGGCCAGAACCCCGATGATAAAGCCGTAAGGGCGGACGGCGGCAAGCCGCGCCGACCAATCCGGCGGCAGCAGCACCAGGGCGATCTGGCCGCCGTCGAGCGGCGGCACGGGAATCAGGTTGAAGGCGGCCACGAAGGCGTTGACGGACGCCAGCTTCACCAGGGTGAACATCACCGGCAACGACCGCAGGTTCTCGGTGCCGGACTGCTGGAGGAGGCTCGACATGGCGGCCTGCCGCGCCTCCGGTCCCAGCGCCCGCACCATGATGACGATGGCGAACGTGGCGAGCCCCACCACCAGCAGGTTGGCGAATGGGCCGGCGGCCCTCACCAGCACGCTGTGCCGGTAGGGCTCGCGGAGGTTGCTCTCGACGACGGGCGCCGGCCGTCCCCAACCGAAGAGGGGCCATCCGGCGATGAGCAGCAGACCGGGAAACAACACCGAGCCCAGGAGGTCCAGGTGGCGCAGCGGATTCAGGGCGGCGTGCCCGAGGGATTTCGCCGTCGGATCGCCGCAACGGCTGGCCGCCCAGGCGTGCGCCGTCTCGTGGACGGAGACCGCCAGCCACAGCAGCAGGAGCTGGATGAGGGCGGCGAAGAGGACGTTCGGGCTCATCGTGGGCTTACGCCGCGGCCAGCAGGCGGTCGACGTCCGCCATCAGCCGCTCATTGTCGGCGAGCACGCGCTGCTCGATCCACAGGGTATAGCCCTGCGCCAGTATCGCGACATAGAACAGGACGTGGTGTACCCAGGAAGGAAGAGAGCCGGTGGCGACGCCGCCGCCCAGGATGAAGGTGGCCATGACCAGGCCCATGGCGAGCATCAGCCAGGGATAGGACGCGTTCTTGAAGCGCTTCGTCTCCTCGGCCAGGGCCGCGTCGAGCCCGTGGTCCCGCACGGCGTCCTTGATCGCCTTGCCGGTGCCGATCAGGTAGAACATGATCCAGCAGTGCGAGAAGAGCAGCAGCAGGCTCGACGCCAGCCCCACCAACACGTGGAGAGGCATGTCGGGATCGGTCGGCGCGCTGAGCAGATAACCCAGCACGGCCGAGGCGACGACACCCAGGGTCGCCATGGCGCCGACGATCAACAGAGCACGTCCCATCATCGAAACAATTCTCCTATCTTCGCGCGCCACCTCTCCGCCACGACCGCCGGACGGTAGAGCGCTGCAACCCGCCGCCGGCCCGCCTCGCCCCGCCGCCGCGCCTCCTCGGGGGCCGCCAGCACCTCGGCCAGCGCATCCTTCAACGCCTCGGGGTCCTCCGGAGGCACGAGCCAGCCGGTCTCGCCGTCCATCACCACCTCGGGAATGCCGCTCACCCGGCTGGCCACCACCGGGACGCCCGCCTCCATCGCCTCCAGCACCACCAGCGGCATGCCCTCGTAGATCGAAGGCACCACCAGCGCCGCGGCGCCGCGCAGGAGCGTCCTCACCCGCGCCGCACCGCAGTTGCCGAGGAAGGAGACGGCCGTTTCCAACCCCAGATCGTCCGCACGGCATTCCAACCGGTCCCGGTGCTCGCCGTCGCCGGCGATCCGCAGCACGGCATCCGGCATCCGGCGCCTCAGCTCCCGCAACGCCTCCAGCAGCACCTCGACGCCCTTGCGGATGCGCAGGCGGCCGACGAAGAGCAGATAACCCCCCTCGCCCTCCGCCTCTCCGGCGGGCTCGACGACCAGGCCTCCCGTGGCGTTGGGAATCACTCCCACCCGATCCGCCCGGTAGTCACGGCGGATCTCCTCGGCGGTGGCCGCGCTCGGCGCCAGCACCACATCGGCTGCCCGGACGGTGACCAGCCCGAGGAGGATCTGCAGCGGCGCCTTGAGCCAACGGAAGAGGATCTCGGCGCTTCCGGGCCGCCCCAGGACTCGTCCGTTCGCCACCAGCGGCCGCACCGCCCGAAGCTCCTCGACGTAGCTCACCTGGAGCAAGGCCGTAAGGATGGGATGCGGATCCATCCACCCGCCCAGGGCCTTGACCACCACCGCCGCCAGTGCGCCGTCCGACTCGTGCACCTGCACGACGTGAGGCTGGAAGCGATGAAGCGCCCGCCAGACCGCCGGTACGACCGAGAGGGGAAACAGCACCTTCGGACCCGCCGCCCCACCGGGACCGCGGCCCAACACCTCGACCTCGTCGCCGAGCTCGCGCAGACCGGCCGCCAACTGTAGCACCTGTTCGCCGACGCCGGAAACGTCCCGCGGCGGCAGGGTATTGGCGATCAGCAGGACGCGCATGGCAGGAACCAAGGATATCCCGTAGAGACGTTCCAGCCCGCCCACGACAACCCTCCGCAGGCCACGGGGACGGCGGAACGTCTTGAAGGTCCGCCCCGCGGCTGTAAAGGGAGTGGGGTAGAATTCCTCGGCAGGCGCGTCTCTGGCACCTGCCGAATACCCAAGGAGCTTCAGGATGGCAACGTCGGCCGTTGATGTCCACCGCTGGACGCGGGAGGAATATGAGCGAATGGTGGACGATGGGTACTTCCAGCCCGACGAACGCGTCGAGCTGGTGGACGGGATCATCTACGAGATGAGTCCCCAGAAGAGTTGGCACGCCACCGCGATCCAGGCCTTGCAAGAGTATTTAGGCCCCGCCTTCAAGGATGGCTACAACCTGCGCGTCCAGATGCCCCTGGCGCTGAGCCTCCATTCCGAGCCGGAGCCCGACGTAGCCGTTGTCCAAGGCCATTGGCGCGACTATCGCGATTCCCATCCCTCCACGGCGGCGTTGGTGATCGAGGTGGCTGATACGACGCTGCTCTACGATCGCGAAAAGGGTGCGATCTATGCCCAAGCGGGAATCCCGGAGTACTGGATTCTGAACAAGATCGATGCCTGCCTGGAGATCTACCGGGAACCTCGCAAGGGAACGTATCAGTCTCGAACGGTCCTGGAAGCCGGAGACTCCGTCTCTCCCCTGGCCTGCCCCGAGGCCTCGCTGTTGGTTGCCAATTTTCTCCCCTGAGGACGCCTGAAGCATCCTGGGACGGCTTCGCGATAACCGTCCCGTAGAGACGTTCCAGCCCGCCCACGACAACCCACCGCAGGCCACGGGGACGGCGGAACGTCTCCTCGAAGGAATGGTCTGCGGAGACGTCTCCGCCGTCTCCGTGCCCAAGCGCTACAATTTAGGAAATGCCCACTCCAACCGTCTTCATCAGCTACAGCCACAAGGATGAGGTCTGGAAGGACCGCCTACTGGAACACCTCGGCGGCCTCGAGGAAGAGGGCCTCCTCAAGACGTGGAACGACCGAGATCTTGGTCCGGGCGATGAGTGGTTCGAGGAGATTCGCAAGGCGATGGAAGCCGCCAGCGTGGCGGTTTTCCTCGTCTCCGCCAGTTCCCTGAAATCGCGGTTCATCCGGCACCAGGAAATCCCCCGCCTGCTGGAACGCCGGGCCAAGGAAGGGATGGTCTTCTTCCCAGTGCTCGTGAGGTCCTGCATCTGGCAGGAGTATCCCTGGCTCGCACAATTCCAGGTTCTGCCGGCTGACGACAAGCCTCTGGCCGGTTTCGAAGGTAACCGTCGCGACAAGGAGCTAGCGAAGATCGCCAAGGGCATCCTGGACATCGTTCGCGACGGCTCGAAGCCTTCCATACGCATTGAACAGCAGAACAGCCCACCAGCCGGCACCACCCTCTCCTCCCTCCACCAACTCCCCGCCCCGCCCGCCGACTTCACCGGCCGCGAAGAGGAGCTGAACGCCCTGCGCTCCGCGCTCGCCAAGGGCGGCCCCGGCGCGATCTTCGGCCTCCGTGGTGCAGGCGGTATCGGCAAGACCGTCCTCGCCCTGAAACTCGCTGAGGAGCTGAAGCCTCTCTACCCGGATGCTCAGCTCTACCTCGACCTCAAGGGCACAGACCCGCAACCCCTGACCACGGCGCAGGCGATGGCGCACGTCATCCGGTCCTACCATCCGGAGGCACGACTCCCCGAGAGCGAAGCCGAGCTGGCGGGGCTGTACCGATCCGTTCTCAACGACAAGCGCGTCCTTTTCCTCATGGACAACGCCGCCAGCCGCGAACAGGTGGAACCGCTGATTCCTCCATCCGGTTCCCTGCTGTTGGTGACCTCGAGGTTCCACTTCGTCCTCCCTGGTCTGGTCTCTCGAGATCTGGACGAGTTACCTCCCGAGGACGCCCGAGACCTGCTTCTCAAGATCGCACTGCGGATCGGCAAGGAGGCCGATGTCCTCGCTGGACTATGCGGCCGCCTACCTATTGCCCTCCGTCTTGCCGGCAGCGCCCTTGCCGAGCGGCCGGACCTCTCCCCAACCGACTACGCGCGCCGCCTGAAGGAAGGCAAGGAACGGTTCGGTGCCGTGGAGGCCTCCCTCACCGTCAGCTACGAGTTGCTGAACGAAGACCGGAGATGCCTCTGGCGCCTGTTGGCGGTGTTCCCCGGCACCTTCGACCCTCCAGCCGCGGCGGCCATATGGGAGTTGGAGATCGATCCCGCCTCCGAGGCGCTTGGGGATCTGGTACGGAGCAGCCTCGTCGAATGGGAAGAGAAGGATACGCGCTATCGCCTGCACGATCTTGCCAGGAGCTTTGCGGACCGGCAACTCGCGGAGACCGAACGCGAAGTCGTGAAGAGACGGCACGCGGAATACTTCTTGGAGCTACTCCGGTCCGCGAACGATCTATATGAGCAAGGAGGTGAATCCCTCGGCCTCGGCTTGCGACTCTTCGACGCCGAGTGGGGGAACATCCAGGCCGGATTCGCTTGGGCTTCGAGTCGCTTTCCGCAAGACGAGACCGCCGCTAGGGTCTGCAACGGCTATCCGCGCGCAGGAGCGTATCTCCTATCGTTGCGGCAGCATCCGCGGGAACAGATCCGCTGGCGAGAGCACGCCATTGCCGCGGCGCGAAGACGAAAGAACCGAAGCAGCGAGGGTGCCCATCTCGGCCGGCTGGGCAACGCCTACGCGGAGCTCGGCGAGACGCGGCGCGCCATCGAGTTCTACGAGCAGCAACTCGCCATCGCCCGCGACATCGGCGACCGTCGGGAGGAAGGCCAAGCCCTTGGCAACCTGGGCAACGCCTACGCGGAGCTCGGCGAGACGCGGCGCGCCATCGAGCTCTACGAGCAGGCCCTCACCATTGATCGCGAGATCGGCGACCGCCGGGGAGAAGGCAATGCCCTCGGCAGTCTGGGCAACGCCTACGCGGCTCTCAGCGAGACGCGGCGCGCTATCGAGCTCTACGAGCAGCAACTCGCCATCGCCCGCGAGATTGGCGGTCGCCGGAGTGAAGGCGCTGCCCTCGGCAACCTGGGCATCGCCTACGCGGAGCTCGGCGAGACGCGGCGCGCCATCGAGTATCACGAGCCGTACCTCGCCATAGCTCGCGAGATCGGCGACCGCCAGGGAGAAGGCTATGCCCTGAACAACCTGGGCAACGCCTACGCGGCTCTCGGCGAGACGCGGCGCGCCATCGAGCTCTATGAGCAGCAACTTGCCATCACTCGCGAGATCGGTGACCGGTGGGGTGAAAGCAATGCTCTCGGCAACCTGGGCATCGCCTACAAGAATCTCGGCGAGACGCGGCGCGCCATCGAGCTCTACGAGCAGGTCCTCGCCATCGCACGCGACATCGGCAACCGTCGGGGAGAAGGCAATGCCCTCGGCAGCCTGGGCATCGCCTACGCGGCTCTCGGCGAGACGCGGCGCGCCATCGAGTACTACGAGGAGAACCTCGCCATCGCACGCGACATCGGCAACCGCCGGGATGAGACGATCGCCAGTTGGAATCTGGGCCTTGCGATCGAGGAGGAAAACCTCGCCCGCGCCGCCGACCTCATGCAGGCCTATGTAGACTACCTGCGCGAAATCGGCCACCCCGACGCCGAGAAGCGTGCCGCGCGGGTCGCCGCCCTCCGCGCCCGCATCGCCGAGCAGGGATCCTAATGCAATCGTGGCTCCGAAACACCCTGGCGACCCCCCAGGGTCAGACTCGTCGGTCGATTTCCTCCAGGCCGCAATGGCACTTTTGAGTTCCCGACGCCGAGGCAGCGTCTCCCTGAGAGGACGAGACGCTGTTTCGCGCATGCCATTTTGGCGTCAAATGCGCTCCGATTCCTTCAAACATTGTTTTTTTCTTTCAAACATTGTTTTTTTGGCTCACACATTGTTTTAAGCCAAAAAACAATGTGTTGGCCGTTTCAAACAATGTTTTTTCCCAAAAAACAATGTTTAAACGGAAAAAACAATGTTTGACGGGAAAAAACATTAGAAAAATCCGCCGGAGCGTGTTTCAAGGAACCGGAGCGTACTCGAAGAGATGAGAGGATGATCGAGCGCGCCGGCGCTGAGAATACACCGTTTTCCGGAAAACGAAAGGCGCCAATCCAGCATCACGCCTCCACCTCCTCCGCCGCCTTTCCCAGCGCCTTCAACGCCGTCTCATCCAGCCTTCCCAACAGCTCGCGGGCGTCGTCTCGGGCTCGCACCAGCCAGTCCCAATCCTCCGGCAGGTGGGCGGCGCGCAGCGTGGGTATGCCTGCCTGGCGAGTCCCCATCAGATCTCCCGGACCGCGCAGGGCGAGGTCCTCTTCGGCGATGACGAAGCCATCGAGCGTCGAGGCGAAGACCTCCAGGCGCCGCCTCGCCGCTTCCGAGAGACGGCCGTGGATGGCGACGCAGGTGGCCGGCGCGGCGCCTCGCCCCACCCGGCCGCGGAGTTGGTGGAGCTGGGCCAGGCCGAAGCGCTCGGCGCTCTCGATGATCATCCAGGTGGCCTCGGGCACGTCGACTCCCACTTCGATGACGGTGGTGGCGACGAGGACGCGCACCTCTCCGGCGGCGAAGGCCCGCATCGTGCGTTCGCGCTCGGCTGCAGGCATGCGTCCGTGCAGGACGGCGATCGGGAATCCGGCGAGGGTTTCCCTCACCTGCGCCTCCACCTCTGCCAGCGAAGCGGCATTGAGCCGGCCGCTCTCTTCGATGAGCGGCGCCACGACGTAGGCGCGGGCTCCGGCTTCCACGGCCTCGCGGAGACGGTCGTAGACCTCCTGCCGCCGGCGGGCCGGCACCACCTCGGTGCGCACGGGTGAGCGCCCCGGCGGCAGCTCGTCGAGGGTGGAGACGGGCAGGTCGCCGTAGACGGTCAGCGCTAGGGAGCGGGGGATGGGCGTGGCCGTCATTACCAGCAGGTCCGGCCGGTCTCCTTTCTCCCGCAGCAGCGTGCGCTGCGCCACGCCGAAGCGGTGCTGCTCGTCGATCACCGCGAGACCCAGCCTTTGAAACTCCACCGTCTCCTGGATGAGGGCGTGGGTGCCCACGGCGAGCTGCGCCTCGCCGGCGGCGAGCCCGGCCCGCAGACGGTCCGCCTCGGCGGCTGAGCCGGTGAGGAGGACCAGGCGGTAGCGGCCGCCGAGCAGCCGCGCGAGGTTGGCGAAGTGCTGCTCGGCCAGCAGCTCGGTGGGCGCCATGAAGGCTCCCTGGAAGCCGCTCTCCATGGCCGCCGCGAGCGCCAGGGCGGCCACGATGGTCTTGCCGCTCCCCACGTCTCCCTGCAGCAGGCGGCGCATCGGATGAGCGGCTTCGAGGTCCGCCAGGATCTCCTCCACGACCCTCTCCTGCGCTCCGGTCAGCGGGAAGGGCGGAATCTTCCGCAAGGCACGCCTCAACCGCGCATCGATGCGGTAGCGCCGGCTCCTCGGCTCGCCCTTCTCGCGCTCGCGCAGCAGCCCCAGCCTCACCTGGAGATCCAGCAGCTCGCCATAGATGAGCCGCTGCTGCTCCGCGGTGCTTCGCTCGTTCAGCGCCTCGACGTCGGCGTCCTCGCGCGGATGGTGCACCGCCTGGAGGGATTCTCCGAGACCCGGCAAGCCATGACGTTCCAGGAGCTCCTCGGGCAGGGTCTCCGGGACGCTGGGTAGATCCACCTGCGCGAGGACGACGGCGAGGATGCGCCCTATCGCCGCCGGCCCCGCGCTCCCCGCCGCCGGATAGACCGGCACGATGCGCGCCTCGCCCGAACCAGCCTTCTCGCAGGAAGGGTTCAGCAGCTCCAGCCCGCCCTTGGCTTCGCGCACTTGGCCGTGGAGGACATACTCCTGTCCTTCCTCGACCTGATTCGTCAGATAAGGCCGATTGAGCCAGATCACCGCCAGCCGGCCGGTGCCGTCTTCCAGGAAGCCGCGCACGATGGTGAACCCACGCCTTCGCGTGTAGACGCGGCGCAGCCCCGTGAGCCGGCCGCGAAACGTGAAGGCGGCGCCGGCGGTCGCGGCGGATACGGGCCGGACCTCGCGGAGATCCTCGTAGCGCTGTGGGAGATGGAAGAGGAGATCGCGCGCCGTGGAGTAGCCGGCCTCGGCGAGGGCCCGGGCGCGCGCCGCGCCGACGCCGCGGAGGGTGCGGAGAGGAGTATCGAGGTCCAGACCGCTTTGCACGCTCGACCTCACCCCCGGCCCCTCTCCTAAAGGAGAGGGGAAAACAGCACCGGGTCCGACTCTTTCAAGCCCCTCTCCTTTAGGAGAGGGGTTGGGGTGAGGTCGCGCCGGCAAGAACGTCCGGGCACGCTCTACGTCGCCTCGAACCGCAGCACCACCACGCCGCAGCGCAGCTCGTCGCCTACGCGCAGCTCGGCGGGCACCCCGGTGTCCAGGCGCCGGCCGTTGAGGAAGGTGCTGTTCATGGTGCCGATCTCCTCGCCGAAGAAGAACTTGTTGCCGCGGCGGAAGACCTTGGCGTGGCGGCGGGAAACCGAGCGCTGGTTGTCCACCGGCGTGAGGTCGATGTCGGGGTAGATGCCGGTCACCGGATCCTTGCGGCCGATCGTCGTCTCCGAGCCGTTCGAGAGGTGGAACTCCATGCCGGAGGGGGGGTGCACCAGCCGCTCCGGAGCTTCGTTCAGCGTCTGCACCTCGGGCCGCGGCAGCTCGCGCGAGGCGGACTTGTTCCCCAGCACCGTCTTCATCATGTCGTCCATCTCCCGCAGCCGGCGCGAGAGCTTGCGCATCATGCGCACGGCGATCTCGGGATTGCTGCGCAGGAGCTGGTCGAAGGTGGTGCCGTTGATCTGCAGCAGCAGGACGTCGGTCAAGGCCCGCGCCGAGGCGGCCCGCGGCAGGTCTTCCAGCACCGACATCTCGCCGAAGAAGTCCCCCTTCTCCAGCACGGCGAGGAGCTGCTCCTCGCCGCCGACCGCGTTGAGGATCTCCACCTTGCCCTCGTTGATGATGTACATCTCCGTCCCCAGGTCGCCCTCGCGGAAGACGTAGTCGCCCTCCTTGAACTCGAGGGTGTAGGGCCTGCGGACACTCCCTGTGCCGGTGCCGCCGCTGGTGGACTTGAAGACCTGGTTGGCCATGCTTGCCTATCCTTCGCCGAGCACGAGCCGGCCGCTTTCCAACCGCGCCAGCAATCCCAGGGGGAGCGTACGGTTGGGAGCGACGTGCCCGCTCTCCAGGCCCCAGGCCAGGGGCCAGGAGAATCCCGCGACGCCATCATGGACCAGGGCGGGCCAATCCGGCAACCCGTTACCCGGCCACTGGCCGTCCGTGAGATGACCGACGATCATACCCGCGATGTTGGCGAGACTACCTGACAGGCCCAGGTGGGTCAACATGCGGTCCACCCGGTAGGCCGGCTCGTTGAGGTCCTCCCAGAAGACCAGCGCTCGGTCGAGATCGGGCGCGAACGGCGTGCCGAGCGTCGCGGTCAACAAACTGAGGCAGCCTCCCAGCAGAGGACCGCTCGCGGGGCCTTCCCGCAGCCAGCGCGCGAACGGCTGCTCGGCCGGGTAGCGGCCGGCGAGAGCTGAGAGCAGCGACTCTTCCTCCTCGGCGCCCAGCCCCCGCGCCAGGTCCGCGGCAACCAGGGGGCCGTGAAACGTCACGAGGCCCAGGCGGCGGACCATCTCCAGCAAGAACGGCGTCAGGTCCGAGTAGCCGACGTAGGCGCGCGGAAAGCGCCGCAGCAGGTCCCAGTCGAGCGCGGGGAGCAGCCGCAGGAGGCCGTGCCCCCCACGGGCGAAGAAGATGGCGCGAAGCTCCGGATCGGCCGCGAGCGCGTGAAAAGCGGCGAGGCGCTCGGCATCGCCGCCGGCGAAGAGGCCGTCCCGCGAGAGCAGGTTCGCGGCGAGCACCGGCTCGAAACCGAGCCGGCGCAGAGCGGCGACGCCCGCTTCCAGCCGCGCCGGATCCACGGGCCCGGAGAGGGCGGCGACGCCCACCCGGTCGCCGGGACCTGCGGGGGGCGGAAGGCGGGGCGGGGAGATCAAGGCGCCGGAGAGCTCCGTAAGCCGAATTCTGTGTCCCGGCGCGAACGCCGGGCTGCGGTCATTCCTCTAGGACCGGCGTTGCCGCCGACCTCCAGCAACCTACCCGGAAGCGGCCTCGCGCCCGGCGAACCGGACGTGAAGGCGGGACGGGCGGCCCGCGTTCCGCTCCCCTATTTGGTCTTGCTCCGCATGGGGTTTGCCGTGCCTCCACCGTCACCGGTGGAGCGGTGCGCTCTTACCGCACCCTTTCACCCTTACCGGCTCCCGAGAGAACCGGCGGTTTGCTTTCTGTTGCACTTTCCGTCGCGTCGCCGCGCCTCGCCGTTAGCGAGCATGCTACCCGTTGGAGCTCGGACTTTCCTCTCCGGAATGATCCGAAGACCATCCCGCAGCGACCGCCTGGAGCTCTCCGGCGCGTGGGTAGTGTAACAGGGTCTGGTGCTGCGGAATTCTGAGGGCGTGCCCTCCGAAGCCCTCACCACCCCGGCCCTCCTCTCCCAGAGGGAGAGGAGGGAGAAAGACAGAAACGCTTTTTTGTTTTGTCTTGTTCCCCTCTCTCC